>JAEWVC010000093.1 GCA_023459275.1 Bacillota bacterium | reverse complement strand
ATGCGGTTCCGGTTTGCTTGCTGGTGGAGGGCAAGGAGATCAAGCGGTACAAGAACATCGAGATCCGGACGAACTCAAGAAGCTGAAGTACATGGACTTCAAATTCGACGTCCCTCTGAACGGAGTTATCACCTTCAAGATTCTGTTTGAGCCAGGCGTACTGCCTGAGGAATTCCCGCAGACGCGGGAGCGGAGGACGCGGAAGCCCTTGGCCCAAGAGGCGCAATCGCAGGAAGTTGCACCGGCAGCAAACGAGGCAGCGGAGGCGGAATCGCAACCACAGGACGAGCAGGCAACCGAGGCCCTTCCCGTATCGGTGGTGGAGGCATTCGCGCAGGCGCTGGAGAACACCCAGGCCGCTGGCGAGTCGGTGGCCGATATCGCGGCGGCAATGGCAAACGGCGAGGTCATCGAGGACGAGGTCATCGGGGACGAAAGCAAAGGCCGATTGATCGTAATCACCGCAGAGCCGGTAGAGGCGGAGGCCATGCCGGAGCCTGTGGAAGCCACAGCGGAGCCCGTGACACAGCCTAAGGATAGAGAACCCGCCAAGAGGCTCACGCGTAAGGGTAAAGGCAAGAAGGATGCGGCACCCGCGGAGGATGAGGGTAAGTAAGCCTAAAAAGCAAAAATCCGGCTACAGTGCCGGGTTTTTCGTGTCTCGGAAGGTGGGTGTATCATTGCACGATTACACAGGAGTCTGTGAACATGGTAAATTCTGCTGTAAGGGATGAAAGTTGTTTCTTTCAGAGAAGCAAACGCCTGATTTGTAATGCAAGGAGTTATATGAAAAGGCAAGGCAGCAAATTCAAGATGCATTATGCAAGGTGGGTCTTTTCGCTAGTTAAAGTAACGCTACTACTCTATGCATGCCTGTTTGTCCAAGTCGCACCTAAAAACTTACCCTTAAGAATTTCCTCGTATGCATCATCAATAAACTTTACACAATTACATGAAGTATAGTCTTTTTGACACTTTGAACACCTGGATCTCTCTATATGGAATATTGGTGCAATGCTTATTTTGTTTTTAATAAGTTCCTCAACAATCTCATCTTTTTCTGTAAAACTCGCGGTTAATCCTTCGCTATCAACTTTAATATCACGAAGGTATATTTCGGGAACGAAAGCTCTCTTAAACCTTAAGTCGCCGGATTGACTCATTATATTAGAGATCCCTGGTTGCAGCTTTGCTTTTGGGTATTTGTTATTTACTTTATACAACATTTCTATCCAGTTGTTGAGATTCTCTCTATCTGGCAAATCAACGCCGATTTGGGTATATATACAAGCAAAATCCGCAACATGTCCTGCAAACGAAAAATGCACCGCTTCATTTGCGTAGTTTACTATAATTGAATATGAAATTAATCTATCATCGCCGCTATTATTCCATGCATTGCATAGGTCGACAAATACTTTCTGTACAATTCTAGCAATAGCGACATCTCGACATACGAAGTCGGGAAAATTATAAACTGTATCCTCGTGTCCAATTCTTGCTATATAAGGAATCCGTATATTTACCCCATACTTTTTTAGCAGCTTCAAAACTGTTATAGTTTCGCTTTCCATGACCTTAATTCTTGTATCATCATGCAACATAAATTCGTTGCTTCTAACAACTGCGTCGTAATTTTCTATTCTAATATATGGGATATAGCGAAAGTATGCCCTGATTCCATCTCCTGCATTCATTTCTACTGGTATATACTTGGATAGCGGAGTAGCTTTTTCTTCCGCATTATCTTCTAAAACTATTTTAAGCAGAGTATCATCTTTTCCGTTGAAATATTCCCCGACCAATCCATTGTCACGGTAGTAATGCGTGATCAATTCCTTCCAGAGACCAACGGGCATATCGCGATCTATTCTCCACAGCTTAGTATACCATGTATCTCTTTGAGATTTGTCTATACTAATGTCTAATCTATTAACCATTTTCTCCTCTGTATATGCTCGGATCGCACCATCCAAATGGTCTGGTAGGCTGGTTTCTGGGTTTATCATGCTATGAATAAATCTACAACCATAATATTCATCTCCATTCGCTGTTATATTGACAGCGTCATTTACCTCTTCGCATTCAAAAGTCTGAATACTATCTTGAACATACCATCCAAATTCTGTAAAACAGATATTAGAGAACAAATTATCATAGTGTTCATTATTATGCTTTGTAACCCCATTTGGAATGCTTGATAGATCCTCATTGAAATGTGGACCCCACCAATATTGGTATTCAAACTCTCTGTGCTCAGTTCCAGGCAGTCCTATTAAACTTAAATCCAATGCAATTTGAACGGACAAATCATAATTATCTCTTAATCCATCGAAACGTTCTAGGAACGAATCATTCAGAGTATTTACTAATGAGCAGTTCCGTCTAAAGAATCTGTGTGCGAACAAAATATAGCTACCCTTCTTATATAGTCCAGGCAATATTGGTTCCAGTAATCTTATGTCAATTAATCCTTTGTGCAATGACTGCGCAATTTCCGGAAATACTCTTAGAACAATTGACTCGTCTTCATATGCTATGCAATTAATCGGGGCCGGCTTTGCGTTTTCAGTGAGTAAGCTACCTAATTGTGATTTTAGAGCGTCGAATTTTTCCTTCTTACTAAGATAATACTCCTTATACAAATATTCGTTATTCCTTTTTTGTAGGGTCAAATATTCGCTCTCGTTCTCTGGAATATACATAGCGTTAGTAACGTATGCTTTCCCTGGTTCAAGGTATATGCCGGTGACATAATGCCAGCCTACCAGCTTTGTTCTATCATGGTTCAAATTTGATGGAACACCTTGTTGCCACGAACCTTCATATGCATTCAAGATAGATTTGAGCGAGAAAAAATGGTTTTTCCTATTTAGTCCATCTGACATGGCAAGACCTTTTGCAATTTTCATTCTTTCCCCTCCAATACTTCCTGTAGCCTAAGTTCAAAAATCTTCGAATCGAATATGCTTACTTTCGCAATAATTATATACACACAAGGTAATAATTTCAATACAGGCATTGTAACCGATAGTACGTACATGAACTGCATGTTGCGGTACGCCTTAGCCCTATCATTCCAACTTTTTTTAACATTTCCCTCTTGAGATGAGACCTACGAAATGTACAGTGAATCTCGCCTGCCGTGTAAATCTATATGCCCTGCAGGGCACCCGGACAAATGAAAACTGGTATACTGAATCCCGAATTACTTGTTCTTCTTAGGGGTGTGCACGATTACACGGTTTGCCCTGTATCCGTGTAATAGTGCGGCAGCGCCGGATAGGGGTGTGCATCATTAAACGGTTCGGTGCAGGCCGAATTTATGAGAAAAATTACCTTGAGAGCCTAACCGTGTATTCCTGCAAATTGTCCCACAAAACTACCTTATCCGGCCTCGTTTTGCAGGTATAGAAAAATGCCCACCGCATTTGGTGAGCATTTTTCCGTAACTAATGTCCCTTTTCGTGGCGTTCCCGGCGGGATTCGAACCCACGGCCTACCGCTTAGGAGGCGGTCGCTCTATCCTACTGAGCTACGGAAACAGGTTGGCGCACATCATTGTAGCACACGCGGGATGGTTTGACAAGGTTTTGCCCAAAGGGAAATGCGGCATGTACCCATTGGGAATTGCGGGTTGCGCCAGAAGGGTTGTGCCGGGGCGGAAGGCGCGCCGCTCAGGAGGCGGCGCTGCCCACATCGCCGGGCTTAGGTCTTTTGATAAAGGGGAGCAGCGAATAAAGCGTTACCGCCGCGATCACCAGCACAAAGCCGGCCAGGGCCAGGGGGCCGGGCGCTTCCCCGTAGGCCAGGAACACCCATACGGGGTTCATGATGGGTTCCACCGTCAGGATGATGGAGGCGGCTACGGGCTCTGTCATTTTCACGCCCCTGGCAAACAGGAAGTTGGCCAGGCTGTACTGGAACAGCCCCAGGAACAGCATCGCCCCCACGCTTTGAAGGGTGAACACCAGCTTGTCATCTGTAAAAAGAAAGGGTAAGCAGCACAGAAAGCTCATAAAGCAGCCGATGATCTGCCCGTCCTGGGCCTGGGTCTCCTCTTTTCGGCTGATGATGATCAACGCGGCAAAGGTCACGCCCGAAAGCAGCGCCAGCACATCGCCCAGGGTGCCGCTGCCCCCCAGCTTGTCGGAAAACGCCAGCACGCAGCCCAGAAATACCACAACGGTCAGCGTGATCTCCACACCGGAGGGTTTGCGTTTTTGTACGATGGCCGTATAGAGCAGGATCAAAATCGGTGCGATATATTGCAGTACAATGGCATTGGCCGCCGTGGTCAGTTTGTTGGCCGCCAAAAACAGCGTGGAGGTCAAAAACATGGCAACACCCGCGGCGATGTTGTGTTTTGTGAAGCGCAACGGCGTATAGCCGCCCTCTTTGCGGCCAAGCCGCCTAAGCCCCAAAAGCGCCAGGGCGCTGATGAGCCCCCGGATGGAGGCAATGGAAAAGCTGCTCCAGGGAATATATTTGATCAGAATACCCGCGGTGCTCCATAACAGCGCCGTGGAAAGGATCGTCAGATTGCCCGCCAAAGTGGAATGCTTCTTCATGGAAGAATGCCCCGATTCTTTGCTGATCCCGCATATCGCTGAACATCATACCAGATGCATGCCATGGATGCAAGCGTATGTGCCGGGTCTTCTTGCATTGCGTTCACGGCAAGCGGAATATTTCTCGAGAACGGTTGACGGACGGGGGGGTGCCGCATATAATATTGATGAACAATTGTTCAATGAACCTTCGTTCATAAAACATGAGGAGGAGCTACCATGTCTGTGAAGGTCAATATCATCGGGGCGGGCCTTGCGGGATTGAGCACCGGCATCTACCTGCAGGGAAAAGGGATTGAAACGGAGATTTTCGAGATGGCTCCTTGGGCGGGGGGCATGTGCACAGCCTGGAAAAGGAACGGATACAGGTTTGACGGCTGTATCCACTGGATGGTGGGCACGCGGCCGGGGGACCCGGCCTACAAGCTCTACCGGGAGGTGGACGCGCTGACAGGGTCCACAAAGATCTACAACGCCGGCGTCATCCGGATGGAGATTGACGGCGTGATGTATAAAGTCCCGCTGACGTTTGACGCCTTCCGGGATTTCCTTCTGAAAGCGGGCAAGGGCGACGAGAAATGGATCGGGGCTTTTATGAAGGAAATCAGGGCAATCATGCGCAGCGAGCTGCCCATGGGCATGCCTGGAAGCCCGGGGGAAGCCGTACATATGCTGGCAAAGAGCATGGGCTTTTTGCGGCTGGGGAAAAAGTATATGGGCACAACGGTGGAAGCGTATGTGAGGGAGGTCAAAAGCGGCCTGGTGAAGGAGGTCATCTTTCAGCTCATGTCCAGGGAATTTTCAGCCATCGGGCTGCTGATGATGCTGGGCACGCGCATGAGCGGCAACGCCGGCTATCCGCTGGAAGGGGCGGAAGGGGTAACGCGGCGGATGGTAGAAAAATACAAGGGGCTGGGCGGCAAGCTTACTTTGAATGCCAGGGTGGAAAAAATCGTGGTGGAGGGCGGTGCGGCCAAAGGCGTTGTGGTGAAAGGAACGCCGTATCCATCGGACTATGTGGTGGCCGCCTGCGACGCTTACGACACGCTTGCCAACATGCTGGAAGGGAAATATCCGCACCCGCAGATCGACGGCCTTTTGAAGAATGCGCCGCTGTTTCACCCGCTGGCCCTTGTCTCCTTCGGGCTCGACAAGCACTTTGACATTCCCTTTGCGGTAACGTACGAATGCCGGGAAGGCATCAAAACATCCCCCGATACGGTGGGCCATTCCTTTTCCTTGCGCTCCTTCGATTTTGACAAGTCCGCGGCGCCTAGGGGAGGCAGCAGCGTGATGGCCATGATCGGGGCCCCTCTTGCATACTGGCAGAACCTGCGGGAAAGCGATATGGCGCAGTATAAAAAGGAAAAGCAAAACCTGGCCGATGCCATCGCGGAGGCGGTGGAGGAAAGGCTCCCCGGCTTCCGGGCGGCCATCCGGGTCACGGACGTCAGCACACCCGCCACCTATGTACGGCTGACCAATGTGTATCGGGGCTCCTTCGAGGGGTTTGCCCCCGTTCCGGCCTCTTTGAAGATGCGTATCGCAAAGACGCTCCCCGGCCTTGAACGCTTTTACATGTGCGGCCAGTGGACCACCGCCGGCGGGGGAATTTGCACCGCTGTCAGTGACGGCAAGCAGGCCGCCCATAAAATATTAAAGGAAATCAAATAGGATGCAGCATGCGAACAAGCGGGAAAAGCAGCGCCTGGAGCGCAAAAAGCAAATCATGATGTGCGCCCTTGATATGATCATCGCCCGCGGCTTTGAGGCCATGAAGATCCGGGATATCGCGGATGCTTTGGGGATCAGCACGGGTCTGTTCTTCAATTATTTTGCCTCCAAGGAGGAGGTATACGAAGAGCTGGTCAAAATCGGGCTTTCCGGGCCCGCAAGGGTATTTGAATTGAATGTGGAGGAGATCGAGCCTATCGCCCTCTTTGAAAGAATGACGGAGACCATCTTTGAGGCGCTGAAGGAAAGTTCCCTGACCGGGAAGATGTTTGTGCTCATGGCCCAGACCATGCGCCAGGAGGCTGTGCCTGAGGGTGTAAAAAGTCTGATGGCCGGTTTCAATCCATCCGCCCCGCTGCTTGAAAAGGTGCGGGCGGGCCAGCGGGCGGGCAGCATCAAGGCCGGGGACCCCCAGGCTCTGCTGATGGCTTATTGGGGCGCGGTGCAGGGCATCGCCGAAAGCTATGCCCTGGGATGCGATCAGCCGCTGCCCGAAAGCGGCTGGATTGTGGATATCGTGCGGGCGTAATACTATTTCCAAACATTTTTTCGTCGTTGCGGCGGTTCTTTTCGCGCAGGGCTATGTCGTCTTCCGCTCAAAATAGCGCTGCTATTTCTCGATCCGTCTCCTTGCCCTGCATCGAAAATCCCTCGCCGCTTTGGACGAAACAATATTTTGCAATAGTTATAAATCGATTTCTCATAGGAAGTTTTTGCAGGATGGGTGCGGGAAGGGGAATTTTTATAAAAACTTCCCTTCCCGCCATTTCCACGCTACGCACCCCTGACGATGGCCAGCAGCACGCGCACCATATCATCCATGGCTTCCACGGGGATCAGCTCCCGGCGGCCATGGAAGTTGTATCCGCCGGTGGACAGGTTGGGGCAGGGAAGGCCCATGAAGGAAAGCCGCGCGCCGTCCGTGCCGCCCCTGATGGGCCGGACGATGGGATCAATCCCGCAGAAGAGCATGGCCTCCTTCGCTCTTTCCACGATGTGCATATGGTCCTTCAGCTGCTCCCGCATGTTGAAGTAGCTGTCCTTCAGCGCAAGCTCCACCGTGCCGGGGCCACATTTTTCGTTGAGATAGGCGGCGATCTTCTCAAACCGCGCCTTCTTTTGCAGGAATTTTTCCATGTCGTGGTCGCGGATGATGTAATGCAGCGTGCAAAGCTCCTCCTGGCCGCTGATGCTGTTCAAGTGCTGGAATCCCTCATACCCCTCCGTGCAGGCGGGGATTTCCTGGGGCGGCAGCATGGCGTTGAATTCCATGGCCAGCAGGCAGGCGTTGCGCATCTTGTTTTTGGCGCTGCCCGGATGGATGTTCACACCGTGGAGCATCACCTTGGCGGAGGCGGCGTTGAAGTTTTCATACTCGATCTCCCCAAGCGCGCCTCCGTCCACCGTGTAGGCGTAGGCGGCCCCGAAGCCGGGCACGTCAAACAGGTCCGCGCCCCTTCCGATCTCCTCGTCCGGGGTAAAGGCGACGCAGACCTTGCCGTGGTCCGGCGCGTCCGGGGACAGCAAGGATTCGCACATGGTAAGGATCTCGGCCACACCCGCCTTGTCATCGGCCCCCAGGAGCGTGTTCCCGTCGGTAACGATCAGGCTCTTGCCTTTAAGATCCTTCAAAAACTCAAACTCCGCACCGCTGATGACCAGCCCATTCAGCAGCGTGATGTCTCCGCCGCCGTATTGGAGGAGGGCGGGCTTCACCGGACCGCCGGGCACGGCATCGGAGGTATCCATGTGGGCGATAAACCCTATGGCGGGCCTTTTTTCTTCGCCTTTGGCGGGAATGGAGCCGTACACGTAGCCATGCTCATCCATGCGGCTGTCGCGGATGCCCATGGCCAGCATCTCCTCCACCAGCATTTGCCCCAAAACCTTCTGGTTTGGGGAGGAGGGACAGCCGGGATTTGATTCGTTGCTGGTGGTATCGATGGAAACATACTTCAAAAACCGTTCATACGCGCGCATTGCTCTTACTCCTTTTTATTACAGGATCGGCAGGATGCCGTGCAAGGTTTCCACGCAATGGTCCACATAGGGGGAAAGCGCCGGGGAGAAGGGGAGCAGGTCGGGCACCATGACGCACACCATACCCGCGGCCCGTACGGCCCGCACCCCGTTTTGGGAATCCTCCACCCCCATGCAGCGGGAGGGGGGCACGTTCAGCGCCGCCGCCGCGGCCAGGTAGATATCCGGGGCAGGCTTGCTTTTTTGAATCCTGTCGCCGCACACCACCTCGTCGAAGGCATCCTCAAGGCCGGCGCTGCGCATGTAGTTTTCCACGATCTCCTGATTGTTGGATGTGGCGACGGCAACCTTGATTCCACGTGCCTTCAGGGTATCCAAAACCTCCGGGACGCCTGATTTTCGGGGGATCCCATTTTTCGCAATAAAACCAAACATAAGCTCCGTCCAGCGGAGGATCATCCGGTCGTAAGGAAAATCCGTTCCCAGTTCCCGAAGGAAAATCTCCTTGCCGGCGGCCATGCTGGAACCCATGGTGCGCATCACCAGCGATACGTCAATGGGATAGCCCAATTCCGTGCAGGCTTGCACCTGCTGTCCAACGCCCAGGCGCTCGGTGTCGAAGAGCACGCCGTCCATGTCAAAGATCACGGCCTGTATCATGATTTTGTTCCTTTCCGTGGTAGGATAAGCGGCTTCCTTCGATGGCTCTCAGTGCGCAGGCAATGCCGTCCGCCGCCGCGCTCATAATGCCCCCGGCGTAGCCCGCGCCCTCTCCGGCGGGAAAGATGCCCTTTACCTGCGACTGATAATCCTCGCCGCGCAGGATGCGCACCGGGGAGGAGGAGCGCGTCTCCACGCCCGTGAGCACGGCATCGGGGTGGGCGAAGCCCTTTAGCTGCCTGTCCATTTGTAAAATGCCAAGGCGCATGTTTTCAACAATATATTTTGGCAGGCAGGCGGCAAGGTCGCAGGGGGTGACGCCCGGACGGTAGCTGGGGGTCACACCGCCCAGCCGCGTGGAGGCGCGGCTTTCCAGAAAATCCTCCACCCGCTGGACGGGAGCGCGGTAATCCCCGCCGCCTAGCCGGAAAGCCGCCTGCTCCAGCGCCCGCTGGTAATCGTGCCCCGCCAGGGGATGGTCGTCCCCAAAATCCAGGGGCGATACGCCCACCAGCAGCGCGGAATTGGCATTCTCCCCATCCCTTTGATGCAGGCTCATGCCGTTTGTGCATACGCCGCCACGCTGGCTGGCGGCGGGGATCACCCTGCCGCCGGGGCACATGCAAAAGGTGTACGCGCCCCGGCCGTCCGGGGTGCGCACGCTCAATTTGTAGTCCGCCGCATAAAGCGCCGGATGGCCTGCGAATTTTCCATACTGAGCCCTATTGACCATCGCCTGATTGTGTTCGATGCGTGCGCCCACCGAAAAGGACTTTTGCGCCATGGGCAGGCCGGCCAAAAAAGCCATGCGGCAGGTATACCTGGCGCTGTGGCCGATGGCCAGGATCAGCGTGCCGGTGTCAAGCTGCGATTCACGCCCGTCCCTGAGCACCGTGACGCCCCGGAGCCCGCCTTTTTCGATGAGCAGTTTGGTGAGCTTCGTTTGAAACAGCACCTCCCCGCCCAGGGAGACGATCTCCTCCCGCAGCCGCATGACAATACCCCGCAAAAGGTCTGTACCGATGTGGGGTTTTTGCAGGTAGAGGATCTCCTCCGGCGCGCCGCAGCGGACCAGCGCATGAAGCACATCCCGGCACAGGGGATTTTTGATGCCGGTGGTCAGCTTGCCGTCGGAAAATGTGCCCGCGCCGCCCTCGCCGAAAAGTATGTTGCTTTCTTCATCAAGGATGCCCTGCGCAAGCAGCAGGTTCACATCCTCCGCCCGACTGTCCACGGGCTTGCCACGTTCGATAAGAATGGGTGCGGCCCCGGCCCTGGCAAGGGTCAGCGCCGCGAACAGCCCCGCGGGGCCCGCGCCGGCCACTACCGGGCGGCGGGAAAAGGAAGCGGCAGGCAGAGGGCGGGGGCTTGCCTCCTCCTCCGTCTTGGATGCCGTGCCAAAACGCAGGCCGCGGAATACCTCGTCCTCACGGGGGAGGGAGACATCCACGGCGTATACGAAATGCACATCGTTTTTGTCCCTGGCGTCCACACTTTTTTTGACGATGGACAGGGAAAGGAGCTCCTCCGCCTGAACGCCCAGCTTTTTCGCGGCGGCAAGGCGAAGCTCCCGCTCCCCGGCGTCAAGAGGCATGGACAGGTTCGCAAGGCGCAGCATGGTCTTCCCCCTTTGCTGCCCTATTGTACCATGAAGCGCCTGGAAAGAAAACCTTCCGTTTTTTGGGGCGTGCCGCTATAATGGATGCGAGGTGGACGGGATGGAGAAGGAAGGTCGGGTGCTGGTGGCCGGTGGCGGCGCGGCAGGGCTGACGGCCGCCGTCTGCGCGGCACGGCAGGGCGCCAGGGTGACGCTGCTGGAAAAAATGGACCGGGTGGGCAAAAAGATATTGGCCACGGGCAACGGCCGGTGCAACCTTTGGAACACCGGCCCCCTTTGCTATCCGGGGGGCGAGGCCTTTGCAAAGGCCGTGCTCTCCCACGCGGATATAAACCGGGTGGCGGGCTTCTTTGACAGTTTGGGCCTTTCCCTGCGGGAAGAGGAGGAGCACCGGGTGTATCCCGCCAGCGGCCTTGCCTCCTCCGTGCTGGATGTGCTGCGCCTGGGCTGTGACCGCCATAATGTCCAAACCGTCTGCGGCGCGGCTGTCACCCGGCTGGAGAAATGTTCCGGCGGCTGGGCGGCCTTCGCGGGGGATGTGCGGTACGAGGCGGATGCCGTCATCGTGGCGGGGGGCGGAAAAGCCTCCCCCAAGCTGGGTAGCGACGGCAGCACCTATGCGCTGCTTACAGCCCAGGGGCACAGATTGGTCAAACCCCGGCCCGCCCTGACCCAGCTTAGAACGGAAACGGAGCCTATCCGCGGTCTTAACGGCATCCGGGCGGCGGCGGAGGTTTCTCTTATCAGGGACGGCCGGATGCTGGCGAAGGAGCAAGGAGAAATTCTGTTCACCGAGTACGGCATAAGCGGCGTGGCCGCCATGCAACTGGCCAGGGACGCCGAAAAAAGCGTTTTGCATATCAACCTGCTTCCGGCCATCCATATCGGGCGGGAGGAACTGGCGGATAGGCTTCAAAGCCGTGCCATGCTTTTTGAAAGCGCGCCGTTGGAACAGTTTTTTCTGGGCTGGCTTCACGCAAGGCTGGGGATGGCACTTTTCAAACGGGCGGGCATTGGCCCCTTGAGCCGGCTTTGCGGGAGTCTTGCCGGAGCGGAACTTTCCGTCCTGGCCGGTTTGATAGCGGATTTTCCCCTGGCTGTTACCGGCATCAACGGGTTTGAAAACGCGCAGGTGACCGCCGGGGGCATCGATACAAAGGAGTTCGATCCCGCCACCATGGCCTCCCGCCTGGCCCCCGGCCTGTATGCTGCCGGGGAAGTGCTGGATGTGGACGGCGGCTGCGGCGGTTTCAACCTGCTGTTTGCCTGGGCGAGCGGCATCCTGGCCGGGACAAACGCCGCGGAGCGCGGCCAAGCGGATCAAGCATTTTGAATGTCCGTCTTCCCGGCTGAAAGGATCGCCTAATCCTGTTTGAACTTTTACGAAAGGGAAGGAACACAAAACATGCGTGGGAAAGCATCGCTGCTGGTGGGTACTTATACCTCGGGCGGTTCGTCCGAGGGGATCTACAGGGCGGAATTCGACCTTTCAAGCGGCGTCCTGTCCGAGGCGCGCCCGGTGATCCGGCAGAAGGAGCCCTCCTATCTTGCCCTGTCCGGGGATGGGCGGCGGCTGTACGCCGTGGAGGAGATGGTCCCGGCTGGGCGGGTATTCAGCTACCGGAAGACGGCGGCGGGATGGGAGCAAACGGGCTGCCTGCCCTCTGGGGGGAGCGCACCCTGCCACCTGGCCATCGACGAAGTGCACGCTACGCTGGCCGTGGCAAATTACATGGATGGCATCGTAAGCATTTACCCCCTTGCGGCGGACGGCTCCCTGGGGCCAGAACCCCAAGTTATTAGGCTTTACGGCTCCGGCCCGGACGCAAACCGCCAGACCTGCGCCCACGCCCACCAGTGCGTGGTATGTGAAGGCGGGATGTGGGTCTGCGATTTGGGGAGCGATCAGGTGCGCGCCTTTGAGAGGCAAGAAAACGGAAGGTATAAGGAAGGGGAGCCCCTCCTCCGCACGCTGCCAGGCGCGGGGCCCAGGCACCTTGTGGCTTCCCCGGACGGCGGAATGCTCTACCTCCTGTGCGAGCTTCAAAGCGTGCTGTACGCCTTCCGCCGCACGGACGGCGGGTTTGTGCGGGAAGGGGTCTTTACGTATCTTCCCGAAAACGTATCTCCTTCCGCCGCCGCGGCGGTGAGGCGCAGCGATGACGGGCGGTTTTTGTTCGCTTCCAGCCGCGGCGGCTTTGACGGCGTGGCCCTCTTTGAACTGGACACTGCCACCGGCCTGCCGCAATTATGCGGGCTGACCCCCACCGCCTCCGTTCCCAGGGATATTTTGCCTTTGGGGGATTTTCTGCTGTGCGCCTGCCAGAAGGGGGACACGGTGCAGGTGCTGCGGCTTGACCGGGAAAGGAAATCACTGGCGTATATAGGTGAACTTCCCCTGCCCGCGCCGGTGTGCCTGGTCCGTGAACCGGATGGGGATGCTGCCGGAAACCCCCGGAAGCCGGAATCCGGCGCTGCCCATTCCGCTTGAGCGTTGCATGCCCCGGGCCACATGAATGCCGCTTTCCAGGCGGCATTTTTTTATTGCACGGAAAAACTGTTCTGTTGGAAGCACATCATCGAAATTCACATACAAGTGAATAACTTTTGCGTTCACGACCATGGGTTTTTTTATAGAAGCCATGAAGTCGTCAATCAACATATGGTACATAAAAATATATTTTTTTATGTACATATTGACATATATAGGCGAATATCTTATACTCCAATTAAGTTATACATGCGATGCGCATGGTTGGACAAATTTAATATTGGGTGAACTCCTGTACCACAAGGGAAAGCGGTCAAAACATCATATGCGGCATGAAGCGCCTGTGCGCTCCATCATATATCAAAAGGAGGTTTCCGATATGAGAAAATTCCTTGCCCTATTTCTTTGCGCCGTGATGGTGCTGGGCGTGGCCAGCTTTGCATCCGCGGATGCAGCCAAGACCAAGCTGACCCTGTGGACCTTCATTGACCAGCACGCCCAATTCTACACCGCCATGGCGGAAAAATGGAACGCCTTGCATCCGGACCGGCAGATCGAATTGGATGCGCAGGTCATCGGCTACGAGGACATGCACAACAAGTTCAAGATCGCGCTGCAGTCCGGCGTGGGCGCCCCCGACCTGTGCGACGTGGAGCTTGGGCAGTTCCCCAACGTGCTGCTGGGCCAGCCGCAGCTGGTGGAGCTCAACAACTACATGGCGGACTACATGGCTGACGTGGTCCAGGCCCGCCTGAGCATCTACTCCAAGAGCGGCAAGCTGTACGGCATCCCCACCCACGTAGGCGCCACCGTGGCCTTCTACAACGTGGAGCTGCTGGAGGCCGCGGGCATCGACTACAAATCCATCGTGACCTGGGACGACTGGGCTGCGGCCGGCCTCAAGCTGAAGGCTGCCAACCCCGGCGTGTACATGGGCAACGTGGAGACCACCACCAACTGGATCACCTCCCTTATGCTCACCGAGCAGGGGGCTGATTACCAGGACAACAGCGATCCGGACAACCCCGTCCCCACCGTTGACACCCCCGAGCTGCTCAAGGCCGTCACCACCCAGCAGGGCTGGCTGAAGGACGGCATCGCCATCACATGCCCCGGCGGCCAGGTGGACACCGCCGAGGGCAAGGCCTGGGTCAATACCGGCGTTTGCGCCACGGTCATCATGCCTTTGTGGTATATGAGCCGCTTTGTGGATGAGATTCCCGACATGGCCGGCAAGTACGCCATCGCTCCCGCTCCCGTGTTTGAAGCCGGGCAGCCCCGGTCCATCGGCTTGGGCGGCACTGGCACCGTGGTTTCCCTCACCGCCGCCGACAAGGATCTGGCCGCCGAATTCATCGTGTACGCCAAGATCTCCCCCGAAGGCGAGAAAATGGTGTGGCAGTTCCTGGGCTTCGACCCGGTGAATACCGCCGTCTGGGAGGACACCGCCCTGACCCATGATCCCGACAACAAATACAACAAATACTTCCTCACCAACGCCTTCGACACGCTGCTGGAAGTGAAGAATGAGATCAGCTTTATCGTGTCCACCTCCATCAGCCCCACCATCAACAACTACTTTGGCACCACCCTGTGGAACAACCTGTACATCGACGGCAACGATGCCGCCGAGGAACTCAAGACGGCTCAGGAGACCATTGCCGCCGACATCTTCTAAGCACCGGAGCCGTTCTTCCGGAGAGGGGCGTTCGCCCCTCTCCGGAGGCTGCCGACAAAGTGGCTTTGCCGCTTTGTCGAATTTTTCCCTCGCTTCACTGCACAATGGCGGTGCCATTGTGCGGGCGTGTGTTCGGGCAAGGCAGGAATTTCTGCGAAATTCCAGCAAAAATCACCGCGTATGTCGCTGATTTTCGATTTCAATTGGAGGACTGTGGTCCTCCAATGCCTCCAGGAATTTTGTCTATATTCTGCGGAGAGAGATGAACATCCCTCTCCGGTCTTGTGCTTTTCCCGGGGATTCATGCTGCAGGCTTTACCGGATCAATTTACGGCTGGGAGTGGTACCGCATGCGGAATATCAAGGCGATCCTGTATTCCAAAAAGATCGCGCCCTATGTGTTTGTGATCCCGTTTGTACTGACCTTCCTGATTTTTTTCGTGTATCCCATCATCTCTACCGTCAGGATGAGCTTTCAAAACATCCTGCCGGGCCAGGTGGAGTGGACGGGCTGGTCCAATTACGACCGGATCTTCAAAGACAAAATTTTCGGCACGGCTGTCGTAAACAGCGTGCGGTATATGGTAATCACCTGCGCGCTTTTGATTCCCTTCCCCATGCTGTTCGCCTACATGATCAGCAGCCGTTCCATGAAATTCAGCAATTTTTTCAAATCCATCTATTTTATGCCCGTCCTTTCCTCCGTGGTGGTGGCGGGCATCATCTTCCGCATGATGTTTTCCGAGCTGCCGGGCGCGCTGATGAACTCCCTGCGAGCCACCTTCGGCCTGGAACCCATCATTTGGCTGAAATTGGAATTTCCCAGCCTGTTCGCGCTGATCCTGCTGTGCTGCTGGCGCTGGACCGGCATGAACATGCTGTATTTTCTTGCCGGCCTGAAGGCCATTCCCAACGAATTGTACGAATCGGCCGATATGGACGGCGCCAACGCGTACCAGAAGTTCCGCTTCATCAGCCTGCCGCTTTTAAAGCCCACCACCATCTATGTGCTGACCATCAGCATCTATGCGGGACTGGCGATGTTCACCGAGAGCTATATGGTGTTTGGCAACAACAACTCGCCCCACAACTACGGCCTGACCATCATCGGCTACCTGTACCGCTACGGGTTTGAACGGCTGCGCCTTGGATACGCCTCCGCCGTGGGCCTGGTGCTGCTGGTGGGCGCGATGATCATCAATTTGGTCCAGCTCCGTATGACGGGCGTGATCGGGAAAGGGAGGGCAAAAATATGACGGCGGTGCAGCTTTCAGCCAAAAAGGCAAAAAGCAAGCTCTCTTACAGCCCGGTGGCCAGGACGCTGCTGCTGCTGTTTTTCACGGGGCTGGCCGTTTTGATCCTTATCCCCCTGTGGGCCATCCTGCTGGGCTCCTTCAAGGGCGGCAGCGAACTGTTCATCAACGGCCTCAACCTGCGCCTGGAACCGTGGAAACTGAGCCTGCTCTCCTGGAAGTACCTGTTCACGGGCATTACCCGGGAGGGTACCTATATCGCCCACAGCTATTTCACATGGTTCCGCAACAGCGTCCTGATCGCCGTGATCCAGACGGGGCTTACGCTTTTCATCAGTTCCTTCGTAGCCTACGGCTTTGCCATGTATGAGTTCAAGGGCAAGAACGTTCTTTTCATGTGTGTGCTGGTGGTATTGATGATCCCCCTGGAAATATTGATGCTGCCCATGTACGTGCAGATCAACGCCATGAAGCTGTACGATTCCTTCGCGGCCATCATGCTGCCCTTCCTGGCCAACGTGTCGGCGATCTTCTTCTTCCGCCAGTTCCTGACCGGCGTCCCCCACGAACTCCTGGACGCGGGCCGTGTGGACGGCTGCACCGAGTACGGCATCTTCCTGAGGATTGTTCTGCCCATCATGAAACCCGCCATGGGCTCCATGGCGGTATTGACCGGCATGGGCGCCTGGAACAGCCTGCTCTGGCCCCTTCTGGTAATCTCCTCCATGGATAAGTACACGATCCCCATGGGCTTGAACACCCTGTTCACCCCCTACGGCAACAATTACGATCTGATGATCTGCGGATCGGTCTTTGCGATCCTGCCCATTTTGGCCCTGTACCTGCTGGCCCAGAAATACATTATTGAAGGGATGACGGCCGGCAGCCTGAAGGGCTGAGCGATGCCGGCGCGTTGCGCAAAGGGAGGGGAATAACTTGATTATCCAGGTAAACAAGGAAAGCGTTCCCTTTTTTGAGGCACTGGCCAGCGAAGTGAGGGTGGAGATCCTGCGGCTCCTGGCGGCGGAGGACCTGAATATCAAGCAGCTTGCCGAAAAGATAGGCATCAGCAGCTCCATCATGACCAGGCATGTTCAAAAACTGGAAAGCGCGGGCATCATCCGCTCCAGCATGGTAACGGCCAACGGCGCAAGCCACAAGAAATGCGTTTTGATGGAACTGGAATACCGCCTGCAGCTTCCCCACCGCGACGTGAAGCAGAACATCCACGAGGTTTCCATCCCTGTGGGCCACTACAGCGATATCAAGGTCAAGCCTACCTGCGGCCTGGCCACGGAGGACAGCATCATCGGCTATTTTGATGAACCGAAATTTTTGATGGACCCCCAAAGGATGAACGCGCAGATTTTGTGGTTCACGCAGGGGTACGTGGAATACAAATTCCCCAACTATGTGCTGCCCGGCCAGACCCTGGAGGAGATCGACCTTTCCCTGGAAATCTCCTCCGAGGCGCCCGGCTATAATGACGACTGGCCTTCGGACATCACGTTTTATCTGAACGGCGTCCGGCTCTTTGACTGGACGTGCCCCGGGGACTTCGGCAAGCACCACGGTGTGCTGACGCCTGTATGGTGGCAGGCCAATCAGTACGGAATGCTCAAAAGCATCCATATCGACCGCACCGGCACGTATCTGGACGAGGTGAAAAGGAGCGGGGCGACCATCGCCGATGTGGGGAACGACCAGCCTTGCTGGAGCCTTCGGATGGAGGTGGGCGAGGAGGCGGAGCACGTGGGGGGCCTGACGGTATACGGCAAAAAGTTTGGCAACCACAGCCAGGACATCCTGATACGCACCTTTTACTCCACGCCTTACGACTCCCAGCTATGGAGAGACGATATGTGGCAGGGGCGCCTGAAATCCATCCGTGAAGCGGTGGACGGCTATCAGGCGCCGGAGGAGGAAGCCGCAAAATGAGGATCCGTGTCAACACCTCAAGGGAGGTGGGCAAGGCCAGCCCCATGCTCTACGGCCATTTTTTGGAGCATTTTCACCGGCAGATCTACGGCGGTGTGTACGATCCGGGCAGCCCTCTTTCCGACGCCGACGGCTTCCGGGAGGATGTGGTTGCGGCGCTGAAAAGAATCAAGCCGTCCATCCTGCGCTGGCCCGGCGGCTGCTTTGTGTCCGCTTATCATTGGCGCAGCGGCGTGGGAAAAAACCGCAAAAAAGTGTTCGACAAAGCCTGGCGGGTGGAGGAGAGCAACGATTTTGGCACAGATGAATTCATCCGCCTGTGCCGCAAGCTTAACTGCGAACCCTACATCTGCACCAACGCGGGCACCGGCAGCCCGGAGGAAATGAGCGATTGGGTGGAATACTGCAACCTTCCTTCGGAAGGAGAGCTTGCCGCGCTGCGCATCGCCAACGGCGGCGAAAAGCCCTACGGCGTCAAGTATTGGAGCATCGGCAACGAAAATTACGGCGCCTGGGAGCTGGGGGCCAAGGAGGCGCCGGAGTGGGGCCGGTTCGTGTGCGAGGCCGCCAAGCTGATGCGGCGTGCGGACCCTTCCATCCAGCTTTCCGCGGCGGCCATCCCGGACATCGACTGGAATTTGGCCCTTCTGCGCAAGGCGGGGCAGCAGCTTGACTGGATCTCCATCCACGAATACTGGGATGCCATCCATCAGACCAACGCCCTGGCCACCTATGAACAGGCCATGGCCTACACCGCGCACCTTGGCGATTCCATCCGCAAGGTCCGGGGGCTTCTGACTGCCCTTGGCCTGGAAAAGCAGGTCAAAATCGCCTTTGACGAGTGGAACCTGCGGGGGTGGTACCATCCCAACATCCATACGCCAAGGGCGGGCCTGACCCGGGAGGAATACCTGCTGCCCAGGGACAAAAACGATATCAACAGCTCCTACACCATGGCGGACGCCGTGTTCTCCGCCTGTTTCCTGAATGAACTGAACCGTAACTGCGATATCGTGGGCATGGCCTGCTTCGCTCCGGCGGTGAATACCAGGGGCTGCATCTGCACATATCCGGAGGGCATCGTGCTTCGCTCCACCTACCACGTGTTTGATCTGTATGTAAACCATCTGCAAGATACGGTGGTGGACGCGTTCTGCGAAAACATGCCCAAGACCGTTTTCCCGGACAAGCAGCTTCGGGAAACGCGGGCGGATCAAGCCGATGTCATCGCCACCACCGGCCGGGAAAAGGGCCTGGTAGCCCTGGCGGTGGTGAACAAGTCCCCCACGGCCCTTATCGAGCTGCAAATCGAGGTGGACCATACCCCCATTAGGGCTTACCGGGTGCATGCCCTCACCGGTGCCTGCTGCGACAGCTATAACGACGTGGGCCACCAGGGCGTAAAGACCTTCTCTACCGGCTGGATGGAGGCCGCGGATCCCAGGCCCCTGGCGGTAATGCCCCACTCAGTGAGCATTGTGGAGGCAAAACTGTAACGTACGTTTTTTCAGAGGCCAAAAGCCGCCCCGCGCGTTGCCGGGACGGCTTTTTGTGTTGCTGTTTATCAATCTCTGTTGGTAAGGTCGTACATCATGATCCCGGCGGCCACCGCCGCGTTCAGCGATTCCGCTCCGCCCCGCATGGGCAGCGCCAGACGGTGGGTGCAGATTGCGCTTACGGCCTTTGAGACGCCGCTGCCTTCGCTGCCGATCACAAGGCAAAGGGGACCGCTTCTCCTAGGGCGTTCATAAAAGGGATCGCCCCCGAGCTCTCCGGAAAGCAGGCTGTACCCACCCTCCTTCAGCCGCGCCAAAGATGCCGGCAGATCCGGCGTAACAAGCGCCTTCATCCGGAAGATGCTGCCCATGGTGGCCCGCAGCGTTTTGGGGGCATACAGGTCGGCGCAGGCCTCTGACAAAAGCGCGCCGGAAAACCCGGCGGCGTCCGCCGTCCGCAGGATGGTGCCCACATTGCCCGGGTCCTGCACGCCGTCCAGCGCCACGATGAGCGGGCCCAAATCTTCAAGCTCCGGCAGCGCCGGAAGTTTTACCGCCGCCGCAATGCCCTGGGGCGTTTTGGTGTCGCAGACCGCCGATAATATGTGCGGTGACAGGGCATAGGCTTCGCACCCGGCATCCTCCGCCAGGGCTGCGTACTCGGATACGCTGTCAAGGCTGATGAGCAGCGTGTGGACAAGCCCCAACGTAAGCGCCTCACCCACCATTTTGGCCCCTTCCGCAAGGTACAGCCCCGCCGCCTGCCGGGCCTGCCTTGTTTTCAACCCACGCCAGAAGGCTGCCTTCGGGTTTTGCATGCTGGTGATGGTCTGTATCATACCTATTTCCCGATGACGCCCTTTTTCAGGATGATGTTGGCGTACAGCGCGCTTTCCCCCGTCTGAACCACGGCGAAGGCCTTTTGGCTGCGCTGGTAAAAGGCGAAACGCTCCTCAAGCGCGATGCGCGTCCCCGGCGCGTGCTTTTCAAGGATGGCGCGGAACTCCGCCCAAATGGGCGGCTCACCCTCCGCCTTGCCCGGAACGGTCTGCATCAGGGCCACCGGCGCGTCCACAAAGGTATCTAGGGGAAAAAGCTGCAGAATTGCGTCCAGCAGCGCCGGGACGGCATGGCCGTCGCAGCGGATGCAGCGCTTGCCCATGGCGGCGGCGGGGAAGTTGCCATCCCCCAATACGATCTCGTCCCCGTGCCCCATTTCCGCCAGGGTTTTTAAAAGCTCCGGCGACAGCAGCGGCGAAATGCCTTTCAGCATGGCCTAAGACTCCTCTCTCTTGCGGGGCTTGGCCCCGCTCCGCCTGTAGTATAGCAAAAACCGGGAAAAATGAAAAGCGTTTGGGGAGCGGGGACGGGGGAGGAGACGGGGGGTGAGATTGGCGGGAAGGGGAATTTTTAAATTTACCTTCCCGCACCCATCCTTCAAAAACTTTGCATAGTAACAATTCCCGCGTACTTTTCAGCGAAAGAAAAGGGAATGGCGCCGGCAAAGTGGAATTTTACATGCAGCATTTTCGCACGGAGGAAAGGAAATAAAAAGCATGTCTGCTCAACTGTTTCCCCGAACCCTGGTGGGCGGCATCTCCCTGCCGCGGATGATCATCGGGTCCAACTGGCTTCTGGGCTACAGCCATACCAGCGCCGCCGCCGACGCCCAGATCCGCAGGCGCTTTGCCTCCGGGGAGGCTGTGGCGGAAGTGCTGGAGGCATATCTTGCCCATGGCGTCGACGCCCTGATGGCCCCCCTTGCGGGAAACGAAGCCCTTTTGTCCGGCATCCGCTTGGCTCAGGAACGAACGGGCAAAACGCTGATCCTCATCGACACGCCCATCCTGAACGTGGATGACACCGCCGAAGCCCGGGCGGAGGCGCGCCGGACCATCGAAATTTCCAAACGCCTGGGGGCATCCTTCTGCCTGCCCCACCACGTCAGCGCGGAGCAGCTGGTAAACAAAAATAAACGCACCATGGACCGGCTGCCGGACTACCTTTCCATGATCAGGGAGGCCGGCATGATCCCCGGGCTTTCCGCCCACATGCCGGAATTGATCGTCTATTCCGACCTGAACGGTTACGATGTGGAAACCTACATCCAGATCTACAACTGCGCGGGCTTTTTGATGCAGGTGGAGATCGAATATATCCACAGGGTGATCTGGCAGGCGAAAAAGCCTGTAATGACCATCAAAGCCATGGCGGCAGGCCGGGTTTCGCCCTTTGTGGGGCTCACCTTCTCCTACGCCACATTGCGGCCCTGCGATATGGTCACTGTTGGGGCCTGTACCGGGGATGAGGTTTTGGAGGATGTGGAGATCGCCCTGGCGGCACTGGAGCGCAGACCGCCGGATCTGGAGGGCAGGAGCAGCCCGAAGAAGAGCGATGTGATGCCCTCCGCTTCCGAGGCCTCCGCCAAATTGTGAAAAAATTTGCAATATCGCCCCGCGTTTTGCGCGCTATCCATACCGCGGCGGAAGTTTTGCAAAAGAAATTTGCAAGTTTTCACCCAAATACAATTAAAATGCGGGAAATGGCTTGACAACCCTTCCCATGTGTGATACCGTAATAAAAACTTTTTCCGTCAGGAGACGTTTTATGAGCCATTTGTCTCTGGTCCTCGGCCTTCTTCTCCTCGTTGTCGTCCTTGTACGAATTAGCGTACTGGTCGCCAGCGGGAATTTGCGTATGCCGGGGAACGGGAAAATGGGAAGAGCATAAGCACACAGGAATATGCTTACACCCCCCTGATCCGTACATACGCGGAGCAGGGGGATTTTTTATGGGAGGAACAGCAATGAAGCGAAGCGGCGCGCAGATCCTGATGGAGGTATTCAAGGAACAGCAGGTGGACACCGTTTTCGGGTACCCGGGGGGCTTTGTGCTGAACATCTATGATGAGCTGTACAAAAACGCTTCCTGGCTGCGCCACGTGATCACCTGCCACGAACAGGGCGCCGCCCATGCCGCGGACGGGTATGCCCGCGCCACGGGCAAAACCGGCGTGGTCATCGCAACCTCCGGCCCCGGCGCCACGAATCTGGTCACCGGCATCGCCACCGCGCACCTGGATTCCGTGCCCATGGTGGCCATCACCGGCAACGTGCCCCGCAACATGATTGGTAGGGACAGCTTTCAGGAGGTGGACATCAAGGGCATCACCATGCCCGTCACCAAGCACAATTACATGGTGAAAGACGTGGAGCGTTTGGCGGATACGCTGCGGGAAGCCTTCCGCATCGCCGCGGCCGGCAGGCCTGGCCCTGTGCTGGTGGACATCCCCAAGGACGTGCAGATCGACGAATGTGAGTTTACCCCCGGGGCCCCGAATGGGAAAGCGCAGGCGAAAAAGCCTGACAGCCAAACGGTCAAACAGGCCGTGGAACTGATCGCTTCCTCCAAGAGGCCCTTTTTGTATGCCGGCGGCGGCGTGGTGCTGGCCTCGGCGGGGGAGGAGCTTGTGAAGCTGGCGGAAAAAATCGGCGCGCCCATCGGCACCAGCATGATGGGCCTGTCCGCGGTGGATCACGACTATCCCCTGTTTCTGGGCATGACAGGCATGCACGGCAGGTATGCCGCCAGCCAGGTGATGGATAAGTCCGACCTGATCATCGCGGTGGGTTCCCGCTTTTCCGACCGGGCCACGGGCAACAAGATCGAATTCTCCAAAAACCGCAAGGTGCTGCACATTGACATCGATCCGGCGGAAATCGGCAAGAACATCCCCGCCTATGTGGCCATGGTGGCCGATGTGAAGGAGGCCCTCCTGGCCCTTCTGGCCTGCGACCTGAAAAAATCCGACCCCGCCTGGCTTCAGGAGGTTGAAAAGCTGAACAGCGCGCCGGACAATCACCTTACCATGAACGAAAAGCGCCTCAACCCGGAAATGGTGATCAAGGCTGTCAACAGCCGCATGGCGGCGGACAGCCCCGTGTCCACAGATGTGGGCCAGCATCAGATGTGGACGGCGCAGTATTACAGCTTCCACAGGCCCCGCACCTTCATCACTTCCGGGGGTTTAGGCACCATGGGCTACGGCTTTGGCGCAGCCATCGGCGCGTGCATCGGCACAGGCGGGCGGAAAACCGTGCTCTTTACCAGTGACGGCAGCTTCCACATGAACATGAACGAGCTGGCCACCGCGGTAACCAACCAATTGCCCATCCTTGTGGTGGTGCTCAACAACAGCGTGCTGGGTATGGTGCGGCAGTGGCAGACCATGTTCTTTGGAAAGCGCTACTCCAGCACGACCCTCAACCGGGCCACGGACTTCTGCCTGCTGGCCCAGGCCTTCGGGGCCAAGGGGCTGCGGCTGGACAGCATCGAAAAGATGGATGCCGTGCTGGACAAGGCGTTCTCGCTCCCGGGGCCCGTGGTCATTGATGTGCGCATCCACAGGGATGAAAAGGTATTGCCCATGATCCCGCCGGGCGGCACCATCCGGGATATGATCATAAGGGGGTAGGCCAGATGGAAGCTTCGAAATTCATTCTTTCGCTGCTGGTGAACAACGAATCCGGCGTCCTCACCCGCATCTCCGGCCTGTTTGCCCGCAGGGGGTTCAACATCGACAGCCTCTCCGTGGGGGAAACGGTGGATCCCCATATCTCCCGGGTGACCATTCTGGCCACCGGGGACGGGTACATCCGGGAGCAGATCGTGAAACAGCTGGAAAAGCTGCACGATGTAAAAATCGTGGACCTGATGGACATGGGGAAAACCGTGATCCGGGAGCTGCTTCTGGTCAAGGTCCGGGCCGCGCCGGGTACCCGAAGCCAGGTATTGGAGGCCGTGACGGTGTTCAGGGCCAAGGTGATCGACCTGACGCCTACCACCATGACCATGGAACTTACCGGAGAGCAGTCAAAGCTCAGCGCATTCATCGCCTTTTTGGAACCCCTGGGGATCATCGAGCTATGCCGCACGGGCGTTACGGCCATTGGCCGCGGCGACTACGTGCTGACAGATAATAAGGAGGAGTGATTTTTATGGCCAGGATGTACTACGAACAGGATTGCGACGCGAGTTTCCTCAAGGGGAAGAAGATTGCCGTCATCGGCTATGGCAGCCAGGGCCACGCCCACGCGCTGAACCTTCGCGACAGCGGGTTTGATGTGGTGGTGGGGCTCTATGAGGGGTCCAAATCCAAGGAGCCCGCCGAAAAGGCCGGCCTCACCGTCATGCTGACAAAGGACGCCGTGGCGGCAAGCGATGTGATCATGATCCTGGTGAACGATGAGAAGCAGGCCGCTTTGTACAAAGCCGACATCGCCCCCTATTTGAAGCCCGGCAAGACACTGGCCTTCGCCCACGGCTTCAACATCCACTTCGGGCAGATCGTAGTGCCTAAGGAAGTTGCCGTGATCATGATCGCCCCCAAGGGCCCCGGCCATACCGTGCGCAGCCAGTATCAGGAGGGCAAGGGCGTTCCCTGCCTGATCGCGGTGCAGCAGGACCCGGACGGCAATGCCAAGGGCGTGGCCCTGGCCTATGCGGCCGGCATCGGCGGAGCCCGGGCCGGCATTCTGGAAACCACATTTCGGGAGGAAACCGAAACCGATCTGTTCGGTGAGCAGGCGGTTCTTTGCGGCGGCGTCACGGCCCTGATGAAGGCGGGCTTCGATACCCTGGTGGAAGCGGGCTACCAGCCGGAGAATGCCTACTTTGAGTGTGTGCACGAAATGAAGCTGATCATCGACCTGGCCATCGCGGGCGGCCTTTCGTTTATGCGCTACTCCATTTCCGACACCGCGGAGTACGGCGACTATGTGACCGGCCCCAGGATCATCACGGATGAAACGAAAAAAGAAATGAAGAAAGTGCTCACCGAGATCCAAAACGGCACCTTCGCCCGCAACTGGATCTTGGAAAACCAGGTAAACCGCCCCGCTTTCAACGCCATGCGCCGTGCCGCCCAGACCAGCCTGCTGGAAAAGACCGGCGCCGAGCTGCGGGCCAAGATGAGCTGGCAGAAGCCCAAGGAGGAGAACAAGTGAGCCGTTCGGACGCCGTTAAAAAAGGGCCGGAGCGAACGCCCCACCGGGCGCTTTTGAAGGCCTGCGGGATTTCCGATTCGCAGATGAAGAAGCCCTTCATCGGCATCGTGAATTCCTTTTCCGAGGTAGTGCCCGGCCATGTCCATCTGCGGGAGATCGCGCGCGCCGTCAAGGATGGCGTGCTGATGGCCGGGGGCACGCCCTTTGAGTTCAACACCATCGCCGTGTGCGATGGCATCGCCATGGGGCACGAGGGGATGCGCTACTCCCTGTGCACCAGGGAGCTAATCGCCGACACCGTGGAGTGCATGGCAAGAGCCCACGCCTTTGATGCGCTGGTGTTCATCCCCAACTGCGACAAGGTGGTGCCGGGGATGCTCATGGCCGCGGCGCGGCTGAACCTCCCCAGCATCTTCGTGTCCGGCGGGCCCATGCTCTCCATCAATGGCAAGGACCTGAACACCTCCTTTGAGGCGGTGGGTTCCTTCATGGCAGGGACCATCGGCGAGGAGGAGCTCGCGTGCATCGAAAACGAGGTCTGCCCCGGCTGCGGCTCCTGTTCCGGTATGTTCACCGCCAACTCCATGAACTGCCTCACCGAGGCCGTGGGCCTGGCCCTGCCCGGCAACGGCACCATCCCGGCGGTGTACGCCCAAAGGACGCGCCTGGCCAAGGATACCGGCGAAAAGATCATGGAGCTTTTGGAAAAGAACATCTGCGCCAGGGATATCCTCAATGAGCAATCCATTGAAAACGCGCTGGTGGTGGACATGGCCCTGGGCTGCTCCACCAATACCGCGCTGCACATGAAAGCCATCGCCAAGGAGGCAGGCGCGCCCTTTCCCCTTTCCAGGATCAACGACATCAGCCAGAAAACCCCGAACCTGTGCAAGCTGGCTCCGGCCGGCAAGCATCACGTACAGGACCTGTACCAGGCGGGGGGGATTTTGGCGGTGATGGGGGAACTTAGGCAGATGGGCCTTTTGAACAGCCACTGCATCACCGCCACCGGCAAAACCGTGGCGGAGAACCTGCAAAACGTAAAGGTGCTGGATGCCCAGGTGATCAGGCCCTGGGAAAGCCCCTATTCTCCCACCGGCGGCCTGGCGGTGCTCTTTGGCAATCTGTGTGAGGATGGCGCGGTGGTCAAGCAAAGCGCCGTTGCCCCGGAGATGCTCCGCCATACCGGCCCGGCCAGGGTTTTTGACGGCGAGGAAGCGGCGGTAAAAGCCATCTACGCGGGCAAGATCAAGGAAGGCGACGTGGTGGTGATCCGCTACGAAGGCCCCGCCGGCGGACCCGGCATGCGGGAAATGCTTTCGCCTACCTCCGCCATCGCGGGCATGGGTCTGGACACATCCGTGGCCCTGATCACCGATGGCCGGTTCTCCGGCGCCACAAGGGGCGCCGCCATCGGCCATATCTCTCCGGAGGCCGCCGCGGGCGGGCTCATCGCCCTCGTTCAGGAGGGTGACCTGATCGAAATCGACATACCGCAAAAACGACTTAGCCTTAGTCTGCCCGAAGCAGAGATCGCTTCCCGGCGGGCTTCCTTTGAGGCCCCGAAGCGCGCTCCGCTGTCGGGCTACCTAAAGCGTTACGCGGCTATGGTATCGTCGGCGGATCAGGGCGCCGTTTTGAAGGAAGGAGCGGAAAACAATGAAGCAGGTAAAGATATTTGATACGACCTTGAGGGATGGGGAGCAGGCTCCCGGCTGCAGCATGGACCTGGCGGAAAAGATCGAGATTGCCCAGGCGCTGGAGCGCATGAAGGTGGACGTCATCGAGGCGGGCTTCGCCATCGCTTCCCAAGGGGACTTCGAAGCCGTGCAGGCTATCTCAAGAGCGCTCAAAAGCTGCACCGTGGCCAGCCTCTCCAGGGCCACCAAAAAGGACATCGATGCCGCCTGGAACGCGGTGCGGGAGGCAAAATCGCCCCTGATCCACACCTTTCTGGCCACCAGCCCCACCCACATGCAGTACAAGCTCAAAATGTCGGAGCAGGAAGTGCTGGATACCATCACTTCCATGGTGGCTTACGCCAGGAACCTCTGCCCCCAGGTGGAGTTCTCTGCCGAGGACGCCATGCGCTCCGATCCCGCCTTCCTGGCAAAGGCGGTGGACGCGGCCATCAGGGCCGGGGCATGCGTCATCAACATCCCCGACACCGTGGGCTACGCCACGCCGGCTGAAATGGCCGCCATGCTCAAATATCTGCAGGAAAACGTGGAAAAGATTGATACGGTGACCCTTTCCATCCACTGCCATAACGATTTGGGCCTGGCGGTGGCCAACTCCCTGGCTTCCGTGATGGCCGGGGCCGGGCAGGTGGAGTGCACCGTCAACGGCATTGGCGAGCGGGCGGGCAACGCCGCGCTGGAAGAGATCGTCATGGCCATGCACACAAGGCCCGACCTGTACCCCATGGCCTGCGCCGTGGACACCACCCGCATTTCGCCTTTGAGCCGCCTGGTGTACAGCATTCTGGGCGTGAACGCGCCCATGAACAAGGCGGTGGTGGGGCAGAATGCCTTTGCCCACGAGGCCGGCATCCATCAGCATGGCGTGATGGCCAACCGCCTCACCTACGAGATCATGACCCCGGAGTCTATCGGTCTCATGCAGAACCGCATGGTGCTGGGCAAGCATAGCGGCCGCCACGCCGTGGAAGAGCGCCTGAGCGCCCTGGGCTACACCCTTCAAAAGGAAGAATTTGATCAACTTTTTGCCAGGTTCAAGGATTTGTGCGACCGCAAGAAGGTCATCAGCGATTATGACCTGGAAGCATTGGCCGTGCACCGGCTGTCGGAAACCGGGACCGGTACCGGCTACCGCCTGGAGCGCTTCACCGTCAACAGCGGCAACTACGTCACCTCCAACGCGGTGATCAGCGTCCTGAAGGACGGGGAACGCACGGAAGAGGTAGCCCTGGGCGACGGCCCCATCGACGCCGCCTTCAACGCGGTGGACAAATTGATCCCCGCACAGCCCCATTCCTTGGAGGATTATGTTATACAAACCATTTCCGAAGGCAAGGACGCCCAGGGCGAGGCCATTGTCAAGATCCGCTGCGGCGACAAGGTGGTCACCGGCCGCGGCCTCTCCACCGACGTGGTGGAGGCCAGTATCCTGGCCTATATCAATGGCATGAACAAGCTGTAGCCGGGGGCAAAGCCCCCGGCAGTCCTACCAGGGAGACTCCGTCTCCCTGGACCTTCTGCTCAAGGGATATATCCCTTGAGAATCCCTGTATCGGGAGTGTAGGGGCGACTATTAGTCGCCCGCCACCCCTTTACACCATGACATCCTTCAAAGACGGTGCCGAATTTGCCTCTTCCCAAACGCAAGCCCAACAGGCTTTCTTCCTTTGATTACGGACAAAACAGCGCTTACTTCCTCACCGCCTGTACAAAGGACAAGGAATGTCTACTGTGGAGCGACCGGTTCCCCCTGACTGCATCCTCGGATGATATTTCGCATCTTTCCGCCGCCGGGTTGGCAATTGATGCGGCGATATGCGAAATACCTCTACGTTATCCCGCCATCACCGTAGAGAAATATGCTGTCATGCCCAACCATCTGCATTTGCTTCTTCTGCTGCAGCATGCTCCTTCTGAATCCTCACCTGACATTTCGCGTGTCATGCAGCAGTTAAAGTCGGCGGCAACTAAGAAGATTGGCCGCTCCGTCTGGCAAAAATCTTTCCATGACCGCATCGTCCGTGATGAAAAGGAGTACCAGGCCATTTGGGCGTATATCGATGCCAACCCGGCGCGATGGCACGAAGACTGCTATTACCCTCAAGTGGAATAGCCGCCTGTACGTCGGCCCAGCAAACAGTTTTTAGGTACAAAACGGGCCCCAAGGGGATTTTTGACACCTCTCCTCGACAGATGTAAGCCGCCCGCCATCCCCATTCCCGACCGTCTGCAGTTACCCTTCCTTTACCCGCCTCATTCTTTTGAAACTCTCATTCCCACAGCGAGGTGACCTATGGCAAAACTTGAAATCTTCGACAGCACCCTTCGGGACGGCGCCCAGGGAGAGGGTATCTCCTTCTCCGTCAGCGATAAGCTGGGGGTCGTCAAAGCCCTGGACGAGTTCGGGGTGGACTATATTGAGGCCGGCAACCCCGGCTCCAATCCCAAGGACATTGAATTTTTCCAGCGGGTGAAAAGCATGTCCCTGAAAAGCGCGCGCCTGTGCGCCTTCGGTGCCACCTGCCGCAAGGATACAAACCCGGAGGACGACAAGAATGTGCTGTCCCTGTTGAGCGCCGATACGCCCGCCGTGGCGATTTTCGGAAAATCCTGGGATCTGCATGTGCTGAAGGTGCTGAACACCACCCTCCCGGAAAACCTGCGCCTGGTGCACGATACGGTGAAATTTTTCAAGGACCGGGGCAAGGAAGTGATCTTTGACGCGGAGCACTTCTTCGACGGCTATGCCGCCAATCCCAGTTATGCCATGCAGGTGCTTGACCAGGCCTGCCAAGCCGGTGCGGACGTGCTTTGCCTGTGCGATACCAACGGCGGCATGCTGCCTGAGGGCATCCAGAAGATTGTTCAGGCAGTCTGCGCCGCCTATCCTAAAACACGGGTGGGCATCCACTGCCACAACGATTCCGGCTGCGCGGTGGCCTCCTCCCTGCTGGCGGTGAACGCTGGGGCCGTGCAGGTGCAGGGCACCTTTACCGGCATCGGCGAACGGTGCGGAAACGCGGACCTCAGCGTGATCCTTCCCAACCTGCAATTGAAGATGGGCCACACCTGCGGCGGGGACCTTTCCAATCTGCGCCGCACGGCCACCCTTCTGTCGGAGCTGTGCAACATGTCGGTTCCCACCAACAAACCCTATGTGGGCTCCAGCGCCTTCGCCCACAAGGGGGGCATGCACATCGACGGGGTGAGCAAGGTGAGCCGCTCCTTCGAGCACATCCCGCCGGAAGCCGTGGGCAACGAACGCCGCTTCCTGATGAGCGAGGTCTCCGGCCGAACCACCGTGCTGGCCAAGCTCTCCGCCATCGCCCCGGACCTTTGCAAGGAATCCCCCGAAGTGGCCCAAATCCTTGCCACCCTCAAGGAACTGGAGCACGACGGCTTCCAGTTCGAGGCGGCGGACGCTAGCTTTGAACTGATGGTCACCAAGGCGCTCAAGCAGTTCGTTCCCCACTTCAACCTGGGTATGTACCGCATCAGCGGGGAATATCCTTCCCCCGACGGGGACAAGAGCGCCTCCGCCATGCTTTCCATCCAGGTGGACGGCCAGCAGGAGACCACCGCCGCCATGGGGAACGGCCCCGTCCATGCTCTGGACACGGCGCTGCGCAAAGCGCTCTCCGTGTTCTACCCGGAGCTTACAAAGGTCCGCCTCATCGATTACAAGGTGCGTGTGCTTACAGGCCGGGCGGCCACCGCCTCCCGGGTGCGGGTACTCATCGAATCCAGCGACGGGGAGGATACCTGGATCACCGTAGGCGTTTCCACCGACATCATTGCCGCAAGCTGGCAGGCGCTGTCGGATTCCATCGAATACATACTGCGTAAAAAGGAGGCTGCTGCCCTATGCCCATGACCATGACCCAAAAGATACTGGCCGCCCACTGTGGGAAGGACACCCTGAAACCCGGGGATATGATCCTTGCCGATACCGACCTGGTGCTGGGCAACGACATCACCGCCCCCATGGCCATCAACGAGTTTGAAAAAGCCGGCTGCGATTGCGTGTTCAACCGCGAGAAGATCGCCCTGGTGCTGGACCACTTCACCCCCAACAAGGACATCAAGGCGGCGGAACAGTCCAAGCAGGTGCGGGAATTTGCCGGCGAAAAATCCATCACCCACTTTTTCGACGTGGGCGAGGTGGGCGTGGAGCACGCGCTGCTGCCTGAAAAGGGCATGGTTACCGCCGGGGATCTGGTCATCGGCGCGGACAGCCATACCTGCACCTACGGCGCGCTGGGTGCCTTCTCCACGGGCATGGGGTCCACTGATATGGCTGCGGCCATGGCCTACGGCAAAGTGTGGCTGCGGGTGCCCGCCGCCATCAAAGTGGTGCTGACCGGCAAGCCCCGCAAGTACGTTTCCGGCAAGGACGTCATATTGCACCTGATCCATGAGATCGGCGTGGACGGGGCGCTGTACCAGTCCCTGGAGTTTACGGGGGAGGGCGTTGCCGCGCTTACCATGGACGACCGGCTGTGCATCTGCAACATGGCCACCGAAGCCGGTGGGAAGAACGGCATCTTCCCGGTGGATGGTGCGACGCTTTCCTATTTAAAAGAACACGGGGCCAAGGAGCCCAAAATCTATGCCGCCGACGAGGACGCGGAATACGCGCGAACAGTCCATATCGACCTTGACACCCTGGAAAACGTGGTGGCTTTCCCGCACCTTCCGGAAAACGGCAAAACGTTCAAGGAGATCGGGGACGTGAAAATCGACCAGGTGGTGGTGGGCTCCTGCACCAATGGCCGTCTGTCCGATTTGCAGGTTGCCGCGGAAATATTAAAGGGCCGGAAGGTGGCCAAGGGCGTGCGGATGATCGTGATCCCCGCCACCCAGCAGATCTGGCTGGACGCCATGAAGGAAGGGCTCTTTGAGATTTTCGTAAACGCCGGCTGCGCCGTGTCCACCCCCACCTGCGGCCCCTGCCTGGGCGGCTACATGGGCATTCTGGCCAAGGGCGAACGTTGTGTGGCCACCACCAACCGCAACTTTGTGGGCCGCATGGGCGATCCGCAAAGCGAGGTCTACCTCGCCGGCGCCGCCGTGGCCGCCGCCTCCGCGGTGACGGGGAAACTGACGTCGCCGGAGGAATTGTTGTGAGGAGTGCCGGGAGGGGCCCTTTTTTCAAAAAGGGCCCCTCCCGGACCCACCCCCTAAAAACTTCATAACATTATTTAAGAGCTTACAATCACCTTGCAGGCTGAATCAAGAGCTCTCCATACGGGTAGGGCGGGGGCTTGCCCCCGCCGCCATCGCCACCCCCGTTGATTATTTCCTGTAAAGTTTTTGAAAGATGGGTGCTGGAAGGGAACTTTTTTCAAACAGTTCCCTTCCAGCCAGAAAGAAAGGAGCCGTCGTATGACCCTCACCGGAAACGCCCTTTGCTACGGTGACAACGTGGATACCGATGTCATCATCCCGGCCCGGTATCTGAACACCTCCGACCCCAAGGAACTGGCCGCCCACTGCATGGAGGACATCGACAAGGATTTTCTAAAAAAGCGCAAGCCCGGCGATATCATCGTGGCGGGGAACAACTTTGGCTGTGGTTCCTCCCGGGAGCATGCGCCCCTGGCCATCAAAACGGCGGGCATCTCCTGCGTGATCGCCAAGAGCTTTGCCCGCATTTTTTACCGCAACGCCATCAACATCGGCCTGCCTATCATCGTATGCGACGGGAATTTCCGCACGGGCGATGCGCTGGAAGTGGACCTTGGCGCGGGAAAGGTCATCAACAAAACCACCGGGGATAGCTATTCCTTCCCGCCCTTCCCGGCGTTCCTGCAAAAGATCATCGAGGCCGGCGGCTTGATGAAGGCCATGGCGGAAGGCGGGATCGCATGACGTACCGTATCGTTCTGGTGCCGGGCGATGGCATCGGCCCGGAGATTGTGGCCGGGGCTGTTGAAGTATTGCAGGCAGTGGGGAAAAAATTCGGTCATGATTTCCGGTTCGAAACGGTTCTGGCAGGCGGTGCGGCGCTGGACAAGTTCGGCGTCCCGCTGCCGGATACGGCGCTTTCCAAATGCCTGCAAAGCGACAGCGTGCTCCTGGGCGCGGTAGGCGGGCCCAAGTGGGATACGCTCCCCGGCCACCTTCGGCCCGAGCGGGCGCTGCTGGGCATCCGCAAGGAACTGAACCTGTTTGCCAACCTGCGCCCGGCCAAGCTGCAAAAGGAACTGGCAGCCGCCTCGCCGCTGCGGGCTGACATCGCGGCAAAGGGCGTGGATCTGCTCATTGTCCGGGAACTCACCGGCGGCATGTACTTCGGGCCCCGGGGGCGCGGCCAGGGGGACATGGGCGAAAACGCCTACGACACCGAGATCTACAGCCGGGGCGAGATCCTGCGCATCGGCCGCGTGGCCTTTGCCGCGGCCCAAAAGCGCCATAGCAAGCTATGCAGCATCGACAAAGCTAACGTGCTGGAAAGCTCGCGCCTGTGGCGGGAGACCATGCACGAATTGGCGAAGGAGTACCCGGATGTTGCCTATTCCGACATGCTGGTGGACAATGCCGCCATGCAGCTGATCCAGAACCCTTCCCAGTTTGATGTGATCGTCACCAGCAACCTGTTCGGCGACATCCTTTCCGATGAAGCCTCGCAGCTCACCGGCTCCATCGGCCTGCTGGCCTCCGCCTCCCTGGGGGAGGGGACACGTGGCATGTATGAGCCCATCCACGGTTCCGCCCCGGACATCGCCGGCCAGGGCATCGCCAACCCTATCGCCACCATCCTCTCAGCGGCCATGATGCTGGACCTCTCCTTTAACCAGACCGAAGCGGCCCGGGCGATAGAAGACGCCGTGCAGCGCGTGCTTGCCTCTGGCGCGCGCACCCGCGATATCGCCGCCGGCGGGCCGTATGTCAAAGGCGCGGAAATGACCGCCCGAATCGTTGCGGAGCTATAAAAAAGGAGATTTTCCCCCTTTACAACCCATCCGTTTTATGTTATCATAATTTTCGTTCGCGGGGCATTAGCGCAGTTGGTAGCGCACAACACTGGCAGTGTTGGGGTCAGGAGTTCGAGTCTCCTATGCTCCACCAGCGAAGAGAATGCCCGGTAGCTTTGCGTGTCAAGGCTCCGGGCTTTTTTTGTTATCATGGTTTATATATATCTACAAAATGACTTTTGCGCTTGTGCCATTTCCGGACCTCTGGCATCGGACGGCAGGCAACGGCCTGAATGGCAGCGAAACCGAAGAATAGCCCCGTATCCTCCTTGGAGCGGAATGCCAAGCCGGCGCTGCGGCTCCCGCTCCTGTTTCACAAAGAAACATACGGCTTTGCGTGGTCCTTGCTTTTTCCCTGCGGAACCCTATAATTGTATTTGTTGCGGAAAAAGCTCGGAGGATACGGAATGTACAAAGCTGTCATTCTTGCGGACGATCTTACCGGCGCGCTGGATACGGGCGTGCAGCTTGCGCAAAAGGGCATCCCCGTGGAAGTCCTCAGCCGCGCAGCACGCTCCTTTCCGGAAGCGGCGGCGCCAGTGCTTGCCGTCAACCTTGACACACGGCATGCTTCCGCCAGGGAAGCGTATGAGCGTACAAAAGAAGCGGCAAGGCTCGCGAAAGCTTCCCGCGCCTTCATGCTATACATCAAAACAGATTCCGGGCTGCGCGGCAACGTCGGTGCGGCGCTTTCCGCGGCAGTGGAAGGCTGGGGCGAAAGCCTGGCATTCGTGCCCGCTTATCCTGAAAACGGGCGGACCGTGCGGGACGGGCTGCTGTATGTATGCGGTGTTCCGGTGTCAAAAAGCATTTTGGGCCATGACCTGCACAACCCGGTCGTCCATGATTCTGTACAGGACATCCTCCGCGAGCAGTGCAGCCTGCCTGTCCTGGCGGCGGCGCGGGGAAATGGAAACAAAAGCAGCCGCGCGATCCATCTTTATGAGGCCGCATGCGAAGCGGATATGGCCGCGGCTGCACGGGCGGTCCGGGAGGGCGGGTTTACGCTGGCCGCCGGCTGCGCGGGATTCTCAAAATACCTGCCGGAGCTTTTGTCGCTGCCCGTATGCGAAACACCGCTTCCGCAAATGCCTGCACCCCTTATGGTCCTTTCGGGAAGCACCAGCGAGGTCGCGCTCAAGCAGCTTCGCCGCGCGCAGGCCTGCGGGTTTTCCGCCGTTCCCTTCCCGGATCTTCTTTCGCAAGCCCCTGACTTCAGCGCGCTGAATACGCGCATTATAGAAGCGCTGGCGCGGGGCGGCGCACTGCTTGCGGCCGCTGTCAATGAAAGCGGCGTGCAGGAGGTGAGCGGGCAGGCGCGCGAAATGGGTCTTTCCACCTTAGAAACGGGGGATCGGATTGCCGGGAACCTCGGCCGCGCCGCAGCCCGGCTTTTGGATTCCGGGTTTTCTGGCACGCTCCTGGTGTTTGGCGGCGACACGCTGAAGGCGTGCCTTCGCGAAGCGGGGGATACGCAGATACGCCCCCTTCGCGAGATCGCCGGCGGCGTGGTTGTCTGCGAAATCATCACCGGTAAATACCGCGGCAGCATCATTACAAAATCCGGCAGCTTTGGAAGCGATGAATTGGTTATGGATATTAAGGCCATGCTCTCCAAGGCGCAGCCCAAAAACGAAAGAGGGTAGGGAACCATGAGGCCGGTCATAGGCATCACCCTGGGCGACCCGTGCGGCATCGGGCCGGAAATTCTGGCAAAGGTTTTTAGCAGGCGGGAGGTTTATAAGCGTTGCCGTCCGCTGGCGGTAGGCAGCGCAAAGGTGCTTGCCCAGGCCGCGCGGATCGCAGGCGCCGATATCCTGGTCAGGCCCGTCAAAAGTGTCGGGGAGGCCCTGTTTGAACCCGGAACGGCCGACATCCTGGACATGGACATCGTCGATATGGATACGCTGCGGCTGGGCCAATTGCAGGCTCAGGGCGGCGAAGCCGCATTCCAGGCTGTTAGGATGGTGATTGAGCTGGCTATGGCCGGCCAAATCGACGCCACTGTCACCTGCCCGCTGAACAAGGAAGCGCTCCACCTGGCAGGGCATCCTTACAGCGGGCACACGGAAATCTATGCCGAGCTGACAGGCACCAAGGATTACAGCATGATGCTGGCGGAAGGCTCGCTCCGCGTCGTGCATGTGTCCACCCATGTATCCCTCCGGGAGGCGTGCGACCGCTGCAAGCGCGCGCGTGTGCTGGAGGTGATCCGCCTGGCGGACCGGGCCTGCCGTGAGCTTGGAATTGCAGCGCCCCGCATAGGCGTTGCCGGGCTGAACCCCCACGCGGGCGAGCATGGCCTCTTCGGCCTTGAGGAAATAGAGGAAATCGGCCCCGCCATTGCAGATGCCCGGAAGGAAGGGATTGATGCCGAGGGCCCTGTGCCCCCCGACACGCTTTTCCCCAAGGCCAGGGGCGGCCTGTATGATATCGTCGTCGCGCAGTATCACGACCAGGGCCATATACCGCTCAAAATGGCCGGCTTCCAGTATGACGGCGTTTCCGGAAAATGGCAGTCCGTTTCCGGCATCAACGTAACGCTGGGGCTTCCCATCATCAGGAGCTCGGTTGACCATGGCACCGCATTCGACCAGGCCGGCATGGGCACGGCCAATGAGGACAGCCTGCGCAATGCGGTGGACTACGCGGTCCTGATGGCATCCTCGAAACGATAGGACAGCAAGATAAAACTGTCCGGTGCCTTTTCAAAAGCACCGGACAGTTTTTTCGTTTCCATTTCTTTTATGCCGCGGCCGCCTGTTTCTTCTTTTTGCTCGTATGGTTCCTGATAGCCGTCCAGGTGGCGAAGCCGACCCCGACAGCGATCAGCACACAGGTAACCGGGTTGCGCAGGAAGATCGTCGCGTCGTAGTGGGAGATGGACAGCGCCGTTCGCAGTTCCTTTTCAAACGTTCCGCCCAGCACCAGGCCCATGACCAGGGGCGCGATCGGGTATTTCGCGCGGTTCATCAGGTAACTGAGCGTGCCGCAGGCGATGGCGAGCATCATATCGAAAAGCATGTTGCGGGCCGCGAAGGAGCCGATGGCCATCATCACCGCGATGCCGGCGACCAGGAAATTGTTGGGGACGCTAAGGATCCGGATGAAGAATTTGATGCCGACCATTTGAATCAGCACCATCATCAGCGTGCAGAGGAGCATGCAAGCGAACAGTCCCACAATGATATTGTAATGTTCAAGATAGAGGCTGACCCCCGGCGTGATATTGTGGATCATCAGGCCGCCCAGCAGGATGGCCGTAACGCCGTCTCCCGGGATACCCAGGGTGAGCAGCGGGATCAGCGCGCCGCCGCACACGGCGTTGTTGGCGCACTCCGAGGTGACCACGCCCTCCAGGTTGCCCTGGCCGAAGGAATCGGGGTCTTTGGACAGGCGTTTTGTAAGGTCGTAGGAGATGAACTGCGCGATGTTCGCACCCGTGGCGGGGATGATGCCGATCAGTACGCCGATGATGGAGGTGCGCAGCAGCGTGAATTTATAGCGCCAGAACTCCTTGAACGTCGGGAAGAAATTGGAGAATTTTACGTTGACTGTCCGCTTGACATCTTTTTCGGTGCTCAGGTTCAAGATCTGCGGCAGGGAATACAGGCCGACCATCACCGGCAACAGCGCGATGCCGCCCAGCAGGTTGAAGTTCCCGAAGGTAAAACGCGCGGTACCCCATTCGGTATCGATGCCGACCATGGAAAGAAAAATGCCCAGAAGCGCGGAAATAATGCCTTTGAACACGTTGTCCCCGGTGACGGAGGAGATCATCATCAACCCGAGAAACGCCAGCGCCGCGTATTCCGCGCAGGAAAAGTTGGTGCAGAGCTTGGCCAGGAACGGCGAAAAGAAAGCCAAAATCCCCCAGCTGAACAGGCCGCCCAGGAAGGAAGCCATCGCGGCCCAACCCATGGCCTTTGCGCCCTGGTCCTTCTTCATCATCGGGTAGCCGTCCCAAGCGGTGACGATGGCGGAGGGCGTGCCCGGAATATTCAGGAGGATAGCGGAAACAGCGCCGCCGGAATACGCGCCGACATAGCAGCCAATCATCATACCGATGGCAATGGTCGGGTCCATGCCATAGGACAGCGGGATCAGCAGCGCGATGCCCATGGTGGCCGTCAGGCCCGGAAGCGTGCCGAAGACCAGGCCCATGAACGTGCCCACAAAACAGAAGATCAGGACATTGACATTGGTTATGGTTGAAAACGCGTTGGAAAGTACTTCCATTTTTTGCCCTCCCTCCTCATCAGCCGTAAATAATCAGGTCAAGAATAGGCTCCGGGAAGAACATCTTGAAAGCAACGCCAAACAGCAGGTACATCGCGGCCGCGAAGAGCAGGGCAATGATGACTGTTTTCAAAATCGACTGGTCCGGCTTGACCAGCTTGGTCTCAATGGCGAAGAAAATAAACGTGGCGATGGAAAATCCGATATATTCCCAGGAAAGGGCGTAGACCACGACCAGCGCGAAGGATACGGCCACTTTCCAATGCAGCAGCTTTTTGAATTCCGGCCAAACACCCTTGCCCCGGTTCCGCAGATACCATGATACGGCTTGGAGCATCAGCAAAACGGCGATGCCCAGCATCATCCACAGCACAATTTTGGGCATGGTCATCGCCTTGATCAGCACCACCGAGGTGTTTGTCACCTTTTCCGTGGTATACGCCACAACCAGCATATAAATAGAAAACGCCATAAAGAAAGCGGAAACAATGATCTCAAAAAATTTTTGTTCTTTTTCTTGCTTTGTCAAGTGAGATCAACACCTTTCTCGTTGGAAAACTGCTGCCCTCCTTAGGGGCGCGGGCGAATGACGCGGCATATCCTGTAATTTCACAATCCGAACGGCGTTGATGAGGCCGCCAGTGTTCCGGCTGCTACAGAAGTTGCGGGATTCCGGCAGGCTGTTCCCGTTCCTGGCAAGGAACTGCGGCGCCGCATCAAGCGCAGAGCGGTAAAGCCAGGGGCGTAAGGAGCCGGCGAAAACACAAGCACTGTAGTGGATGGAGCGCTAGTGCCGCGCCCCACCGGGATGGGGCGCGGCGTAGGGCTTGGGACATTAACCAGACGGGCATTACTGCATTTTTACGCCTTCCGCGCTGCCAACAAAGATATCGCCCATGGCGACCAGCGACTCGTAGAACTTATCCACTTCAGGCGCGGCCTCATCCCCCATGGTCAGGTTGCTGGCCAGGAAGCCGCTGTCGGTAGCCATAGCCTGGAAGGCTTCGTCCATGATGCAGCTGGCGAAAAGCTGGGTCAGGTAATTGGCTGCATCATCGTCCACGGCGCCCGCGGTGACCAGGTAGCTGGCCATGTAGGAAGGATCGCCCCACATGGTGGCATCCGGCAGATATTCTTTTACGGTGGGCACATCCGGGAACGCGGGCACACGGTTGTCCGCCACATAGGCGATGCAAACCACTTCGCCGTTCTTGAGCTGGTTGATGCAGTCGGCCGGCTTGCAGCAGGTAGCGTCGCAGTGGCCGCCGATGATCTCGGTGATGGAACGGGCGGCGCCGCCATAGATCGGGATGTTGAAGACGTTCTTGTCGCCTGTCAGCTTCTCCGAAATTTCAAGCACGCTGGCATGGTTCGCGGAGTAAGTGCCCGCAAGGCCCATGGTCACGGTGCCGGCCGGATTGGCCTTAATTTTCTCAACAAACTTTTCCCAGGTGTTCACATCGCCGTCAGCCTTGACGAAGATGCCCAGCACGTCTTCGACTTCCTTCATCAGTACCTTGACGTCCTTGTGCAGGTCCAGCTGGAGGTTGCCCTGGCTGACCATGCCCAGCATGCCGGCATTCAGGATGGTTACGGTATGCCCATCCGGACGGGCGGTAAGGCAGGACATCAGGCCCACGGTGCCGGAGCCGCCTACGATGTTTTCTACCACCACATCCACGCCGTAACGCTCACCCGCGATAGCGGCCAGCTTGCGGCCGACCAGGTCGGCGGCGCCGCCGGCGCTGTAGGGAGCGACGTAGGTGATGGCCTTGTTGCCAAAGCCGGCGGGCTTCAACGCCTGCAGCTCTTCTTTGGTCAGCTGGCGGCCGGCCTCAAGTACAGACGTGGCAAGCGTTGTGCTGGCCAGGGCGCTGGCGGCAAACATCGTTGCGACCATTGCAACGGCAAGCAGGGCAGATAAGAGCTTCTTCATGGTATTCCTCCTTCATTTTTGTATCTCCATGACAGATGCGTACGTTCATTGGAGATTTTATGCCTTCATTCTAGTGTGTGGCTAACACAAAAACAACATAGATATAATTTGTCTTGTTGCATTATGAAACAACCGGCAATTTTTTTGTACCTGCCAAATGCAGGGCATTACGCGCCTCTTGCGCTGGTTCGGTTGGCCTTATCCCTGTTGTCGATTCCTCTTCATATTATATGGCAATTTATCACAATTCCTAGATGGAATATCATGGTTTTACTGCTTTCCTTGCTTTTTCCAGCAAAGAGGGATGTTGAAAGAGCCAATTCCTAAAATCTTGTATATTGCAAATTGCAACACAAAACACGATAATAAAATTGCATTCAATGCTCCGGCTGGACTATGATGAAGCAGCATATGAATGCGTTCTGTGGGAGGGGGTGTCTTCGTTATGAAAAAGTCAGCACGCCTGCTTGCCGTAATTCCCTATGAAGAGCTTCGCTTCCTGTTTCAAAGGGAAGCGCATACTTTTCCTGATTTTTCCATTACCGTATTGACAGCCGGGAAGAGCACCGCCCTGTCATCCGTCCGGGGGGCGCTGAAAGCCTCTTCCTACGACATTCTGCTGGCATATACCGAGGCGGCCTCCCTGCTGCGCGGCCAGGTCGATTTGCCCGTTGTCAGCCTTGACATCAGCGTTTACGATCTTCTGACGACGCTGAAAATTGCGGACGGGAGCCACACGCCGTATTGCATTGCCGGCTCCCCGGCGCTCATCGCGCAGATCCGCAGCCTTTGCGAAGCCCTCGGGAAAACCGTTCCTCTGTACGAGCTGCGCGGCGATCAGGAAGCCCGCACGCTATTTTTGGACATATCCGAACGGGATCTTTCGCTGGTGGTCACCGACACCTATTCTGCCAGCTTTGCCAGCGAGCTTGGCATACGCACCATCCAGTTCTCCTACGGCAAGGAAACGATCAGCGGAGCAATGGAAAGCTGCCGCACGCTTCTTAAGAGCCTCAAGACTTCCGTCCGCCGCAGCCTGCCCCTGTCGGAGGCGCTTGACCATTCGGATCTTTCCATCGCGATATACGATACGGCAGGCAGATGCCTGTACCGGAACCCTTCCTTCCTTGCCCTGGAATACGAGGGGCTGGAGGAAGCGCTGGCGCAGCGGATTGAATCCACTTCGGAAGACAGCGAACTGCGCTTTACCATGCGGAAAAAATGTCAGATTTTCCGTGTGGTGGGTATCCGTCCCGCCGACACGCCCGACTGCGTGATCTTCTACATCCAGCAGTGCATCAACTGGTCCATCCCCTCCGCCTTCCTGGACATCGAAATCGATAAATATGCCAAGGCGGACAACGGTATGCGCTTCATCGCCGACGACCGTACAAGGGAGCTCATCCGCCAGGTAAGCACCAACAGCTCCGCGGCCTTCCCTGTCTTTGTCTACGGCGAAACCGGCACCGGCACCGAAAACTGCGTCCGTTTCATCCACTCCGTCAGCAGCTACAGGGACGCACCCTTTCTGCGCGTGAACTGCGAGCTTCTCAACGAAAAAAACTGGAATGCCACGCTCAATAACCCCAATTCCCCGCTGAACGACACCGGATGCACCATCTACTTCAAAAAGCTCCAGCGGCTATCCCTGCCCATGCAGGAGCTTCTCAGCTTCTATATCGATGACACAAAGCTGCTCCGCCGCAATCATATTTTAAGCTCCGCGCTCTGTGATATCCAGGATATGGTCAAAAGCGGTGAATTCCGCCATTCCCTATACTGCAAGCTGTGCGGCACCGCCATCCATCTGCCGTCCCTGAACGAATGCCCCGACCAGATAGCTGTCTTTGCCGGCATCTTCCTTTCCCAGTACAACGATGTGTTCGGCAAACAGGTGATGGGCTTTGAGCCGGAGGCGCTGAACCTGCTTCGGCATTACGAATGGAAAATCAACATGGATCAGCTGGAGCGGGCTGTCCGCATCCTGGTGGCATCGGCCACCGGCCCCTACATCACCGCCGGCGATGTCCGCTGGGCCCTTGTCCACCGCGAGGTTTTGGATATGGATTCCAGCTGGATCGACTTGACCCAGCCGCTGGAAAAGATCAAGGAATGCATCGTTGAAAAGGTTTACCGCGAGGAAAACATGGATTCCACCCGGACGGCCTCACGCCTCGGCATCAACCGAAGCACGCTGTGGCGGATCCGGAAGAATATGGAGGGCTCTGCCTGAAGCGCTCCTTTTGAATCCCTAACTGATTGGAGGTTTTTGTTGGCTATGGGACGGATCCTGAACACCGAAATGCTCGTCAGTCACGGTAACCGGATGGGGCGCAGCCATGCGGAACAGATCCTGGGCGCAGGGATGGACATGTGCGACCCGTATATCGGTATCAAGCGGCTCGCCCGGATCGAAGGCCATACCCTGATCTTCGACTGTCCGGACTTCGAGCTCAAGGACGATCCCCGCAGCGGGCCCGCCGTATACGATCTTGACAAATACGACCGCATTATCGTGGTCGGCGCGGCCAAGGGTGTGCAGCGCGCGGCACTGGGCCTGGAGGAGGTGCTGGGAGACCGGCTGACCGGCGGGCATGTCATCGGCAAGCATGGCGATCCGCTGATCCTTTCCAAAATCGGCGTGACGCTGGCCGGCCATCCGCTCCCGGATGATTGCTGCACCGAGGGCTGCCAAAAAATTTACGAATGGTCCAAAGGCATTACGGAGCGGGACCTTGTTATCACCTTGGCAGGCAGCGGCATTTCCTCGCTGCTCACATGGCCCATCGAAGGCGTCACCATTGATCAGATGCGGGATTTGACCCGCATCCTGCAGCAGGAAAAGGGAATTATCACCGAGGACCTGAACTGTATCCGCACACACCTGGACCGGATGAAGGGCGGCAAGATTTCAAGGCTCTTCAAAAAGGCTACCCTGATCCACCTGGTCACCACCGACATCGCCAAAACAAACACCCCGGTGCTGCGCATGGATTACCAGACCTTTATGCGCAACAACCGCTTTCTTGCCACCCTCGCGGACGGCACCACCTTTGCCGATGCCATGGAGGTATTCCGCCGCTACGATGCCTGGGAACGCGTGCCCAAGGTTATTCAGGACCATTTCCTCAAAGCCGACCCGGCGGACGAAACCGTCAAGGCGGACGAATACGAATCGGAAAACGCGCGCGTGTTCGGCCTGACGCCCAAATACGGCATGGTCTACCCCGCTATGTTCGAAAAGGCGAGGGAACTGGGCTACGAACCGCACATGCTCTGTGAATACATGTGCGCCGAAGCCCGGGAAGCTGGCTACGTCACCTCCGCTATTGCGCTGAATTGCGAGCGCTCGGCTGATCCCTTCAAGGCGCCGTGCGCGCTGATCACCTCGGGCGAGATCGTAGTGGCCGTGGGGCAGGAGAAGTCTGTGGGCGGGCGCAACCAGGAATACTGCATCGCCTGCGCGCAAAAGATCGCCGGAAGCAAACGGATCGTCGTCGGAGCGGTGGACACCGATGGGACAGACGGCCCCGGCGGGCTGAACGTTCCCGGCGCGCCGGACTGCCTTGGCGGCGCCATCGTAGACGGATACACCATGGACGAGGCAAAGGCCCAGGGGGTCGACCTGGACCGCGCGCTGCGTACCCATGGCGCCTCCGCACCGCTGTGGAAGCTTGGCTGCGGCGTCCATGCCACACCCAGCATCAGCGTGCTGGATCTTGGCGTCATCCTCATCATGGAATCATAAGTCCGTTCTCACGGAGGAAATACGCATGGAAGGCAATGGCATTATCGAAAAGATCCTGTCGCAGGAAACCATCCCTCGCATGGCGCGCGTGCGCCAGACGCTTCCCAGCGAAACGGTCCCGGACGTGGCCCAGGCGGTGCGGCAGTCGCTTGACCGCAAAGAGATCCGCGCCGCCGTCAAGCCTGGCATGTCCATATGCATCACTGCCGGAAGCCGGGGTATCTTTGGCATGGATGTGATGATCCGCGAAACGGCGGCATTCGTCCGGTCCCTGGGCGGCGATCCCTTTATCATCCCCGCCATGGGGAGCCACGGCGGCGCGACCGCCCAGGGCCAGGCGGATATTCTCGCCCGCTACGGCATTACGGAAAAGACGATGGGCGCGCCGGTGCGCGCGACGATGGAGACTTCCCGCATTGGCGCGCTGTCTGACGGCACACCCGTATATATCGACAAATATGCCGCTGCGGCCGACGGCATCATCGTCGTCAACCGCATCAAGTGCCACACCGGTTTCCGGGGAAAATACGAAAGCGGCCTGTTCAAGATGATGGCCATCGGCCTTGGCAAGCAGTACGGCGCGCAGACAGTGCATGGCCGCGGCGCGCTTGAGATGGGGGAATCCATCGAAATGTTCGGCAGGGCGATCCTTCAAAACGCCAACGTCCTCTTCGGCCTGGCCACCATCGAAAACGCACTGGATAAGCCCTATCGTATCGTCGCGCTGACGCCCCAGGAGATCATCGATCAGGAGCCTGATTACCTGAACCTGGCGCGCACGCTGATGCCGCGCATCTTATTTGAAAACTTGGATGTGGTCATCGTCGATTACTTCGGGAAGGAGATCAGCGGCGCGGGCGTGGACCCGAACGTGACCAAAACCTACAAGCTGGCCAGCGGCATCCCCTCTGACGGCCGTGCAAGGCAGGTGATCGTGCTGGACCTGACGGAGCAGTCGCACGGGAACGCCCACGGCATCGGCGTGATGGATATCATCACTCGCCGCCTTTTCGAAAAGATCGATCTTACGGTCACCTACGCCAACAGCTTGACCACCGGCGGCACCGAGGTCCCAAAGATTCCGATGGTCATGCCCAACCAGCAAATGGCCATCAAGGCGGCGGTCCGCTCCGCGCTGGGCGCGGACAAGAAGAACCTGCGCATCGTCCGCATCCTTGACACGATGCATCTGGAGGAAATCATGATTTCGGAAGCGCTCCTTAACGAAGCGCGAGCAAACCCGCTTGTGGATATCCTGGAAGAGCCGGAGCCCATGGTATTTGACGAAAACGGCGATCTGTTTTGAGCGCCCACGAAGGAGTGTAAAAGGAAAGCATGAAAGTAACGATTGAAAACATCAAGGGCTATGAAATTCTCAACGGAAAGGGCAAGCCCACGGTCGAAGCGGTACTGACCACCTCCAACGGTATGACGGTTTCGGCCTCCACCCCGTCCGGCGCATCCAAAGGCCAATATGAGGCCTTCGAGCTTTATGACGGCGGGACACGCCACGGCGGTTTCGGCTGCCAAAAGGCGGCGGAAATCGTATCCGGCAAAATTTGCAGCGCGCTTCGCGGGATGGACGTGACCGACCAGAAAAAAATTGATGATGCCATGTGCGAACTGGACGGAACGGCCCGCAAGGAAAACCTGGGCGGCAACTCGGTCCTTGCCGTTTCCATGGCTGCGGCCAAGGCGGGCGCGGCGGCCACGGGCCTGCCGCTGTACCGCTACCTTGGCGGGTTCGCGCCGCGCAGGATCCCCGCGATCTCCTCAACGGTCATTTCCGGCGGAGCGTTTTCGCCCTCCGGCTTAGAATTTGAAGATTATCTGCTGATCATCGACGGGCTGCCCGACTATGCGGATTCTGTTGAGGCGCTCTGCGCCATACGGCGGGAGTTGGAGAAGCTGGTGCATGCGCGCGTGGCCTTCTGCCTGGAGGACGCCGGCGCGCTGGCGCCCGCGCTGGATTCCACCGCGGAAGCCTTTGACATGATCCTCTCCGCGGCGAAAAGCGCGGGCTTTGAAAAATATGTATCGCTTGGTCTGGATGTCGCGGCCAATGAAATGTACGACGGAGGGACGGGCACCTACCTGCTGGGCAAAGACAGGGTGCGGTACACAACGGATGAACTGCTGGCTTATTATCAGAAGCTCTGCCGCGAATACCCGCTCACCTACATCGAGGACGCCTTCGAGGAGGACCAATTCGACGATTTTGCGCGTCTGACGGCCGCCCTGCCGGGCATTATGATCTGCGGTGACGATCTGTTTGCCACCAGCGCAAAACGGCTGCAATTTGGCATCGACAAAAAGGCGGCCAACACATTGCTCTTCAAGCTTAACCAGATTGCCACCGTCACCGAGGCCTACAAAACCGCTATGCTGGCCATTGACAACGGGTACAATATCACGGCCTCCTGCCGCTCCGGCGAATCACTGGAGGATTTCTACTGCGATCTGGCCGTGGCCATCGGCGCCCGGCAAATGAAGATGGGTTCCCCGGTGCGGGGCGAGCGCAACGCAAAGTTCAACCGGATGCTGCACATTGACAGGGATCTGTTTGAAAGGTAAACGTATTTTAAAATCAGATCATAAAAGGCCGGGGCCCGGGGCGGGGGCCGGGCCCCGCGGTTTTTGTGGGCGGGGGT
>JAEWVC010000092.1 GCA_023459275.1 Bacillota bacterium | reverse complement strand
CCTGGACCCCTGCCAAAGGGATGCATCCCTTTGGAATCCCCTCTATATAATAATATAAATTTTTTCTCCCCCTAGTAGTCTGACAACTACAGAAGTAACGAATTCCACAATCCCCGGCAAAAAGGCCAACAAACAAACGACGCCGTAGGGGCGAAGATAAATCGTCCATATTCAGAAACTTTTGTAGTTGTCATAGCACTAGCCCCACTTTCATAGTTTCCTCCGCCTCCTCCCCGGGTCCAGGGCCCGAAGGCCCTGGTCGTCTCAAGGGGCTCCGAAGCCGAGCGCCGCCTGTGGCGGATGAAGCGAGGCGAAGGAGGCTTGCGAAACGAGCCGCATGAGCGGCAGCGAAATGTGGCGACGATTGAGCAAGTTTGTTAAGGGGGGACATCGAAATCCCCCCTACTCCTCCCTGCGTCATCGTTCCCCGGGCAATACAAGCAGATGATACTACCACCTATATTACTTCACGGCCTATGCTTCACAAACCTCACTTCCCCGTGATACAATATTTTGTATTTACACGCTACTGGATGGTTGATTAACGGAGGCCTTTGCAATGGAATTTGAACTCGTTGGCAAAATCGGCTCCATGGCATTGATCCGCAAAGAGGACAATGATATTGATTACAATATATTTTCACGGCTGGGTTCAGAACTGAAACCAGGGATGATCTGGGTGACCTCCGGCGCCACGGAGATCGGCCGGCTGGACTATATGAAGCGCACAGGCCGGGAGCTTTGCGGCGACCCGGAGCAGGACAAGACGGACTATGCCGCCCAGGGCCAGTCCATATTGATGCAGAACTACCGGCAGTTTATCCGCCCGGAATACAGCGTGCGGCAGGTGCTGGTGGAGCATACCCACTTCAACGACCCGGAAAAGCGGGAGCACATCTTGAAGCTGCTGGTGCGGGCAGCCCAGCAGGGGGCCATTCCCATCATCAACTACAACGACCCGGTGAGCGACGAGGAAAACCGCAAGATGGAGCTGGCCCACCGCCGGCAAAACGGCGAGCCTGTCTACGAGTGCGTGGACAACGATGAGACCGCCGCGGTCATCGCCGGGCTGGTGAAAGCAAAGCTGCTGGTGCTGCTTACTTCCACTGAAGGGATCTATCAAAACCCCTCCGACCCCACCACCCTTGTCAGGGAAGTGACGGGGGCGTCCATTGAGGATGTGGTAAAATCCGTCCGCGCCCTGCAGGAAAGCTGCGTGGGCGCCAGCCGCGCGGGGGCCAACGGCGCCAGGGCCAAGCTGGAATACGCCCTTGGGCCCGTGAAAAACGGCACCACGGTGATCATCGGACACGCCAGGCACCATTTGCGGGACCTGGTGAACGGCGCTGTGCCCTGCACGCGCATCGGGCTGATATAGCGGGAAGGCCTCTTTTTGAAAAAAAGGGCCATTCCGCACCCATCCCCGAAAAACTCCTATAGAATTATGATGAAAAACAGCATCTTGTGCAGTTTACAAATGTGCGGAAAAGGCATATAGTATAGGCATTGAAAAACGGGCGGGCCGCAAGGCCCTTTTTGGCTTGCCCGGGTCAAGGAAGGATCGGGAGTATGCAAAGCGGGCTTCACAAAAAATACGGGCTATTCACGGCAATCTCCATGGTGGTGGGCATCGTCATCGGCAGCGGCGTGTTCTTCAAGGCGGAAAAGGTCTTAAACGCCACCGGAGGCAACATGCCATTGGGCATTGTGGCCTGGGGCGTGGTAGGACTGATCATGATCATTTGCTCTTATGCCTTCGCCACCATGGCCACCCGGCATGAAAAGGTGAGCGGTGTGGTGGACTATGCGGAGGTTTCCGTGGGCAGGGGGTACGGCTATTTTGTAGGCTGGTTCATGGCCACCATCTATCAGCCCACCCTTACCTCCGTGCTGGCCTGGGTATCCGCCAGGTACACCTGCGTGCTTTTGAACTGGGACATCACCGGCGGTTCCTGCATGACCATCGCGGCTTTCTACCTGATCGCCATCTATGCGCTGAACGCGCTGTCCCCGGTGCTGGCGGGCAAATTTCAGGTGACCACCACGGTGATCAAGCTGATCCCCCTGGTCCTGATGGCTGTGGCGGGTACGGTGGCAGGATTGACCAGCGGCCTGACGGTGGAAAACTTTTCAAGGGCCGCCGATCCCACCGTGAGCGTGGGCGGCGGGTTGTTTGCCTCGGTGGTGGCCGTGGCCTTCGCCTATGAGGGCTGGATCGTGGCCACCGCCATTAACTCGGAGATCAAAGACTCCAAAAGAAACCTGCCCCGGGCGCTGATCATCGGCTCCCTGATCGTGGTGGCGGTCTATATCTTCTATTATATCGGGCTTGCTGGCGCGGTGCCCACCGCGGAGCTGATGGCAAACGGGCAGAATGGGGCAAAGGTCGCCTTCCAGAACATTTTCGGGCAGGTGGCCGGTACGCTGATTTTTGTGTTCATTATCATTTCCTGCCTGGGCACCCTGAACGGCCTGATGCTGGGCTGCACCCGCAGCCTGTATGCCTTGGCGGCACGGGGCTGCGGCCCCAGGCCCCACATGTTCAAGCAGGTGGACACAGCCACCGATATGCCCACCAATTCTTCCGTCATGGGGCTTTTGCTGTGCGGCTTCTGGCTGTTGTACTTCTACGGCGCCAACCTGACGGCCACCTGGTTCGGGCCCTTCAGTTTTGACACATCAGAATTGCCCATTGTGACGCTGTATGCCGGATATATCCCCATTCTGGTGATGATGATGGTCAAGGAAAGGGAACTGAGTACCTTCAAGCGTTTTGTGATGCCCGGCCTGGCGGCGGCAAGCTGCGTGTTCATGGTGGTGGCCGCCTGCCTGGCCCACAAGATGGCGGTGGTATACTACCTGGCGGCGTTCGCGCTGATCATGCTGGCGGGCGTCTATTACATGCCCAGGAGCAGCGGGGAAAAAGCATCCAAGTGAAGACACAAAAAAGGGCTGCCGTGCGAAGCATGCATTTTGCATAAACATATTCAAGAAGAAGGATTTCATGCCTGCGGGCATGACCAAAGGGCTTTCCGGTCGCCCTTTGGGAACCTTCAGATGCCGTCTTCTTGTATCATTATGCTGTTATGCGACTAGCACGACAGCCCTTTTTTTGATCAACCTTCCTGGGGCGCCGGCTGTGTGCCCGATGGCGGGGCCGATACGATGTTGCGGATCCAAACGCCCTTTTTCACCAGCAGGATGCCGATGGTGCTCTTCACGATCTCGGTGAGCTGGCAGAGGGGGAAAAGCGTTGTGATGGGAAGGCCTGTGGCGTATACCAGCAAAAGCGCGAAGGGGATTTGCACCACCCAGGAATACACGCAGTCAAACAAAAAGGTGATGACGGTGGAGCCGCCCGAGCGCAGCGTGAAATAGCTGCAATGGGCAATGGCGTTGATGGGCATGACGCAGGCGCTGGTGATCATGAAGCGCGTGGCCAGCCGCCTGACCTCTGCGTCCGTGTTGTACAGGTGCGGGAAGAGAGGCGCCAGGGCGGCCAGCACGCCGCCGATCACCACGCAGGAAAAGACGCTGAAGGCCATCAGTTTCCAGACCTCGGTCCTGGCCCTGTGCATGTCGTTGGCACCCAGCGCCTGCCCGATGATCACCGCCACCGCGTTGCCCATGGACAGGAAAACCACATTGAACAGGTTGGTAAACGTGCTGGCGATATTCAGCCCGGCCAGCACATTGAGACCCCGGAGGGAGTAGATCTGCATCAGCGTTGCGACGCCAAGGGACCAGAAGAATTCGTTGACCAGAAGGGGCATGCCCTTCCTGAGCACTGAGCGCAATAGCGCGGCGGGAACCTTCAGCGTGCGGTAGGCCCCATGCATAAAGGAATAACGCCTGTCACGGTGGGAGGCGATCAGGATGATGGACAGCTCCACAAACCGGGACAGCACCGTGGCAATGGCCGCGCCCCTGAGCCCCAGCGCGGGAAAGCCCAGGTTTCCGAAGATCAGCAGCCAGTTGCCCGCAAGGTTGGTGAGCACGGCGGCGATGCCTGCTTTCATGGGCAGCATCGTTTTCCCGGCTTCCCGGAGCGTGCCGGAATAGCACTGGGTAAGGGCAAAGGGCAGGAGCCCCACCAGCATGATGCCAAGATATTCCCTGGCGCTTTGCAGCATGGCGTCCGCCGAGGCAGCGTCGCCCTCGCCGTTCAGGTAGCCCGCGATCAGCCGGTCCCCGAAGCAGAGAAAGACGGCCAGGGAGAGCAGTATCAGGCAGGCCGCCAGCCACAGCTTGATGCGGAAGGTGTTACGCACGCCTTCCATGTCCCCGGCGCCAAAATATTGCGCGCCGAAGATGCCCGGGCCGGCCAGCCCCCCGAAAATGCAAAGATTGAATACAAACAAAAGCTGGTTCGCGATGGCCACACCCGACAGCGGCGCTGTGCCCAGCGAGCCTACCATGATGTTGTCCAGCAGGTTGACGAAATTCGATACGCTGCTTTGGATGATGATCGGCACTACAATGGTGAACACCATCCGGTAAAAGGCACGGTCGCCGATGAACGTGCGCTTCAGCCTGCCCATGTATTGCAAGTGGCGTTTCCTCCCGGGGGATACTTGGTCTGTGAGACTTGATTATACCATGGCCGAGGCTGATTGTACATCCGGAGGGGAGACGGGAAGGAACGGGAGGAGGCGGGGAAATGGCGGGAAGAAACGTGAGGGAGCGGTGAAATGGCGGGAAGGGAAATTTTTGTAAAAATTTCCCTTCCCGCACCCATCCTTCAAAAACTCTATTGATAGGGAGAGGAGGAGCCGGGAGCATAGGCAGCATGATTTTATTCAAGGAGAAAGGGTTCGCCCCTGTGGGGGCGGGCAGGGCTTTCCTCCCATCCGGCTCGTTTCACCTGCCACAGACGGAGTTCTGACAACAACGCCCTGGGCCTTTGGAGGCTTTTCCCGGTATGGGGAGTCTCAAGGGGATTTCGCCTCTGCGGAGACGACCAGGGCTTTCCGGTCGCCCTGGACCTTCGGAGGCTTCTCTTTAATAGGGGATTCTCAAGAGGGTTTCAGTCCTGTGGGGGTGACCAGGGCTTTCCGATCGCCCTGGGCCTTTGGAGGCTTTTCTCAGTATGGGGAGTCTCAAGGGGATTTCGCCTCTGCGGGGGCGACCAGGGCTTTCCGGTCGCCCTGGACCTTCGGAGGATTGGTTGTCCTGGACCTTCGGAGGATTCCCTTGATATGGGGATTCTCAAGGGGCTGTGTCCCTTGAGCGGGGTCCAGGGGCAGAGCCCCTGGGACCTACTGGCGGAAGGGATCCTCCTGCGTGCCGCTGCCCAAGGTAAAGAAGAGGCTGTCCAGCTTCAGGCGGACGGCCGGGCGCACACCGGTCTGGCTGTCGTCAAAGCGCAGGCCGGGGCCGTATACCGCGCCGTTGTAATAAATGATGGCCTGGCAATTTTCACCTGTGCCCAGGGAGCCGAGCCACCACCAGCCATAGCCCGCGGAGGAGGCGTGCAGGCCCTTGCCCAGGGCATAATCCGTTCCCAGCGCCTGCCGGGCGCTGTCGGAAACAAAGCCCAAACCCGGGTCCATGGCCTCCTCCTTGGTGAGCAGGAATACCCGGCCCCTGTCGCCGTATGTTTGCAGGGCCGCCTGTTCCGCCGGAGAGAAGGCCTCCGTGAAAAACGCGCCGCCCAAGTAGGTTTGCAGAGCGCTGCCGGCATAGCCGGAAAAAGCCGTGCCCGTGCCCATGGCCGCCGTGTCCAGAACCCTGTCCGCCAGCAGCAGCGCCATGCCGCTGTCTACGGAGAGCACGCGCCAGAGGATGGGCGCTTTTCCGCCGCCGTCCTCCAACGGAAACGCGCCCAGGGCTACGTATTGCCACCCCTCCTGATACCCGCGCAGGCCCAGATTGATCTCATACTTTTTTTTCAGGTCCTGCGCCTTGCGGGCCGCGTCGCCGTAGGTTTCCAGGGATTCGTACAGCGCCATGGCCTCCTGTGCCTTTTGAAGGCCGCCTTCCTTCACGGCGGCCTCCGCCGCCTGGTACAGCGCCTGGCGGCAGTTTTCCGCCAGCAGGGAACTGTCCCGGTACGTGCCCAGCGCGGTGAACGCCGCCAGTGCCTCCCCATAGGACTTGCGTTTCAGCAGGGCGGAGGCGTCCTGATACGCCCTGGCCAGGATGGCCTGCTGGCATGCATCGGCTTTTTGAGGACTGTCATAATAGCTCTTGAGCGCCAGGAAGGCGCTCAGGGCCTCCTCGTATTCCCCGGCGTCGTACAGCGCCTGGGCCTGCTCATAGGCTTTCTGAGGGATCATGGCCGTGCAGGTTTCCATGCGGCGCGGGCTGTCCTGAAAGGAGCCCAGCATCTGAAAGGCGCTCTGGGCCGCCTCGTAGTCCGCCTCCTGCTGGAGGCGCCGGGCCTGCGCATACTGCGCGTACAGTTCGCTGTTCTTGAAATCGACAAGGTTCTCAAAGTCAGTCTGCGCCAGAGAAAAATCCCCTTGCTTGAGGGCTGTCAGCCCGGACGCATACAAAGTGAACTTTCCCGAATCCCAGTATTCACCCAGCGCTTGGAACTCCGCCAAGGCGGCCTCGTACTCCCCAACGGCCAGCAGTTCCTGGGCGTAATCATACCGTCCGGCGATGGTCCGGTAACAGCCTGTTGCCAGCAGGAGCCCGGCCAGCATCAGCGCCAATAAACCTGCGATCTTCTTTTTGCCCGTGTGGCCCGCGTTTGTCATAAAGCATCCCCTCCGAATGTATTTTCCCCGCAGACGGGCAAATTACACGGCGAAATGCCAGGCGCACCACGCAATATCCAAACACCGGCACTTTGCCGGAACCGGGAGGCGCGCCCTGAGGAGGAAAAGCGTACCGTTTTCTCCAAGCAAAAGACATGGTTTTGACACAGGCCGGGATTACATTTTAGTCACAGCAGATGACTGCTGAATCTAAAAAAAAGAGGTACATCACCATGAAAACCCGTACGCTGATATTTGTTCTTGCCCTCAGCCTGGTACTGCCTGTCTATGGCCTGGCATCCAGCAACACGGATGTTCCCGAGACCACGGTAACAACCCCGGATACAGAGACGGCCGTCCGTTACGGCGGACAGTTTGGCCGCCGCTTCAGCGCTCCCACCGCCCAAGGTATGGCCGGCAGGTATTTTGTTGACGAAAACAACGACGGTGTGTGCGACACCTGCGGCCTTGCGCATCCGGGAGCCGGGCAGGGCCTGAACACGGCCTGTGAAAACTTTGTGGACGCCAACAATGACGGCGTATGCGACAACTACGGCACCGCCCAGCAGGGCACCGGATTCGGCCGCGGCCAGAGCGGGCGGCAGGCAGGAGGCCGTGGCATGAAAGCAAATACCGCCGGGGCCAATTACGTTGACGCCAATAATGACGGCGTATGCGACAACTTTGGCACAGCCCAGCAGGGCGGCCGCCGCGGCGGCCGGCAGCGCTGATCATCACCGCGGGAAATAGGGCCGGAGCCGCCCCGGCCATCCGGGCGGCTCCGGGGACCGAAAAGAAACGGCGCGTTTTTTTTGTCTTTCTCCCACTGAACTTGGAGTAGCCAGGAAACATATGCTTTCGGGAGGAAGACCTCCTTCCGGCGCTGCGGCGACACCGTCCCAACTTGCTCAATCGTCGCCCTGCTTCGCTGTCGCTCGCAGTGCTCGTTTCGCCAGCCTCCTTCACCCCGTCCATTTCCGCCACAGGCGGGGGCGGGGTTACGGAGCCTTCCAGGGAGGCTGGGGAAGGGCTTCCTCCCGAGAAGACTGCTGGTGATGGAAGTGCAGGGCGACGGGGAACAATAAGACTTCTCCCCTGGTGCCCTCAATGGTCGCACTGTTTCGGGCGTTTCCTCCACCCTATTCGCCCATCTGGCTCAATCGTCGCCCTGCTTCGCTGTCGCTCGCAGTGCCCGTTTCGCCAGCCTCCTTCCCCCGCCCATTTCCGCCACAGGCGGGGGCGGGGTGACGGAGCCTTTCAGGGAGGCTGGGGAAGGGCTTCCTCCCGAGAAGACTGCTGGTGATGGAAGTGCAGGGCGACGGGGAACAATAAGACTTCTCCCCCGGAGCCCTCAATGGTCGCCCGCGTATAGGCGCACCTCCCGCATTTTCCTTTAATTGCCCGCCAAACATGCTTGCCTGGAATTTTTCGCCTGTTTTCAGGGCAAGCCGGACCGCTCCGGACATCCGGGGCGGTTTGTTGCAATAGCCGGGACTGACATAATTCGGCGTGAACGTTTATACCCCTGGGATGATTCATGTGCGGGTTCTTCGGTTATATAAAAATCGCGCGGATGTGGCGCAGCCAAACAGCCGTATCCGCCGCCGGAATCAAGCATATGAACGGAGTATATTGGAATATGAAGAAAATTGCCAGCATAGTGATGTCTATCTTGGTGGCGTGCAGCGTATGGCCCGCCTTGAGCGAGACAGCCGTGCCCATGGACCCTTCCGCGGCTTTTGCGGCGGCGGTGCAGAATGAAACGCCGGAGGAATTGTTGCAGCAATGGTATCAAATCGGTGCCCTTCTTAGGGAGAGGGGCAATTATCCTTATGTAGAATTGCGCAAAGGCGATACGGGATACGAGGTGAAGGCGCTGCAGACGCGCCTGGCCGAACTGGGCTTTTATAAGAAGGACGTGGTGGACAATTTTGGATCGGGGACCTATGCCGCCATGCGGTTGTTTGAGAAAGCCAATCAGTTGACAGTGGACGGGGCTGCCTCCGTATCGGACCAGCAGGCCCTGTTCAGCAGCGGAGCCGTTGGCGCCGGGGCGGCGGGAGCATCGCCAAGCAGCGGCGGCAATGACACCGTTTCCGGCGCGACGAAAAAAAACTCCAGGTAAATGTAAATGCTCTGCCAACCATACCCTTGCGTACCGCAGCGGGCGTTTGGTTGGCAGAGCAATATGGGGCCAATGGCCTTTCGAAGAAGAAAAGCATGCGTATGGGCGCGGGTTTCATCCGCCGGGGAGAAGCCCGCCTTAGGCCTTCTTCCGTTTTTTAAGCAGGAACAGCAGCAGGACCGCCAGATACAGCACCACCAGGCCGACGGTCAAAAACAGCATGGCTTCCGATTTGGCCGCCAGGCCGATAAAGATCAGCATGGGCGCACCCAGGACGATGCCGAAGCTGGAGCCGGTGATCAGGTTGTTGGCCGCGGGCGTCCTGAAGGAAGGATCCATCTGCCGGAGGAGCAGCACGCCGGAACTGATGGTGCCCGTGAGCATGCCGTACATGGCCACAAAGGCTTCCTCCCAATATTCCGGATATATCTTACGGCACATGAACCGGAGGAAGAAGAAGGTGGCCAACCCGCCCGCGGCGGCCATCAAAAGGAAGGGGACCCACAGCCCGCCAAGATCATTGAAGTCGATGGCGGCGATGCCGGCAACGATCATCAGATCAAAGGCCAGGCCGGAGATGCGGCTCATGAGGTAATTGTTTTGGTACTGGCGGGACATGACCCTGGACTTTTTCAGCGTTTTCAGGATGAACCGGATGAGCAGCGCCAGCATGGAGCCTATGATAAAATTGAAACCCCACAAAAGCGGCGACAGCGTGGCGCTGAGGCCCGGCGCGAGGGCGGCAACGGCCCGGGTCAATCCCAGCGTGACAAGATAGGTCAGAAGGTACGCCAGCATCACCAGCGCCACCTGGATGGACAGCCGGTCCACCGATTCGGACAGGGGGACCTCCCCTTTGTCCTGGAAGGTGTCCACGGTGACGGAGCCGGACAGGGGTTCCGGTTCCCGGCCCACGGCCAGCCCCCTCCTTGCCCGGATCCCAAGATAGATCACGCCCACCACGCAGGCGCACAGGTAGCCCGCCGCCGCCAGGGACAGCCCGAAGGACTGGCCGCCCGCGAACCCCAAGGCCTGATAGGTGCCGCCCACATTGTTGGCCTGGCCCGGCCCCTGGCCGTAGCCCATGGGAAGCAGGATGCCGGAAGCCTTGAACAGGCCCGGCATGAAGGTGTAGCTCAGCACGATGGAGATGATCAGCCCGGCCAGCGCCTGCGTGAGGTAAGTGCTGATGATCAGCGCGCCGCTTTTGAGCCCCTTGCCTTTGCTGGCATCGCCCTCGCCGCTGGAACGGAGGGACAGCGCGATGAAGCCGATGGCGATGCCGTGGTAGGTGACCATCTCCAGAAAGGAGGCGGGGATCGTAAGGATGTGAAGGCTTTTCAGGGCCAGCAGCAGAAAGCCGGCCAGCACAGACGTGGGCATCAGCGTTCTGCGGATGATGGCGCTCTTGCGCAGCAGCACGTTGGACAAAAGGAGGATGCCCGCCAGGATGCCCATCTGCACAAAGAAGTTCCAAAGCTCCGTATTGGCGGCGGAATAGTCCAAATAGTTCACTTGGTTTCCTTCCTTCCTTCAGGTTCCGCTGATGATGCGGTACGTATCCAGATATTTCAGCCCGCTGCGTTCAATGGCAGAGCGCAGCCTGTAATGATTCCCGTCCGTATCGGAAAAAACGACGCTGTTCTTGCCGTACACTTCCATCCCCATGGCCTTTTCCCAGGGCAGATGGAAGCTGCCAAGGCGCAGGCCCACGCAATCCGCCGCAAGTGTTCCGGCGGCCGCAAGCGTTTCCTCCCTGGGGGAGAGGATGCGCCATACCTCCTGCCCCCTGTCGGAGAACAAGGGGCCGGGCTGTGCGCTTTTTATGCGCTTTTCCAGCTCCTCCCTCTGCCAAAGGCCCCAGGCTTCGATGGTTTCAAAGGGCCCGCCGGAAAGGTATCCCATTTCATCCAGTTCCGTTTTCAGCCCGCAGGGGCAGGAAAAGCGGTTGTCCTCGCCCCGGAGCGTGCCGATTTGAAGGCATTGCGGGCACATGTACAGGGCGTTTTCCAGCCCCTTAGCCAGCCGTTTTCCCCGGAAGCGCACCTTTTCAAGGGATTGGCGGAGGTAGGCGTCCTCCCCGATGTCCCTCAGGATGGCTTCGTTAACATCCTGTGCCGTCATGGCTTCCAGCTCCCCGGGGGAATAGACGCGCACAGGGTAGCCCTTCATACTTCCCCGGCGGAAGGAGTGGGCCCAGCGCGGGCTGGTGAAGTAGCCGCCCTCCAGCCGGTATGTGACCAGGGATGCCTTGGAGGCCTTTACCAGGCTGCCGGTGGCCGCAACGATGGGGCAAGGCTTGCCGTGAAAGGATTTGCTGCCCTCGGGGAACAGGCCGATGCTGATCCCCTTTTTCAGCCGCCTGATCATATGCATGGCGGTTAGTACATCCGCCCCGCCTTTTTGCTTGGGGATCGGGTCCAGAAAATACTTGAGCAGCCCGCCCAGCAGCCGGGACCTGAAGATGTGCTCACTTGCCACAAAATACATATGCCTGGGAAAGCTGATGCTTACCAGAAGCGCATCCAGGTCTGTGGTATGGTTGGCCACAACGATATACGGCCCCTGGATAGCAGGCGCCATCCGCGCTTTGAAGTTGAACAGCTTTTTAAGCACTGGGGATAAAAGCGCCCGGGCTCCCCGGTAAAACCTGTCGTGCCGCCTGTAGGATTGCATGGGTTCCCTCGCTTTCAAGACCCGCAAGCGCGGGATGCGCTCCGGGATACAAATATACCATATATTTTGCGTTTCCGCCAGTACAGGCAGGCGGCTGGATGGAAAGACTTTGGGTTTTCGGCGTAAGTTTTTATGGGGAAAAGCCGGCGGGGGGATGGACGCCGGCAAGACAACTTCACTTTGCGTGTCCCCTAAAAACAGAAGTTTTTGGGGTGGGGTTCCAGGAGGGGATTTTTTACAAAAAAACCCTCCCGGAACCGGTCCCGGCGGGACGGTTGCATTCCGGGCCGGCATGAAGTATACTGAAAGACAACAGCCAGGCATTCCTTAATAGCGGGAGGAAGCATCATGCGTTTGACCATGATCAGCATCGGTTCGACCGGTGATGTGAGGCCCTATGTGATCCTGGGACAGGAACTGAAACGGCGAGGCCATGTTATCAGGATCGCGTCCTTCAGCCCCTTTGAGGAAATGGTGAGGGAAGCGGGCCTGGATTTTTATCCGCTGGCGGGGGACGTGGTCAAGTTTATGGCCAAGATCATGAAGCCGCGGGTGAACGGGATCACGTATCTGCAGCAGGTGCAAAACGCCATCAAGGATGTGGCGGGGCCGCTGTTGGCCAACATGCAAACCGCCTGTGGGGACGCCGAGGCCATCATCACCACCTTTTTCGGCTCCAGTATGTATTCCATCGCGGAAAAGAACAATGTGCCCTGCATCCAGACGCAGTATTATCCCATGGACTACAATGATGTGACGCCCATCTCTTCCGCCCCGGGGCTGAAGGCGGGCAAGACCTGGAACAAGATGACCTACAGGGTGGGGTATCTGCTGATCAACTCCATTGAGCGCAGGTACCTGACGGGCTGGCGCAAGGAGCAGGGGATGCGGGTGCGCAAGATCCGCCCCAAGCCGGATTATACGGTGAACGGCCATCAAATTCCGGTGCTGTACGCCGTCAGTCCCCTTTTGATGCCGCGCCCCCTGTCCTGGAACGAGCACATCCACATGACAGGCTTCTGGACACAGCAGGAAATGCCAAACTATACCCCAAGCCCGGCACTTTTGTCGTTTCTTGAGGCGGGGGAGAAGCCGGTGTATATCGGCTTTGGCTCCATGGTGTCTGGGGATATGGGCAAGACGCTGTCCATTGTGCTGGAGGCGGTACGGCAGTCGGGCATCCGGGCCATTCTGCAAAAGGGCTGGGGCGGCGCGGAGGTGGAGGCGGCTCCCGGCAGCGTGTTTGTGGCGGACTACATCCCCCATGAATGGCTGTTTGAGCAGGTGGCGGCGGTTGTGCACCATGGCGGCGCCGGCACCACGGCGGCGGGGCTGCGGGCCGGGAAACCCACGCTGGTGATCCCCTTTGGCGGCGACCAGCCTTTTTGGGGCACGCGGGTGCGGGCGCTGGGCCTGGGCCCCAAGCCCATCCGCAGGGAGAACCTGACGGTGGAAAAGCTGGCCAGGGCGCTTGTGGACCTGACGGATACCAAGTCCTACCGCGTGGCCGCCAGGGAACTGGGCATGCGGCTGCGGGAAGAAAACGGAACGAAGATTGCCGCCGATATCATTGAAGAGGAAATACACCGCTGGCGGCACGGGGACAGCGCGGCGGCCCAATAAAAAAACCATTCATCAACGGATGAGGCAGGAGAAAGCGTATGAAAAAGCTTGGAGTGTGCATTCTTGCCCTGGCCCTGGCCCTGGGGCCGGCCGCCGCAATGGGAAGCTCTGAAATTTCGGATATCACTTTTGACATCACCTCCGCCTATATGGAAGGCGTGAACTTTACCTATCCCGTGGTGGATACGGGGGACGCCGCACAAAGCGACGCGCTGAACAGCGCCATCGAGACGGACGCACTTTCGCCCTTTTCCGCCTGGGCAAAGGACGATACGGCGGAAGGCGGGCTGGTATATATCCTGCGGGAGGGGGATGTCCTGTCCCTGGGATATCAGATGTCGGCCACCATGCAGGACGCATCCCATCCGCTGAACCTGTATTTCACCGCCGTGTACGATGTGAAAACGGCGCAGCACTACCGTCTTTCGGATTTTGCCGATCTCAACAAGGCGGCGGCGGTCCTGGCGGGAGGCGCGGAGCTGCGCCCCGGCCTGAGCGATGTGGAGGACGCGGTGTTTGCGGCCCAAACGGAGTATGTATCCGGCCTTAAGCAGGAGGAGATCCTTCAAATGCTGGAGAACAAGGGGTATGAGCCGGGGCAGGACCCATTCCTCAGCCAGTCCTTCTTCCTGTGGGGGCCGGGCGACGAATTGTACATCGCCTTGTCTGTTCCCCACGCGGTGGGGGACTGGGCGGTGTTTTTGGTCTCCAAAGCGGAAGCCGCGAAGTGAGCCTTCCATCTTCCAATGTTTTATCAGAAAGCCGCGCCCGGCGAGTTCCGGCGCGGCTTTTATCGAAGTGGGCAGCGGTATCTCCAATACTATGGATTTTTGCGCGCCCTTTTGTCCTCCGCGGCGGCGATGCGTGCAAGGCCCGGCTGGCAGGCTTCAAAAAACAGCTTGTACCCTTCGCAAAGCCTGTTTTGCCCTGGGATGTCCGCAAAGGGACTCTGCCGGTCCCGCTTGCAGCCGTTGTGACAAAGGGGCAAATAGGAGCAGCTTTGGCATTCCTCCGGCAGGGGATGGGAGGCGGCAAGAAACGCCTGGCGCAGGGGCAGTTTGTCAAGGCGGCTGAAGGTGGTCTCCCGGATGTTGCCCAGCCGCCATTCATCCAGCATGTAAAAATCGCAGGGGTACACGCTGCCGTCCGCCTCCACGGCGTAGAAGGGCCCGCACACCCCGGCCATCCCGCAGTGCTCCGGCGGATAGCCCATCATCATTTGCACATAGTTGTCGAAGGTGCGGATGCTCACAGGATTTTGGGAGAAATACGCCTCCTCGTACAGGGCGAAGAGCTTGGCCAAAAACTGCCCGTATTCCGCGCCGGTGATGGAATAAGCGTGCGTGCTGCCGTCCATGGGGTCAAGGCAGGGGATGAACTGCATGAATTTGTAGGGCCGCAGCGCCTGGAATACTTCCCCGGGATGCTCCGCCACGGCTTTTGTCACCACCGTGAGGATGTTGAAATCCACCTGTGCTTCCCGAAGCAGCGCCAGGTTGTTTTTGACCCTTTCATACGTCCCCAGGCCCTGGCGGTCCACCCGGTACAGGTCATGCTCCGCCTGCCGCCCATCCAGGGAGACCCCCACCAAAAAGCGGTGCTCTGCAAAAAAGGCGGCCCATTCCCTGTCAAGGGAAAGCCCGTTGGTCTGGATGGCGTAGTGAACGGGCAGCCGCCTTGCGTTATAGCTTTGCACCATGGCGGTGAAGCGCCTGAAATAATCAAGCCCTTCCAGGGTGGGCTCCCCGCCCTGGAAGGCGAAGGACACGGTGCCGTCGGCATAGGCCATGCTTTTGCGCACCAGCTTTTCCATGGTTTCCATAGACATGAGCTTGGGGGCATCCTCCCAGCGGTGGGAGGCTTCGTCCAGGTAAAAGCAGTACCGGCAGGCCATGTTGCACAGGCTGGAGGCCGGTTTGATCATCACGGTAAGGGGAGGCAAGGGGCAAGCACCTCTTTTTGATGATTATTCAACCGTCAGGGTGACAGGGTTTGAGTAGACGTAATACGCGCCGTAGCCTTTTCCGCCGATCATAAGGGGCACGCTGACCCTGAGCAGCATTAGGCACGTGCCGGGGGACACGGCGGTGATTGTGCCGGATTCCATTTTGACAAGCCCGGAATCCGATACGGGCACCGCCTCGATGGCATCGAAGGCATAGGCGCCGCCCTGGTAGGTGGTAAGCATGGGAGCGAACGCGTCCGCCAGGGCCAGCGTTTCCCCGGCGGCCATTGCCGCGTCCGATGCGGTGAAGGACTTCGGCAGCCCGGAGGCCCAGGTGGAAAAGTTGGTGGTGAGGCCGTACATGCCGAAAAGGTAATCCTTTGCGAACAGATCGGGGCTGTTGTAGGTCCAGGGCCACGCGGTGACGCCAAGATGGCGCCCCGCCTTGAGCATATCGTAGGCGAGGGCAGCGTTGGAGGGATCGTAATTGCCGTTATAGGGACCCAGGACTTCATTCAGCGCCAGCAGCGCGTTTTCCGGGTCCCCGCCGGCATCCGACAAAAGCTTTGCGTGGTTGGCGAAGGGCACCTCCCGGGCGGGGTCCAGCTTCGCTCCCTTCTTCTGCGCTCTGCCCTGGGCATCGTCATACCCCAGGCAGCCCAGGGACATCTCCGGCCACTCCGCAGCCATGGCTTTCAAAATGGGCACGTTGAAGGAGATCACATTAATTTTGTCCTGAACGCCGCATTCCGCTGCCAGGGCTTTCAATTTGCCCACAGTTTCCGGGTTTTGGGACTTGATCTCCACCATATGGATCACGTCCGTATCCCGGAAGGCTTCAAAAATCTCACGCAGAGAGGGGATGCGGTCCGCGGAATCCAGAAAGATACTGCCGTTTGGAGAATCCTTGGCGGGGGTGTGGTTCTTTTTCTGGACGCCGTTTGAGGAATCATTGTCAAAGGGAATGGCCTGCAGTTCCTTGAGGGTCAGGGATTCCACATCTATCACATCGGGCCGGTTGAAAAGCCGCTCCAGGGTTTCGTCGTGGGTCACGAACAGCTCCCCGTCGGCGCTTAGATAGATGTCGTACTCCAGCATGTCCGCGCCGGCTTCCTGCGCGGCCTGCTCGGAACGGAGGGTATTCTCCGTGTATTCGCTGGCCAGCCCCCGGTGGCCGATGATCAAGGGAGCGCGGAGCAGCACGGGAACATCGGCCTTGAAAAACGACAGCGCGGCGTAAGCGGCGTGGCAGTCCGCGGCCATCAGGCCATTAACGCCATTGGTAAGCTGGGTGAGCAGCTCCCGTTCCCCGCCGTCCGCCCGGGCCCATACGGTGATCAGCCTGCTTTGCAGGTACCGGACGGCCTGGCGGGTGGCGGCCTGATAGGACAGAAGGGCAATTTTTGCGCCGGCGGCGTTGGTTTCGGCGGCCACCCGGCCCAGTTCTTCCGGCGTCATTTCCCGCTGTGTCCCGGAAAAATCCATCAGCCCCCGGACGGCGGGAAGGCTGTCCCTGATTTTTCGGACAAGCGCGCCGCTGCCGGCCTGCGCGGCTACAATCACGTCCTGCCTTCCCTTCTCCTTTAAATAAACGGCAAGCGCACCGGCCGCTGCGTCCGTCTGCACATACAGCCCAGGGGCCACGCCGGAAAGACTTTCCAAAAACCCGTCCAGGCTTTGGAAGAGCACGATACCCGACGCATTTTTCACTTGGAGACTTTCGTCCACGGTGATAAAGGCGGAGTTGGGCCGTTCCCCGGTTTGAAAGGAAGCGGCTTCCTGGAGATCACAGGCCACCGTGGCGGGCAGCGCGGCGGAGGTAGCGGGTTCATAAAAAGAATCTGCCAGGGCCGCGTTTCCGCCGCTTTTTGCGGTGCATGCCGTACACAGCAGGGAGCAGACGAGGAACAAGGAGAGAATTCCAGCGGTGCGTTTCATAAAATACGCCTTTCCTCCCATGCCGGTTTCTACATAAAATAAAGCTTGGCGCTTTTGATCATACCTTTCCTGAAAGAAGCTGTCAATAGAAAAGCCCGCCGGTCGGGGCGGGCCTGGCTGCGCTGCTTTTCCACGGGGCTGCCGCGGCATGCGCATATTCTGCATATTGTTATTCAACGAGAAGAATTTCGCGCCTGCGGACGCGGCCCAAGGGCTTTCCGGCCGGTCCGGCTTGCTCAATTGTCGCATTGCTCACATCCCGGAAGCTCAATAGCCGGCCCGGCCCTCCTTTTCGCTTCCCGCTTCCGCCTGGCCCTTTTCCGGCACAGGCGGGGCCAGGTAGAAGCGCCGCTCGCACCGCTCTTTTCGCAAGCCTCCTCCGCGTGGCCGATTGCCGCCACGGGCGGCGGCTAAGCGGAGGAGCCTTTGGGAACCTTCGGGTGCCGCCTCCAGGAATGATCGTGGGGCTGTTGCGGCAGCCTCCCCCTGTTACATATAGCTGCCGCCGTTGACATCCAGCACGGTGCCGGTGACATAATCGGACATCCCGCAGGCGAAGAACAGGATCACGGAGGCGATTTCCTCCGGGACGGCCGTGCGGCCCAAAGGGATCATGGATTGGGAGACGGCCTCGTGCTCCTGGCTTAGGATCTGCGTTTTGACGATGCCCGGCGCAATGGCGTTGACGGTGACGCTGCCGGGGCCGCAGATCCGGGCCAGGCACTTGGTGAAGCCGATCACCCCCGCCTTGGCGGAGGAGTAATGGACATCCCCGAAGAGGCTGCCCCGCCGGCCCGCGATGGAGGAAATGTTGATGATCCGGCCCCAGCCCCTGTCCATCATATCGGGGGCGATGAGCTTGCAGGTGTTGAAAACGCCCTTCAAATTGACGTCGATTACGGCGTCCCAGTCCTCTTGGGAAATGTCGGCCATGGTATTGCTTCTGGCGATGCCGGCGTTGTTGACCAGAATATCCACTTTGCCAAAATGCTCCCTGGCCGCCTGGTACATAGCCGCCACAGAGGCGGAACCGGACACGTCCGCGGTGAGGAACAGCCCCCGTCTTCCGGTATCTTCTATTTTTTTCATGGTGGCACGGGCGTCTTCCGTTTCCTGAAGGTCCGCCACCACGATATCGGCACCGTGCTCCGCCAGCATCACGGCGGCGGCGCTGCCGATCCCCCTGGCTCCTCCGGTCACCAGGGCCACCTTGCCCTCAAGGCTTGTCAGCCTGTCCATGAGGCAGGACTCCTCTCTTTTTCAGATACATCGCCCGCTGCTTTTCATACGCCGCATCGGGAATGGCGCGAACCTTGCCGGCGGTTTTGGCCAGCAGGTAAATTTGCGCCACATGCTCCGCAAGCTCCGCGATTTTCAAAGCGTCCTCCGGGCTGACGCCTGCGATGACGGCGCCGTGGTTGGAAAGCAGCACGGCCTTGCGGTCGCCCATGGCGGCCACGGCGTTTTGCGCCAGCTCCCCGCTGCCCGGCGGGGCGTAGGGCGCCACCTGAAGGCCGCCGCCGATGAGAATGGTCATTTCATCCACAATGGGGGGGATGTCTTCGCCGATCACCGCCGCTGCGGTGGCAAAAGCGGAATGGGTGTGCAGCACCACCCGCACGTCGGGGAATGCCTGGTGCGTCAGGGTGTGGATCAGGTATTCCGAAGTGGGCTCCCGGCCCGGTGCCCAAGTTCCGTCCGCCGACAACCTGACCACGTCCTCCTCCCGAAGCGCGCCAAGCCGGCTGCCCCTGGCGGAGACGTACAGCTCCCCGGTTTCCGAACGGATGCTGATGTTTCCGGCGGCACCGGCTACCAGATGCCTGTCCGCAAGTTCCCGCCCGATCTCCTGCAACCGCTGTACATATGTGCGATCCGTTTCCATACGGTTCACCGCTTTCTTTTAACATTAACGGATTCGATATTTTGAAAAGGCCGCGGCCCAGGCATACTTGCGCTGAAGGAACGCGCCGGAAAAGGGCCGGGCCCTGAGCCAGGCGGGATCATCCACTACCCGCCCGTGCACCATGGCCCCTACGGCGTCCTTCAGGGAGGGATGAACCGAAACGGCGGCAAAGGCAAGGGCCGCCGCGCCCAGGGAGGTCATGTCCGGGGCGCCGGCCCTGAACATGGGCACCTGGGATATGACGCGCATCAGTTCTATCCACAGGGACATGCGGGTCTCCCCGCCGCCCAGGACCAGCCTCTCCGGCGCGCCGCCCCCCGCTTCGCCGATGATCTCCAGGTTGCGCAGGATGGCATAGGCCGCGGCTTCGAAGGCAGAAAAAGCGAAAGCGCCCCTGGTAAGCATGCCGGTATTCAACTCATTAACGGGGAAGGCGATGACGCCGCTTTGGTACAGGTTCCCCCGGCGGGTGTCGGCGGTGCTGGCCCCCGCCACGGTGACAAAGCCGCTCAAACTTTCGGTTTGCTGAAGGTAGCCCCTGGCCAGTTCCTCCAGCGCCGCATAGCCCTCCGGGGCATCGCCAAAGAGAAGATTCTTGACAAAGGTGAAGGAGACCCCCGTGAGCATTGCGTTGGCTTCCATTACATAAGCACCGGGCATCAAAAAGGGATTGGTCACCGTGCGGAAATGCGGGTCCACCCTGGGCGCGTCCATAACAATGTTCACCGGCGCGGAGGAGCCCGCCACCACGGCGCAGTCCCCCGAAAGAAGGCAGCCCGCCCCCAGCACGCCAAGCTGGGTATCGCCCGCGCCCAGCACCACCGGGGTGCCCGGCGCAAGCCCCAGGGCCTGCGCCGCGGAGCCATGGGCTGTGCCTATCCGGGTGCCCGGCGGAAGCAGCCGGCAGAACAAGCTTTGAGGCAGCGATTCTTGGGAAAGGAGCTCTGTGGACCAGGAAAGGGTTTGGATATCCAGAAGGCAGCTTTCGCAGGCGGTGGTGGGATCGGAGGCCAGGATACCGCATAGGGCATAGGCCAGCCAGTCGGAAACGGACAGGATATGGCCGGTATTTTGAAGGACTTCCGGCGTGTTTTCACGCCACCAGCGCAGACGGGAGATCAGGTGCTGGGGCCCCGGCCAGCGGCCTGTGACGGGATAGTACGCCTCCCACCGGCTGCCCTGAAAAGCCGCGGCCTCCCGGGCGGCCCGGCGGTCGATGTTGGGAATGCCGCACAGCGGTTTTTCCGACCGGTCCAGCAGCACAAAGCCCAGCCGCTGTGCGGAGACGATGACGGCGGCGATTCTTTTGGGATAGGTGCCATCCGCCTCAAACAGCGCTGCTGTCAGGGCATAAAAGTGGTCAAGCAGCGTTTCGGGCCGGAAAGAAAGACCGCCCGGCACACCTGGGACCGTTTCATACCCCCAGGGACATGCCCGGGAGGCCGCGAACACGCCTTCCGGGCTCACCAGGGACGCCTTAAGCGCCGTGGTGCCCACATCCAGTACCAGTGCCAGGGGTTTGTCCATCTTTTCTCCCCCGAATCCGTAAAATGCTTATGGGCCGGGCTTTTTCATTCTGATAAATATTCGTGGGCAAGGGGCTCGCCCTTGAGGAAGTGTATAGCATCCTCCAGAACGAACCGGGCGGAGCGCGGGCTCATGTCCTCGGACAGACCGCCGATGTGCGGGCAGAGCACCACCTGGGGCATGGAAAGGAGGGGGGAATCGGGGGAAAGCGGCTCCTGCTCAAAAACGTCCAGCGCCGCGCCGCGGATGCGCCCGGATTGAAGCTCCCTGACCAGGGCGCTTTCGTCCACCAGATAGCCCCGGGCGGTGTTGACAAGGTACGCGCCGGGCTTGACCATGTGAAGCTCCCGGGCGCCCAGCAGGCAGCGGCCGCTTTCATCCCTGGCGTGGATGCTGACCACATCGCAGCCGGTGAGCAACTCCTCCAGAGAGACTTGACGGGCATCCGGGCTGCCGCCTGTAACCTGGGGATCATAGAAACAGACATCCGATCCAAAGCACTTGAGCAGTGCGGCCACCTGCCGGCCAATGCCGCCGAAGCCTACTAGGCCGATTTTCCGGCCTTCCATCTCCACGCCGGTATAGGGCTTGCGGTTCAGGTTTCTGTCCCAGCCGCCGCTTTTGACCATACTGCTGGCGGCCGATATGCATCTTGTCACGTCAAGGATCAGGCCGACGGTGAATTCCGCCACGGTGCGTATGTTGCGTCCGGCGGAATAGCTGATGCGCACGCCCCGGCTGAGGGCGGCCTTTACATCCACATTGGGCAGCGAGCTGCGCTCGGACCCGATGAATTTCAACCGCGGGGCCGCCTCCAATACTTCCCTGGAAACGGGGGCCAGATGGATAAGCAGCATGGTAACGCCGCCCACGTTTTCGCAGAGGTGGGCGATGCTGCCCCGGAACTCACTGATGCCTGAGCCCCTTGACAGCCCGGATTCCGAATCCCGTTTGATGTCGAACCGTTCGATCTGCGCGTCAAGCCCCTCCCGGGCGATATGCTTTGAAAGCAGTTCGTAAAGCAGTTTGCTTGCGTCGGTGCCGTCGCAGACGACCATTAAACGTTCCATATGCTATTCCCTTCCAAGCGGGGGCGTTTCGCACCGCTTGCCCGGTTTGCCCGCCAGCCTGTTCCCGATGACCCGGAACATCATGTAAGCCGCGAACACCGCAAATCCCGCCACATTATACGCTAAAGGCTTGAGCAGCATCATTGCGCCGGAAACGCCAAGGATCACCATTTCGGCAATTTTCAGCTCGAACCGGAAGAAATATTTTTCAAACGCGCCGGAGATAGCGATGACGGCCGCCGCGGTGAAGAAGGTGGTAACCGCTGTGTCAAGCATGCTGCCGCTTTGCATCAGCAGTTCCGGCTTGTAGCAGAACACGAAAGGGATGGCCAGGGCCACAAACCCCAGGCGCATGGCATTGAAGCCGGTGCGGAAGGGCTTGCTCTCCGCGATGGAGGAGGCGGCATAGGTGGCTACGCAGACGGGCGGGGTGATCAGGCCCACCACGGTGTAATACAGGATGAATAGGTTTGCCGCCAGGGGCACCACACCCATGGCGGTCAGGGCGGGGGCGATCATCACCGCCATGATGATGTAGATCACGATCAGGTCCACGGCCATGCCCATCAGCAGGCAGCACAGGCCGCACAGCACAAGCAGCACGAACAGGCTGCCCCCGGCCAGCGTCAGGATCCCGGAGGAGAGGCGCAGGCCGATGGCTGTCATATTCACCGAGGCCATGATGATGCCCGCCAGGCAGGCGGCAGGCATGATGGAGGCCATGGACCGGCCGGAATGGGCAAAGGCTTGGTAAGTCATCTTCAGGGGCACCGTGATGCGCTGGCGTTCGGAAACGCAGGATCTAATAAAGAAGATGGCCATCACTACCAGGATCACCGCGAAACCTACGCGCATGGCGTCCCAGCCGAAGGCGGCGAAGAGGTACACCATCACGAAGATGGGCAGAATGAAGGGCCAGCCTTTTTTCAGCACCGGGCCCAGGGCCGGCACCTCCTCCTTTTGCAGGCCGCCCAGGCCGTGCCGGGAGGAATAAAAGGAAACCTGCAGGAAAACGGAAAGGTAATAAAGCACGGCGGGGATGATGGCGGCCGTGGCGATCTGCCAGTAGGGCACGCCCATATAATCGGCCATGATAAAAGCCAGGACACCCATGACGGGGGGCATCAGCGCGCCGCCGGTGGAGGATACGGTTTCCACCGCCCCGGCAAACTCCGGCACATAGCCCTTGCGCTTCATCATGGGGATGGTGATGCTGCCGGTGGTCATCACATTGGCCACCGCTACGCCGGAAATCATGCCGAACAATCCGCTGCCCACCACCGCGGCCTTGGCTGGCCCGCCGGAGCGGCCGCCCATGGAGGAAAGGGCCAGGTTCAGATAAAAATCGCCGCCCCCGCTGATGTTGATCAACTGCCCAAAGATCACAAAGGTGACGATGGTGGTGGAAAACACCTGGGCGCCTGTGGCGAAAAAGCCCTGGGAACCCAGATAGACCGAGCCGATCAGGCGGCCGAACTTGGCCTGGGCCGCGAACAGGATGCCGGGAAGCTGTCCGGCCACCAGGGGATAGACCAAAAACACAGCCCCACAGATCACCAGCGGAAACCCGATGGCCCGGCGTGCGGCCTCCATGCAAAGGAGGATCATCATCACGCCCAGCGCGATCTCCAGGCTGTTGGGCGTCAGGGCGCTGTAGAGCACGTGCTTGTAGTTCAGCGCGTAATAGAAGGTGGGCGCCAGGCAGAGCAGGGCCAGGATCAGGTCATACCAGGGGATGCCTGTCTGCCGGGATTTTTTGCTGAAAGGGAAATACAAAAAAAGAAGGGACAGGATCAACCCCACGCTGATGGCAGGATGGATGCCGCCGATGGTGATGCCCAGCCAGGAAAACAGGCCGGATGCGTTGACGAAATGATAAAAGATGACAAGGAATGCGTACAGGTCAACAAGCCGCTTGGCAGTGCCCTTTAGCTCCCGCACCGTGAGCCCCCCTTCGGCGGCAGACGCCGCCAGTGATGATGAGGCCCCGGCATGGCCCGCCTAGGACACAGGCCATGCCGGGAATTAATTCAGAAAAGATTACTGCTTGCGGGCCATCTGTTTGAGCGCTTCGTTCCTGGCATCCACCTCATCGGTCCAGACGCCGGCTTCCTTATAATACTTGATGGCGCCGGGGTGGATGGGCGCCCCGATGGACATCAGCGCGCGCTCAAGGCTCCAATTTTCCAGATATTGCGGGTTCAGGGTAACGGCTTCGTCATGGTTTTCGAACATGGTCTTGGTGAGATCATACACGATGTCCTCGCTGAGGCCTTCCCGGACATAGATGCCGAAGGGGGTAGCCAGGGTGCTGCCGCCGCTGCTCAGGCCGTACTCGCCCTCCGCGATGGAGGAGGTGACAAAGCCCCAGCCGGGCAGCAGCTGGTTGAGCTTGTCCACCTGTTCATTGGGGATGTCGATGGTGTACACCGCTTTGGTGGTGGCCACATCCTGAATCCAGGGGCTGGCGGTCCAGTACACGGCGATGGCGCGGCCTTCCTTCAGGCCCTGCTGCACCTCCGCGATGGTGCTGAAGCTGACGTCATGGATCTTGCTGTAATCCGCGCCCGCGGCCTGCAGAAGGGCCTTGATCTGGATGTCGCTCTCGGCACCGGGCTGGGTGATGTACACGTTCTTTCCTTCCAGGTCCTTGAGGGTCTTGACATTTGGGTCCGTGGTGAAGAAGCCGTAGCGGATGGCGCTGCCCGAGCAGATCTCCATAATAGGGATGGGGGCCACGCCGCTTAACTCCCAGGTGGTCCAGAAGGGTTCCTCCGCCGTGTAGGCGCCGTGGATGGCCCACACGGTGGTGATGGCCATGTCAAGCTCGTTAAGCTTCAAAAGGCGGAAGGCGGGCCCCGTTACCTGCATGGGCTGCTGGGTGACGGTATACATGGGCAGATGGTTGTTCCATACAGCGGACAGCGCCGCCCCCACTGCATAGGTGGATGTGCCCGCGTCCATCGTTCCGAAGGTGAGCGCGGTTTTGCCCTGAGCCATGGCTCCGCCAAGCGGCAGCAGCAGCAAAGCCACCAGGAGCAGGCCGACAAGTACGTTGCGTCCTACGGTTTTTCCCATAATCAGTTTCCTCCTATTTTATTTTTCGAATCTCTTGGTGCCTGTGTATAATATTATATAATATTATATTTGGAAACGCAACCCCTTTTTCTGATTTATTTCTTGCCCCGTAATCCCGGAATTGCTTTCCTGGGAAGGGTTTGATATAATGATATATATTCTCTTTAATGGCAGACCTGGGAGGGGTGCCGATGGAAAGGAACCGTATGGCAATGCTGAAAGGCAACGATATTGTGCCGCTTTATACGCAGGTGGAGAATATTCTGACCGAGCGGGTGCGGTCCGGGGAGTATTCCAGGGAGCAGCGCCTGCCCTCGGAGTCGGAGATTGCCCGGCAATTCGGGGTGAGCACCATCACAGTAAAGAAGGCCATCGCCAACATGGTGGAGCACGGGCTTCTAAGGCGGCAGCAGGGGAAAGGGACCTTTGTGCTTTCCCCCAAGCACAACAGGGATATGCGCCAGGTGATCAGCTTCACCAGGGCTTGCCTGCTCAACGGCACAACACCCGGCAGCAGGACGCTGGAGCAGAAGGTGGTCAAAGCGCCGCCGCTGTTTCTGGAGAACATGGAGTGCCAGGACAGCCAGGTGATCCTTATTTCCCGGCTGCGCTACGTAGACGGCGCGCCCATGGCGCTGGAGACCAACTGGTTTCCCCTTGCCTTTTCTTTTCTTTTGGAGGCGGACCTGGAAAACAAGTCCCTGTTTGAAGTGATCTATGCCAATACTGATGTGACGCTTTTTTCCGCGCGGCGCAGCATTGAGATCTGCTATGCTTCAGTAAGGGAGGCCAAGCTGCTGGAGGTGCCCGGCGAGGCCCCCTTGCTGCTGGTGGTAAGCACCATGTATGACCCTGCCGGCACGCCGCTGTTTATGGGGCAGCAGATCATCAACGCCGATCATTTTAAACTGATTGTGTAGGCTGGACGCTTTTGTATTTTGACGAAGGGATGCGGAAAGGAAGGGACACGGATGCGCTTTCGTGAATTGGGGGCTACCGGCATCGAGGTCAGCGAGGTGGGGCTGGGGTGCGAACACCTGGAAAACAAGGAGGAGGCCGTGGTCCTTTCGGTGGTCCATGAGGCCATGGAAAAGGGTATCAACATACTGGATGTGTTTATGTCCGAGCCCAATGTGCGGCAGCGCATTGGCAAAGCCTTAAAAGGAAGACGGGAAAAAGCGGTCCTGCAGGGGCACATCGGGGCGGCTTGGCAGAACGGGCAGTATTTGCGCACACGGGACAGCTTGCTGTGCAAGACGTTTTTTGAGGATCTGCTCCGCCGCCTTGAGACGGAGTACATCGACATTGGCATGCTGCACTTTATTGATACGCAGGAGGACTGGCAGGCCGTACTTAACGGGCCGGTGATGGCATACGCCCTGGAGCTCAAGCGCCGGGGTGTGATCCGCGCGGTGGGCATGAGCTCCCACAACGCGAAGGTGGCCCTTGAGGCTGTGCGCTCCGGGCTGATTGAGGTGTTGATGTTTTCCCTGAACCCTGCCTTTGACCTGCTGCCCGGAGACACGGACCTGGACACACTGTTTAAGCGCGACAGCTACAGCCGCACGGGCCTTATGGGCATGGACCCCGTCAGGGAGGAGCTGTACGGCGCCTGCGAGGCAATGGGCGTGGGCATCACCGTAATGAAGGGCTTCGGGGCGGGCACGCTGCTTTCCGGCGACGCTTCACCCTTCCGCCGCGCCTTGACGCCCAGCCAGCTTTTGCAGTATGCGCTCACGCGGCCCGCCGTGGCCAGCGTATTGGTGGGCTGCAAAACGCCGGAACAGGTGCGGGAAGCGGCCGCCTTTGAGACGGCCACGGAGGAGGAAAAGGACTATTCGGTAATCCTGGGGGCTTTGGACGCCTATGCCATGACGGGCCGCTGCATGTACTGCAACCATTGCCTGCCCTGCCCCGCACAGATCGATATCGCCCAGGTGAACAAATACCTGGATCTGGCCTCCTATACAGAGCAGGCCGCCCCTTCCCTGCGGGAGCATTACGCGGCGCTTGCCGCCCACGCCGGCGACTGCATCGCCTGCGGCCAGTGCGAGGACCGCTGCCCCTTCCAGGTGCCGGTTATTGCGCGCATGGAGAAGGCCAGGGAATTGTTTGGACTTTGATCCGTACAAGAAAAGGGGTGCCGTGCCGGAAATGGTTCCGGTACGGCACCCTCTTTTTGGAAATAGAAGATTATTCGAAGCTGTAGGTAAGCGTCACGGTGGCATTCACCTGGATCTGGCCGGCCAGGATGGGCGTGCCGGCGGCGGCATCCTCCGATTTCAAGGAGGAGATTCCTGCATACTGATAGTAGCCTGCATCGCTTTCTTCCATGGAAATCAGCCCGCCCAGCTTTTTGTCCATGCCGGCGGCCAGGATGCCGGCCTTGCGGGCGCCGTCCTTGACGGCAGCCTCAAGCGCCTGGTCATAGGCCTCAGACTGCTTGGAAGAGGAGAACGTAATGCCGTAGGACTGGTTGGCCCCGGCAGCCATAGCGGCGTCCAGCACCTTGGAGATGCTGTCCAGGTCACGGACGGTGACGGATAGCATATTGTCCACCTGATAGCCGCTGATGGTCTGGTCGTCGGAAAGCTTGTTGTACTGGTAGTCATAGGTGGGGTACACATTGAAGCTGCTGGTGACCACATCGTCGTTGGCCACGCCCTGCTCCAGGATGGCGGCGATGACCTTGGACATGGCTTCGTTGTTGGCGCTCTGCGCCGCCGCCACGGTGGAACCCTTGGTGGTTACGCCAAGGCTGATGGTGCCGTAATCGCCCTTGAGGGTGATGGTGGCGTTGCCGCGCACGGTGATGGTTTTGCCGGATGCCTCGGGCTGCGGGGCGGCACCGGTTGGCGGGACGGTTTGGAACGGGGCCGTTTCGGCCAGGGCGGGCAGGGCCGCTGAGAAAATGACCAGCAGAGCGGCCAATGCAAAGGACAAGCTTTTCTTAAGCATGATAGGTTCCTCCTTATTGCTGCTTCTTGAGTTTATGGTGCTTGCGCACCTTGACCACCACGAATATGACCAGGAAAAGGGGCAGTGCCACCGGCAGCGCCATGACCAGGAATACGGCCAGGTCCTTGAAAAAATCGCCCATGGCTTCAAAAGTGGCGCGGAGGCCCTTTTGGATGCGTTCCATGAGGGTGAGATCCTTTACGGCGGCGGATTCGCCCGCCGTTTCCTCCCGGAGGTACACCTGAATGCTGGAGAAGTTGATGCGGCTGTCAAGCCCCTGCAAGGAGCTTTCATAGCTGTCGATCTGGTATTGGGTGTTGGCGATCTCGTTTTCCACGGCCAGCAGGTCGGAAAGCTCCCCGGCGGTCTCCATCAGCTTTTGCAGCCGTGCCATCTTTTCCTGCTGGGTGGCAAGGCGCATCTGCGTGTCCGAGTAATTTTCGCTCACATCCTCGGCACTTTCGTTTAAGGCCGTCACCCGGCCGATGGATGCAATGCCGGCCTGGAAAGTATCAAGGTTTTCCGTGGGAATGCGCAGGGTGAGGGAAGCGTAACGCAGGTCCCCTTTGATGGCGTCCCCTGAGACGTTTACATATTCCACCCAACCGCCGTAGGAAGCCGCCAAGGCTTTGAGGGCGTCAAGATCCTGCGTAAAAGCCATGGTGGCCAGGGTGTAGCTGGCGGTGCGGATAATTTTGACGCCGTTCGCCGTTTGACCGGCGGCCGCTTCGTCCGCAGCCGCGCTTTCCTTCGCGGCATAGGTGACGCTGCCCCGCCCGGCGGGAGCTTCCGGCTCCGGGATGGGGGCCGCACTGTAGGCCAGGCCATCTGCGGTGCCGTAGGCCATGTCAGCGGCGTAGCCCTCTGCTTTCATCATTACCGTGCCGTTTTCCGCCGATTGGCCGCCGTCTGTTCTTGGGACCCAGTCCCTGGCCGCCAGGGAACCCGCCGTCAGCACAACGACCGCCGCTGCCGCCGAGAGCCAGGCCCGCCAGGGCCTTCTACTTTGTACCGGTTCCGTTTGCTTTTGCATGTTTGCTTTCTCCTCGCGCCGGATGGCTTCACGCCAGCCTTCCATCCACGCCGCGGGTACCTGCGCGGCGGAATCCAGGCTGTCAAGGTCCTGAAGGAGCAGGCGCATGTCCTCAAGCTTCCGGGCGCAGCCTTCGCATTCCTTGGCATGTAGCGCCATGGCCTGGGCGTCCTCCTGCGAAAGCGTGCCCATCACATAGCCGTCAAGGAGGGCTTCAAAGCGTTCACAGTTCAATTTTCAGCCCTCCTTTCATCCCTTTGGACGGTGATGCCGGGAAATAGTTCCGCATGTTCCAGAAGAATTTCTTTCAATTTAAGCCGGGCCCTGTTGATCCGGCTTTTTACGGTGCCCACGGGCGTATCCGTGATTTTTGAGATCTCCTCATACCCCATGTCCTCCACCTGGGACATAAGCAGCGCGGCGCGCATATCCTCGGGCAACTGGTCAAGCCCCCGGCGCAGCGCGGCCATCCGCTCCTTTGCTTCCAGCGCTCCATAAGGGGTCTGCCCCTTGTCCTCCGGGGCAAAGCCGCTCTCCGACAGTGCCTCCAGCGATTCCGCCTGCTGCCGCTTGCGCTTTCGCAGGGCGTCCAGGCAGACGTTGTAGGCGATGCGGTACAGCCATGTGGAAAGATTCGCCTCGCTGCGGTAGCTGTTCATGGCCCGGTAGGCCTTCAATAACGCCTCCTGGGCGCAGTCCCCCGCGTCCTGCCCGTTTCCCATCAGCTTGAAGCAGGCCAGATAGATATTGCGTTCATAGGGCGCCACCAGTGTTTCGAAGGCGGCGGCGTCTCCCCTGCGCGCCCTTTGCAGCATCAGTTCGTCCGTCTGCACGGTATCCCTTCCTTTCAGCATCCAACATACGATGAACGCGCGTACCGCCGGTTTTCATGCCGCGGGAGCGAATACAAAGGGAAAAATGGCCCGATTCCCTTGACAGCCTCTTTTTCATCATGGTATCATACCTTCAATCAAATATCCACCACAAATGCGATAACGGAGACAGGCGTTTCCCATCACTGCTTCAAGAGAGCCGGCGGCTGGTGCAAGCCGGCAGCGGCGGGTTTCGCGCATCACTCCCGAGCAGCCGGGCTGAAAGGGGATACCTTTAGGCCCGGACGGTGCCGCGTGATAGGCTAGGGCTTGTTGGAGCCGAAGCGTTGGGAGGCGGCGTGCCGCTTTCCGGGAAGTGGAATCATTCGGCGTACAGGCCCTGCATCATACGGTGCGGGGCTTTTTGATACCTCATTCCATCCATCACAGAAGGAGGCTTCCCAATGAACCAGATCGGTTTGATCGCTATGCGCATCCGGGACCTTCGGGAGATCGCGGCCATGACAAAGGAGCAGGTGGCGCAAAAGGCCGGCATCCCCCTGGAGGAGTACGAGGCCTACGAATCCGGCACCCGGGATTTTTCCTTTTCCCACCTGTTCAATATCGCGGAGGTCCTGCAGGTGGACATCTCCGATCTTTTGACGGGGGAAAGCCCCAAATTGAAGGGCTATGTGCTGACCCGCAAGGGCAAGGGCCTGGCCTTTGACCGGCGACGGCAGTACCACTACCAGCACCTGGCCTACAATTTTGCCCATAAGCTGGCCGAGCCCTTTGTGGTCACCGTGGAGCAGGATGCGCCGGACGCCGTGAAGCAGGCCCACAGCCACGAGGGACAGGAGTTTGACTATGTGCTGGAGGGCGTGCTGCGGCTGAACCTTGGAGGCAACGAGCTTGTTTTGCAGCCCGGCGATTCCATCTATTATGACAGCATGCTGCCCCACGCCATGTACGCCGTGGACGGGGACTGCAAATTTATCGCCGTGGTGGTCAAGGAACCCGACGCCGTCAAGTAAGGAGGATACATATGCAACCGCTGTATAAGAAATATGTCACCGTGCAGGGAGATTTTCTTTCCTATGAGGATTTCAACAAAAATTTCCGTCTGAACCGGCCGGCGTCCTTCAACTTCGCCTACGATGTGGTGGATGAGCTGGCCGCGTCCGATCCCGACGGGCTGGCGCTTTTGTGGACGAGCCCGGAGGGGGAGGTTTTGCGCTTCACCTTCGCCGACATGAAGCGCCTTTCCGACAAGGGCGCCAACTACTTCAAATCCCTGGGGGTTAAAAAGGGCGACACGGTGATGCTGGTTTTGAAGCGCCACCACGAGTTCTGGCCCATCCTGATGGCGCTGCACAAGCTGGGGGCCGTGGGCGTGCCCGCCACCCACCTTCTGACGGAAAAGGATGTGGTGTACCGCGTGAATGCCGCCAAGGTCACCACCGTGGTATGCACCGACCGCCACAGCGCCATCATGGACGCGGTGGAGGCCGCGAAGCCCCACTGCCCGACGCTTGTAAACCTGGTGGCCGCAAGGGGCGGGCATCCGGGCTGGCTCTCCTACCGGGAGGGGATGGAGAAGGCTTCGCCTGTCTTTGAAAAGCCCGTGGGGGAGGCATACGCCCACAATGAGGACCCCTTGCTGCTGTACTTCACCAGCGGGACCACCGGCATGCCCAAGATGGTGCTCCACGACCACTATTATCCCCTGGGGCATATCATTACCGCCGTGTACTGGCAGCAGGTGCAGCCCGGCGGATTGCACCTGACCGTATCGGAAACGGGCTGGGCCAAGTCGGTATGGGGCAAGTTGTACGGCCAATGGCTGGGCGGCTGCGCGGTATTCGCCTACGATATGGAAAAATTCGTGGCCAGGGAGCTGCTGCAGCTGATTGAAGCCCACCGCATCACCTCCTTCTGCGCGCCCCCCACCATGTACCGCTATATGCTGCAGGAGGATTTTTCGAAGTTTGACT
>JAEWVC010000091.1 GCA_023459275.1 Bacillota bacterium | reverse complement strand
TCACCAGGGGGCGGGGCCACGCCCTGCGGGGGGGGCAAGCCCCCGCCCTACACGCCTTATCTCCTGGCGCTGTGGTATAACACAAACCTTCCGTACCCTCCTCCCTGCCTCCAAGTGTAGAATTTTTCTCATTTTTTCCAAGCCATCTGTCTTCCAAAAATGCGCGGAACTGGGCATATCCCCAGCCACTCCCACACATGCAGGCCCTTCCTTTTTACCATCCTAACGTTGAGAAATGGATCAAGGGAGGGCTTTTGCTTGGTGAATTTTCTGCTTTTCGGCATCCAGTTGCTGGTATCCATCGTGGTGGGCATCTTCTTTTTCACGCAGCTGAAGCAGCAGAAAAAGACCCAGCCGGCGGCGCGCAGGGAGAGCAGCCGGGAGATGGAGAATCTCCAGCGCATGCGGAATATCCGCCTTTCGGAACCCCTGGCCGAAAAGGTGAGGCCGGTGAAGTTTTCGGACATCGTCGGCCAGGACGAGGGCATCAAATCCCTGAAGGCCATTCTGTGCGGCGCGAATCCGCAGCACGTGATTATTTACGGCCCCCCGGGTATCGGCAAGACCTGCGCCGCCAGGCTGGTGCTGGAGGCGGCCAAGCGCACCCGCGGCACGCCCTTTGCGGCCGGCGCCCCCTTTATCGAGATGGACGCCACCTGCGTCCGCTTTGACGAGCGGGCCATTGCCGATCCCTTGATCGGCTCCGTCCACGACCCCATCTATCAGGGCGCCGGGCCCTTGGGGGTGCAGGGCATCCCCCAGCCCAAGCCCGGGGCCGTGTCAAAGGCCCACGGCGGCGTGCTGTTCCTGGACGAAATTGGCGAGCTGCACCCCATCCAGATGAACAAGCTGCTCAAGGTGCTGGAGGACCGCAAGGTGATGTTCGAGTCGGCCTATTACAATCCCGACGACAGCAGCATCCCGCGCCACATCCATGAAATCTTCAAGCGGGGCATGCCGGCGGACTTCCGTCTGGTGGGGGCCACTACCAGAAGCCCTTCGGATATATCTCCGGCGCTTAGATCCCGGTGCATGGAGATCTACTTCCGGGCCCTGGAGCCCCAGGAAATTTCCGAAATCGCATCTAATGCCGCCCGGCGGGCGGGGTATGGGATGGACGCGCGGGACGCCGTCCTTATCGGCCGGTATGCCGCCTGCGGTCGGGATGCGGTGAACATTGTTCAAATGTGCGCCGGGCTGGCACAGCTGGAAGAACGGATGGAGATCACGCGGCAGGACGTGGAATGGGTGATCCACTCCGGTCACTATGCTCCGCGGCCCGAACCCCTGGCGGTCAGGGAGAACCGGGTGGGCTGCGTCCACGGCCTGGCAGTGTTCGACAGCCATCAGGGCGCGCTGATGGAGATAGAGGCCGCCGCCCAGCGGGGGACGGGCCATGTGACGGTGACGGGCATCGTGGAGGAGGAGGAACTGGGCCAGGACGGCCACCGCATGCGGCGCAAATCCACTGCCCGGGGTTCCGCCGAAAACGTGATGACCCTGCTGCGCATTTTGAAGTATCCCGTGGATGACATGGACATCCACATCAACTTTCCCGGCGGCGCGCCGGTAGATGGGCCTTCCGCCGGGGTGGCTATGGCGGTGGTTGCGGCCAGCGCCATTACGGGCAGGCCCGTGGACGGCACCGTGGCCGTTACGGGAGAGGTATCCGTCAGGGGCCTGGTGATGCCCGTGGGCGGCGTGCCTCAAAAGGTGGAGGCCGCCCGCCGGGCGGGGCTTGACCGCGTGTTGGTGCCCAGGGAGAACCGCCTGGAACGCTTCGATGGAATGAACATGGAGATCCTCCCTGTGGACACTTTGGAGGAAGCCCTTGCCCTGATGCTCCTGCCCAGGGGACAGACCGCCTCCAGGCCCATCTGGGACCGGCCCGCGGCAGCATTGCCCGAAACGGCTGCCGCGTTAGGCACCAGGGGAGAGGCGGCGGACAAGCCGGCGGTGGGCCGCGCGTCCGTGGCGGAGGAAACAGGGCAGACGTTCACGGCTTCCCCGTAAGCGGTTCCATGGCGGGAATGCGCAGTTGCTTTTCCGCCATGGAGTTGTTATAATATAAAACCCGAATAGGGACCGGCTTTCACGGAGGACATGCGAATGTAAATTTCCTGTGAACAGGCTGTCCGGTCAGGTTACGCCGGCCCTATTTATGGTATATATAATGTACGCGGGAGGCCGCCTGATCCGGCGCAACCATCGCGTAAGGAGGAAATACGATGCCCAGAGCCAAAAAAACGCCGCTTACCCGCCTGCCGGTACTGCCGCTGCGCGGTTTGATGGTTTTTCCCCATATGGTATTGCATTTTGACGTAGGCCGTGCCCGCAGCGTCGCCGCGCTGGAGCAGGCCATGCTGGAGGACCAGCAGATCTTTCTTGTGGCGCAGATGGACGCCGATGTGGACGAGCCTTCCCTTTCCGACCTGTGCAGGGTGGGCACCATTGCCCACGTGAAGCAGGTATTGAACCTGCCCGGCGACAGCATCCGCGTGCTGGTGGAGGGCCTGCAAAGGGCCGTTCTGGAAGCCGTGGTGGAGGAGGACCCCTACATGGTGGCCGATGTGCGCCCCGTGGCGGAGCCCGGCAAGGAGGCCAGCCTGGAAATGCAGGCGCTGGTGCGCACCACTCATGAGTTTTTTGAGGAATACGCCAAGGCCAGCATGCGGGTGTCGCCGGAGACGCTACGCTCTGTCAACGAGGTGGACAAGCCCGACCAGCTGGCCGACATCATCGCCGCCAATGTGCTTACCCACCTGGAGGACCGCCAGCAGATCCTGGAAGAGGTGAATGTCGCCCGGCGGCTGGAAACCCTTTGCGGCATCCTGGCCCGGGAGACGGAGCTTGCAGCCGTGGAAAAGCAGGTGCAGGCCCGCATCAAGAAGCAGATCGAAAAGAATCAGAAGGATTACTACCTGCGGGAGCAGATCAAGGCCATCCAGACCGAGCTTGGCGACAAGGAAGCCACCGATGTGGAAGACCTCAAGGAGCGCGCCGCAAGGACCGAGCTGAACGAGGAAGCCAGGGACAAGGTAACGCGGGAACTGGAGCGTTTGAGCCGCATGGCCCCCGGCACCCCGGAGATCGGCGTGAGCCGTACCTATGTGGAATGGATACTTGATTTGCCCTGGGGAAAGACAACCCCCGACAATCTTGATCTGAAGCGCGCCAGGAAGGTGCTGGCCCAGGACCATTACGGCCTGGAAAAGGTGAAGGAGCGGGTGATCGAATACCTGGCGGTGCGCCGGATGAAAAACGACATGCGCGGCCCCATTTTGTGCTTTGTGGGCCCTCCCGGCGTGGGCAAGACCTCCATCGTAAAGGCCATCGCCAAGGCGGTGGGCCGCAAGTTTGTGCAGATGTCTCTGGGCGGCGTCCGGGACGAGGCGGAGATCCGCGGTCACCGGCGCACCTACATCGGGGCCATCCCGGGCAGGATCATCGCAGGCATCAAGCAGGCCGGCACCATGAACCCCGTGTTCCTCTTTGACGAAATTGACAAGATGTCATCTGATTTCCGGGGCGATCCCGCCTCCGCCATGCTGGAGGTGCTGGACGCGGAGCAAAACAACGCTTTCCGCGACCATTACCTGGAGCTGCCCTTTGATTTGAGCAAGGTGATGTTCATCACCACCGCCAACACGGCGGACACCATCCCCGCGCCGCTGCTGGACCGCATGGAAGTGATCGAGGTGCCCAGCTACACCGAGGAGGAAAAGCTGCAAATTGCCAAGCGCCATCTGCTGCCCAAGCAGATTGCCGAGCACGGCCTGCCCCCGCGGTCCGTCAGAATGGGGGACGCACCCCTGCGCCTGGCCATCGAAGGGTACACCAGGGAGGCCGGCGTGCGCCGCCTGGAGCGGGTGCTGGCCAGGGTGGTACGCAAGGCCGCCGTGCAGATGCTGGATACCGGCGCCCAGGAAGTGCACATGACGCCTTCCCTTTTGAAGGAATATTTGGGCGCGCCAAGATACCTGCGCGATCTGCCGGAAAAGGAACCGCGGGTGGGCGTGGTCAACGGCCTGGCCTATACCACCGTGGGCGGCGAGCTGCTGGCGGTGGAGTGCACCATCATGCAGGGTACAGGCGGCATCCAATTGACAGGACAACTGGGGGACGTAATGAAGGAGAGCGGCCGTGCGGCTCTGTCCTGGGTCCGTGCGCATACGCAAATTTTGGGCCTTGCCCCCGATTTTTACAAGCAGGATGACATCCATATTCATGTACCGGAGGGCGCTGTGCCCAAGGACGGCCCCTCCGCTGGCGTGACCATGGCCACGGCGCTGGTGTCGGCATTGACCGGCATCCCTGTCAGGCAGGACATTGCCATGACCGGGGAAATCACGCTTCGGGGCCGGGTGCTGCCTATTGGCGGGCTCAAGGAAAAAACCCTGGCCGCCTACCGCGCCGGCATTCGCACGCTGATCATCCCCAAAGAGAACGAAAAGGACCTGGAGGAGATCCCGGCCCATGTTTTGAAGCTGTTCAAAGTGGTGAAGGTTTCCACCCTGGACGATGTGCTGGCCGTTGCGCTGACGCAAAAGCCCGTGCCCTATAAACCTGCCCCCAACGAGGGGGCGTCCGAAGTCCCGCAGGAACTGGCAGGCGCCCCCGTATCTCAACCCCGGCCCGATGTGCGGGTGGGTGGCTGAGATGGAGGTCAAGAACGCCGCCTTCGTCACAAGTCTTGCTGCTTATGGCCCCTTCCCGGGGGAGGGGCTTCCCCAAATCGCCGTGGCGGGCAGGAGCAACGTGGGCAAAAGCTCACTGATCAATTGCCTGTGCCGGCGCAACGGCCTGGCAAAAACCAGCTCCACCCCCGGAAAGACGCGCCTGATCAATATCTTTCTTATCAATAGTGCCTTCCACCTTGTGGACCTGCCGGGCTACGGCTTTGCCATGGTGGACAAGGGCGAAAAGCTGCGCTGGGGCGAGATGATGGAAGGGTACTTTGCCGCCGCCCCGCATTTGAAACATGTGTTCCAGTTGGTGGATATCCGCCACGAGCCTACCAGGGATGACTTGGATATGAACCGTTTTTTGCGGGCTGCAGCCATCCCCTTTACCGTAGTGGCCACCAAGGCCGACAAAGTAAGCCGCGCCGCGCGGCAAAGGCAGCTCCTTCCCATCTGCCGCTCCCTGGTTGTCCAGCCTTGGGAAGTGATCTCTTTTTCAAGCCAGACCAAGGATGGCCGGGAAGAAATGTTATCCGCCATGGATGGAATCCTTTCCCCGCAGACGCATGCGGCGGAAGGTCAAAATGCAACCATACCCCTCCCGGATTGAAAAGGGGGAGCAATGAGGGGGCCTTCCCCATCCGGCTCAATCGTCACTTTGTTTCGCTGTCGCTCGCAAAGCTTGTTTCGCTGGTCTCCTTCGCTTGTAATCGTCTCGGCTGGCTGAGCCAGGCGGGCGGGGGTTTGCGGAGCAAACATTCCTTACACGGTTTCCCGGCCGCAAAGCCGCAGGATTTGCAGGGAAACCGTGAGGAGATGGTGCGGGGTTCTTCGGGCATATCGCAACCGAAGAATCCCGCACCATGCGGCCAAAGGCCGCATAGCATGGAGTAGCCATCGATACGGCTGGCTATGACAGGAGGAGTATGCCATGCGGCTCGCACAGGCCATCAGGCAGCCTGCGCTTTTGCGCAGTGAAGCGGTTCTGCTGCCCGCCCTGCCCACGGAAAACGTCCGGGCGGCGCTTTCCCAGGTCAGGTCCAAAGACAAAAACATTCAGGTGGATCCTACGTCCTTCCGGCCCGTGGAGCCCGCGGTGGCCGTCAGCGTAAGGGTTGGCCGTCAGATGCCGGAACTGCAGCCCACAGGCTCCATGGCCGGGCGCGCCATTTTGCGCCAGGTAGGGGCGCCTTATGGAAATACGGCCCCCAATATCCGGCAGAATGTGCATTTTTCCGGAGCGTATATGAATGCGGTCCCTACCTCAAGACAAGCCCTGGCCACGGCCGCGGCCGCGGGCACAGGCGTGGTTCCCGTATGAAAACGGCCCGCCGTTCCGGGAAAAGAAATCCTTCTTTTCCCGGAATATATGCGGGCCGTTTGGCGTAGCTTTGTCAGGACATGTTTCGCAAGGTTACCGGACGAAAATCTGTGTCACATACACGAAGCCGTTGGCATCCAGGCATACGCCCACGCCGAATTTGGTCCACTGGCTGCCCAGGATATTGTGCCGGTGGCCTTCGCTGGACATGAAGGCGGCCTCGGCTTTTGTCACGTTGGCATGATGGGCGATGTTTTCCCCCCAGCCGGAGAAGGAGTAGCCGTTGCTGCGCAACAGGTCGCCCGCGTTGCCAAGGGTGGGAGATTCGTGGGCGAAGTAGTTGTTTGTGTACATATCCGTGGATTTGATCCTCGCGATCCTGCACAGCTCAGGGTCCAGCGTTAGGGCGGACAAGCCATTGGCCACCCTGTCCTGGTTCAGTAAATTTGCCGCCAATTGCTCTTGCGCGGACACGGAAACAGGAGTATAATTGTCGGGCGCTGTGGGAGCAGGCGTCGGCTTTGCCGTTGGAGCCGCCGTGGGTTTCGCGGTAGGCCGGGCCGTAGGCACGGCGGTAGGAGCGGCCGTGGGTGCCGCAGTCGCCGTGGGTGCCGCAGTTGCGGCAGGCGCCGGGGTTGCCGTCACGGCCGGGGCGGGTGTCTTTGCATTGGGGCAGGGCGCCGCGCTGGTGCCGGGGTTGTCGATGATAGGCGCCATGGTCGCCCGCTGCCAATAGGATCCGCCGGACGTATTGCTGGGGCAGGGGGTTGCCTGGGTGCTATACCCGCTGCCGCTGACCGTCCCCTGAGTGGTCCTGCATGGGGGAGTGTTCACAATGTACCAGCCTGAGGAATAAAATTGAGAGGTTGGTCCGTTGGATGCCAGGGCAGGGATTGCCGCCGCGAATACAAAGAGCAGGCACAGGGCGGCCGCCAGACGCTTGTGGTTCATGAGACACCTCCTAAATATTACGACTATATGTCGCTGGATTAATAAAATCGTAATTGAATTTACAAATATGTTCAACAAAACTGGCAGGGATTTGGCAAGGAAATATTAGCCATCGCGTCTAATACGAAGTACACGCCCCAATAGAAGGAGGACTTAAGGATGAAACTGATCAAATGCCCGCGCTGCGAACTGAATTATATACAAGAAGGCGAAAAATACTGCAAGGTATGCCTTCGGGAGATGAGGGGAGAGCAGCCCAAGGAAGAACTGGAACTCTGCTCCGTGTGCAACGAGGCCCCTGCCCTTCCCGGCAAGGATGTGTGCCTTTTCTGCCTGAAGGAAATGAACGGCGGCGGCCGTGACGATGACGGCGATGACGCTCCCGAGATCGTGGATGGGTCCAGCCTGTCCATCGACCCCGTAAGCACCATGGACGAGATCATTCCGGAAATGGACGAGGAGATCCCGGAGCGGGAATTCGGGGAGATCGAGAACGAACTGTCCCTGGAGAGCGTCCGTGAGGACGAGGAAGAGGAGCAGGAAGACGAAGACGAGGACGAAGAAAAGTAATAGGGGTTCCTTTTGGGGGGAGCAACGAGGGGGCAATGCCCCCTCGTTTGGAATCGTCTCAGGCGGCTTTGCCGCCTGGGCGGGGGTTTGCGGAGCAAACATACCTTACACGATTTCCTGCCCGCGCGCATAGCGGCTTCCGGGCACAGCGAAGGAAGCGCGAGGCGCGCAAGGAAATCGTGCAAAACTCGTGAAAATGGCAAAAGGCCATTTTCACGAAAAGCGAGGAATCATGGCCATCTATGCCATAGGCGATCTGCACTTGCCCGGCGGGAGCCCAAAGCCCATGGATGTTTTTGGCAGTCACTGGGAGAACCATTTTGAGAAAATCGCAGCCGATTGGCGCCGCCGGGTGCAGCCCGGCGACCTGGTATTGCTCCCCGGGGATACCAGCTGGGCCATGCGCCTGGAAGATGCGCTGCCCGATCTGAACGCCATCGGCGCGCTGCCGGGGCAAAAGGTGCTGCTGCGTGGCAACCATGACTACTGGTGGGGGACCATCCAAAAATTGCGCGCCTCGCTGCCGGATAAGATGGCCGCCCTGCAGAACGACGCTTTTGTGTATGGGGAGGCCGTGGTCTGCGGCACCCGGGGCTGGACGCTTCCGGGGGAAGCGGGGCTCACGCCGGAGGATATGCGCATCTACCAAAGGGAATTGATGCGCTTTGAGATGTCTTTGCAGGACGCGCAAAAAAAGGGCCAGGGCAGGCGGGTCCTGGCGATGCTCCATTTTCCGCCCTTCAATGAGCGCCAGGAGCCTTCCGGTTTTACGGAACTTCTGGAAAAGTACGGCGTGAAGGATGTGGTCTACGGCCATCTGCACGGCCCGGGCCTCAAGGGCGGGTATACCGGGCTGTGGCGGGGTATCCGCTGCTATCTTGCCTCCTGTGATGCGCTGAACTTTTCCTTGATGGATCTTCATGAAGCACAGGCCTCTATGCCGGCTCCGGCTCCAAGTGAAAAATGAATCTTTTCTACGTTCCCGTAAAAAAATATACTGATAATATTCATTTAATTTTCACAAAAAATAAGGGTTTCTGAAGTATATTTGCTCTTGCTCCGCGTCCGGCCTTTGACTGGGCGCTTTTTTTATGCTCTTTTTTCAAGAAATGAGAACATAATTTCTCAAAAGATGGATATATGTTACAAAAATAAGAAGAGGGATGGGCAAAAAATATTGCATACAGGAATTGACACGGCCAAAAAAGTGGTACATAATGGTGTCGCATCCCTAAAAAGGGTTGCAAGTGGTGGGTGGGGAGGTGGAGTTGTGGCGGACGAGGAGAAAGGCATGCCGGAGAACGGCATAGAGGCGCCGGCGGCGGAAACGGAAAAACAGCCGGTTCAGGCTGCCGACCCGCTTGTAGACGCGCCGGACGAAGCCTTTTTCGGATCCTATGACCACGCCATCGACGGTAAGGGCCGCATCATCATCCCCTCGGAATACCGGCAAAAGCTGGGCGGAAAGTTTACCATCGGCCCCACCCGGGACCAGAAGGCCATCGCGCTGTATCCCCAAAAATCCTGGACGGCGGTATTGCGGGAGCTGTCGGCACTTAAAAGGCTTCACGGCGGCAAGCCCAAGGTACAGGCGTATCTGAACCGGTTTTATAAATACAGCTATCCTGATGCGGAAGGCGACAGCCAGGGACGGCTGCTGCTGCCGGCCAAATTGCGCCAGGTGATGCTGGGGGATGCGCGGGATGTGGAAATCAGCGGCGCGCTGGATCATATCCGCGTTGTAACCAGCAGCAAGGCGAACCAGGACGAAATCGACTATAAGGGGAACGAGGACGAGATTCTGGAGTACATTGGCACGTTGGACGTGTGACCTGTTCTAAACAGGTTGGAAAGGGGATAGGATACGTATGACAAGCGCCATCGGCATGAACCGTGCCCTGAAGGGCAAGTATGCCCAGGCGGGTACGTTAAGCGGTTGCGTATGCCGTATTTCCGTGCGCTCCTATGTGCTGCTGCCCGGCGGAGACCTGGATGAATGCAACCGGCCTGTCCCGCCCAAGCGCCAGATCAGGCGCAGCGCGGCCCACGCGCCCTCCGCCCCCAGCGAGGCGCCCCGCCACGAACGCCCGGCGCAAGGCGGGGTTTCCCTGTCCACAGCCTTTGCCGTTGTGGGTATTTTCGTATTTGTGCTGGGGATCATCACCCTGATGAACACCAGCCGGATGACGGAAAGGTCCAAGTCGATTTTCAGCCTGCGCACACAGATCGAGGCCGTGCAAAAAGCCAACAGCGAGCTGGCCGTAAAGCTGGACGCTGCGGCGGACGGCGCAAAGATCTGCTATGCCGCCGCGAGGAACCTCGGCATGGTGTCGGCCGAGGGCGCGGAGGTCGTGTACCTCACGGCTCCCAAGACAAGAAGCGACACCGACACATTGAAAGCCGCCGTCCCCCAGGCGCGCACGGGCATTTATGCCACACTGTTCGGCTTTTTGGAGTAAGGCGTTTTTGCGCCTTTTTCCTAAGCCGCCGGGGGGAGATCAGCGTTGTATCCCGAGCTGCTCATCCGCAAAAGACTGTTGCTTTTGACCTGCGCCTTTGTGCTGCTCTTTGCGGCGGTGATGGTGCGCATAGGAAACCTGACCATTTTTCAGGCGGAGTCGTTAACGGCCAGGGGCGTGAGCCAGTGGACAAGGTCGGGCGCGGTATCCGCCAGGCGCGGCAGCATTGTGGACCGGCTTGGGGACATCATCACCCTGAGCACCACGGCCTACATCGTATGTGCGAACCCCCAGCAGGTAACGGACCCGGAAGGGCTGCTGAACATCCTCTGCCCGCTTTTGAACATCGGCCGGGAAAGCGCGCTCAAAAAAATCACCGATAAGACGAAGGCATCGGTGATCCTTAAAAGGCAGGTCAGCCGGGAGACCGTGGACACGATCCGCGCCCTGAAGGCCCAGGCGGAAAGTGCCGGAAGCCAGGCACTCAGAGGCATCACCTTTGATGAGGACACCATGCGCTGGTACCCCAAGGGTGCGTTTCTGACCCAGGCGCTGGGACTGACCAACGTGGACAGCGTGGGCCAGTCGGGGCTGGAGCAGCAGTATGAGACGCTGCTCAAAGGCCAAAACGGCGCTTTCGTCCATGAGGTGGATGCCAGAGCCCGCACGCTTCCCGACGGGCAGACCGTTTACATCGAGCCCCAGTCCGGGAACACCCTGAAACTGACCATTGACAACACCATCCAGGGCTTTTGCGAAAAGGCGGTCAGGGAGTGCATCGCGGCCAACAGCGCCAAGACCGTGCACATGATCGTGATGGATGTCAAGACAGGCGCTATCCTGGCCATGGTCACCAAGCCCGACTATGACCCCAACGAACCGCCCCGGGACGCCATCGAGACGCTGAACCAGCTGATGCGCATCAGCATCATCAGCGACGTGTATGAGCCCGGCTCCACCTTTAAGATCGTCACCGCCTCCGCCGCCATAGACAGCGGCGTGACGAACCCAGAGGAGGGGTTTTACTGTTCCGGCAAAATCACGGTGGACGGCGATACCATCCGCTGCTGGGGCAGCCCTCACGGCGCGGAAACCATGCGCCAGGCGCTTGCCAACAGCTGCAACCCCGTGTTTGTGGAGCTGGCCGTGCGCATGGGGAAGGACACCTTCTACAAATACTTGAAGGCGTTCGGCCTGGGCACAGCCACGGGTATCGATTTGCCGGGGGAAGCAACGGGCATACTGATAGGCGGCCAATACGTGAAGACAGTGGATATCGCCCGCATCGGCTTTGGCCAGAGCATTGCGGTGACACCCATCCAAATGGTCACCGCGGCCTGCGCGGCCATCAACGGCGGAAGGCTTCTAAAGCCCTACCTGGTGTCTGAGGTCATCTCCCCGGAGGGAGAGGTGATCCAGCGAAACGGGGCCCAGGTGGTAGCGAACCCCATCAGCGCGGAGACCTCCGCCACCATGCGGGAACTGCTGGAAAACGTGGTGGTAAACGGCGGCGGCCGGAACGCCGCCATCCAGGGGTACCGCATCGGCGGGAAGACGGGCACCGCGCAGGTGTACAAGGACGGCAAGATTGTAAGGGATGTGCACATCGGCTCTTTCCTGGGGTTTGCCCCGGCCGACAATCCCAGCTTCGCCATCCTGGCCATTGTGGACGAAGCCCATGTGCCGGTGGACTATGGTGGCACCACCGCGGCGCCCTTTGCCAAACAGGTGATGGCCGACACGCTCAAGTACCTTGGCATCGCGCCCTCCGATCCCACGGCCACCGCCAGGCCCCAGGTGGAGCTGCCTGACGTGACGGGCCTTTCCCTGAAGGAGGCAAAACGCGTCCTGGGAAACCTGAAGCTTTTAAGCGTGGATGACGGGCAGTCGGATACCGTTACGGGCCAGATGCCGGCGGCGGGCACGGCGCTTCCGGAGGGGAACCAAATCATGCTCTACACCCAGCAGGAGGATGTTTTGACGCCCATGGAGCTTACCCGTGTGCCGGATGTTTTCGGGCTTTCCATGGCGGAAGCGGGCAGGCAGCTTAGGATGCGGAACCTGGAAATGGAGATAACGGGCACTGGCCTGGCTGTAAAACAATCGCCCGCGGCAGGAGAATTTGTAGCTCCCGGCGAAAGGGTGGCGGTGGTTTTTCAGATGCCGGACTGAAGGCCTCAAATGCAGAAGCCGATCGGAGGGCTTCAAACTTGGATGTGCGGAGGGCTGTTTATGATCACATTGGAAGCATTGCTCGCCGATTTGCCTTATTTGCTGGAGGTAAAAGGAGATAAGGCCACGGAAATCGGCCAGATCACTTCCAACAGCCGGCAGAAGGTTACTCGCGGGCTGTTTTTCTGCATATCCGGCATGCGTTATGACGCCCACGATTTCGCTCCCCAGGCGGTTTCCAACGGGTGCGTGGCCCTGGTGGTGGAGCGGTTTTTGCCGGAGCTTCAAGTACCCCAGGTGCTGGTGTCCAACGGCCGGGCGGCCATGTCCCGCATCGCGGCCGCGTTTTTCGGCCATCCCGCCAGGGAGATGAAGCTGGTGGGCGTGACGGGCACCAAGGGCAAGACTACTACCAGCTACTTGCTCAAAGCCATCATGGAGCAGGCGGGCTACAGCTGCGGCCTGATCGGCACTACGGGGAACATGATCGGCAGCCGGAAGCTGAGAAGCGACCTCACCACCCCCGACCCCATAGAGCTGAACGAAACCTTCCGGCAGATGGCGGACGCGGGAGTCCAGATCGTGAGCATGGAGGTCTCCGCCCACGCGCTGGACATGCATAGGCTGGACGGCCTTACCTTTGAGGCGGCCTGCTACACCAACCTCTCCCAGGATCATTTGGACTATTTCCACACCATGGAGCGGTATTTTGAGGCCAAAAAACAGCTTTTCACCTCCGGCATGGCCCTCAACGCCTCCTTCAACGCGGATGACGAAACCACGGCGGCCATGCTCAAGGACCTTAAAATTCCTTATATCACCTATGGCATCTGCGCCACCGCCGACCTTTTTGCCAGGGATATCGAGATCAGCGAGGATGGCGTGCGCTTTGATTTGAAGCTTCGGGACATGCAAAACATCGACATCAATCTCAAGATGACTGGCATGTTCAACGTCTACAACGCCATCGCCGCTGCCTCCCTGGCCATGATCCTGGGAGTGTCCGGGGAGGATATCAAGCTGGGCCTGGAAAGCGTGAAGGCGGTGCCCGGCCGCATTGAGATGCTGCCCACCCATATGCCTTACAAGGTGATTTTGGACTATTCCCATTCCCCGGACGCGCTGGAAAATATCCTGACCACGGTAAAGGAGTTCGCCAGAAAGCGCGTGATCGTGGTATTCGGCTGCGGCGGTGACAGGGACCACGGAAAGCGGCCCATCATGGGCCGGATCGCGGGGAGGCTGGCGGATTATTCCATTCTCACCAGCGACAACCCCAGGACCGAGGACCCCTATGAGATCCTGAAGGCCGTGGAGGAAGGGATCAAGGGCACCCCCGGGAAGTACACCGTGATCGAGAACCGGCGGGAAGCCATCCGCCACGCGCTGGAAATGGGCCGTGAAGGGGATGTGATCATCCTGGCGGGCAAAGGGCATGAGACATACCAGGAGGTCATGGGCGTCAAGCGGCCCTTCGATGAAAAGGTGGTCGTTGCGGAGCTTTTGGAGGAAATGCAAAAGCAGCCTTAATATGCGAGGAGGAATCCCATGCAGCGGATGATGCTGGCGCTTATCCTATCCCTGGCGCTGGTTTTGGTGCTGATGCCCAGGATGCTCCCCATCCTGCGCAAATGGAAATTCGGGCAGACGATTTATGAGCTGGGCCCCAAATCCCACCAGGTCAAGCAGGGCACGCCCACCATGGGCGGACTGATGATCGCCTTCGCCACGGTGGTGGCGGCGGCGGTTTTGCATCAGGGGGAATGGCACGGCCTGTGGGATTTTACCCTGGCCGCCTGCGTTGTGGCGCTTTTGAGCATGCTTATCGGCTTTGCCGACGACTACATCAAGGTGGTCAAAAAGCGCAGTCTGGGGCTGACCGGCTGGCAGAAGATCGCCGGGCAGGTAGTGGTCGGCGTTGGGTTCGCAGCGTATTGCTACTTTAGCCCCCAGGTGGGCAGCAAAATCATCGTTCCCTTTTTCAACATTGACTGGGACCTGGGGATCTTTTACATCCCGCTGATGGCCCTGGTGGTTATCTTTATGGTCAACAGTGCCAACCTGCAGGACGGCATGGACGGGCTGCTGTCCACCGTGACGGTGATCGGCAGCGCGGCCTGGGGGCTGATGGCGGTCTTTTTGCTGCCTTCGGTGGCCATATTCAGCGCCAGCCTGTACGGTGACAACCTGCGCAACATGGGCGTTTTCGCCCTGGCCCTCACCGGGGCCTGCATGGGCTTTCTGCGGTTCAACCGGTATCCCGCCATGGTGTTCATGGGGGATACCGGCTCCATGTTTATCGGCGGGGCCACGGTGGCCATGGCTATGCTCACGCGGCAACCGCTGATGCTGCTTCTGATCGCCTTCACCATGGTTATGTCCTCGGTGTCGGTGATCGTGCAGCGGGCGTACTTCAAGATCACCCACGGAAAGCGCATCATCAAGATGTCGCCCATTCATTACCACTTTGAACTGAGCGGTTATTCCGAAACCCAGGTGGTTGCCCTGTATGCCATCGTTACGGGGGTTTTATCCCTGGTGGCAGTCCTGTCCATGCATGTTGCCGGCATACAATAAAAAAAGGCTATGCGCCTGATCCGGCTGTAAGGGGGTATTGGCTTGAACTGGGAACATAAAAATGTGATGGTGGTAGGCATGGCCCGCAGCGGCGTGGCCGCGGCGCAGCTATTGGTAAAGCATGGCGCCACGCCTTTCCTGGTGGATCAAAAAAAGCGGCAGGACCTGCGCGTATCCCTGGACGAGCTGGATATGCTGCCTGTGAAATGGCACCTGGGTGAGGAGCCGGAAACGCTGTTTGACCAGGTCGACGCTATTGTGATAAGCCCCGGCGTGCCCATCCAGGCCCCCTTTGTTACGGCGGCCCGGGAAAGGGGCCTCCCTGTCCTTGCGGAACTGGAGCTGGGCTATCAGCTGGCGGAAGGCACGCTGGTGGCTGTCTCCGGCACCAATGGCAAGACCACCACCGTTTCCCTGCTGGGTGAAATCTTTAAAAATGCCGGGAAGCTTGCGTATGTGGCGGGGAATATCGGCTATCCCATGTGCGCGGCGGCCATGGAAAGCCGCAAGGAGGATGTGATCGTGGCGGAGGTGTCCAGCTTCCAATTGGAAAGCGTGACCACCTTCCATCCCAAGGTGGCGGCCATCCTGAACATTACGGAGGACCACCTGAACCGCCATGGCACCATGCAGGAGTATATCCGCTTAAAGGCGCGGCTGTTTGAAAATCAAACAGCCCAGGATGTGGCCGTACTGAACTTCGATGACCCTATCCTGCAGGAGATGGCGGGGCAACTGAATAGCCGGGTGGCCTGGTTTTCCAGGAAGCAGGCCGTGCCCTTGGGCGCTTTTGTGGAAAATGGCAAGATCGTGTGCGCCTGGGGCGGGGAGACACGCGCCGTGTGCGAGACGGACTCGGTCTACATCCCGGGCCCGCATAATCTGGAAAACGCGCTGGCGGCCACGGCGGTGGCGGTGGCCATGGGCGTGCCCGCGCCTGTGATCCGCCATTCCCTGCGCACCTTCCAGGGGGTGGAGCACCGTATTGAGCGGACCCGGGAATTGCAGGGCGTCGTATATTACAACGACAGCAAGGGCACCAATGTGGACTCCACCATCAAGGCGGTGCAGACCATGAAGGCACCCACGGTGATCATCCTGGGCGGGTACGACAAGCATGTGAGCTTTGTTCCCCTGGCGCAGGAGATGGCAAAAACGCCCGCCATCACCCACGCGGTGCTCATCGGGCAGACCGCCCCGCAGATCGAGAAGGCGCTTGCGGAGGCAGGCTTTGAAAGATTCAGCCGCGCGGCCACACTGAAGGAGGCCATCGATACCGCCCGCAGCCGGGCCGTGCCCGGCGGAAACGTGCTCTTCTCTCCCGCCTGCGCCAGCTTCGACATGTTTACCGATTATGAGCAGCGGGGCAGGATCTTCAAGGAACTCGTGCATGAATTAGTCTAAATACAGAGATTCTCAAGGGATGCATCCCTTGAGCAGTAGGGATGGGGAGGCGGAGCCTCCCCGCCTATCATGGCCCCTTTCCCCCAAGGGCGCCTGACGGGCGGCGTTTTGCCGCCGGAAAGGGGTCTTGTCATGACGGACAACCGTACCGCCATGAGGACGGCCGGCAGGGTTCTGCCGGTACGCGGGGGGAAGGGCGTGGACGGCGCGCTTGTGGTGACGCTGCTTCTTTTGCTGATGGCCGGGCTGCTGACGCTCTTCAGCGCCACCTACTATACGGCCCAGGACAGGGGCGACCCGCTGAGCGAGGTGAAAAAGCAGCTTGTTGGCATCGGGGTGGGCCTGGTGGCTATGGCCGTCACCTCACGCATATCCTATACGTTCTGGAAAAAGCCGTGGGTGGTTCTCACGGGATTGGGTTCAAGCGCCGTGCTTCTCATCCTGGTGCTCATCCCCGGCATCGGCGTCTACCTAAACGGCTCCAGAAGGTGGCTGAGCATCGCGGGGCAGAGCTTCCAGCCCTCAGAGCTCACCAAGTTCGCCGTGGTGGTGTTTCTGGCCACCGCGCTCACCAACGGGGGGGACGCCGTCCGCTCCCTCTTCCGCGGCATATTGCCCCTGATGGTGCTTCCGGGTTTTTTCTTTTTGGTGATCCTGGAGCAGCCCAACCTGTCCACCGCCATGTCCATCCTCATGGTCAGCGGCGTGATGGTGCTCATGGCCGGGGCCAAATGGCGGCATTTGACGCTGCTTGGCGCATTGGGTGCCGTGGCGGGCTTCTTCTACGCCTGGAGCGAGCCCTACCGAAGAGAGCGGCTTCTTTCCTTCCGGGATCCCTTCGCCAAGATGAGCGACGAGGGGTATCAATTGGCCCAGTCCCTGATCGCTTTTGGCTCCGGTGGGCTTTTCGGCATGGGTCTTGGCCAGGGCCGGCAGAAATACGCCTACCTGCCCTACCCCCAAAGTGATTTCATCTTTGCCATCGTGGGGGAGGACTTCGGGCTTTTCGGCTGCCTGGCGGTGATCGCGCTGTTCGTGGCTTTCCTGTTCATAGGCATGCGCATCGCCGTTACCTGCCGGGATAAGTTCGGTTGCCTGCTGGCCGCGGGGATCACCGCCATGATCTCCATCCAGGCCTTTCTCAACATGGGCGTGGCGGTGGGCATTCTGCCCACCACGGGCCTGCCGCTGCCTTTCTTCAGCTACGGCGGCACCTCCATCTCCATTATGCTGGCGGCGGTGGGTATCCTTTTAAATATCAGCAGGAACTGCGAGCGCAATTTCGGCTAAAACTGCCTGTTTTTGCCTTTCGCCTCACCAAATTTTCCCGCCTTCATAGGATGAAGCACGGGAAATAACGGTGGAGGTGAAACACATGGGATTTTTCCGTGTGGAGGGTGGGACGCCCTTGGCGGGTTCTGTTCGCGTGAACAGCGCCAAGAACGCCGTGCTGCCCATTTTGGCTGCCAGCATCCTGACGCAGGAGGAAGTCACGCTGCTGGACTGCCCCAATATCAGCGACGCTCATCATATGGCGGATATATTGGAGATCCTTGGCTGCCGGATCACCCGTGCGGAAAGCACGATGCATATCCAATCCAGTGAGCTACATAATTGGGAAATGCCGGACAGCCTATCCAAGCAGATCCGTTCCTCCATATTTTTGCTGGGGCCTATCCTGGGCCGGTTTCGGCGGGCGACGGTCACGTATCCCGGCGGCTGCGAGATCGGCATGCGGCCCATCGACCTGCACCTGAGCGGCCTGAAACGCCTGGGTGTGACCATCCTGGAGGAGGGCGGGCTAATCCACTGCGACGGGCGGGAGATGCACGCCTCGGAGGTACATTTCGATTACCCCAGCGTGGGCGCCACGGAAAACGTGATGATGGCGGCGGTTTTGATCCCGGGAACCACCACCATCCACAATACGGCCAGGGAGCCTGAGATCGAGGACCTGCAAAGGTTCATCAACGCCATGGGCGGCATCGTCCGGGGCGCGGGCACCCACACCATCCAGATCCGCGGGGTCAAGGCGCTTCACGGCACAGTTTACAGGCCGATTCCGGACAGGATCGTGGCGGGTACCATGCTGGCCGCGGCGGCCATCACCGGAGGCGAAGTACATCTGGATAACGCGCCCGTTAGGGACATGGTGGCGGTGTTGGCCAAGCTTCGTGAAATGGGCTGTGAGATACGGGAGCGGATCGGCTCCATCGACCTGAAAGCACCCGGCCGGCTTGCAGCCTTCCAGCAGCTTCAAACCCAGCCCCATCCAGGATTTCCAACGGATATGCAGGTGCAGATGCTGGCGCTGGCGGCCATCGCGAAGGGAACATCCATCGTGGTGGAGAATGTATTCGAGAACCGCTTCACCCACGCGGGGGACCTGAACCGTATGGGCGCCAATATCATGGTCAATGGCCGCATGGCCATCGTCCAGGGGGTGGAGGCGCTGTACGGAACCCGGGTCAACGCCAGGGATCTTCGGGGCGGCGCCGCGCTGGTGCTTGCCGGGCTTGCCGCCCATGGCGTCACAGAGGTGGATAACGTGCACCTGATTGACCGCGGGTATGAAAACCTGGAGGACATGCTGCAAAGCCTGGGGGCCAGAATACAAAGGGTGGAATGATCAAGGCACACGCATGAAGCAAAGTTCGTGTGTCAATCCAGACCGCTGACAACTCCCTGGGAGGTATTGGAGGGCCGCTTTCCCATCCGGCCCAATCGTCGCCCTGCTTCGCTGCCGCTCGCATGGCTCGTTTCGCCGGCCTCCTCTACCCCGCCCTTTTCCGCCACAGGCGGGGGCGGGGGTACGGAGCCTCCAATTGGAATCGAAAATCAGCGGCATGTGCGGTAGTTTTCGCAGGAATTTCAGAGAAATTCCTGCCTTACCCGAGCCAACGGCCGCACAATGGCGCAGCCAGCGTGCAGTGCAGCGAGGGCAAAGCTTCGCAAAGCCACTTGACAGCAAGATCAAATGCAAAAGCAAGGGAGGTGCTCCCCCTGAACCGGTACGAAAGCCCCGGAAGGATGCGGGAAAACAGTTTTCCGCCGTCTTTTTCCGAGAATCCCGCCAGCCCGGGGCCCCGCCCGAAGGGCAGGGGCTTTTGGGCTGTGCTTTGCATTTTGGCGGCTTTGCTCATCGTGGGCGGCATCCTGTATGGCACCCTGTTCCGGCTGAAATATGCCCGGGTGCAGGTGGTTGGGCTCGTAAACCGCACACGCCAGGAAGTGATCACCCTGGCGGGCTTGGAGGAGGGGGACAATGTCCTGCTTTTGAACAAGGATAGGATACGCGAGGGGATCAACCGGGACCGGTACCTGATCTTCCAGGATATGCAGCGGGATTATCCGGACGGGCTGATTTTGAAGGTATATGAGCGCATCCCCAGAGTGAATATGCAGTTTATGGGCGTACAGTATACGCTGGACAACGAAGGGATGGTGCTGGAGCAGACCCAGACGCTTTTGCCGGAGGAAGGGCTGATGACGGCCACCGGCATGGAAATTACAAAAAGCGAGCTGGGGCGCCAGATCGTCTGCCGCCAGGAGACGCAGCTTTCCGCTTACCAGCAGATGGTGGGGGAGCTTGTGCTTCAGGGGTTCGCTTCCCATATTTCGGAATTAAATCTTGCGGATGTGGACAATCTGTATTTGATATCTGTGGATGGATATTCCATCCGCCTGGGGAATGCGGTGGATATGCGGGCCAAAATCGGCTCCATGCGGGCGGTGATCGCCTATTTGCAGGAAACGGGCCGGCAGAAGGGCAGCATCGACGTATCCACCCCTGTGAACCCTACGTATATCCCGGCTGACTGAGATTGTGGCCCAAATTGGAGGATTTTGGGGGAAAAAGATGAAAAAACAATGGATTTTCAACGGTTTTCCCTTGCGGTTTTTTCCTAAAACAGGTACAATGTATCTTGGTAAGTTGGATGGATATGCAATTGATCCCGGAGGGTCCCGCTTGGTATGCATGCAATGAAAGAATATGCACGCCTGCATTTTTCTTCTTCTCAAGAGGGGCACCCCTATGCTATAATGATTGTTGATCTATGGCAGGGGTTCCCAGGAACGGGGGTACGAGGAACGTATGAAGACCACTGTGGCGGCGATGGATTTTGGCACCAGCAAGATCGTCACGCTGGTAGCGGAAAACAGCGGGAATCAGCGCTGTGATATCAGCGGAGCGGGAACGGCGCCCTATGACGGGTATTCGGGCGACACGTGGAACTCCCCCCTTACGCTCAATGACGCTATCCGCGCTTCGATAAGCGAGGCGGAGGCTCAGGCCCATTTCCGCATCAAGGAGATCAATGTGGGCGTGCCGGGCGAGTTTTCCAGGGTGTACGCCATCCCGGCCAAAGTGGAGCTGCAGGGGGCGGATCCCCGGGTGACACTGAAGCACATTGAAAGCATATTCGAGTCGGCTCAGAAGGAGCTGGCCCCCTTGCGGGGCGTGGTGGTGCACAGGAGCCCCGCCTGGTTCATGGTGGACGACGGCAAGAAAACGCTGGAGCCCATGGATATGAAGGGCCGGGAGCTTCGGGCGCTGGTCTCCTTTGTGGTGGCCGACCAGTTTTTCCTGGATGAAATTTCCGGCAGGCTGCGGGAAATGAACATTACCATCAGCGGCTTTTTTTCCACCCTCACGGGCGAGGCGATGCTGTACCTGCCCGAGGAGGACCGGGACCGCACCGCCATCCTCATTGATATGGGCTATTTGAACACCGAAGTCATGGCCGTGGAGGGCGACGCGGTGATTTTCCACAGGACCATCTCCATGGGCGGCGGGCATATGGCGGCAGACCTGGCCATGGGCCTTAAAATCCCCCTGGAGTCCGCCGAGCAGTTGAAGCGCGCCTATGTGTACGGCATGGCCACGGCCCAGCAGAGCTATGAGGTTTCCCAAGGGCCGGAGGGCAAGCCCACGTCCTTCCCCCACCAGGAGGTGGCCCGGGTGCTGGAGCCCCGGGTGGATGAGATTGCCGAGGCTGTCAAGGCCTGCATCGACCAGAGCGGCGTGCGCCTGGGGAGCTGGAGCACCTTCTATCTTACGGGCGGTGCCCTGTGCCTTAACCGCGGCGGCCGGGATTATTTGGCCGGCAAGCTGGACAAGCCCGTACGGGATACGCCCAAGCGGACCATGAAGCTCAACAGCCCGGCCTATGCCAGCGCGCTGGGCCTGATGGACCTGGTGATCGACACCGTGGAGCATCAGCACCTGCCTTCCCCAGGGCTGATGGGCGGCGTTAAAGACTTTTTCAGGAGCCTGTTTGCCGGATAAGCGGTGGAACAGGGTCCTGTTTGCGGGCTGAACGCCTGAACATGGAGGAATCTTCCTTTATAAAACGTTTCGTATTTTGATACAGAGTAGGGGGATGGAACGTGCTGGAGTTTCAGATGGAAGACGATAAGCTGAATTTCGCGTCGATCAAGGTTGTGGGCTGCGGCGGCGGCGGCAACAATGCCGTGAACCGCATGGTGGATGCCGGGCTGAAAGGCGTGGAGTTCATCTCCATCAACACGGACCGTCAGGCGCTGGGCATGTCCAATGCCAACACCAAGATCCAAATTGGCGAAAAGCTCACCAAGGGCCTTGGGGCGGGCGCCATCCCTGATATCGGCCGCCGTGCGGCGGAGGAGAGCCGGGAGGAGATCGCCCAGGTTTTGAAGGGCGCCGACCTGGTGTTCGTCACCGCGGGCATGGGCGGCGGCACCGGCACGGGCGCGGCCCCCATCGTGGCTGAGGTCGCCCGGGACTTGGGCTGCCTTACCATTGCGGTGGTCACCAAGCCCTTCCAGTTTGAAGGCAAGCAGCGCATGAAGAATGCCGAAATGGGCATTGCGGATTTGAAGCAGCGGGTGGACACCCTGGTGGTGATCCCCAACGACAGGCTTTTGCAGGTGGTGAGCAAAGGGACCACCATGCTGGAGGCTTTCCGCATCGCGGATGATGTGCTCCGCCAGGGCATCCAGGGCATCAGCGACCTGATCGCCGTGCCCGCGTTGATCAATCTGGACTTCGCTGACGTCAAGACCGTGATGGAATCCGGCGGGATGGCCCACATGGGCATCGGTGTAGGCAAGGGTGAAAACCGCATGGTGGATGCCGCCAAGAACGCCATCCAAAGCCCCCTGCTGGAAACCAACATCGACGGCGCCAGGGCTGTTTTGATCAACATCACCGGCGGCGAGGATATCTCCATCGTGGACATCAACGAGGCCGCGAACCTGGTGATGCAGTCCGCTGACAGCGAGGCCAACATCATCTTCGGCGCTGGCATCGACGAAGCCATGGGCGACGAGGTGCGCATCACCGTGATCGCCACCGGCTTTGAAAAGACGCCTTTCCCACCCAAGGAGCCGCCCAAGAAGCCTTTCGAGAGGCTTCGGACCACCGGTACCTATGAGACAAGGCCCACCTACAACCCCTATGCCTCCCGCACCGCCGCCGCGCCAGCGGCACCCGGCCGGGAACAGGCGGAGGGCGAACAGGCGCCAAAGCCCGAGCAGTCCTTTGAGCCGGAAATCCCCGGCTTTGTGAACAGCGGGCGGCCCGCGGCCCCGGCACCCCAGGCCCAGCCGCAGCAGCAGCCCTATCAACCCGCTTACGGCCAGCCCTATCCCGCTGCTCAGCCGCAGCAGCAGCCGGGCTTCCAGCCCTATCAGCCCCAGCAACCCTACTATCAGCCCCAGCAGAGCCCCTATGCCACCCCCTATCCCCCTCAGCAGCCGCAGCAGGCGGAAAAGGATGAGCTGGGCGTGCCGGCGTTCCTAAGAAGGGCACCGAAAAAGTAAAGATGCGGATATAAGCGGGGAGGGTGCTTTTTGAAAAAGGCACCCTCCCCGTGCCCTACCCTAAAAACTTTATAGGGGAAGGATTCGGTTTGGGCAGGCGGTTTTGTAAGGCACCGGCAAATGCCTGGAGATGCCGCTGCGTGAAGGACCTGGATCGCCGGGGCTGCCCACATGCCATGGGAGAAGCATCAGATTTTTCATACTTGCATACCTTCCGGGCCTTTCACGCGTATATACGGTTGAAAGGCCTTTCAATTTTTCACGGGGGAGGCGGCCATGGTAGAAAACGCAATGTTCCTTCAGGAAACGGAGGCCCGGTTTGCCCGGCTGTACCAGGTTGCCTACGGCATCCTCAGAACCCGTCAGGACGCCGAGGACGCCGTGCAGCAGGCGCTGATGAAGGCATGGGCCGCCCGCGCGGGTGCGCATCCGGAAACCTTTGGCCCATGGCTTGCCCGGATTGTGGTGAACGAATGCCGGAACATCCAGCGCTACCGCATGCGGGTGATGCCATCCGAAACGGTGATGCCGGAAGACAAGCCGTTCGCGCCGCCGGACCCGGACCTATGGGACGCTGTGCAGGCGCTGCCGGAAAGCCTCCGCCTTCCCCTGATCCTCAAGTATGTCGCACAGTTTACCGAGCGGGAGGTGGCGCAAACTCTGCGCCTTCCGGCCTCCACCGTCAAAAACCGGCTGGCAAAATCCCGGAAGCTTCTCCGGGCGGCCCTTACCGAATGGGAGGTATCTCTGGAATGAAGATCAAGCGTTTGGACGCCGGAAAACTTGCGGATAACCTGCCCCCGCCCTCCCCTGCATTTACAGCGGATACCATGGCGCAGCTCCGCGCCATGGCACAAAAGGAGGATAAACCTATCATGAAACGCAAAGCGTTTACAACCATTCTCATTGCGGCCCTGCTGCTGGCGCTGCTGGCCGCCACGGCACTGGCCTATTCACTGACCCGCTCTCCCCAAGCCGCTGCGGTTTCCAAGGCCCGCGCGGTGCTGTCGGACAAATACGGCCTGACGCCTGAAACCATAGGATTGTTCAACATTGTGCCCGGGCAGAAGGATGGCACCTGGACCATCACCTTCCGCGCCGACGGTTTCTACCCGCTGCTGCTGGGAGACTATACGGTGATTCTCGCCCCGGGAAAGGAGCCGGATGCCGGTTGGACCCATGACGGCGTTGATCCCGCCCTCTGGAAGGGTGGGGACCTGGATGCGCCAGTCTGGGGGCAGCCTCAAATGCTCAAGGCGCTTACGGACAAGGAAGGCGCCGAGGCCGCCGTAAAACAGATGGATTGGTCCAGTGTGCCGGGGGCGGTAAAAACCACCCCGTCACCGGCGCCGCTGAATGAAGGTGAGTTCCGCTGGTTCGGCCAGATCCTTCGCGAGGGGAACCCCGGGTCCGGCGACATGAAACAGGAGGAAGCGCTGGAACTGGCCGTGCAGGCCCTTATGGAGGATGCCTCCCTAAGCAGGGGATTGCTGGATGCCGCTGATGTTTCGGCAGCATTTTATACCCGGGATGGCGGAAACCCCATCTGGGGATTCCAAATCTACCTGGTGAACAACGGTATTGAGCTGGGCTGCGGCGTGATGGTTGATGCCCGCACGGGAGAAATCCTGCTTACCAATGTAGTAAGCGGCGGGAACGGGTAAAGTTCTTCTGAAAGGAGCGCTTTTCACAAAGCGCGGCCTCCTTCCGGCGTCTTGTTGCCGGAAGGGGGCCGCTTGCGCGTGTTAGAAACGTCACGGCAGGATGGGCGGGGAGGGGATGGCGGGATTCAGCACGTACCTTTTTACGGCGTCCTCGATTTCCGGGGTGGCTGGCAGCGCGTTTGCCTGAATGCGGGTGGCCAGCAGATGATCCCGGCTGAAGCCATAATACAGGCGCTCAACCGGAAGTCCGTACAAGGAGCTTTCCGGATCGGATGATGCTTCCCACATGGCCACATAGAAGACGGCGGCATTTTTGTTGTACGGCTTTTTCAGCCTGTCCCACCAATCGTAGCTGATGACAAAATCCTGGTCGGCTGTTTCCATTTTTGCGCCCGCCTGATCGTTAGCGTATAAGCCTATGCCGTTTATATAGCACTGATTGGCGCTGAGCCCCTTGATGGTAAAGGCACATACGATGCGCCCGTCGCTAAGGCGGTAATAATTTTGCACCTGGATATCATTGTATGGAACGTCGATAAAAATACCGTCCAGCATGAGGTATACTGCCAGGGAAAGGATCACGGCCAGGACACAGGCGGTGAGCACCTTCCACCTGGTACTCCTTTTGACTTTTTGCAAAAAGCGGACCGGCTGCACGTTCGCATGCCGTATCTTTGGCTCCTGGCGCATAGCATCGTAAACATTTGAACAGGTGGGGCAGGCGGCGATATGTTCCTTTACCGCCTCCCGGGAGGAGGGGCTTGCCACTTCATCCAGCACGCCGGGCATCAGGTCCCGGATCAGCTCGCAGGGATATTCTTTCATATCTTCACAGCCTTTCCTTCAATTTTTCTTTCCCGCGGAAGAAAGTAACCCGCGCCCAGTTTTCTGTTTTGCCCATGATCTGGCCGATATGACGGTAGCTTAACCCTCCGATGAGCCGAAGGTAGATTACCTCCCGGCTGTCCGGATCAAGCTGGCGTACCTTTTGGAAAAAGGCGACTTGTGCCTCCTCCTCCAGCAGCTTTTCTTCCATGGGCTTCCGGCTGTCCGGCATTTCTTCCTGCAGGGGAACCGTTTCTTGCCTCCTGCGCCGCCGAAGCTCCTTATACCACAGATTTTTGGCGATCTGGCACAGCCAGGACAAAAGCTGGCATTCCCCCCGGAAGGTATGAATGGACTTCACCGCCTGGCAGAAGGTTTCCGAGGTCAGTTCCTGGGCTGCTGATTCCTCCCCGCACAGGCTGTACAGGTACCGAAAGACGGGTTCTGCGCATTCTTTATAAACCTCCTCCATATCCCGCATGCGCCTTTCCCCCCTTTCATCCGGTTGGTGTGCCAAGCTGGCGTCTTTGTTACAGGAAAGCAAAAAATACATACCGCGGCGGTTATGGTATGCCAAGGTACGACGTGTTTCCTGCGGCGGGGGGCAAGCCCCGCCCTATGCTGCGGTTATGGTACGCCAGGGCACGGCGTGTTTCCTGCAACCGGGTCATAAACTGTATGCATCCTCCGTACCTTGTAGGGGAGGTGTGTCCGCATGGCGCGCAGGGTACGGGAAGCCGTTTTGACGTGCGCGGGAGCGGTGGTGGGCGCCGGGTTTGCTTCCGGACGGGAGATCATGCGGTTTTTCAGCCGGTACGGGGAATTTTCTTGGATCGGTGTTTTTCTTGCGGCGGCCTCCATGGGCTTTTTTGCGTATATGCTCATGAAGCGCGCCAGGGAGGCCGGGACCGACTCCCTGAGCCAGCTGAGCCGCGCGTATCTGGGCAGGGCCGCGGCCGCGGGGACCGCTTCCTTCGCGCTGCTGCTGTGCGTTACCGGCGGGGGCATGGCCGCGGCAGCGGGGGAATTGGGCGCGCTGGCACTGCCTGTGCACGGCGCGTATTGGATCGCCTTTTTCGCTACGCTGCTCCTGGCGCTGCTCCTGATGGGAAGAAGCCTTTCGCCCCTGGCGTTCGTCAGCGTTTTTTTGATCCCGGTGCTGGCGTTTACTTTTTTGTTGTGCTTGATTCCTCCGGAAGGAAAGGCGGTCACGGCGGAGGTGCTGTTCCCCGTGTGGCGCAAAATCGCGGAAACGGCGCTGCTGGGGCTTAGCTACGGCGCACTGAACATTACCCTGGCCGCCGGGGTGCTGTGCGAGGCCGGCCGGGGGATGGACGGGAAAAAGGCCGCCTGGACATCGCTCTTTTTCGGGCTGCTGCTTTTTTTGCTGCTGGCTCTGGGCAACGTGGTGCTTATGCGCCAGCCGGAGCTTACGAATGCCGCATTGCCCGTGGTGATGCTGCTGAACAAGTTTGGCAAAATGGGATTTTATCTTGCCGTGATTGGGCTGTACCTGGCGGTGTTCACCACGCTGATGGCTGCGGCGCGGAGCATATTCAATATCATCGGCCATTGCAAGCCCGGGTGGCTGAGGTTTGCGCTCACGGGCGGCGCCTTCGCGCTGCTGGGGGCGGTGGGGTTCATGCGCCTGGTGGGCGTGGCCTATCCGGTCCTGGGCTTCCTGTGCCTGCTGCTGCTCATCCTGATCATTTCACGAAAAAGTATACCACAAAATAAATGAAGTTTTGGGGGATGGGTATGGGAAGGGGGCCTTTTTCAAAAGGGCCTCCTTCCCGCCTGCGCAAAAAACACTTTGTGTACTTTTCTTTTTGCCATTGCTTTGTTATACTGGAAGGCAGAAGCGGGCAGGCGGCCCCAAAACCGCCTGTGTCAGCACGGCAGGATGGCTTTTTAGGCAGAAATCCGGCAGGATGGAAGGAGCGGCAATTGAATGTGGAATCCAGCGATGGAGGCGTGCGGCAGGGAGGAAATGCGTGCCCTGCAGTTAAAAAGGCTGCAGGGATCGGTGCGCCACGCCTATGATAACGTACCCATGTACAGGGAGAAAATGCAAAGGGCAGGCATTGCGCCTGAAGATATCCGTACCCTGAAGGATATTTCCCTGATCCCGCTTACCAGCAAACTGGAGCTAAGGGAGCAGTACCCCTTCAAGCTCTTGGCGGTGCCCATGAAGGAAGTGGTGCGCATCCACGCCTCCAGCGGCACCACAGGCAAGCCCATCACCGCCGGGTACACCAAGGTGGACCTTGACATGTGGGCGGAGAACATCGCAAGGATCGTGACCGCCGCCGGGGTCACGGCGGAGGATATTGCGCAAATTTCCTTCGGCTACACGCTGTTCACCGGGGCCTTTGGGCTCCACGGCGGGCTGGAAAAGGTGGGCGCGGCCATCATCCCCATCTCCGGGGGCAATACCGAGCGGCAGATCAACATCATGCGGGATTTTGGGGCCACGGCCCTGATCTGCACCCCCAGCTACGCCATGTACATGGCGGAGGTGGCGGAGAGCATGGGCGCCATGGGGGAGATCAAGCTGAAATATGGCCTGTTCGGCGGGGAAGGCTCCACCGAGGAGATGCGCGCTGAGATCGAGCGGCGCTGGGGCATCCTGGCCACGGAGAACTACGGGCTTACGGAGATCATCGGCCCGGGCGTTTCCGGGGAGTGCGCCTGTAAGTGCGGCATGCACATCAACGAGGACCATTTCTATCCCGAAATTGTGGACCCGGACACAGGCGAGGTGCTTCCCGACGGGGCGGAGGGGGAACTGGTGCTCACCACCCTCACGAAAGAAGCCCAGCCCACCCTGCGCTACCGCACCAGGGACATTACCAAGCTTAACTACGAAACCTGCGCCTGCGGCCGGACTCAGGTGCGCATGGAAAAGGTGAAGGGCCGCAGCGACGATATGCTCATCATAAGGGGCGTGAACGTGTTCCCCTCCCAGATCGAGAGCGTGCTCATGAGCGTGCAGGGCATCGGCCCCCATTACGAGATCGTGGTGGACCGCCGGAATTATATCGACCATATCGAGGTCAAGACGGAGCTTATTGACGGCGGCCTGCTGGAACACTGGAGTGAGCTGGAGGCGCTGCAAAAGCGCATCCAGGGGCAGATGCGCACGGTGATCGGCATCGATGTGCAGGTGACCTTCGCGTCCCCCAATACCCTCAAACGGTTTGAAGGCAAGGCAAAGCGGGTCACGGATCTTAGGAAATAATGTATCAAGGAAGTGGATTCACCCATTATGAGAAAGCTGATGCTTGGCAACGAGGCGGTGGCCAGGGGCGCCTATGAGGCGGGCGTGAAAGTGGTGTCCAGCTATCCCGGCACCCCCAGCACGGAGATTACCGAATTTGCCGCCACCTATAAAGAGATGAACTGCGAATGGGCGCCCAATGAAAAGGTGGCCGCGGAGGTGGCCTATGGCGCGGCCATGGCCGGGGCACGGAGCATGACCTGTATGAAGCATGTAGGCGTGAACGTGGCGGCGGACCCGCTGTTTACTGCGGCCTACACGGGCGTTCGGGGCGGCATGGCGGTGGTGTGCGCCGATGACCCGGCCATGCATTCCAGCCAGAACGAGCAGGACAGCCGCTATTATGCCAGGGCCGCCCACATCCCCATGCTGGAGCCGAGCAACAGCCAGGAGTGCAAGGACTTTACCAAGCTGGCTTATGATTTGAGCGAGAAGTACGATACCCCCGTGTTCGTGCGCCTGACCACTCGCATCGCCCATGCCCGCTCCGCCGTGGAAGTTTCGGAAAGGGAGGATGTGCCCGTCAAGCCTTACGCCAGGGATTTCATGAAGTATGTCATGATGCCCGGCATGGCCAGGAAGCGCCATGTGACGGTGGAAGCGCGGATGAAGGCGCTTACAGAGGATGCGGATACCCTTTCCGTCAACCGGGTGGAAATGGCCAAAACAGACCTGGGTATCATCTGCAGCGGCGCTGCCTACACCTATGTGAAGGAGGCGCTGCCGGAAGCCAGCGTATTGAAGCTGGGTATGGTGCATCCGCTGCCGAAAAAGCTGATCGCGGAGTTTGCGGAAAAGGTTGCACGGCTGGTGGTCATCGAGGAACTGGAGCCGGTGATCGAGCAGCAGGTGGCCTCCTTCGGCATCCCCGTGGAGGGCAAGAACCTCACCGGCTTGCAGGGGGAGCTCTCCGTCAGCCGCATGCGCGGCATGTTCGGCCGGGAGGTGCCCGCGGAAAGCGCCGATACCCTGCCCGCCAGGCCGCCGGTACTCTGCCCCGGCTGCCCGCACCGGGGCGCCTTCTACGCCATGAAGAAACTGAAATTGAACGTAATGGGGGATATCGGCTGCTACACCATGGCGGCGCTGCCTCCCCTTTCCATGCTGGACGCCTGTTTGTGCATGGGTGCCAGCGTGGGCATGGCCTTCGGCGCGGAAAAGGCGCAGGGTAAGGAATTTTCCCGCCATGCCGTGGCGGTGCTGGGCGACAGTACTTTTATCCACAGCGGCATCACGCCGCTGATTGACGCGGTATACAACGGCGGCACCATTACGGTTGTGATCCTGGACAACCGCATCACCGGCATGACGGGGCACCAGGAGAACCCGGCCACGGGCAAGAACATCCTTGGCGAGCCCGCGCCGCAGCTTGACCTGGAAGCCCTCTGCGCTGCCTGCGGGGTGAAGCACGTCCGGGTGGTGGATCCCTTTGACCAGAAGGAAATGCTCAAAGCCCTCAGGGAGGAAACCGCCCGGGAGGAGGTTTCCGTGATCATCGCCAGGCGGCCCTGCGCGCTTTTGATCAAGGAAAAAACAAAGCCCGTCACCGTGGAAAACTGCCGCAACTGCGGCGTGTGTTTGTCGCTTGGCTGCCCGGCCATCGAGCGGGGCGAGAACGGCATCCGCATCAATACCGCGCTGTGCGTGGACTGCGGGCTTTGCGTAAGCCTCTGCCCCTTTGGGGCGATCCATGCGGGGAGGGAGAGCAAATGAAAAACCCCGTGTTCGATTTGGTGATCGTGGGCGTGGGCGGCCAGGGCACGTTGCTGGCCAGCAAGATTCTGGGCCATATCGCCCTGGAGGAAGGCTGCGACGTGAAGGTGAGCGAGGTCCACGGCATGGCCCAGCGGGGCGGCAGCGTGATCACCCACGTGAGGGTGGGCGAAAAGGTGCACGCACCTTTGGTTTGCGCAGGCGGGGCCGATTATTTGCTGGCCTTTGAGGAATTGGAAGCGGCAAGAGCCATCTCCTTTTTGAAGCCCGGCGGGTCGCTGATTGTGAGCACCCAGCGGATATTGCCCATGCCGGTGATCTCCGGCACGGCACAATACCCCGAGGAACCTCTTTGCGCAAGCGAGGAGGTCTGCCGCACGCAAAAGCTGGACGCTCTTTCCATGGCCGAAAAGGCGGGCAGCCAGCGGGCGGTGAACCTGGTGCTGCTGGGGGCCCTATCGAAGCATCTGCCCTGGGAAAAGGATGTATGGCACAGTGCCATTGCAGCCTGTGTGCCGCCCAAAACGCTGGAGACGAATATCAAGGCTTTTGATTTGGGCGCGGCATGACGCGGCCTGCTTTCGGCAAGGCGGATAAAGGGGGCAAGCGCGGCGGGGGCAAGCCCCCGCCCTACGGCGGCCAGGCAGGGCAGCCAGGGCGGCGGCCACAATCCGGTCCGGAGCCGCGAAGGCGCCGGCGCGGCCATTCCATGATGTGATATGCAGCAAAAGAAGGGGCGTGGTGTGGAGTGCATCTGTATTGGAACAAGACCATGGAATGCATGCCCAGGGAGCAATTGCGGGACCTGATGGGTGAGCGCCTGCGGGCTACGGTGCGCAGGGTGTATGAGAATGTGCCCTTCTACCGGACCAAAATGCAGGAGAAGGGTATCACCCCCCAGGATATCAGGGGTGTGGAGGATATCACGCTGCTGCCCTTTACCGAAAAGCAGGACCTGCGGGACAACTACCCCTTCGGGATGTTCGCGGTGCCCCAGTCGGAGATCGTGCGCATCCACGCCTCCAGCGGCACCACAGGCAAACCCTCGGTGGCCGGGTACACCAGCGGCGACATCGACCGCTGGGCGGAACTGATGGCCAGGGCTATGTACTGCGCCGGCGTCACGAAAAACGACGTGGTGCAGGTGGCCTACGGCTACGGGCTGTTTACCGGGGGCCTGGGCGCCCACTACGGCGCGGAGCGGGTGGGGGCTTCCGTGATCCCCATGAGCGGCGGGAACACCCAAAGGCAATTGATGCTGATGGAGGATTTCGGTTCCACCGCGCTGTGCTGCACGCCCTCCTACGCCGTGAACCTGGCGGAATCCCTTCAAAACGCGGGGATCTCCCTGGACCGCATCAAACTGAAGGCCGGCATCTTCGGCGCGGAGCCCTGGACGGAGGCCATGCGGGACAAGATTGAGGAAATGCTGCACATCGACGCCCTGAACGTGTACGGCTTGAGCGAGGTCATGGGCCCCGGTGTCAGCATGGAATGCCTGGAGAAAAAGGGCATGCACATCTGGGAGGACCATTTCCTGCCGGAGGTGATCGGCCCCAACGACGAGAGCCTGCCCTACGGCCAGGAAGGCGATTTGACCTTTACCACACTGACCAAGCACGGCATGCCGCTTTTGCGTTACCGCACCCACGACCTGACCACCCTTACCGACGAAAAATGCCCCTGCGGCCGCACCCATGTGCGCATGGGCCGCATCACCGGCCGCACGGACGATATGCTCATCATTAGGGGCGTGAACGTGTTCCCCTCCCAGATCGAGCACGCGCTTTTGCAGGTGCCCGGTGTGGAGCCGCATTATCAGATTGTGGTGGATAGGGCCGGCGCTATGGATACGGTGGAGGTCCAGGTGGAGCTTTCTCCCCATTTGGTGGGGGATACGGTCAAGGCTTTGGAGGAGCTGGAGCGTAAGGTGGCGGCGCAGCTCTCCTCCAGCGCCCTTATCCATGCGGAGGTCAAGCTTTGCCAGCCCGGCAGCCTGCCCCGCAGCGAGGGCAAGGCCAAGCGGGTGATCGACAGGCGGAAGCTGTGATGTATGTATGCCGCTTCCGGTTCCTTCCTGTCAATATCCGCGGATCTTTTTCCTGCCCGCGTTGCCTCATCCGCTCCACATAGCGCTGCTATGCGTCGCTGCCTCGGCTTAGCGGGCAGAAAAAATCCCTCGCGGCTAATTGGCAGGCGGAACCGGCATTGGCATCACGCTTCCGGCTCCTTGTCAGGCGGAACCGTTATGGACATCAGATTTCCTTTTCTACGGGCATCGGGTTTCATGTATACTATCAAATAGCACAGGCACCATAAAGGAGGCGGGATTATGTACGTCAAGCAGATTTCCGTATTCATCGAGAACACGCCCGGCCGCCTGGCGGACTTTACCAGGCTGCTGGGGGAGCACCAAATCGATCTGGTTTCCCTGTCCATCGCCGATACCACCAATTTTGGCATCCTGCGGGGGATCGTGGCCGACTATGAACGGGCGGAGAAGCTTATCAGCGAGGCGGGTTATACCGTGCGGCTGACCGATGTGCTGGCCGCCTCCGTGCCGGATGTGCCCGGCGGCCTGGCCAAGGTGCTGCAAATGCTGTCGGAAAACGGCATCAGCATCGAATACCTGTACAGCTTCGTTAGGAACGCGGGCAAGAACGCATTGATCATCTTCCGGGTGGAGGAGATCGAAAAGGCGGCGAAGGTGCTTACGGACCATGGCGTGCGCCTGCTTTCCCAGGATGAGGTACGCCACCTGTAACTAATCGTAAAAGAAGGCCGGTTCATGGAATACCGTAAAAACGAGCGGGTGGTGGACCTTGATGCCATCCGCGATAATGTGCGCGCCCTGAAGGGCGCGGTGGGAACGGATGTTAAGCTGATGGCCGTGGTCAAGGCGGACGCCTATGGCCACGGCATGGTCAAGGTGGCGAAAGCCGCCCTTTCCGCGGGGGCATCATTTCTTGGGGTGGCTACTCCGGAGGAGGGCGTGCTGCTTCGGGAAAGCGGCCTGGAGGCCCCGGTTTTGATCTTCGGCGCGCTTTCAGGGGGCGGGGCCGAAGCCGCGGTGCGGTATGGGCTGACCCAGACCGTTTGCCGGGCGGAGATGGTCCTTTGGCTTGCGCAAGAGTGCGAACGCCAAAAGAAAGACGCCTTTGTCCACTTGAAAATCGATACGGGCATGGGCCGCATCGGCGTACGCTCTTTTGCTGAGGCGCAGGCGGTGCTTAACGCGCTGAAAGCCTCCCCGCGGGTGAAGCTCACCGGGGCGTTCACCCATTTTGCCGATGCGGACGGGGAGACGGAGGAGTTCACCCTTGGCCAGTTGGAAAAGTTTTTGCACATGTGCGAAATCCTTCCTAAAGGGACCCTGCGCCACGCCGCCAACAGCGCGGCGGCGCTGCGGTACCCGAAGGCGCGCCTTGACATGGTACGCCCCGGCATTGCCATGTACGGCTGCCCGCCGGTGAAAACGGAGGTGCCCCTGCGCCCGGCCCAGCGCTGGGTGACGGAGGCGGTCCATGTGAAAACTATTGAAATGGGCGATACGGTGAGCTATGGCCGCACGTTTACCGCGGAAAAGGAAATGCGGGTGGCGACTCTGCCCGTGGGGTACGGCGACGGGTACCACCGCATGCTGTCAAACCGTGGGAAGGTGCTCATCGGCGGGAAGTTCGCGCCCATCCTGGGCAGGGTGTGCATGGATCAAACCATGGTGGATGTTACGGGGATCCAAGAAGCCGTGCCCGGCGCGGAGGCTGTGCTTCTTGGCCGGCAGGGGAAAAGCGAAATCACCGCGGACCAGTTGGGGGAGTGGGCGGGCACCATCAGCTATGAGGTGCTCCTGGCGCCCACCGCCCGGGTGACAAGGCGTTATGAGCATGACGAATGAGGAGAAGGCGGCGCTGCGCAGGGCGATGCGGGCGCTGCCGCAGCCCGCGGAGCGGCTTTCCGAAGGGCTATTGGCCGCTTCCCATATCGCCGCCTGGGAACCGTTTCAAAGGGCGTCCGTGGTGGGATGCTATGTGGGCATGCCCTGGGAGATGGACACCGGGCCTGTGATGGATGCGGTGCTTAAAGCTGGAAAAACGCTGGCGCTGCCGAAAACGTACGAAGCGGGCCTTATGGAATTCCGCCGGGTGCTTGACCCGGCTTTTTTGCGTCCCGGCCGGTGGAGCATCAAGGAACCGGGAGAGGAAGCGGAGACCGTGCCGCCGGAAGAACTCTCGCTTTTGCTGATCCCGGCATTGGCGGTGGACAGGTACGGCCGCCGTCTGGGCAACGGCGGCGGATACTATGACCGGTACCTGCCTAAAACAAGCTGCTCCAGGGCTGCATTGGTGCTTAAACGGCAGGTAGTTCCCGCCGTCCCTTGCGGGGACAAGGATTATTTGGTACAATGGATTATCACAGGCGGCGGCATTGCGCCGGCTCTGCCCGCATAAAGGGTACGGAAAGGAACTTTGGGCATGCAAAAAAGCGCAACAGGGAAAAAGAAAATAAAGATCGTTACAAAGCCCATGATGACGGGCCGGGCGGTGGACCAGGCAACGTTCAAGCGCGCGCTGCGGGTGGCCGGCACCGCCCTGGTGACCGTGATCATCTACCTGCTGGTCGGTGCGATGCTGATGTTTGACAACATCATCCTCCGCGTGGTCACCAACGTTGCGCTGATTGCTATGTGCGGCGGCTTGCTGTACATGAGCGGCGCATCCCACGGGGAGTCGGACGCGGCGTTCGGGGAGATCATGTACCAGCGGGAGGAGGAGGGCAAGGCGGTGCCCGATTCTGAAAGAGCCAGATGCTTCACGCCCGCGAAGGGCGTTGCGACAGCGCTGCTGGGCGCGCTGCCCTATGTGCTTCTGGCCCTGATCCTGGCGGTGACGGCCCGGCTTCAAACCTACGCGTTGGGCGTGCTTCCGGGTTGGGTATCCGTCTATCAGCGCAGGCCGGAGATCGGCGATGCGCTGAAGTATTACCAAACCGCGTCGTCCATCGGCTTTCTGGACATTGTGCGGCTTGCCGTCCGGATGTTCATTTTGCCCTTTGTCAGCCTGGTGGGCAGCGGCAACGCCCACGCCGTGCTGGCGGTGGAAAGGTTGAGCCCCCTGCTGGTGCTGATCGTGCCCGCAGGGTACGCCTTGGGGTATTTGCGGGGCAGGGAGCTTCGCAGCAGGGTGCATACCAGCATCGCCCAGAGCCGGCGCAAGAAGAAGAAAAGGGACAAAAAGGAGCAGCAGCGGCGGCAGCAAAAGGGCCCCGAGCAGCTGGTATGACCGGAGGATATCGTGCGGATTATTGGCGGCGAAGCCCGCTCCAGGATGATTGACGCGCCCCGGGGCATGGATACCAGGCCCACCCAGGACAAGGTGCGGGAATCCCTGTTCAACATCCTGCAGGGGAAGATAGAAGGCCGTTCCGTGCTGGACCTGTTTGCCGGCAGCGGCGCGCTGGGGCTGGAGGCGCTGAGCCGGGGGGCTGCTGACGCGGTGTTTGTGGATAAATCCCGCCAGGCGGCAAAGGTGATCAGGGAGAATATTGAGCGGCTGGGCTATGGCAGCAATGCGCAGGTGGTTTGTTCGGACTGGTCGCTGGCTCTGGGCACCCAGTCCTATTATGAGCGGAACGTTTTTGACCTTGTTTTTATGGATCCTCCCTACAGGATGGCGAATACGGGGGAAATGTGCGATCGTATGCTGGAACGCGGCATCCTGGCCGCAGACGCCCTGATCGTGATTGAGCATGCCCTCGCCACGCCGCCCAGGCCGGGTGGGAGATTCCGGGTCACGGATACAAGGCGCTACGGCGACACGGGCATCACCTTTTTGAGGCTTGCGGAAAAGGAGGAAACGGACGGTTGAAAACGTGCTGCGTATACCCCGGCAGCTTTGACCCCATCACCCTGGGCCATGTGGACATCATCCGCAGGGCGGCGGGCATCTTTCCCAGGGTGACCGTGGCGGTGCTTCGGAATCCAAACAAGCCGGGCTGGTTTCCCCTTGAAAAGCGCGTGGAAATGATCAAAAGGGCCTGCGCGGAACTTTCCAATGTGGAAGTGGATTGTTTTGAGGGGCTTTTGGTAGACTATATTAAAACCCAACACGGTGCGGTGGTCATCAGGGGCCTGCGCGCGGTGAGCGACTTTGAAAGCGAGTTTCAGATGGCCCAGGTGAACCATCAAATATCTCCGGAACTGGAAACACTGTTTATGATGACGGGCCCGCAGTACGGCTACATCAGTTCCAGCGTCGTCAGGGAGGTAGCCTCCTTCGGGGGGGATGTTTCGTCCATGGTGCCGGAGGGTATTCTGCAGGATATCCGGGAAAAATTTTCAACCCCATAAAAGCATAATGACGGACCGTCAGGGAGGGAATACCATGGAACAGCATACGCGTGAGATCATTGACCAGATGGATGGCCTGCTGATGGGCAGCTCAAAAATTCCCATGACCAACCTGTACATGGTGGACAGGAACAAGATGCGGTCCTTGCTGCAGAGCCTGGCGGAAGGGCTGCCGGACGAAATCAAACGGGCCGACAGCATCATTGAAAACGAGGCCAGAATCATCGGTGAGGCCAGGTCCAGGGCAGAAAACGCCGTGGCGGAAGCCAACGCCAAGGCGCGGCAGACGGTGGACGAGGCGGTGCGCTCCGCCCAGCTTACCACCGCCAACGCACAGATGAAGGCTGATGAATTGTACCGCGGAAGCAACGAGCAGGCCAGCCGCATCGTGGCGGAAGCCCAGCGCCGGGCCAAGGAGATTGTGGACGAGGCCGAAGGCCACGCCCAGCAGTTGGTGAGCGAGGAAGAAATCATGGCCCGCGCCCAGGCGGAGGCGGAAGAGCTGCGCCAGGCCACCCACGAGGAGATGGATTCGCTGCGCCAGGATATGTTCAATTACCTGGACAACGTTCTGGATGAAAGCGACAAGGCGCTTTCCGAAAAGGTGCAGGGCATCCGCAGGACGCGGCAGGATCTGCAGGCGCAAAGATAGCGTCACGGAAAATACGGCCGGAATTCATGCATTGTTCAAACGCAGTTCACAATCGGCTGGTACAATGGTCTTGCAGTAAGGGATGCAAGCCACCGTATCCCGGATGCAAACTCCTTTTCTTGGCATTCTTCGGAATGCCGACCTCCCTATCCTCCATACAAGCAAGGCCCGCGTTTGCAGATGGCAGAACTGCATCCGCGGGCTTTGTGCATCCCTTGCTGCCGCTGAAAGAAACGCCGCGGCACGCAAGAGCTTGCTGGCAAAACAGGAAAAACTACCGTTTTCCTCCGGGGTTATTTGGCTCCCGCCCAGCCAAAATAGCACTGTGAAAGTTGGAAGGCGGAGCGGCGGCATGCGCAGATCGACGGCTTCTTTTTGGATGCTGGGCATTACGGCTTTGACGGCGGCGGCCCTTTGGACCTGGCCGGTGGAGCGGTGGGAGACGGTGCAAACAGTCAGGGTGGCCCTGGGCAGCGTGGAAAAAACAGTGTCCGTGGTGGGCACGGCCGCCAGGGCGGGGGAATACGCAAGCGCCCATCCCGTAGGCGGCGTGGTGGTTCAGGTGTATGTGCGGGAAGGGCAGGCCGTTTCGGCGGGGCAGCCTTTGTACCGCCTGGATGACTCCGGGGCCCAGGCCGCCCTGTCAAGGGCAGTGAGGGCGCTTTCGGATATCCGGGAAGAGGAAGCGGCCGCGGCCTTTGTTCAGGGTTCACCCTCCGGCTATGCCGATACGGCGGCGGAGCTTTCCTCCCGGATCGATTCGCTTACAGCCGAGATCGCGGGGCTGACCCAGCGGGCGTTTCGGGACGGACAGGTGCTGGAGGTGAAAGCCAGGGAGGGGGAGCTGCTGCTGCCCGGGAGCCCTGGGGCGGTGCTCGCCGCCACGGAAGCGGAGATCAGGGCGGAAGTGAACGCCAGGGACCGGTCCATGATCCGGGAAGGGATGCGTGCGCGCATTACGCAAAACAGCCTGCCCCTTGGGGAGGCTGCCGTGGCGAAGGTGGGGCTGTTAAAGCCAGACAGCCTGGGGGTGCCCTACGCGCAGGTGGTGCTGACGCCTTCGGACGGCCTCTCCGTGCCCATCGGCGCCCAGGTGGAGGTGGATGTGATCCTTAAGGAAAAGACGCAGGTGCCCGTGATCCCCGTGGAGGCGCTTACCGGACGTGATACCGTGTTTGAGGTGTACCGCGGGCGGGCCTTTGAAAAAAGCCTGTCCATCCTCCTGCTTGACAGCGCCTATGCCGCCGTCGGGAACGTTGCGGTGGGCACGGAACTGGTGCTCAAGCCTAATGATGCCTTGAGCGACGGCGTGCGCCTGAAGGTGGTGCGGGAGTGAAGGGCGGGGACGCGGTTCATCTGGCGGCAGTGAATATTTTCCAAACTCCCATGCGCTCGGTGCTTACGGTGCTGGGCCTGGCCATTGGCATCGGGGCCATCCTGGCGGTACTGGCTTTGGGGGACGCGGGCCAGCAGCAGGTGGAGATGGAGATGACCCGCATGGGCGTGGACAAGGTATGGATCACCGCCCGGGGGCAGAGCAGCCGCGCTTTGCAGGCCTCCGACGGGGAACTACTCCGGCAGGCCACGGGGGCGCCGGCTACCGCCCAGGCCCATCAAACCCTGGTGGTGAGCGCGGGCGGGGAAACGGCTTTCGCCCATGTGTGCGGCTGCGACGAATATCTTGCGGAGGTGCAAAAGCCCAACATCATCGCCGGGCGCTTTTTGAGCCTGCGGGACCAGCAGGAGGGTGCCGCCGCCGCGGTCATCGACAGGAGCTTGGCGGAAGCCCTTTTCGGCGGGGAGGCTGGCGATTGCGTAGGCCGGCGTGTGGCGGCGGCAGGGCGGCTGTACGTACTTGTGGGGATTACGGATAACCTGGGGGCGCAGGTTGCCGGCCTGGGGACCGACGGCACGCTGCTAATCCCCCTGTCCGCCTTTTGTGATGCCTTTGGGGAAAGCGTGGGCGAGGTAATGCTGTCCGTGCCCAAAAACATTTCAGGAAACACACTGGCTACGGAGGCACTGGCCGCTTTGGCGGATACGGGGGGAAGCTACAAGGCGATGACGCTCCAGGCGGAAATCGAGGCGGCCCGGGCGGTGGTGCGCATTTTTGTAATGGTGCTTTGCTGCGTGGCGGTGATCTGCCTGCTGGTGGGCGGCATCGGCGTGATGAATATCTTGCTTGTCTCCGTCAGGGAGCGGCGGCAGGAGATCGGCGTCATGAAGGCCCTGGGGGCCACCGGAAGGCAGGTGTGCCTGCTGTTTTTGCTGGAGGCCGCCGCCTATGCGCTGGTGGGTGGCGTGCTGGGCGTTGCGGCAGGGGAGGTCATGGTGCGCATGACCGGCGCCTGGATCGGCATCCGGGCGGCCATCAGGCCGGGCCTTATTCCCATGGCGCTGGGGTTTGCCGCGCTGGTGGGGATCTTTTTCGGCGTGGCCCCCGCCTGGCGTGCCGCCAGGATGGCCCCGGTGGATGCGCTGAGGGAGACGTAGAGGGCCGGACAATAGGCGGGAGGGCCTCTTTTTCAAAAGAGCCCTCCCGCACCCGCCCAGAAAACTTCATAAGAGTTATAAAGAAAGCGGGGCGCGGTTCCCAAGGAGGGGGACAGGCAACGTTTTTCTCCCATGACCTCCAGCGGCGCATGGTTCTGTATGTATAGTTTTTTCTTCCCATGGCGCAGAGGGCCCATCGGGGCCTGTCAGGGTGCCTTTTTTCGAATTTGGCAGATTATACGTTATATTTGGGAAGAAATCTGCCATCGTATACATCGTGAACAAACCCGCTTTTGAATCTTTGTCAGTTTAACCTATTTCTTTTTGGATAGGGAATCTATATAATAAGGATAGCTCAAGGTGCGTATCCTATTGGAGACGGACGAATCAAACATGTGTTGGAAATCATACGTTAAGGAGGAGAAACTATGTCCAGCGTATCTCTCAGCCACATTTACAAGACCTATCCCGGCGGGGTGACGGCGGTCAGCGATTTTTGCCTGGATATCGAAGACAAGGAATTCATCGTTCTGGTCGGTCCCTCTGGCTGCGGAAAATCCACCACGCTGCGCATGGTGGCAGGCCTGGAAGAGATCAGCGACGGACAGCTTTATATCGGCGAGAAGCTGGTGAATGATGTCGCCCCCAAGGACCGCGACATCGCCATGGTATTCCAGAACTACGCCCTGTACCCCCACATGACGGTATATGATAACATGGCCTTCGGCCTGAAGCTGCGTAAAACCCCCAAGGACGAGATCAAGCGCCGCGTCGAAGAAGCCGCGCGCATCCTGGATATCAGCCATCTGCTCAACCGCAAGCCCAAGGCACTTTCCGGCGGCCAAAGGCAGCGCGTAGCCCTGGGCCGCGCCATCGTCCGTGAGCCCAAGGTCTTCCTGATGGACGAACCTCTGTCCAACCTGGACGCCAAGCTCCGTGTGGCCATGCGTACCGAGATCACCAAGCTGCATCAAAGGCTGCAAACCACCTTCATCTACGTGACCCATGACCAGACCGAGGCCATGACCATGGGCACCCGCATCGTTGTCATGAAGGACGGTTTCATCCAGCAGGTGGACAGCCCCCAGAATCTGTATGACTATCCCGTCAACCAGTTCGTGGCCGGCTTCATCGGCAGCCCGCAGATGAACTTCTTCGACGCCAAGCTTCAGAAGGAAGGCAAGGAAGTTTACGCGGTGTTCGGCAGCAACAAAATTCTGGTGCCCGCTGGCAAGATTGCCAAGCTCACAGACGAAGGCTATGTGGGCAAGGAAGTCGTTCTGGGCATCCGCCCCGAGAATATCCACGACGAAGATGTGTTCCTGAGCAGCCTGCCTGAGGCCGTTCTCGACGTGAACGTGGAAGTTACCGAGCTGATGGGCTCCGAGACCTACCTGTACCTGAAGGCCAGCGGCAAGGACGACAACATTATCGCCCGCGTTGACCCCCGCACCACCAGCCGCGCCGGCAACCAGATCAAGGTGGCCTTCGACACCAATCACCTCCATTTCTTCGACAAGGAGACGGAGGCCAGCATCCTCACCAGATAAGCCTTTTGGCAGAGTGGGTTTCCTTATCCCGAAGATACAATTTTTCAGCGGCGCACCGTTCATGTGGTGCGCCGTTTTAAGTTGCCCGGGGAAGGGAATTCGGCTGCAGAAGGGGCTTCCGTGGCGCAGGCACCGCTCTTTACGCATTATGAGAGGAAAAAAGCGGTGCGGGATTTTTGAAAAACCGCTTTTTTTTATGAAATGTTCACAAAATTTCGCGTTTTTCCGCTTTTCAGACACGGGGACATGTGGTACAATAAGCGATGATATTTGCACCAGATGACGGTGAAAGGAGTTATCCAAGTGTTGTTTGATAAGCGGTTCGTAAAACAGGTCGCCCAGGTGTTTTCCGGCTTGAGCGTGCCTGTTCTTCTTTTGGACGGCCATGGAGAGGCGATTTATCCGGAGGAGGCGGCATCCCGTTTCTTGCCCAAGGACCTGAAAGCGGGCCAAACCCTTCATGCTGAGGATTATTTGTACCGCGGGGTGGATAGCCAGCCATTTTTGGTGGCTGCCTGCAGGGAGGATACCCCGGGCGCACAGGACGTGCTGATCCTGGCGGAGGCCATGCTGCAGGCACTGACGCAGGCGGGTGTGTCTGTGGCCGATGTGGGGGATGTGTACCGCCGGGCGCTCCGTGAGGAGATCAGTGGGTCCGAGTTGGAGGCGCTGGCCAACGAGCATCAAATCCCCATGGAGATGGACCGGTGCGTAATGCTGTTCCACATGGTTCAAACAGGCGCCGGCAGCGCATATTCCCTGCTGCAGGAGATTGTGCCCCAGGCGGAAGGCGACGTGCTGGTGGAGATCGACAGGCACATGGTGGCGCTTTTGAAGGACATGGCCTCCGTGGACGATGCGGATGATTTGCGGCAATTTGCCCAGGCGCTGCAGGAGACGCTGATGAGCGAAACGGCCCACCAGATGACGGTGGGCATCGGCGAGCCGCGGCATAGCCTGTCCTCCCTGGGGGAAAGCTATCGCGAGGCCCGCAGGGCCATCGAAGTGGGCCGCATCTTCCAGCCCGACAGCAGCATTCACGTGTTCAGCCGGCTGATGCTGGAACGCTTTTTGACCGAGCTGCCCAGGGATATCAGCGCCTATTACCACGGCCTGCTGTTCAACCGCAAAACGGCGCGGCTGTTCAACGAGGAAATGCTTTACACCATTGAAATGTTCTTCAAGAAGGACCTGAACCTGTCGGATACGGCGCGGCAGCTGTACATCCACAGGAATACCCTGGTCTACCGCCTGGACAAGGTGCAGCGGCAGATCGGTTTGGACCTTCGCAAGTTCGAGGATGCCGTGACCTTCAAGATCCTGCTGGAACTTAGGAAGTGCGGCAGCGAAAAGCCCCAGCAGATCCATTGATCCGGCCGGCGGCAAGGAAAGGCGGAGTATGAAGAAAACGCAAATGCTGGCCGTGTGCGTCATGGCCGTGGTCCTGCTTACGGGCTGTACCGTAGGTATTCCCTGGCATTTGGGCACCGCTCCGTCAACGCCTGGGGTTTCGGAGGAGATGGTCACCATCTCCAAGGAGGAGTATGAACGGCTCCAGCAGTATCAGGAGCTGGACGAGGTGCTTCAGGTAGTGGAAGAAAACTACTATCAGGAGCCGGATGTGCCCACCCTGATCGAATATGCGGAGCGCGGGTTGCTCTATGGACTGGAAGACCCCTATACCTTTTATTACAGCCCGGAGGAATACCAGGAGCTCTGGGAAGAGGATGAGGGGAAGTACGCAGGCATCGGTATACAGATTTCCGCCAATTATGATACCATGGTGTGCACGGTGATCCGGGTGTTCAAGGGAAGCCCCGCCCAGGCGACCGGCATCCACAAGGGCGATGTATTGATGCGTGTGGATGATCTGGATGTGGATGCCAACAACCTGCAGGACGCGGTGGACATCATGCGCGGCACCGTGGGCGAAACGGTGGATGTGACTATGCGAAGGGGCGAGGATACGCTTACCTTCACCGTGCCCAGGGCCAATGTCCAGGTGAACCGGGTGGAAGCCGCCCTGGTGGAAGGCGACATCGGCATCATCAGCCTGTACGAATTCGCCGGGGATTGCAGCGTTGCCTTCAAGGAGGAGCTGGACAACCTCACCGCCCAGGGCGCAAAGGGCCTGATCATCGACCTTCGCGACAACCCCGGCGGCTGGGTGGACGACGCCGTGGCCATCGCTGATATGTTCCTGGATGGGGGAACCATCTATTATTCCGAAAACCGCGCGGGCGAGCGGGAGTACGTTTCCGCCACCGCGGGCAAGCTGGATATCCCGCTGGCGGTGATCGTCAACGAAAATTCCGCCTCTGCCTCCGAGGTGCTTTCCGGGGCGCTCCAGGACCATGGCGCGGCCACCATCGTGGGCGTCACTTCCTACGGCAAGGGAATCATCCAGTATGTGATCCCCATCGGAGACAAGGGCGCCGGGATGCAGCTTACGGTGGCGCAGTATTTCACCCCCGACGGGCATCAGGTGCACAAAAAGGGGATCACGCCTGATGTGGAAGCGAAATTGCCCGAGGGTGACAACGGCATGTACGAGATTGGGGATATGAACGATCCGCAATTGAGCAAGGCCGTGGAAGTGCTCCGGGAGAAAATCCAGTAAGGTTTTCCAGGTCAGGATGTGCTGCAAACCCTAGCGGGAGCGTGCGGGGGAGCGGCTGTGATGCCAATGGCGGATGTTGATGGGCCCAAAGCGGCAAATCAGCATTTGAAATTGGCAGGATATGAAACTCCTGTTTCAGGGCCAAGGTTCGCCAAGGCCCAAGAAGGAAGGGGGAAGCACATAAGATGCGCATCGTTTTGGACAGCCGGTAATATGCCGAGCTGTCTTTTTTTGGGAACGAAAGGAGGGAATTCCATGGCGCCGGAGGATCGGCTGGGGTTTGTGGGGATCGTGATCGAGGACAGGAGCCAGGCGGCCCAGGTCAACAGGATCTTGAGCGGCTTCGGGGACATGATCAGGGGCCGTATCGGCGTGCCGGATAAGGAAACAGGCATTGCCGTCATCGGCCTGATCGTGGAAGGCGCCAACGACCGCATCGGAGCCATGACGGGCAAACTGGGAAACCTGGCGGGCGTCCAGGTAAAAAGCGCCCTGACCTCGGCAAAAAGCAAAAGAGGGACTGAAAAGGAGGAAGATATTTTATGCAATCCATAAAAACAAAGCAAATCACCATGACGGCGGCCATACTGGCCCTGTCTATCGTGTTCCAGTACATTCGGCTTATTCCTGTGGATGTGACCATTTCAGCCTACCTGATCGGAACGCTTGTCAACCTTTGCCTGATCGTGGCATCCAGCCTGATCGGGCTGTGGTCCGGGCTTGCCCTTTCCGTGGCCGCGCCGCTGGTGGCGCTTTTGCAGCAGTATGCCAAGCTGCCGCTGGTGCCCTTCATCATCGTGGGCAATGTTATACTGGTGTTGCTCTATGCCCTTGTGGCCGCGCCGGCGCTGAAAAAAACGGGCAAGATCCAGCTTCTGCCCTGGACGGTGGCCGGTGTTGTTTCGGCAGTGGTGAAGTTTGCCGTCATCGCCGCGGGCATGGCGCTGATGCTCTCCTCCATGAAGGGTACGCCGTTTACGGCGATGCTGGCAGCCGGTGCCACCCAGCAGGTGCAGCAGATTGTTACCGCGCTGCTGGCCATGGCGGTGGCGGTGCCGGTGATCCCGGGGGTAAAAAAGGCGGCAAAGCTATAACTGCATCAACGAAAATGCCGGGCTCCCATGGCGGAAGCCCGGCATTTTGTATCCGCCATATTGTGTGGCTTGCTACAGCCGCCGGCAGCTGGGGCGGTCCCTGCCCGTGCGCTCTACCTGGTAAAATCCGATCAGGTTGCTGGGCCGTGCCTGCATATAGATGTCTTTGACCTCCCTGGCATTTTGCATATCAAAGCGGACGGAGAGCCCGCAGCCTACGGCCACGTCCCGGGGAGTCGCCACCACGCCGGCCCGTACGCCCGCGCGCTTCAGGGCCGACTCAAAGCGAAGCACCTGCTGCCTGGAGCGGAAGGCGGCGATGCCGAAAATCTCGTCCATAGGGTTAAATCCTCCTTCCCTCCTCATATAGTATACGGTCAGGAAGCGCTTGGTGCGCAAAGAACAAGGGAAGAGAGGCCGGACGATGATCTATCTGGACAACGCGGCCACCAGCTTTCCCAAGCCGCCCCAGGTGGTGCGGGCCATGGCCGGGACGCTGAACCGTATTGGCGGGAATCCCGGCCGGGCGGGGCACCGCATCTCGCTGGCCGGCGGCCGGGTGCTCGGGGCTTGCAGGGATTGCCTGGCGGAAATGTTCCGTATGGAAAAACCGGAACATGTCATCTTTACAAGCAATTGCACCGACAGCCTGAATATCGCCATCCGCGGCAGCCTTTGCCAGGGGGATGAGGTGATCGTCAGCCACAGTGAGCACAACGCCGTGATGCGGGTGCTGACGGGGTATGAGCGGCAGGGGATGATCTCCCTGAAGGTGCTGGAGCCGGGCAGGGACGGGCTGCTGACCCCCCATCAGCTCCAGGGCGCCATCGGCCCGCGCACGGCGCTGGTAGTTTTGAACCATGCTTCCAACGTGACGGGCATCGTGCAGCCGGTGAGCCGCCTTTCGCTGGTATGCCGGGAAAACGGTGTGCCTGTTCTGATTGACGCTGCGCAGACCGCCGGCGTGCTGGATGTGAGCCCCAAGGCGCTGAACGCGGATATGGTGGCCATGGCGGGGCACAAGGGGCTGCTGGGCCCCCACGGCACGGGTGTGCTGCTGCTGGGGAACGGCATGCTCCCGAGACCCTTCCGGGAAGGGGGCACCGGCTCCCGCTCAGAGAGCATGCTCCAGCCGGAGGAACTGCCCGATAGATATGAGAGCGGCACCATGAACCTGCCGGGGATTGCGGGGCTTTTGGCGGGGGCGCGGTTCGTGGCCAAGCATCTGTGGGAGATCAGGGAATATGAGGACGGGCTGGCGCAAAGATTGCGTGATAATCTGCGCGGAATCGATGAGGTTACTCTCTACGGGGAGGAGGACGCGCCCAAGGTGGGGGTGGTGAGCTTCAACATCAAGGGCATGGAAAGCGGCGAGGTTGCCGACGGCCTGGACAGGGCGGGGTTTGCTGTCCGGGGTGGGCTGCATTGCGCCCCCAGCATTCATGGGTGGCTGCACACCATGGATACCGGCGCGGTCCGGGCCAGTGTGGGGATTTACAATACGGAGCAGCACATGGATGATTTCGTGGCGGCGGTGGCGAAGATCGCCCGGGGAAAATATTGACGCGCGGAACGCTACAGCGCATCCTGCTTTGCGCGGCGAAGCCTGGACAGGAGTGCGAGGCTCAGGCAGATCACGGCGGGAACAGGGTAATAGGGTAGGCGGGTAATGAAGTACAGAAGCAGAAGGCCCGCGCCGTACAGCAAATACCGCCGGGAACGGTGGGGCGCCAGGATGTGGTCCAGCCAGACGCGTACGCCAGCGCTGCGCTTTTTTCTGGCGCCAAGCTCCACAAGCTGCCGGTCGGTGACCGGCGCGGCGGCCCCGGCCAAGCGGATCAGCCGGTCCTTGCCCACCACCTTCACGGGGGGCTCCGCCTGGCCAAGCTGTGCCCTGGCCGGGGCACTCAAGGATGCCGCGGCGCAGAGCACGCACCGGTCCGCCTGATACCGCAGGCACGCCCTCTGGGCATCGATGATGTCCTGGGCGGACACAGGGATGGAATCATGGCGGTTCAGGCAGCGGACAAGCAGGGTTTCCTCCCCGAGCTTGCACAGTACGCCGTCTTCCGTGATGCGGTCAAGGTGCAGGGGATAGGCCAGGGTGAGCCAGAGGGAAGCCTCAAAATGGGCCTGCCGGGGCGGGGAGAGGGGCAGGGCGCTTACCGCCAGTTCACCGCCGATGCGCTGGCGCAGCGCCTGCTCCCTGTGCACCAGCGTTTTTTGTTTGCCCAAGCGGATGGCCAGGCTTACCAGCAGAAAGAAAGCCGTGCCGGCGATGAGCGCCGCCAAAGTAACGCCCCAGAGAAAAATGAACCACAGAACACAGCAGGCGAGCACCAGAAGCCGGAGGCCCAAAGTGTCCAGCGTGCTGCCCAGGCGTGTTTTTTCAAGATACTGCTGCATTTAAATGCCCCTTTTCATTGATGCTGGTATACTTGCCTGTATGCCGGGCGGCTGATAGCCGTCCCTACACAGTCTGTTTTGTTGGTACGTGCCCTCTGTGGAAGGCATAGGATCCTATATGGTGAGATCCTATATTAAGTTTTTAAAGGATGGGATCCTCTACCCCGCCCCCGCCTGTGGCGGAAAAGGGCAGGGTAGAGGAGGCCGGCGAAACGAGCCATGCGAGCGGCAGCGAAGCAGGGCGAAGATTGAGCCGGATGGGCAGAAGGGCCTTTTTCTCAAAAAGAGCCTTTCTGCCCATCCCTCATCCCTCCTTTTCCGCTGTCTCCCCGTTTTTTCTCCCTGCAGCCCTTTCCTGCCCGGCCCGTATAGAGTATAATGGAAGCGGAAGGGGGCGCTTGGTTGGAACAGGAACGGATCGGGCTGATGGGGGGCTCGTTCAACCCCATCCATCTGGCGCACATATACGCCGCCAGGGAGGCCGCGCGGGAGGCGGGTCTTCAAAAGGTACTGTTTCTGCCCACGGGCCGCCCGCCCCACAAGCGGGAAAGCCTGGCACCGGCTGCGCAGCGGCTGATGATGGTGCGGCTGGCCTTGGCACAGGAGGCGGGATTTGTCCCCTCGGATATAGAAATGCACAGGGAAGGCACGGTTTATACGGTGGATACCCTGGCGCTCTTGCGGGAACAGATGCCCGGGGCGGCGTTTTTCTATATCATCGGCGAAGATACGCTATACGATTTATTGAACTGGCGGCAGCCGGAACGGGTGTTTCAAATGTGCCGCTTTCTGGTGTGCCGGAGACAGGGAAGCTGGACGGATAAAGCGGCCTTGGCTTTGCAGGAAGAGCTGAAAAGCCGGGGCGCGCGGTTCGATTTTCTTTCCGCCAGGGCCTGGGGGCTTTCCTCCACGGAGGTTCGGGCACAGCTTGAGGCAGGCCGGGAGCCGGAAGGGCTTCCGCCGGCGGTGACGGAATACATCCGTGTCATGGGGCTGTACGGCGCGGCCCCGAGCCCGGCTGGGTTTGCACCCTCCATGGAACGGCTGGCAGCCTCCATGAGCATCGGCCGCTTTGCCCATACGCTGTGTGTGGCGTATGAGGCCAGGCGCCTGGCCTCCCTCCACGGGGAGGACGTTCAGGCGGCCGCGCTGGCAGGGCTTTTGCACGACTGCGCCAAGGGAATGGACCTTACAAGCCTGCAGGTCTACGCCAGGGAGCACCATGTTCAGGCGGAGCCTTCTGTTTTTAACTCCGGGTCGCTGCTGCACGCGCCTGTGGGCGCTGAGCTTGCCAGGGAGGAATACGGTGTCCGGGATGAGCGGGTGCTGCACGCCATCGCCAGCCATACGCTGGGAAGCGTACCCATGTCGAGCCTGGACATGATCTTGTATCTGGCGGATAAGACCGAACCGGACAGGGAAAACTATCCAGGGCTTGATGAGATCAGGGAGCTTTCCCAAACGGACCTTTCGGGTGCGGTGCTTATGTCCCTTCAAAGGACGGCGGAGTATGTCAGGGAGCGGGGCAAATCGCTCCACCCCGCCACGGAGCGGACGATCCATTGGCTGAAGGAATCATCCACAACTTATGAAAACGCATATGATGTCAAGGAGGGGAACGCATGACGGAAAAGGCACTGGCTTTGAAGGCCGCGGACATCCTGTACGGCAAGAAGGCGCAGGATATTGTAGTTTTGAAGGTTTCGCACCTGACGATCCTCACCGATTACATGGTGATCGCCACGGGACGCACCGCCATCCAGGTGAAGGCGCTGGCGGAGGAGGTGGACGACCGGCTTGCCGGGGAGGGCGTGAACATGCGCCGGCAGGAAGGCCGGGACGAGGGCCGCTGGATCGTAATGGATTACGGCACGGTGATGGTCCACCTGTTCCACCAGGAGGAGAGGGCTTTCTACAACCTGGAACGGCTGTGGGACGACGGCGGAAACCGCGAGATTTTGCCCTTTAAACAGGAAGAAGCTTGACATAGATTGGACTGGATGATAGAATACTTTTCGGCAACAGGCAAGGAGGTGAAGCACATGTTCCGCAGCGAGGCTATGAGGGATTCCAACATCTGGCGCAATATCGGGGAAGTGGCGGTGCAGACCAGTAATATGGCCCTGTCCGTGCATTCGTATGCCTATTCGCGGCTTGACATGCGCTTCCCCGCCGGTGTTTTGTCTGCCCTTTCCGCATAGGAAAGGGGAGAACATTCGCAAGCAACCGGGGACGGCACATGCCGCCCCCGGTTTTTTATGCCCATGGAGAAAAGGAGTGGTTTTATGCAGCCAACCGGCAGGCTTTCCCGCTTGAAGGGATTCCGGGCGGTGATGGGGCTTTCTGCAAAGCAGGTGTTCGACGGGAACATCTTTCAGGTGCTGGGGGAATACATCCTCCGCTTTATGCAGTTTTTGATGCTAACCCTGGTCTGGCGCTCCCTGGCCGCGGGGGGTGCGGATCTTGGCGGCATGGGCTTGCCACAATTGCTTACCTATACGCTGATGGCCTCCGTATGGCGCCAGCAATTGGAGATCCTCACCCCCGCCACCTCCGCGCTGTGGGAGGGGTCCATCATAGGCAGGTATACGCGGCCCATGCCTGTTTTTCTGAGCCTCACGGCGGAAACCATCGGCCGCTGGTGGCTGCCGGTTTTTATGCTCTACGGGCTCCCCCTGTGGCTGTTGTCGCCCCTTTTGGGCATCCGGCCGCTGCCTGTGAGCGTGGTTTCCGGGGCGCTGGCGCTATGCAGCCTTGCGCTGAGCGCGTCGCTGGGGTTCGCGCTGGATTTCCTGTTTGCCTCCCTGGCCATGCGCATGAAAAACGGCTGTTGGGCGGTGACCCGCGTGCGGGAGGCGCTTTTTTCCCTCTTGTCTGGTGCGCTGATCCCCTTTGCGCTGATGCCCGGGCCCATCGCGAAAGTGCTGGCACTTTTGCCCATGGGCTCCATCGCCCATGCGCCCCTCAGCCTGTATGTGGGGCAGGGCGACCCTCGGACGCTGCTTTTGATCCAGGTATTCTGGAACATGCTTTTGTGGCCCTTGGCCAGGGCCGTGTTCAAAAAAAGCGAGGAAAGGATGATCTCCTATGGCGGATAAGCTCAAAACGCTGCTTCGCCTGTACAAAACCTATGGCACAATGGACCTGATGTGGTTTTTACGGGATACAAAATACTGCCTTTTGCAGGTGGTGACCGATCTTGTGGCCACCGGAGCGGCCATGGCCGGCGTGTTTGTGCTGGCGCAAAGGTTCGGCGGTATCGGCGGGCTGACCCGGGACCAGCTATTGTTCATGCTGGGCTATGCCGTCCTTAATGACGGGCTGTTTATGCTGTTTTTTGTGGGGTACAACTTTGGGCAGATCAGCAGGACCATCGGACGGGGACAATTGGACCACGCCATGATCCAGCCCGTGCCGCTGTGGATGCAGCTTGTGGCCGGCGGGTTTTCGCCGGTGTCCGGCTCCGGCGTGCTGCTTTGCGGGATCGGGCTTACCACCTATGCCGCCGCGCAGCTGAAGATCCTTGTTACGCCGGGCTGGCTGGCGCTTCTTATGGCCAGCCTCATCGCCTCCGTGATCCTGTTTCTGGCGTGCATGTACCTGGTTTCCTGCATCGCCTTCTGGGCGCCGGTTGCGGCGGAGGAATCCGCCTCGCTGGTGCACGAGATGTTCGGTACGCTCAAGCGCTATCCCCTGGGAGGGATGGCGGCCGCGTGGCAGACGGTCTTCTGCGCGGGAGTCCCCGTGGGGCTGACGGGCTGGTTCCCCAGCCTTGCGCTGATGGGCGGTCTTGAAAATGCCCCGCAATCACCCTTTTCCCCAGTTTTGCTGTTTGCCGCGGCGGCCGTCTTCGGGCTGATGGCCGTCACCCTATTCAGGAAAGGAATGAAGCATTATGCAACAGGCGGTTCGCCAAGATATTCCGGCTTTGGACATCGCTGACGTCAGCAAAATATACACCCAGTGGCAGCGCTCAGGCCAATGGAAAGACTTGCTGAAAAACCTGCTACGCCCCGCCAAAAAGGAGGTCCGCGCCCTTGATGGGCTGTCCCTTGCGGTAAAGCAGGGGGAGTTTGTGGCCTATGCCGGGGCCAACGGCGCGGGGAAAAGCACCACCATCAAGATTCTTTCGGGCATCCTGCAGCCCACCTCCGGTACGGTTTCGGTGCTGGGCATGCGGCCCGGCAAAGACCGTGTGGAGCTGATGCGGCGCATCGGTGTGCTGTTTGGGCAGCGCACGGAGTTGTGGTGGGACCATCCGGTGATCGTAAGCTATGCCTGGAAAAAGAGCGTGTGGAACATCCCGGAGGATGTTTACCGCGAAAATCTTGAGATGGTTGTGGAATTGTTGGACTTGAAGGACATCCTGCACACCTTTGCTAGGGAATTAAGCCTGGGGCAGCGGATGCGGGCCGACCTTGGCATGCTGCTTTTGCACAGCCCGGAAGTGCTCTTTCTGGACGAGCCCACCTTGGGCCTGGACGTGCTGGCCAAGCGGCAGATGATCGCGTTTCTCAAAAAGATCAACCGGGAAAAAGGAACCACGGTGATCGTTACCAGCCATGATATGGACGACCTGGAAGCCATGGCCCAGCGGATTGTGCTGCTCTCCAACGGAAAGATCGCCTTTGATGGGGATTTTCAGGCGCTTCGCAAGGCCCAGGGCGGCTTTACGCGGCTGCGGGTTTCCGGTCCCGCACAGCCACCGGAACTTGCCGGCATGGAATGGGTGGCCACCCAGGACGGCGCTCACGAATACGCTTTCCGACAGGAGGACGCGGATTTTTCGCAGGTGCTTCGCACCCTGGCGGAGATGGAGGGTATTACCGATTTGGAGATGCGCAAAGCCCCCATTGAGGAAGTGGTGGCCGCCCTGTATCTGGCGTGGAAGGAGAGCGCGTAGCGGACGGAAGGGACGAAGAGGACAGGGGAATGGCGGGGAGGGGAAATTTTGAAAAGTTTTCCCTCCCCGCGCCCCACCCTTCAAAACTTCATAGGGGGAAGCTATAAAATAGGAAAGACGGAGCGGCGGAAGAAACGGATTGACAAAGCCGCGGCGTCTTGGTATACTCCTTGGACAAGGAGGAAGGCAGTATGGCGGGACGGCGTTCGTATTACCGTTATTCCCTGTACGCGGGCGGCGGTACGGGCTGTTTCCCCTACGTTCTTCTTTCCTAAAGGAAAAGGGACCAGGCGGCCCGGAACAAGCTTCCAGGCCGCTTTTTATTTGGCAGCGTATTGTAGCACGGCAGGAAACAGAAGGAGGAAACGGGAAATGATCATTATTCTTAAGCGGGAAGCACAGCAGGAAAAGGTACAAAGCCTCATCAAGGACATCGAAAGCCTGGGCATCCAGATCCACTACAGCGCGGGCACCCAGGCCACCATCCTGGGGCTCATCGGCGATGTGTCCAGGGTGGACGTGAGCCATCTCAAGGCCAATGACGTGGTGGAAGACGTCCGCCGCGTCACCGAGCCCTACAAGGCCGCGAACCGCAGGTTCCACCCCTTGGATACGCTGGTGAAGGTGGGGGACAGGACCATCGGGGAAGGGTACTTCACCGTGATTGCCGGGCCATGCTCCGTGGAGAGCGCGGAGCAGTTGGATAAAGTGGCGGATTCCGTACGGAAAAGCGGCGCGGCCTTTTTGCGGGGTGGCGCTTTCAAGCCCCGTACCTCGCCCTATTCCTTCCAGGGACTGGAGAACGAGGGGCTGCGGCTGCTTTTGGAGGCCAAAAAGCGCACCGGTCTGCCTATTGTGACAGAGATCATGGGAGAGGACCAGCTGCAGGATTATGCAGACGTGGACATCCTGCAGGTGGGAGCCAGGAACATGCAGAACTTTAAGCTGCTAAAGGCCCTGGGGCGCACAAAAAAGCCGGTGCTTTTAAAGCGCGGGCTGTCGGCCACCATTGAGGAATTCCTGATGAGCGCGGAGTATATCCTCTCCGGCGGCAACCCCAATGTGATCCTGTGCGAGCGGGGCATACGCACCTTTGAGACGATGCTGCGCAACAATCTGGATATATCGGCCGTGCCTGTCTTGAAGCGGTACAGCCACCTGCCGGTGATCATCGATCCCAGCCATGCCGCGGGGATCGCCTGGATGGTGGAGCCGCTGGCCAAAGCGGCCATCGCCGCGGGGGCGGACGGGCTGATGATCGAGGTGCACCCCGACCCCAAGGCCGCGCTGTCGGACGGCGCCCAATCCCTGGACTGCGACACCTTCCGGGCCGTGATGGAGCAGGTACAGCGGCGGGCGGCCTTTGAGGGAAAGCGGATGGACTGACAGGGTATGCTTCCAAGGAGGGACCAGTATGTGGCGGGAAACAGCGGAACGCGCGGCGCAGGCGCTTGAAAAGGTACCGGGTGTCCAGGCGGTGGCGCTGGGGGGCTCCCATTGCACGGGCACGGCCACGGACCATTCCGACATCGACATCGGGGTCTATTACCGGGGAAGCTTGGATACCAAGCGGATGGATGATGTGTTGGCCGCGCTGGATGACGGCGGGCGCCAGGGGCTATTGAACAAGCCCGGGGAATGGGGAAAGTGGATCAACGGCGGTGCTTGGATGACGTTGGACGGATGGAAAACGGACATCCTGCTTCGGGACCTGGACCGCGTCCGGGAGGTCATCGGCGATTGCCAGATGGGGAAGGTCACGGTGGACTTTCAGGCGGGGCATCCCTTCGGCTTTGTGAACGCCATCTATCTGGGGGAAGTAAAGTATTGCCTGCCGCTTCGCGATCCGAAAAACGCGCTTCAGGAACTGAAGCGCCTGGCGGACCCCGTGTCCGGGGGTTGCAGGCGGGCGGCCTCCGCCAAATTTTTATGGGAAGCGGATTTTTCCAATAGCACAGGGCGCTCCGCCGCGGCCAAGCGGGATATCGTCTATGCCGCGGGCAGCATGTTCAGGACCGCTTTGTGCCTTGCCCAGGCCCTGTTTTTCGCAAACGGAGAAGTTTTGCTCAACGAAAAGGGCGCCATGCGCCGCCTTGCGCAGGCGCCCTTCTGTCCGCCGGGCTTTGCGGAGGGCCTCGAAAGCGCGCTTCAGGGGCTTGACAAGGAAAATTTGACTTTGGGGTTTGACAGGCTTTCTGACCTTCACGCGCAGGCGGCCCGCCTGGTGAGCAAATTATTGGAGGCGTGAGATGACGCGATTGGTGCTGCCCCACGGTGATGTAGCGCTGCCCACTTTTTTTCCGGATGGCACCCAGGGCGTGGTGCGCTGCGTGGACAGCGAGGACCTTGCGGCATGCGGTGTGCCGGGGGTGGTGATGAACACCTACCACCTGCTTTCCGCGCCTGGCGTGTCCGTGCTGCGGGTTGCCGGAGGCCTGCATGGCTTTACAGGCTGGAAGGGGCCGATCCTTACCGATTCCGGCGGATTCCAGGTGTTTTCCCTGATTCAGGAGAACCCGAAATACGGTGTGATCCGCAAGAATGAAATCGTATTTTATCCGGAGAATTCGGACAAAAAGGTTATCCTGACCCCGGAAAAGTGCATCCAGTCCCAGTTTGTCTACGGTTCGGACGTGATGATGTGCCTGGATTACTGCACCAGGCCCGACGATACGGACGAGGTGAACGAGCTGGCGGTGGATATCACCATCGACTGGGCGGCAAGGTGCAAAGCGGAGTATGAAAAGCAGTTAAAAGCGCGCAGGTTAGACCGGGAGAAAAGGCCGCTCCTGTTTGCCATCATCCAGGGCGGGGGCAACAAGGAGCTTCGCAAAAAATGCGCGGACGCCCTGAAGGAAATGGGGTTTGACGGCTACGGCTACGGAGGCTGGCCCCTTGACCGGGAGGGCCGCCTGACGGAGGAGATCCTGCGCTACACGGCGGAACTGATGCCGGACGATACCGTGAAGTACGCCATGGGGGTGGGCAAGCCGGAGGGGATTGTGGCCTGCCGGGAAATGGGGTATACCCTGTTTGACTGCGTGATCCCCACCCGGGAGGCGCGGCACAACCGGCTGTACACCTTCAAGGCGGACAAACAGGAGGATATCGACGTTCACGCGCCGGGATTCTACCAGTACCATTACATCATGGATGACAAATACATAAAGGATATGCGGCCTATCTCGGAGGCTTGCGACTGCCCTTTGTGCAAGCGGTATTCCAGGGCCTATCTGCGCCATTTGTACAAGACGGGGGATACCCTGGCCTACCGGCTGGCCACCATCCACAACCTGCGGTTTTATACCATGCTGATGGAAAGGCTGAGGGTGGAGGAGCATGGAGCATGACGCGGCTAAGCTTGCGGCAAAAATAAAGGCGTCCCCCAAGTACGCGGGGATCGCCCAGGAAACCGTATTGCGCGTGTGTGAGGAATACCTGCCAAGATATAAAAGCGATAAAGATGCTTTGAAAGCGGTCAAAAGACGGCTTCATACCATCCACGGCGCCTTCTTCCCGGAGGGGAGCCAAAAAAGGGCGATGGCGCTGATAGAGGATGGGAATCTGGATAGCAGGGAACTGAGCCTTAAGCTAATGGCACTGCACCCCTCCACAAGGGAGCGGCTGCCATGCATAGACCGGTTTTATGCTGTTTTGGCACCGTATTTGAAGGAAGCCCGGTCGGTGTGGGACATCGGCTGCGGATTCCACCCCTGTGCCTTTCCCTTCATGGGCCTTCCGGAAGGCGTGCTGTACAGGGCGGGGGATATCGACCAAAACACCGTGGCTGTGGCGGAGGCGTTCTTGACCAGGCTGTCCGTGCGCCATGAGGCGCAGGTGCTGGATGCGGCGCTTGCCGTGCCCAAGGAAAAGGCGGATGCCGCCTTCCTGTTCAAGCTGCTGCCACTGCTTATGCAGCGGGATAGGGGAGCGGTGCCTAGGCTGCTTGCAAGCCTTCCGGCGGATCTATTGGTGGTGACTTTCCCGGTGAGAAGCCTGTCCGGCAGGGACAGGAACATGGAAGCGTTTTACGGCGAACAGTTCGAGACCGGCCTGCCGGCCGGCCTTTCCATCCTCAAAAAGGAAACGGTGGGGACGGAGCTTGTGTACGTTGTGGCCCGGAGATAATATAAATTTCAATGTGTGGCGATGCCTTTTATAAACATTACGGGCGGCTGATAGCCGCCTGGCGTTCCGATGAAAAGCTGTATTTTCCGGGAGGCCCGCGGCGGGGGCAAGCCCCCGCCCTACGGGTACGTTGAGGTATCCTATGTGGCGCGCGGCAACTGCATATTCCATGATCCCGCCCCAGGCAGTTGCGGTATCCGCTGGTTTCATTGGAAAATGGGCTGCGCCGCAGCCCACATACCATCAACAAACCCTTAGGAGGTATTGGAGGACCGCAGTCCTCCAATTGCAGATCGAAAATCAGCGACATGTGCGGTGATTTTCGCAGGAATTTCGAAGAAATTCCCACCTTGCCCGAGCAAATGGCCGCACGATGGCGCAGCCAGCGTGGAGTGCAGCGAGGGAAAGCCTCGACAAAGTGGCTATGCCACTTTGTCGATTGCCTGAGGGGAGCCGGAAACGGCTCCCCTTTTTTGTTCGCCGCGCAGTTGCTTCCCACCCAAAATCCTAGTATAATCAATGGGTAAAATATAGGGGGGTCAAGCATGTTCACGGGATTTCCGGAGTCCATGATCCAGTTTTTTCTGGGGCTGCGCTTCAACAATCAACTGTCCTATTTTGAGGAGCACCGGGAGGAGTACCTTCAAAATGTCCAGGCCCCGTTTCATGAATTTATTGAAGAATTGGGGCCGCGCATGCGCGATATCGACAAGGCGATGGAGATACGTCCGGCAAAATGCCTTGCCCGTATCCGCAGGGATGTGCGCTTCACAAAGGACAAATCCCCTTTCAGGGATCATCTTTGGCTGCTTTTCCGCCGCGCCGGAGAACCCAGGGACGGCAGTGTAATGTACTGGTTTGAAATCACGCCGGAAACCGTGGACTGGGGACTGGGATTTTGGGGCGAAAACCGCCCGGTGATGGACCTTTTGCGGCGCCGCATGGCTGCGGATCCCAAGGGGTTCCTTGATCTGATTCATAGGTGCGGCCTTGAAGCGCATGACCTTGAACTGGGCGGGAACACCTTCAAGCGCTTTTCCGTCCCCGAGAATATCCCTTCGGAACTGCGGCCCTGGTATACGGCCAGGGATCTTTATATCTGCCGCAGGAATACGCAACTCACCTGGATCTATACCCCGGATATCGTAACGAGGGCCTACGCGGATTATCAGGCCATGGCGCCCTTCTACAGGACCTTCCGGGGTCTGTTGGACGATATTATGGCAGAACAGGAGCCGGAAAACGGCGTCTCCTCCCCTCTTCGATAAAGGAGGCATCTATGTTGGACTGGCAATCATTAAAAAGCGGCAGTGACGTACGCGGCGTGGCCGTGGGCGATGATGCGGCACTCACCCCGCAGGTGGCTAGGGCCCTGGGGACCGCCTTTGTCCGCAGGCTAGCGCATGATATGGGAAAAGAGGCAAGATCCCTCACGCTGTCCGTGGGAAGGGATTCCCGGGTTTCCGGGCCTGAGCTTCTTAATGCCGCCGCGCAAGGCATGGCGGACGCCGGGGCAAAGGTGCTGGATTTTGGGCTGTGCACCACTCCGGCCATGTACATGAGCATCCTTGCGGAAGGGTTCAAGGCGGACGGCGCTGTGATGATCACAGCCAGCCATCATCCCTGGAACTTGAACGGCATGAAATTTTTTAAAGAAGCCGGCGGCTTGAGCGGCGATGAGATCGCCGCGCTGCTGCTGGATGCCTCCGCGCTGGATACAAATGCCCTTCCCGGCGGCGGGCAGGTGGTCCAAAAACCTTTTCTGCCCGCGTATCAGGAAATGCTCAAGGCCAGGATCAGAAAAGGTCTCCATACGGATGTGGCCATGCCGCTTTTGGGCCTGCACGTGGTGGTGGACGCGGGTAACGGCGCGGGCGGCTTCTATGCCGGTATGCTTCAAAGCCTGGGTGCCTGGGTGGAAGGCAGCCAATTCCTTGATCCCGACGGCATGTTTCCCAACCATGTGCCCAATCCGGAGAATGAGGGGGCGATGGCTTCCATTTCTTCGGCGGTCATGCGCTGGGGGGCGGACCTTGGGGTAATCTTCGACGCGGATTGCGACCGGGCCGCCATTGTGGACGATGCGGGCCGTGAAATCAACAGGAACCGCCTCATCGCGCTGATTTCCGCCATCCTGCTCAATGAGAACCAAGGGCTGACCATCGTTACCGATTCTGTCACCTCCTCAGGGCTGAACAAGTTCATTACGGAGTGGGGCGGCGTGCATTACCGCTTCAAGCGGGGATACCGCAACGTGATCGACGAGGCCATCCGTCTCAACAAAGCCGGGATCGACTGCCCTTTGGCCATTGAAACCAGCGGCCATGCCGCGCTTCGGGAAAACCATTTTCTGGACGACGGCATGTACCTGGTTACCGTGCTCATCGTGGAGGCCATGAAGCGCAAGCAGGCCGGTATGACCTTGGGCAGCCTGATTGCTGATTTGCAGGAGCCTGTGGAAAGCACGGAGATCCGGCTGAAAATAACCACCCCGGATTTCAAAAGCGCCGGGAAGGCGGTGATCCAGCATGTGCTGGATTGCGCCACCTATACGGAAAACTGGCATATCGCCACGGATAGCCGGGAAGGCGTGCGCATCAACTTTGACCTGCAGGGCGGTTTCCAAAACGGCTGGTTCCTTTTGCGTCTGTCGGTGCATGACCCCGTGCTGCCCCTGAACGTGGAGAGCGATGTGCAGGGCGGTGTGCGGTCCATGCTCTCCTCCCTCTTGAGCGCCATCCGAGATATGCCCGGCATCGATATTGCGCCCCTTCAAGCAAAGCTTGCGGAATAGATCATCAAATACTGGAGGTTTCACGCATGAACATTACGGAAAAAACCATCAATACCATCCGCGTCCTGGCCGCCGATACCGTTCAAAAAGCCAACAGCGGCCATCCTGGCGCGCCCATGGGCATGGCGCCCATGGCTTATGCCGTCTGGGCCCAGGCCATGAAGCACAACCCGAAAAATCCCCTCTGGAAAGACCGCGACCGGTTTGTGCTCTCTTCCGGCCATGCCAGCGCGCTTTTGTATACGCTTTTGCATCTGTTCGGCTACGGCCTGCCCATGGAGGAGTTGCAATCCTTCCGCCAGTGGGGCAGCAAAACGCCAGGCCATCCGGAATACGGCCACACCGTGGGCGTGGAGACCACCACCGGTCCCTTGGGACAGGGCATTGCCAACGCGGTGGGCTTCGCCATGGCGGAAACCATGCTGGCCGCCAAGTTCAACAAGCCGGGCTTTGAAGTGGTGGATCACTACACCTACTGCTTCTGCGGCGACGGCTGCATGATGGAAGGCATCTCCGGCGAAGCCTCCTCCCTGGCCGGAACGCTGAAGCTTAGCAAACTGATCCTGCTGTACGACGACAACGAGATCTCCATCGAGGGGGACACGGATATCGCCATGCGCGAGGATGTGGGCAAGCGTTATGAGGCCTATGGCTGGCATGTGCAGCATGTGGCGGACGGCAACGACGTGGATCAGATCGCGGCCGCCATTCAAGCCGCCAAGGCGGATGAGAGGCCCTCCCTGATCGTGGTTCCCACCACCATCGGCTATGGCTGCCCTCAAAAAGCCGGCAAGGCCAGCGCCCACGGTGAGCCTTTGGGCGCGGACAACGTAAAAGCCGCCAAGGAATTTCTTGGCATGCCAGCGGAATCCTTTTATGTGCTGCCGGAAGTATACGCGTACCTTTCCGGAGTCGCGCAAAAGGGAGCCGAAGCAGAAACCGCCTGGAACAAGCTGTTTGAAGATTATAAGGCCGCTTATCCCGGATTGGCGGCGGAATGGGATGCCTGGTTCGCAAAAGCCCTGCCGGAGAATGCTCTTGCGGGAGAAGATCTGTGGCAGTTCCCCGAAAAGATGGCCACCCGGAACACTTCCGGCGAGATGATCAACCGCCTGGCCTCGCGGCTCCCCAACCTGGTGGGCGGCTCCGCAGATTTGGCCCCTTCCACCAAGACGCTGATCAAAAACGGCGGGGATTACAGCGCGGAAAACAGGGCCGGGCGCAATCTGCACTTTGGAGTGCGGGAGCATGCCATGGCCGCGGTTTCCAACGGCCTGGCCCTTCACGGCGGGCTCCATGTCTACTGCGCAACATTCTTCGTGTTCAGCGATTACATGAAGAATGCCATGCGCCTTTCCGCCATCATGAAGGCGCCTGTCATCTATGTGCTCACCCACGACTCCATCGGCGTGGGCGAGGATGGCCCCACCCATCAGCCCATTGAGCAGCTTGCCGGGCTGCGGGCGATCCCCGGGCTTCACGTATTCCGCCCGGCGGACGGCCCGGAGACAGCCGCCGGATGGATCGGCGCGCTTAGGAGCGGAATGCCCACCTGCTTGGTGCTGACACGGCAGGACCTGCCCAAACAGCCCGGGAGCGGCGAAAAAGCGTTCAAGGGCGGCTATATTCTTTCCGACAGCGAAAAGCCCCTGCCCGACGTGATTTTGCTGGCCAGCGGCAGCGAGGTAGCCCCCATGATGGGTGCGCAGAAGCTGCTGAAAGAGGAAGGCATTGACGCCCGGGTGGTCTCTATGCCCTGCATGGAATTGTACGACAGCCAGACAGCCGCGTACAAAGAAAGCGTACTGCCAAACGCCGTCCGTGCCCGCGTGGCCATGGAGGCCGGCTCCTCCATGCCCTGGTACAGGTATGTCGGCCTGGACGGCGCCGCGCTGTGCATCGACCACTTCGGAGCTTCCGCTCCCGCCGGCAAGCTGTTTGAGGAATATGGCTTTACGGCGGCCAATGCAGCTGCCACGGCCAAAAAGCTGCTTTCAAAATAATACTTTACAATAGAATAAACTGTTTTTCCCCTTCCCCGGCCCAGCCGGGGAATTTTTTTGCTTTTGGATAGCGGGAGCAGCGTAGGGCGGGGGCAAGCCCCTGCCCTACCGTGCCGTGGATTACAGCCACGCCTGAGAGGATACGGCCATTGACAAGTGACTGTTTTGAATTCGGATAAGCTCCATCGTGCCTTCGACCAAGGAAAATATGCACTATGGGTATTGACCGAATCGGTCGACCGTGGTATACTGCTTTCGACCGATTCGGTTTATCCAAGGAGGTGATCGCTTGGAATCCTTTACCAGTCTTCCAAAAGACAAACAGGAAAAGATCGTCGATGCCGCGCTCTCCTGCTTTGGCGCCAACGGGTACAAGAAGGCGTCGGTCAGCGATATCGCAGCGGCCGCCGGGATCTCCAAGGCGATGGTGTTCCATTACTTTGGAACAAAAAAGGGGCTATACCTCTATCTTGTCAATCTGGTGGGGCAGTTTATGACCGACGCCTTTACCAAGGCGATGCCGCAGATCCTTGACCCGAAATTTTCCGATTTTTTTGAACGGGTCCGGGTATCCACAAGGCTCAAAGTGGTGCTGATGAAAAAGCACCCCGCGTTTTTAGCCTTTGCCAACGCCATGTACGCGGAGAAGCATCCGGAAGTCCGGCCCGAAGTGGAGGCGCTGATGGCCAAGGGGGAAGCGTTCCGCCGGCAGGTAGCCTCCGGCGGCATTGACAGCTATAAATTCAAAGACGGCATTGACCCCGAAAAAGTCATGAAGATGCTGACCTGGATGGCGGAGGGGTACATCAGCGAATTCCCTGCAAACAAGCAGTACGATATCGACGTGTTGGCCGCCCTGTTTGACGATTGCATGGAAATCATGAAAAAGAATTTCTATAAGGAGGAATATCTTGCATGATCGAGGTAAGGGGCATGACCTTGACCTACCCCAGCGGGAAAGGTGTTTTTGACCTTGACTTCAAGGTGGAGCAGGGCGAGGTGATGGGGTATCTAGGCCCCAACGGTTCGGGCAAGACCACCACGATCCGCGCGTTGCTGGGCTTCATGGCTCCCGATAGCGGCAAGTGCGCCATCGGCGGGATGGATTGCGTGCGCAAAGCGCCGCATATCCAAAAGAGGCTGGGCTATATCCCCGGGGAAATTTCTTTCTTCGACGGGATGACCGGCGTGGAATTTCTGGCTTTTATGCAGAACATGCGGGGAATCAAGGACAATTCAAGGCAAAAAGAGCTTATCGACATGTTTGAGTTCAGCCCCAAGGGGAAAATCAAGAAATTTTCCAAGGGCACAAAGCAGAAACTGGGCATCGTGGCCGCCTTTATGCACGACCCGGAGGTTGCTATTCTGGATGAGCCTACCAGCGGCCTTGATCCGCTGATGCAGCTTCGGTTCGTGGACCTTATCCTGGAGGAAAAAAAGCGTGGAAAGACCGTTTTGATGTCCAGCCATATGTTTGAAGAGGTAGAAAAGACCTGCGACAATGTGCTGATCATCAAGGATGGCAGGATCATCAGCAAGTCCGGCGCAAATGCGCTGAAAAGCTCCCACCGGAAAGGATTTCTGCTAAAAACGGAAGATTGGGAAAGCGCCGCTGCCAAATTCAGAGCGATGGGCTTTGCAGTGGAAGCGCAGCCCGGCGGAAATCTGGAGGTATTTGTGGCAGGCGATGAGGCGGACCGCTTTATCAAGACCGCCGCGCAGTTTTCTATTTTGGATCTTGATGTGAAGGCGCAGACGCTGGAGGATGTCTTCATGCAGTTTTATGGCAAGGAGGGAAGCGCAAATGAGTTTTGAGCTGTTCAAAACAACGCTGAAACGCAACTGGCTGCTGCTGGTTATCTTCTTCGGCGTACTGACCATGTACATCACGGTGATGATCTCCATGTATGACCCCGATAACATGGGTGCCATCCTGTCCATGGTCAGGCTGTTTCCCAAAAGCCTGATGAGCGCCATGGGCTTTTCGGACATCTTCACCGACTTCACGGGATATCTGGCCAGCTGGCTCTACGGGCTTTTGATGCTTGCCTTCCCGATGGTATACTGCATCATTCTTGGCAACCGGCTGGTGGCCAAACTGGTGGACAACGGGTCCTTCGCCTATCTGCTCTCCACGCCCACCTCCAGGGTAAAGATCATTGTCACCCAAGGCCTCTATGCGCTGTTGTCCGTGCTGCTGCTGTCCGCGGCCCTCTTTGGGGTGGGGGTGCTGTCCAGCGCGGCAATGCATCCCGGCCTTCTTAACGTTCGCGCTTTTTTTCGCCTCAATGCCACGACCATGCTTGTAAACATGGCTGTTATGATGATCGCCTTCTTCTTCTCCTGTCTGTTCAACGAATCGAAAACAGCAATAGGCTTTGGCGCGGGCATTCCCGTGGTGTTTCTGCTGCTGAATATGCTTGGGGGCATGTCCCCCCAGGCCAGACTCCTCAAGGAGATATCCATATACGGCTTTTACAGTCCGGTACGGCTTGCGGAGGGCGAAGCGGTCTGGATGCAGAATCTTGCCTATATCGGGATCATCGCAGTCCTCTTTGTGGGCGGCACCCTGATTTTCAGGCGGAAACGCCTGCCGCTGTAGAGGTTCTTCTGATACAATCCAAACAGGCTCCCGACAGGCGCGCGCGTACCTAGCGCCGCCTGTTTGGAGACTGTTCTTTGCCGTAGGTTCCGGTACCATGCGGCTTGAATTACAGCGGTGCATCCGGCGGAGGCAAGCCCTCGCCCTACCACTGCGCGCTGCGCATGGGCAGCCGTGCTTGCGAGGCTGCAGTCATCGGGCAAGCCTCGTTTTGAACTCATATCATTCCCCTATCTTTCCCTTGCGGTACTTAAGCGGCGTTTTTTGCGTATAGCGCTTGAACACCGTATGAAAGCTCTGCAGGTTGCCAAAACCGCTTTCATAGCAGATTTTGGTAATGCTCCTGTCTGCATCGTCCATCAGCCCGATGGCATGCTCCACCCTTTTGAGATGAAGATAGTCCACGATGCTCATCTTCATCTGTGCCTTGAACTGGCGGCACAAATGATACCGGCTCAGGAAGAATACCTTCTCCAGCTGCTCCAGCGTAACGGCGGAAAGATAATTTTCATCCAGGTAGGCGGTGATCTGCATGGACAATACCTGGCCGGTATTTTGGGGCAGCTTCTCCCGCATCTTTTCCTGCAGGCGGAACGCATCCATAAACAGCTTCAAAAAGCAGGCATTCACGTATGCCTGCCTGTAGGCCCCCTCCTCCTCGCGGTGCAGTAGGCCGTACAGCTGCTCCGCCTGAAATTGCAGGCTTTCCCGAAGGCGCACATCCTGAACATGGAGGATATTGGCGCGTTTTTCAAACATGGTATGAAGAAGCCCGTCCCTGTCACCGCCTTCCGGCGAAAAAGAGAGGCAATAATAATGGCACCTGGAGCCATAGGAAAAATAGTAGGTCGTTTCCGGGGGAATGAATACGATGCAGCCATCCACCAGCGACAGCATGCGCTCACCCAGGGCGACCATCGCATCCGCCTTTGTGGCAAACAAAATGAGATACCGGGCCGAATGATGGGGACCGCTCCGCTTCGCGTAGGTATCCACATCCCGCATGGTCATGGCGCAGGTGCCGGCCATGGCAAGAACCGCCTCTTCCCGAAGCATGCTTTTCTCCCCCCCTTTGCATCCGTGCCGGTATCTATTATAAAAAAAACGAAATGCCCCGTCCAGAAAATTTAAAATAATAGCAAGATTGTTGATTTTTTTAGGAATGAATATCAATATTTCAGCTTTATATTGGCAGAACAACCGCTATAGTGTAATCAGAGAACAACGGGCGCCATCCAACAGCATGAGGAGGAAGTGGGTAAAATGAAGTACCTGATCGGAATTGATGGAGGGGGTACGCATTCCCGGCTGTTGGCAGTCGATTTGAGCGGCAAGAAAATCGGCGCCAGCCTGGGAAAGAGCACCAATGTGGAGAGCAATCCCATCTCCGTGGTCAAGCAGAATTTCGTCATGCTGCTGAAGGATTTTTGCGATACGTATGGGCATACGCTCAATGATTGCGTCAGCCTTTGCTTTGGCACCGCCGGGGTCGATACGGAATCCACCCGGCGGATGATTGAAAATATGCTGGACGGGCTGAAGCTTTCCTGTCCCATCAAGGTTGTCAACGACGCGGTCATCGCCCTGTACGCCAACACAAGGGGCAATCCCGGCATCATGCTGATCGCGGGCACAGGCTCCATCGGTTACGGGATCAACGCCCAGAAAAAGACCTGGCGGGTAGGCGGTTTCGGATACATCGTAGGGGACGAGGCCTCCGCTTATTGGGTGGCCCGGCTGGGGATCACCGCCGCATTGAAGGCGTATGACCATTCCGGCCCGGAGACCTGCATGGTCAACGATTTTTGCAAATACCTGCATCTAAGCGAATTTGACGAGATTGTGGACTTCATCTATCAAAAGAATAAAAGTGACCTGGCCAGGCTGAACCATGTGGTGGTAAACGCGCATGCCAAAGGGGATGCCGTTGCCACGGACATCATGGACAAGGCGCTGGAAGAACTTGTGGTGATCGTTTCAACGGTGGTGCGGGAGCTTCAAATGGACCGGGAGCCGTATCCCCTGCTTTTTGGCGGCGGGTTCCTGTTGAACAACAAACGGCTCAAGAATTCCGTTGAGGAGCGCATCGCCTCGCAATTCCCCCTGCTTGAGGTTTCCGTTATGAAAACCGAGGCGGAATGGGGTGCCATTTATATGGCGGCCGATATGGCCGGTATCCGTCTTCCCATGGAGCAGGAAGCTGACGCTCACGCTGATGTGGCGGCGCTTTGAAAAATAGACACCCTTGGCTGATGCAACGATTGAACTCATCGTGTGACGAATGAGGAAGGGAGTTGATGCAAGGAACCATGCGTCCCCCTATTTCCTGATACCCATCGACAAAAATGAGGAGGAGAGTTCGGAATGAAAAAAACCTTGGCCATGCTTGTCGCGCTGCTTCTGGTCCTGTCCGCGGTTCCCTTTTCCGCCCTGGCGGAGGATGTGGTCACCATCGACTACTGGCAGTACTTTTACGAATCGAAAGTCAACTTGATGACCGAACTGATCGCCGAATTTGAGGCGGCGAATCCGGGCATCAAAGTGGTGCAGACCACTTTCCCCTACGACTCCTATCAGGAAAAGCTGGCGGCGGCCGTCGCCGCGGGCGAAGGCCCCGATATCGTGAACCTTTTCTACGGCTGGGTTCCCAAGTATGTGAAATCCGGCGTTTTGCAGGAACTGCCCGCAACCTCCTTCTCCGCAGAAACCATTGAATCGGAGTTTGCACCGCTGGTCCAGATCAACAGGTTCGACGGCAAGTACTATACCATCCCCATCGCCGTGCGCACGCTGGGCCTTTTCTACAACAAGGACATCCTTGCTGCCAACGGCTTTGACGCGCCTCCCGCCACGCTGGAAGAGCTGGTGGATATGGCTGTGGCCTGCACCAAGCGGGACGCCAACGGCACCCTGCAGGTGGAGGGCCTCACCTTCCAGCCCAGCGGCCAGCTCCACACCTATTTCCGTCCCGTTCTTTTGAAGCAGTTCGGGCAGGAACCCCTCTCCGACGATTACAAAACCGTGCTGTGGAACAAGTCTGAAGCCGGCTATCAGTCCTTTGAGTGGCTCTGCGATCTGGCCAGCAAATACAAAGTCGGTGAGCAGGATTTCATGACCGATGATGTGACGGCCTTCCGCCAGGGCGCGGCTGCCATGACCATTGACGGCTCCTTCCGCCTTGGCACGCTGGCCGGCGACAAGGACCTGAACTACGGCGTAACCGTGCTGCCCTCCTACAACGGTGTTTCCGCTTCCTTCGGCTCCTTCTGGACCAACGGTATCCTGAAGGCTACGGAAGGCAAAGAGCTGGAAGCCAGCGAAAAATTCCTGGCCTTCCTGACTTCGGAAGAAGTCATGAAGCGCTGGACGGTGGACATTGGCGAGATCGGCGCGCGCACCGCCATCTCCCAGGACGAGGAATTGCTGGCCAACGAGAAGCTGGCCCCCTTCATCAAAATGCTGCCTGTAGCCTCCTCTTACTTCTATGTGGACGAAGCTGCCGACAGGCAAGTGGTTCTGGACGCCATCAACATGGTGCTGATGGAGGGTGCTGACCCCCGTGAAGCACTGGATTACGCGGTAGGCCAGGCCCAGGCGCTCCTGGACTCCTACTGGAACGATTAATCACCCGGGGGGGACGCTCTCGGCTTCGGGAAAGGGCGTCCCCCGCTTTTGCGTGGCTTTCTTACGAAATGAGGGAGGGACAGCGATGCTTAGGCAAACCGTCAACAAAAAGAGGGGGCTGTCGCTTCGGCAGCAGCAGGCACTCTGGGCATATGCGTTTCTTGCGGTCCCCCTCGTCTTTTTTGCGTGGATTCGCATTTACCCCGTTTTTTCCGCCTTTAATATCAGTGTGCGGAAGTGGGACATCCTGTCTTCCGAAACACCTTTCGTAGGCTTCAAAAATTACGCGAAGCTGCTCACGGACGCCACCTTTCTGAAGGTCGTAGGCAATACGCTGTATTATGTGGTGCTTTGCCTTCCCATCGGCCTCGCCCTTGCTCTCGCCGTAGCCATGATGCTCAACCGCATCAAACACGGTGTCGGCTTCTTCCGCGTTTTGTACTTTATCCCCTATGTAACCAGCGTTGTGGCCGTCTCCTGGATATGGCGTTGGCTCTTTATGAAAACGGGCGGCCTGATCAATAACCTTCTTCTGTCCGTGGGCCTGCCCGCGCAACCCTTTATGAGCAGCACCTCCCAAGCCATTTATGTGGTTGCCTCCAACGTGGTGTGGCAGGGCCTTGGCTTCAATGTGATCATCTTCCTGGCAGGTCTCAAGCAGATCCCCACGGTGTATTACGAGGCCGCTTCCATGGACGGGGCCAAGCCCTGGCAGCAGTTCCTGCACATTACCATGCCGCTTTTAAACCCCACGTTGGTGTATCTGAGTGTGATGACCATGATCCAGACGCTGCAAATCTTCACCCAAGTGAAGAACATCAGCTTCCAGGGCACCGGCGGGCCGCTGAACGCCACCAACAGCGTGGTGCACTATATTTACCAAACGGGTTTCAAAAGCTTCAACATGGGCTATGCAAGCGCCATGACAGTCACGCTCTTTTTATTGATCCTGGCCATTTCCCTTTTTCAGATGAAAGTGCTCAACAAGAAGGTCGAATATTGAGGAGGCGGGCGCATGGCAAGCAAACGCAAGCGCTTTGGTTCGTTCTGGCTGTATGTGCTGCTATCCGTGGGAGGGCTCGCGATGCTCTTTCCCTTTGTATGGATGGTACTCACCTCCTTCAAGACCGGTTCGGACATATACAGCTTTTCCCTGATCCCCCACCCTTTTGTGTCCGCAAACTATGCCACGGTGCTTGGAAAGACAAACTTTTTGCGCTGGTTCGCAAACAGCCTTTTCATCGGCACTGTCACCACGGTCTCGGTGCTGTGCTTTGACACGCTAACAGGATATACGCTGTGCAAAATGAGCTTTCCCGGAAAAAACCTTATTTTTGTCCTTATTCTCTCCACCCTGATGGTGCCTACGGAGATGCTTGTGATCCCCTGGTACCTGATGAGCAGCAAGCTGGGCTGGATGAACACCTATTGGTCCATTATGTTTCCCGGCGTTATCTCAGCCTTTGGCATCTTTATGATCCGCCAGTTTTTTGAGGGCGTGCCCAACGATCTGATCGAAGCCGCGCGCATCGATGGTTTGAACGAGTTCGGCATCTATTGGCGGATCGCCCTGCCGCTGATCAAGCCCGCTATCTCTGCGCTGGCCATTTTCACGTTTCTTGGAAACTGGAACGCCTTCCTTTGGCCGGTGATCATCATCAGCGACTATGCCCTGTATACGCTGCCGGTGGGCCTGTCGCTGTTCTCCACGGATGCCGGTTCCCAATGGGAGTTGATTATGACGGCCGCCTCCATGGCCACAGTCCCCGTGCTGATCGTGTTCATGATCTTCCAACGGCAGATCATTGAGGGAATCCATCTTTCCGGCATGAAGTCTTAATAAGGAGGGATTTGTATGTCCATCATTGATTTTCATGTGCATTTCGGCGTGGCAGGCTATCCCTTGGGGAAGTCCTATCAGGATACCTACGGTGAAGAAAAATGGCGGATCGTTCAGGAAAAGAACAAGGTCCAGCAGGACCGCTGGCGCAAGGCTTGGCGGTTTGACCAGCCCCTGCCCCCGGAGGCAGATGTGGCTGTGACCGCCAAGATGTGGCTGAAGGAAATGGAGAAAAACGATCTCTCCCACATGGTGTTTGTAACCTGCGGGAACAACGATATCGCCTCCCAGGTGGTCAAGATGGCGCCGGACCGGTTTATCGCCTTTGCCCACCACGATCCCTGTTTGCCGGACGCGGCGGAGCAATTAGAGCATGCCATTGTTGATCTTGGCCTGAAAGGGTACAAAATTCTTGGCCCGGCAATTGACAAGGCGCTGGACGACCCCTCCTTGGAACCGGTATGGGAGGTGTGCGAGAAGCATGGGATCCCCGTCCTGATCCATTTTGGCATTCTGGGCGGCGCGGGCGGGATTGCCCGGCATGTGAACATGAGCCCCATGGTGCTGCATGATGTGGCCAAGGCACATCCCACTATTCCCTTTGTGGTTCCCCATTTCGGGTGCGGGGAGACAAAGGACACGCTTTTCCTGGCCTGGGCCTGCCCCAACATCTACATCGACACCTCCGGCTCCAACCAGTGGACCCGCTGGATGCCCTATCCTCTGACAGTGCGGGATCTGTTTTTGAAATTCTACCAGACCATCGGCCCTTCCCGCATCCTGTTCGGCACGGATTCCTTCTGGTTCCCCAGAGGGTTTGTGAAGCAGTATTTTGACGCCCAGATGCGGGATTGCGTGGAGCTTGGCATGCCGGACGGGGATATAGACCTGATCTTTTCCGGAAATGCCAAAACACTGCTGAAGATCGGGAAATAGCGGGAGGAAAGAGCCCTATGCGCATACGCGATGAAATCAGGGAAACGGACGGCCTTGCCTTTCCCGGAAAAACGTTTGCCGATTCGGTGCTGGAACCTGTTTTCAATACCCAGCGGGATTATTACTACCGTGCCTTTCTGGAAATCAGCTTTGCCCACGCGCTGATGCTTTGCGAGCAGGGCATTATTACAGACCAGGAGGCGGCGGGCATCCTCCGCGGGCTGAACGCCGTAAAGAAGCGGGATTTTTCCAAGGCGGTGTATGACAAAAGGTATGAGGACATGTTCTTCATGCTGGAAAAGGCGCTGTCGGAGGAGGTGGGTGCGGACCTGGCGGGCCGGCTTCACATCGCCCGCAGCCGCAACGACATCGGCATCTGCCAGTACCGCATGGCGCTTAGGGAAAAGGTGCTGGATGCCATGGATACCCTTCAGCGTTTTATGGAAACGCTTCTCTGCGTGGCCGCGGAGCATGTGGATACGCTGATGCCGGCCTATACCCACACCCAGCCGGCCCAGCCCACCACCCTGGCCCACTACCTGCTGGCGTTTTACGACGGCCTGGCGCGCAGCCAGCGCAGGCTTTCCGCCGCCTACCACTGCGTAAACCTTTCCCCCATCGGCGCTGCCGCCATCACCACCACCGGATTCCCCATCAACCGGGAGCGGATGTGCGGCCTTTTGGGGTTTGACGGCCTGGTGGAGAATTCTTATGACGCCATCGCAGGCGTGGACTATCTGACGGAAACGGCCTCCGCGCTGATGACCCTGGGTGTGGACCTTTCCCGCTTTTTGAAGGATACGCTGGATTTTTGCACCCGGGAGTACGGTTACTACCGGCTGGCGGACCCCTATGTGCAGATCAGCAGCATCATGCCTCAAAAAAGAAACCCCTCTTCCCTGGAGCATGCACGCCCCATTGCCAGCGCGCTGATCGCCAATGCGCAAGCCGCTTTCGAGCTTTTGCACAACACCCCCTTTGGAGACATGGTGGACTCGGAGGAGCAGCTCCAGCCCTATCTGTATGCGGCCATCGCCTGCGGAAAGCGCGTATTGCAGTTGCTTACCTCCAACTTTGCCACCATGACCATTCAAAAAGAGGTAATGCGCAAGCGCGCCGGCGAAGGCTTTATCACCGCCACGGAGCTGGCTGATACGCTGGTGCGCGAAAAGGGCCTTCCCTTCCGGGAAAGCCACCGCATCACCAGCGCCATTATCCGGGCGCTTAACGCAAAGGGCTTGACCCAGGATGATCTGCACGCGGATATGCTCAGGGAGCTTCTGGGCGGTGATATGACGGTGGAGGAAGAGATGATCAAGCGGGCGCTTGATCCCGAATATTTTGTGAAAATCAGGGGCGTTACGGGCGGCCCCGCCCATGCGGAGCTTGAACGCATGCTTCAGGCGCGCAGGCAGCGCTTTGAGGAAGAAAAGGAAAAAACACTTTCCCTACGGCAAGCCCTTGAGGACGCCCACCGGCTGCTGGAAGAAAGCGTTGCGCCTTACATGGCCCAATAGCGGCATTCGCAACAAATGAGCAGCCCCCTTTTCCGGCAAGAAAAGGGGGCTGCTTTATAGGTGGGGCACAAAATCCCTTTAAAATATTGATGTTTTAATCAATGCCTTCATCAGGGGGAACCCGTGTAGGGCAGGGGCTTGCCCCCGCCGAACGGCAACGTGTTCATGCAATTCCGTGATACAGGCGTTTGCGGCGGGGGCAAGCCCCCGCCCTACGGTATTTGCCCGCATAAGGACATCTTCTATTGAGGCGCCAGTAATTTGAAATCATACAGGCCAAAGCGGCGCGGTTTACTCTTATAATTGCTTCAATTGCAGGACCTTGTCCAGGATATCATCCGCCAGCTGTGTCTTGCTCTGCAGGGGCCGCTCCGTGACGCCGTCCCTGGTAATCAGCGCGGCAATGTTGGTATCCGTCCCAAAGCCCGCGCCGGGCTTTGTCACATCGTTGGCAACGATCAGGTCCAGGCTTTTCTTTTCTAGCTTTTTTGCGGCGTTTTCCAGCAGGTTTTCCGTTTCGGCCGCAAACCCCACCAGGACCTGCCCGGGCTTCTTTTGCCGGCCGACGGCGGCGGCAATGTCCGGGTTCTCCACCAGGGCCAATGTCATGCCTTCTCCGGCCTGCTTTTTGATCTTCTGGCTGCTGACGCTTCCGGGCCGGTAGTCCGCAGGGGCGGCGGCCTGGATGACCACATCCTGCGTACCGCAGCGGGACAAAACCGCATCGTAGAGCTCCTGCGTGCTCACAACAGTAACCGTCTCGCTGACACCGGCGGGTACGGGCAATGCCACGGGGCCCGTGACCAGCGTGACCTCCGCGCCCCTTTGTACGGCCCGCTCCGCGATGGCATAGCCCATCTTGCCGGAAGAGTCGTTGGTAAGATACCGCACAGGGTCGATCCGCTCCCTGGTGGGCCCGGCGGTGACAAGCACCCTCATTCCGGCCATGTCCCGCTTTTGCGCGAGGAGTGCCGCGATCTTCTCCACGATCTCATAAGGCTCCGCCATGCGGCCCACGCCGTGGATGCCTTCCGCCAGGAAGCCGGTGCCCGGCCCTACGGTAATAACGCCGCGGCGGTTAAGGGTTTGCATATTCGCCTTTGTGGCCTCCGCCTCCCACATGTTGGAGTTCATGGCAGGAGCCAGCAAAACAGGGGCGCGGGTGGCCAGTACAGTGGTGGAAAGCATATCATCGGCAATGCCATGGGCCATTTTGGCGATGATATTGGCCGTGGCGGGCGCAATGCAAAACAGGGACGCCCGCTTGGCCAGCGCGATGTGCTCCACCTCCCAGGTTTCAGGCCTTTGGAAGGTATCCGTCACCACGGGATGGTTGGACATCGTCTCAAAGGTAAGGGGCGCAACAAACTGGCAGGCGTTTTTCGTCATAATAACGAACACCTCCGCCTGCATTTTGCGCAGCCGGGAGACCACCTCCGCCGCTTTGTAGGCGGCGATGCCCCCTGTCACCCCCAGGACAATGTCCTTCCCTTTGAGCGTCATGGCCTACTCCTCGTCTTCGGTCTTCCTGTCGTACGTAATCAGGCCCCGCTGGATCTCCTCCACCGCCACCTTGAGTGGCTTCATATCCTTGCGGTCCAGCATGGGCTGGGCGCCGGCCACCAATTGGCGTGCGCGCTTGGCCGTTTCCACCACCAGGGTATACCTGCAGTCCACCTTCTGGGAAAGCTCCACGATGGTCGGTTCCACGATTGACATAGATTATGTCCTCCTATTCTTCCGGCACGGTTGGAAAAAACCTGATGGTACGCTGCTTTTCGGCGTTTACGATGCATACAAGCTGCCTGTATGCCTGCTCCAGATCGTCGTTCACCAGGGCGTACTGGTATTTTGAAAGCTGCTCAATCTCTCCCCTGGCGTTGAAAAGGCGCCGCTGGATCTCCGTAGGATCGTCGGTGTTCCTGGTATGCAGCCTGTTTTCCAGCTCTTTGTAGCTGGGTGGCAGGATGAATACGGTTACGCATTCCTTTTCCCGCTCCATGACGCTGCGGGCACCTTGGGGATCGATGTCCAGCAGCACATTCTCTCCCCGGGAAATGCTTTCATACACCTGGGACTTCAAGGTGCCGTAGCGGTGGCCGTGAACCACGGCATGCTCCAGAAAGGCATCCTCCTTCAGCAATTCATCAAAGCGCGCATCGGATAAAAAATAGTAGTGCACGCCTTCCGTCTCGCAGGAGCGGCGGGCCCTGGTGGTGGCGCTGACAGAGAAACGGAAACTTTTGTCTTCCAGGAGCAGTTTTTGCTCCAGCGTCCCTTTGCCAGCCCCCGACGGACCGGAAATAACCAGCAGCATGCCTTTTTGCCGTATCTGCATTCCCCTTATTCCTCCCCTTCTTCCTCAACCGGCGCAGCATCCCGCGCGTTCAGGCGGTTAGCTACCGTCTCCGGCTGCACTGGGGAGAGGACCACATGATCGCTGTCCATGACGATCACCGCCCGTGTCCTGCGGCCGTAGGTGGCGTCAATCAGCCGGCCGCTTTCCCGGGCATCCTGCACAAGGCGCTTGACCGGCGCCGACTCGGGGCTGATGATGGCGATCAGCCTGGCTGCGGAAACCATGTTGCCAAACCCGATGTTGATGAGCTTCGCTCCCATCCGATCCCTCTTTCTTCCTCGTATCGCTGCCCGGCGTTTTGGCTCTCTCTCCCCGGCGTTGCTACTCGATATTTTGGACCTGCTCCCGCAGCTTTTCAATCTCGCACTTGGCGGCTACCACCCAGGTAGTGATCTGCGCGTCCGACGCCTTGGAACCGATGGTATTGACCTCCCGGTTCATTTCCTGTACCAGGAAATCAAGCTTGCGCCCGGCTTCCCCCTCCTCCGAAAAGCAATCCCGCGTCTGCCCGATGTGGGAATCAAGGCGGGACAGCTCCTCGTCAATGGCGCAGCGGTCGGCCAGCAGCGCCACCTCCTGGGCAAGACGCTGGGGATCCACGGGGGATACGTTCATCTCATTCAGCCTTGCTTCCAGCCGTTCCCGGTACAACCCAGGCACCAGCGGCGCCCGTTGCGCAATGAGCCCGGCAAGACGCTCCAGTTCATTGAGATGGCTTTCCAGATCCGCCTTGAGGGCCAAACCCTCCTTTTCCCGCATGGCCAGCAGGTCTCCCAGCACCAGCTCCATCGTCTGCTGAAGCAGCGCGGTGACCGCCTCCCGGTCCTCCTCCCGCTCGGCAACCTTCAAAACATCCGGCAGAGCGGCTAAATGGGACAAAGTAATGTCATCGGCGGCACCTGAAATGGATGCCATCCGGGAAAGCGCCTGCCGGTAGGCACTCAGCAGCGGCTCGTCCACCGAGACCTCCCGGGAGTCTTCCCGGTTGTTGCGGTAATTGAGAAACACATCCGCATGGCCGCGCTTTAAAGACCCGGAAAGCATAGCGCGGATGGGCTCCTCCAGAAAGCTCAGGTTCCGTGGCATCCGGAAGCCGATATCCAAAAAACGGTGGTTCACCGTCTTGACTTCCACCGTCATCTCCCGGTTGTTCAGTTGCGTCTGCCTGCGGCCGTACCCCGTCATACTTCGCATGCAAAGCCCTCCGATGCATTCCTCAAGTATATTATTATAGCACAGCTTGCGCATGCTGAAAAGCCATCCGCGCCTTTTTTCTTATTTCAGGAACTTACCCGTCAAAAAAGATGATAAGCGCTCTTGACAACGTCCTTATTACTCCCTATAATGCAAATATTAGTAACAATAAGGAGTATCGCAATGACTGAAAAGTACTACACCGTGGAACAAATCTCGCAACTGCTCAAGATCCATCCCAAAACACTCCAGCGGTATATTCGGGAGGGGAAGCTTCGCGCCGGCAAGGTTGGAAAGAGCTGGCGTATCTCCGGTCATGACCTGAGCGTTTTCCTGGAAAAAGAAAAAGGTGTCCAGCCGCAGGAGGCGGAGAATTTCCAAGAAGAACGGATCAAATCATCGGCGGTGGTGGATATCCGCGTCCAGGATACGGACGATGCCGTCCGCATCGTTGACCTGCTTACCGGGGCGCTGAATGCAAAGCCTGCGGAATATGGGAAATCCTCCATGCACACGCAGTATATCATGGAGGAAAGCATGCTCCGCGTCACACTTTGGGGCGGCATACGCTTTATGGAAGTGATGATCAGTTCTATTTGCGCCCTCACCGAGCAAGCTGAGGAATAAAAGAGAGAGAAATATGGTAGCGGAGAAGGTATTCAAATCCGTATTCAAAGCTGCAACTCGTTTGGGCTTTTTATTGCCGCTATTCTTCCAGCGAAGGTACCTGGCCGGATGTCCCAATGCCCAAAATCTCCGCGGCACGGCGGGCGCTGGCATTGGTACCGGAGGTCTTTCCCACGTGGATGATCTGCTCACCCATGAATACCATGGTGGCCGTCTGGCCGCCGTCCAGGTTGAAGCCGGTCTGGCAGCCCTTTTCCAGCAATTTATCCGCCAGGAAGGAGATGCCGGCCCCCTTGCTTTTGCTGTGGCGGCCCTCCAGCATCATAGCGAAGTAGTGGCCGGGCTCCACCATGCCCACCGCGGTACGTGGAGCAAGGCTCTTGCCATACTTTTTCAAGGCCGTCTCGTTGAGCTGTCCATCCTTGATCAGGTAAGGCCCGAAGGCCAGTACATCCAAAGCGCCCATGTCCAGGTATTCCTGGGCCTTGTACGCGTCCGATGCATACACCTCCATGCGGCCGTCGGGGTACAGCGCCATGGTGTCCAGATTGGGGAAGGTTCCTTTATTGTGGGCATACGTCCTTTCCCCCAAAATCTCGCCGGCGCGGATGAGCACGCCCGAGCGGATCTTCTGCTGGATCCGCAGATGGGCAAAATCGCTGTTGATGGCGAACACGGTGCCATTTTTCTTGGCGATGTTCGCGGGCCAGTCGGTGCTTTTGATACGCTCCTCCGGATCGTTGGGGACGCACCGGAATATTTCCCCGTTCCGGCTCCAGACCTCCGCTTCATACCAGGTAAGATTCTTGGTTTTGTCATAGATGCGGTGGATCTCCACCTTCAGTGTGGCGGAAGCATAGCGCCACAGGCCGACGTCCGCATCCTGAAAGACAAATTCGCCCTCATCCAAAAACCCGGCCTCGTTCAGCTTCGGAAAGTCCCCATCCTCGGCCAGGGCTGAAAAGACTGGGAACGCAAGCAGCATGGCCAGCAGCAATGTCAAATACCGTTTCATGTTCCCATCCTCACTTTGTCATCAATGCGGGAGCATCTCAGGATACCATAAAAAAAGGGCTTCCTCAACAGGAAGACTGTGCAAAGCCCAAAATGCGGCAGGTTTTTTACATCCGTGACCCGCTTATCCAATGCCCATCAGCCGGTGCAATACCTCCTGATACCCCTGTTCCACATTGCCAAGGTCGCGGCGGAAGCGGTCCAGGTCCAGGGGTTCATGGGTCTTGGCATCCCAGAAGCGGCAGGTGTCGGGAGAAATTTCGTCCGCCAGGATGATTTCTCCGTTCAGCCGTCCAAACTCCAGTTTAAAGTCAATCAGTTCAATGCCGATATCCTTCAAATGGGCTGTAAGGATATCGTTGACCTTCAAAGCCATTTTGTACATGGTATCCAGTTCTTCCATGGTCACAAGTCCCATGGCCCTGATATGGGAAGCGTTGATGAGCGGATTTTCCAGCTCTTCATCCTTGAGGTTGCACTCCAGCACGGTGCTCTTCAGCCGCGTCCCTTCCGCGTAGCCGATGCGCCTGGCCAGGCTGCCGGCCACGATGTTGCGCACCTTCACAGCCACGGGCACAATGGATACGCGCTTGATAATGGAACGGCGGGCGTCCAATTTTTCCACATAATGGTTGGGTATGCCCTGAGAAGAAAGCAGCGTAAAAATATGGCAGCAGATTTCGTTATTGATTTCGCCTTTTCCCACGATCCGCCCGCGTTTGAGCCCATGGAAAGCCATGGCTTCATCCTTGAAGGAAACCACCAAAAGGCCCGGATCGTCCGTCTCGTAGATCTTTTTCCCCTTGCCCTCAAGGATCAGATCACCGATCTTCATGCATACGCTCCTTTGCGTCCATCAACAAAACATGAATGTGATATATATTTTAGCAGATAAACGGACGCCGCACAACAAAATTCCGATACATCCTTTATTTTTCAGGAGAATTGTTCGTTTTTTGCGCGGAATTTTCAGGATCGCGGCTCAAAATCAGCAGAAGACGCCCTTCCTCCAGACGGATGACAGCCTCCTCCCCCAGAAACTCGTTGCTGATGCCCAGCGGAAAATCCTGGGTGAGGACTGCATCCCGAAGGGGATATTTCACGTTCATAAGGGTCACGCCTTTGCACCGCTCCGTAAAGGCCAGCACCGACAGCCGGAAGCCTTTCTCCCGGGGAATACGCATTTCCCCCGGTTCCATGGCCGTCACCCGGTTGTTTTTGTCCGCCATCCACAGGACGCATCCTCTTTGGGAGGCATATGCCAGCAATTGCAGGTTGGCCACGGTGTGGTCCAGCCGCCCGCCGATCCCACCGGCCAGCACAAAGGAACGGCATCCGGCCTCCATACCAAGCTGAAGGCAAAGCAGCGTGTCGGTCTCGTTCTTCTCCCGTTTCACCCGCTTCAAAAGGCAGCCCTCGGGGAGCCCGGCCGGCGGCTCCGCCAGGGAATCAAAATCCCCCACCAGCGCATTGGGACGGATGCCTTCCCGCTCTGCCAGGGCATAGCCCCCGTCGGCGCATACGATATAATCGTCCGCTTTAAGCGTAACAACGCTCCGTATCCCGTCCGGTGCCCAAGCCGGGATGATCACGCACCGGCGCAAAGCAACCACCCTCCTTCTGAAAAAAAGAAGCTGTATCCCAAGGCCCGCAAGCATACTTGCCGGCTGATCAGGATACAGCTTCCTTGCTCTTCTCTTATTCTTCCTTAGCTTCTTCGGCTTCAGGCTCCGCCTGCGGTTCAACCATTTCTTCCACAGCGGGCGCAGCTTCCGCTTCGGAAGCAGCCTCCGGTTGGGGCTCCCCTTCCGCTTCAGGCGCGGCATTTTCAAACTGCGCTTCCCCGGGGATATCCTGGCTGTAGTTGAAAGCCTCGTCCTCCAGCACTTCGCGGATGCTCAGGCTGATGCGCTTTGCCTCTGGATCCACCTTCAGCACCTTGACACGGACAGTTTGGCCTACCTTGACGGCATCCTCCACCTTTTGCACGCGGGTCAGGGCGCACTGGGAAATGTGCACCAGCCCATCCAGGCCGGGCTCCAGTTCCACAAAGGCGCCAAAGGTGGTGATACGCACCACTTTGCCTTCCACCACAGAACCGGCGGGATATTTCTCCTCCGCCACGTCCCAGGGCTTGGGCTGAAGCTGCTTGTAGCCAAGCTGGATGCGCTCCCTTTCCCTGTCCAGGGAAAGGATCTTCACCTGCACCTCCTGGTTAGGCGACACCACTTCGGAAGGATGCTTGATGCGGCCCCAGCTTAAATCCGTTACATGGATCAAGCCATCCACGCCGCCCACATCCACAAAGGCGCCAAAATCCGTGAGCCTGCGGACGATGCCGGTAACAACCTCACCCTCCGTAAGCTTATCCCAAGCTTCCTTCTTGCGAAGGGTGCTCTCCTCCTGGAGATAGGCTTTGCGGCTGGCCACGATGCGTTTTTTCTGCTTGTCCACTTCAATGATCTTGAGCTTGACGGGCTTGCCAACAAACTCTGCAATCTTCTCCACGTACCGCTGCGCCAACTGGGAGGCGGGCACAAAGGCGCGGATACCGTCCACCTCTGCGATCAGGCCGCCCTTGACGGCCTCCTTGCCAACGCCTTCGACATATTCGCCCGCGTCATACTTTGCCATCAGCGCGTCCCACGCCTTGCGGTTGACGATGTTGCGCTGGGAAAGCACCACATTTCCTTCGCCGTCGTTGACCTTGACCACCTCGACCTCGATCTCCTGGCCAAGCTCAATGTCCTCCGACGTGAGATCGGCACGTTTGATCAAGCCGTCGGACTTGTAGCCGATGTTGACGCATACCTCTTCATCGGTGATCTGGACGACGGTGCCGGTAACGGTCTGCCCGGGTTTGATTCTGACCAGGGTTGCTTCCAGGTCCGCCATGAAATTGCTCTTGTTCTCCTCTTCCATGGGAACACCCTGATCATGCTGTTCATTGTCGATCATGCGTGTGACAACCTCCTTAAGTGACCAGTCCGGCGTGGACGCGCCAGCGGTTATTCCAATAAGCTCCTGATGAATATCTGCAAAGCCCGGCGGTATTTCCGCCGCACGCTCTACCAAAATGGTACGGGGGCACAGGTCAAGGCAGGTTTCGTACAGCTTGCGGGTATTGGCGCTGCTCCTGCCGCCCACCACGATCATGGCATCGGCCTTTTGTGCCAGTTCTCTGGCCTCCTGCTGCCGGCTGCGGGTCTCGGGGCAGATGGTATCCCGCACCGTGATTCGTGGAACCGCAAGACGAAGCTTATGGACGATCCTCTCCCATTTCTCCGGCGGGAAGGTGGTTTGAACCACCGCCAATGCTTCCTCCATGGAGGGAAGCGTGTCGATCTCCGCTTCCTCCTTCACGATGTATACGGGTCCCCGGCACCAGCCCGCCGTGCCGGTGACTTCCGGATGATCCTTCTGCCCTACCAGGATCACGGGTTTGCCGTCCTCGGAATACTGGGCTACGGCTTGGTGGAGCTTTTCCACAAAGGGGCAGGTGCAATCCATTACGGAAACACCCAGTTCCCCAAGGGCCTCCATCGTTTCGGGCGTGACGCCGTGGCTCCTTATTAGAACCCCGCGGCCGGCGATTTCCGTAAGGTCATGGACGGCGGGAGCGCCTTTTTCATGGAGCAGCGCCACCACCTGGGGGTTATGGGTCAGGTCCCCCAGGGTACAAAGCGGCTTCCCCTCCCCCGCCTCTTTCAGCGCGGTGTTCACCGCCCGGCGAACACCCATGCAAAATCCCGCGTGGGCAGTGATTTCCAGCGGCATACTTTATCCTTCCCGCAAAAAAACACTAATGCAATGAAATTCGCCCAGGAACACATATTTCCTGCCAAGATGTAAAAATTTTTTGAACAAATTCCCTGCCGCTTAAGCTTCCGCGGCTTTTTCCGCCAGTCCGGCGTACAGCACCGTGATGCGGCGGAGCAATTCGTCGCTTGATTCACGGCTAGCGCCCATCTCCCGCAGGTCATCGATGGCCATAGGCTTGCCCGCGTATACGTGGGTCATGTGGAAGGGGCGCAGCTTGCCCGCAATATACACCGGGATCACCGGCACGCTGCTGCGCAGCGCCAGCAGTGCCACACCGGCTTCCAGTTCCTCCATATTGCCCTTCTTGTAGCGGGTGCCTTCCGGGAAGATGCCAAGGGCCCGGCCCGCTTTAAGCGCCTGCATGCAGGCGCGCATGGCTGCCATATCAAAGTTATGCCGGTTCACAGGAATGGCGTGGAGCGCCCTGAGCAGCGCGCCTCCGAAGCGGCTTTCCAACAGTTCCTTTTTGGCAAGATACGTGATCTCCTCACCCTTCACCGCGTGGGCAACGCAGACGGGGTCCAGCCAGCATAGATGGTTGGAAATCAGGATGCAGGGACCTTGCAAATTCAAGCGTTCCCGGTCATGGATCCTTACGGGATAGACCGTATGGAAAAGCACCCAGGCCAGCGCCTTGGCCAATTGATAGACGAAGGTTTTCCGCTTGTCAGAAACGGCCTTCGCGTTATTTTGCGGCTGTGCCATACCGTTCCTCCACGATTTCAAGGATACGCCCGGTCACCTGCTCGGGGTCAAGGTACGTGCTGTCCAGGATCACGGCGTCCTCCGCCGGGCGCAAGGGGTCGATGGGCCTTGAGCTGTCCTGCATATCCCGCTGCCTAAGATCCGTCAAAACCTGCTCATAGGGGTCCTTTCCCCCAGCGGCCAAAAGCTCCAGATGCCTGCGGCGCGCCCGTTCCTCCGGGGAAGCCGTCAGAAAAATTTTAACGCCCGCGTCCTTCAAAACATTGGTGCCGATATCCCTGCCGTCCACCACCATGTCGGTTTCCCCGGCCAGGGCCCGCTGCAGCGCTACCATGTGGCGGCGCACCTTGGCAAAGCGCGACACAGCGGAAGCCGCCATACCCGCCTCCGGCGTGCGGATACTCCCGCTCACATCCACGCCGTCCAAAAGGGTCTGCTGCTTTCCGTTATGATACTTTACGGCAATCTGCACCGTTTCACACAGTCTCGATACCGCCTGCTCGTCCGTGGGGAGGATGCCCCGCCGCAGGGCGGCGACGCCCATAGCCCGGTACATAGCCCCGGTATCCAGATGCAGTATGTTCAGCCTCCGGGCTACCTCCCTGGCCACGGAGGATTTCCCCGCGCCCACCGGCCCGTCGATGGCAATATTCAAGGGCATTTTGCATTCTCCCATCCTGTCAAATCGCCCGGTGGCCCATGCCAATGCAGACCTCATTCAGATGCACCAGGCCCACGCCGAAAAACACGGCCACGGCGATATGCTCGCCCCACCTGGCGATACCGATCTTGCCGCCCACGGAAAAGCCCAGCGCCTTGTTCGTTACCTGGGCGATGGCTTCCCGGGCCGCACCGGCCACGGCCCCCTCCTCATGGTGGGTTTCCCCGATGACGTTTTCCCTTTTGGCGGCGATCACCGCCCGCTCCACAATGCGCATCACGGAAGCCACAAACTCGCCGCCGTAATCCACGGCCGCGGTCTTGATACCGTCCAGCGCCATCTGGCTCCGGAGGGCATTCTCCTCTTCGCGGCTATGGGTAAGGCTCAACATAATGGCCGCGCGGGCCACTTCCCGGCTGCCTGATTCCATCTGCGTAAGCATCTTTTCTCACCTCGTCCATAGGCCTTCCCTTTTCCTTGCCCGTACATTATACAGGAAGCCCCGGGGCGGGACAAGTGCTTTTCTTCTTTATGACAATCCTTTTGGCCGCCCACGGAGGGCTGACGGCTCTTTCTGCCACCCATGGCTCCTGCATTTGCGATTTGCGAGCAGGCCATACCCCGCGTTCCGGGCAAGCCGCTTCCGTCATAATTTTCCGTATGCCTGCACAGACTACTGCCATGCTGTAAAAAGGAGCGTACTATATGGCGTTGCAGGCAATCATCATGGCGGGCGGAGAGGGCGTGCGCCTCCGGCCCTTGACGCTGGACAGGCCAAAACCGCTGGTGCCCGTATTGGGGGAGCCGGTGATGGGATATTCCTTGAAGCTGCTTAAGCGCCACGGGCTGCTTGATGTGGCGGCAACGCTGCTGTATCTGCCTCATGCCATCAAAAGCGCCTTTGGCAAAGGGGAAAAGTACGGTGTCCGCCTGCGGTATTTTGAGGAGGCACACCCCATGGGCACCGCCGGCAGCGTGCGTCTGTCCCAGGGCATGGTGGCGGATACGTTTGTGGTATTGTCCGGCGATGGATTGACAGATTGCGATTTGAGCGCGGCCATATCGTTCCATCAGTCCCGCAAAGCCATGGCCACGCTGGTTTTGAAATCCGTGCCCATTCCTTTAAGCTACGGTGTAGTGATCACGGACGGGACTGGCCGGGTGCAGCGGTTTGTGGAAAAGCCGGACTGGTCCAAAGTGTTCAGCGACCAAGTGAACACCGGCATCTATATCCTGGAAAAAGAGGTGCTGGGCCTGATCCCGGAGGAGGGCGCCTACGACTTCGGCAAGGACCTGTTCCCGAAAATGGTCAGGGAGGGGATGGCCGTATACGGTTACCCCATGTCCGGCTACTGGTGTGACATCGGCGACCAGGCGGCCTACCTGCAGGCGCAGCAGGACCTGCTTACGGGCAAAGCCGATGTCCCGTTGAGCGGCCGCTTTTCCGGACAGGCGCTGCTTTTGGGTGCCTGTGACCTGGAGCCGGGCGCAGTCCTGGAGGGACCCTGCTGCATCGGGGAAGGGGCGCGGATCAAACAGGGCGCCGTTTTACTGGAAGGGGCGGTCATCGGACCCGGCGCCGTGGTGGAGGAAGGCGCACACATTGGCAGGTCCTGCCTTTGGGAATACAGCCGTGTGGGCCGCTGTGCCAGGATTGAGGGAGCGGTGCTGTGCCGGGAAGCCCAGGTGCGCCCCGGTGGGCTGATGATGGAAGGCAGCGCCCTGGGTGCAGGCGCTGTGCTGGGCTCCCACGCCAAACTGAATTCCGGCGTCAAGGTCTGGCCGCAAAAGGAGGTAGGCAGCGAGGCCACAGCCATGGAGAACGTAGTCTGGGGCGAACTGAAAAGGCTGCGCCTGAACGAAAATGGCGCGGCCTGCCTGGATTCGCCCCTGCGGGCGGACCAGCTGGCCGCCGCCGCGCTTCAGGCGCTGAAAGCCTCCAGGGTGGCCCTGTGCTACCGCGGTGCCGGGGAAGCGCTGTACGCGCTGCTGGCGGGCTGTTTTGCCGCAAGGGGTGCGGAGGTGCTGCTGCTGGGCAGCGGGTATGCGCCCATGCTGGCCTCCCTGCAGCGGCTGCTGCACACGCCTTTGGGCGTGATGGCGGACGGCCAGCAGGCACAGCTTTTCAATGAAAACGGCATGGCGCTTTCAAAAAGCCAGATTCAGGCGGTGGAGGGCTGCGCCCTGAAGCAGGAGTATCCCCCCGCCTTTGTGCAGACCGGGGCCATGACCAGAATGGGCGGCATGCGGGAATTGTATGCGGCGGAGCTTCTCCACGGTATCAACACACAGATTCTTGCCAAAAGCGGCCTCCACGCAGCCATCTTCTGCGATGACCCCGGCCTGCTGGCCCTTGCCCTCCAGCTTCTTGAAAAGGCAGGGCTTGCAAACATCCGGGGCCAATCAGCCGCGGGCAGGGCGCTGCAATCGGGGGAGATCGGCCTTTATCTGGAGCCGGACGGCACCGCTTGCCATGTGTTCGACAAAATTGTCATGCCGGATGATGTGAACCAGCAGATGCTTGTTTGGCTGATTGCCGCCCGGGAGGGCAGCCTGCCACTGTATGCCTTTGCGGACACGCCGCGGGCTGTGAAGGAACTGGGGCCGGTATCCTGGAAATGGGACAGCGCCGATCTCACAAAGGAGGAAAAGGAGGCATTCTTCCGGCAGCACACCCTGCAAAACGACGGCCTCGCGCGGATGCTTGCGCTGCTCACACACCTTTCGGAGCAAAGCCTTTCAGGTTTGCTCAGCCAGCTGCCAAGGATCCACAGGGCATGGAAGGATGTCCCCTGCCCCACGGAGGAAAAGGGGCGGATCCTGCGGCTTTTATCCGAAACCGCCAGGGACAAGGAGTTGGGAGAGGGCCTTCGTATCCGCCACGGCGGTGGTTCCGTGTGGCTTTCACCCATCCAGGACAAAGCCGCTTTCCGGGTGCTCACCGATTCTTTCGACGCGGAGTTTGCGGGGGAGCTTTGCAGCCACTACGCGGGGCGCATCGCCCGTATGGCGGCCAGGAGTGCCAAAAAGGAAGATAATGACAAGGGTCGCCAGACGCAATGACACTTGACACGCCTTTGCCTTCCGTCATATAATAATCCCAGCAGAAGGCTCCTGAAGTGTGCGCCAGCGCTTTGGTTTTACCCACATCTCCACATTTGGAGCCCGGCGTTCCCGCGCGGATGTCATGCCCCCGTTTGTAAAAACGCCAGGGGACGGCAGAAATGCGGGACAGGGCACCAGCCTGCTTTAGAAGCGGGTGAGAAAACTCGGCGCAGCGGCACTTTGGGGCGCTGCATAGGCCGCTCTCCCTGGAACCCTTCCTTGGCAAGAGCAGCGCCTGTATCCCGCATTGAACACAACGCGGGATTTTTTCTTTTTTAGCGCAGCCCGCACGTTTTTTACTTTTTGGCGCAAATCGCAACCTATGCATTTCCCCCCGGATATGGTATAATCAGGGCATCCGTTTACCGGGAGGGGATCATGGGCGCGTCCTTTTCAGGAAAGTTGGCTGCAGGTACATCCATAAAAGGGGTTCTCCTGTGTGTGGCGCTGGCGCTGGTCCTTGTTCCGGCCCATGCGGAGCACGCTTCTTTTTTGGATACAGCCGATCCGCCCGAATTTGCCGCGGACTATCTGGTGGCCGAAGGGGCACCGCCTCCCGCCGTGATCAAGGTGACATTGGCCGGCGACTGTACCCTGGGCGGCACGGAATCAGCCAACCGTCAATCAAACGGGTTGACCATGACTGTTTCCCAAAAAGGGCTGGCCTATCCTTTTTCCGGTTTGAAATCTCTGTTTTCGGAGGATGACCTGACCTACGTAAATCTGGAAGGCGTGCTTTCCGACAGCAGCCGGGGAGAAAACGTGGATAAGGAATTTGCCTTCCGCGGTCCGGCTTCCTTCGCCGGCATCCTGCCCCTGGGGAGTGTGGAGGCTGTAAACCTTTCCAATAACCACTTTGACGATTATGGCTCTGCCGGCCGGGAAGCCACGATTTCGGCGCTTACGGAGCATGGCGTGGCCTACGCGGGGGGCGAATGGCTCTGCGCATTTAGCACGGCGGGAGGCCGGGTCGGCCTGGCGGGGATCCGTGGGAGCCTGACAGAGGCCAAGAAGGAAACCGTACGCCGCCAAATCGCCCTTTTGCGGGAAGCGGGCTGCCAGGTGATCCTTTACGCCATGCACGCCGGCCAGGAGTATGCCGCGAAGCATAACGCCTATCAGCGGGACATGGCCCGGTTTTTGATCGACGCCGGCGCAGATGTGGTGGCCGGCCACCATCCCCACGTGGCCCAAGGCGTGGAAAGCTACAACGGCGGCCTGATCTTTTACAGCCTGGGCAACTGCGTATTCGGCGGGAACCACAACCCCCGCGAAACAACGGCGCTGGCCGCAAGGGTCACATTTTATCTGGAAGACGGCTGTTTGACGCGCATGGAAAGCGCCCTGTATCCCATACGCTTTACGGGAAAAGCAAGCGGAAACTCTTTCTCCCCTGTATTGCTTACCGGCGCCCAGGCGGAAGCCGCACTGAAAGCAGTCCGGCAGGACACGGATTTTCTTATCCCGGCCTATGTCACGGGCGAGGGGGCGCCGCTTCCCGCGGTGCAGGTTCAATAATCTCCCCTTGGAGGATTTCATGAAATTATCGCTGTCTTTTTTCCTGACACTCTTCCTGTCGCTTTTGCTTCTTGCTTCCTCCTGCCTGGCCGAAGAGGTAACCGTTACTCTCTCCTTTGCCGGAGATTGTACCCTGGGCAGCCAGGAATACCTGCGGAACCGGGCCGGCACCTTTGATTCCGTGGTCACTGAAAAAGGTCTTGCGTATCCCATGGAAAAGGTGCGGGATTTCTTTTTCCAGGACGATTGGACAGTAGTCAACCTGGAATGCGTGCTCAAGGACACATCGGAAGGAGAAAACAGAAAGCAGACCTACCGTTTCCGGGGGCCCTCCTCTTTTGTGGATATTCTTACCCAGAGCGGGGTGGAGATGGTCAATCTGGCCAACAATCACACCGACGATTATGGTACAAAAGGTATGGTGAGCACCAAGGAGGTTTTGCAAAACGCGGGCATCGCCTACTGCGAGAAGGCGGATGAGTATATCCTGGAAAAGGATGGCATCCGTATCGCTTTCCTTGGCATCACCATCACGGATTACAACACCTACGGCAAAACGCTGAACAAAAGGATTACGCAGCTGAAAACGGAGGAAGGCTGCCAGTTTGTGGTGGTGAATATGCACTTTGGCTGGGAATATTCCTTCGTGCACAGCAAAAAGCAGTTTTTGACCTCCCATGAGGTAATCCGCAGCGGTGCCGACCTGGTGGTGGGCACCCATCCCCACGTGGTGCAGGGGATTGAGGTATACAACAACCGGCTGATTTTGTACAGCCTGGGCAACTTCGTTTTCGGCGGCAACATGGAGTTGAACGAGCGCAGCCTGCAGGCCTATATCGCCAGGGTAAAGCTCACTTTTTGGGATGGAGCGTTCTACAGCCAGCAATTGACCATCCTGCCTGTGCATACCAGCGGCACCCAGCCCCAAAGCAATTTCCAGCCTTACCCCGTCTACGGGGAGGAGGCGCAAAGCGTGGTGGAGCGCATCCAGGGGGACACCGCTTTCCCCCTGAACCCGTATACGGAGGGCGTGGGTGCCGTGCAGGAAGCCATACTTGCCCAGTAAAAACATAAGTTTTCTTTTCAGAACAATCATGAACGAGGGGTGAGGGATATGCAGGAGGCCATAGAGCAGGTTATTTCCCAGATGAGGGGCCGGGGATTTGAAGTGGTGCCGCTTCTAACGGCGCGGGAGGCGAAGGAATTTCTGTTGTCCAGAATCCCTGAAAACGCCTCCGTAGGCATCGGCGGTTCCATGACCATCCGGGAACTGGATGTCGCCCCCGCCCTGCGGGCGCGGGGCAACCAGGTATACTGGCATTGGGACGCTCCCAAAGAGGAAGCGGCCGCCGCCCGGATGAAAGCCAGACAGGCGGATGTATATCTTGCCTCCACCAATGCCGTTACCCGCGACGGCCAACTGGTGAACATCGACGGTACCGGCAACCGGGTGGCTGCCATGTTTGACGGCCCAAGACAAGTCTACCTTGTCATCAGCCACTCCAAGCTTACGGAGGGCGGAATGAATACCGCCGTGGCCAGGATCAAGCAGCAGGCGTGCCCCGCCAACGCAAGGCGGCTGTCCCTGGACACGCCCTGCGCCCGCACGGGGATCTGCAAGCCGTCGGAGTGCTTCGAGGATTGCATGTGCAACATCATCGTCACCCTGTCCCGGGTACCCAAGGGCAGAAATATCACCGTGGTGCTGGTGGAGGAAACCCTGGGATACTGATAGCCAAGCTGAACGCCCTTCCGGCAACCGGAAGGGCGTTCAGCTATCGACAAAGTGGCTTTGCCCCTTTGTCGAAGGTTTTCCCTCGCTGCATTGCACACTGGCTGCGCCATTGTGCGGCCATTTGCTCGGGCAAGGTAGGAATTTCTTCGAAATTCCAGCGAAAATCACCGCACATGTCGCTGATTTTCGATTTGCACTTGGAGGACCACGGAGCCATCCGGCTCAATTGTCGCCATGGTTCACTACCGTTCCCACGGCTCGTTTCGCCGGCCTCCTCCGATTTCGCTTCATCCGCCGCAGGCGGCGCTCATCTTCGGAGCCTCCAATACCTCCTATGGTTTTTTGATAGCCTGAACGCCCTTCCGGCAACCGGAAGGGCGTTCTATTTGTTCTGTTTAGTTTGTTTTTGTCAGGCTTTTGATGCGCCACTGGCCGTTTTCGCGGATCAGGATCGCCCTGTAGGAGGCGGTATCCCACTTGGGCGGGGACAGGCTCTCCTCGCCGCCTACGGCCAGCAGTGCCTCCCGGCTCGCGCTGTCGGCCCGGCCGTCGATGCGCGGTATGCTTTCAGTAATATCCGCCTTGGCCGTATCCTCCCAGGGCCAACTCCACATCCACCTCATATCCAGGCGGTGGTCGATGCCGCGGATGGTGTATTGCCGGTACGGCGAACTGCCCTGTTCCGCCGCTTTCAGCGCCGAATCATAGTCCAAAAAGTTTTTTTGAAAATATTTGGTCAGATCCGAGGGGTCCTCGCCCATCATGATCACCTGCGCCCGCTTTGCCATGCCATCCTTGAGCACGATATAGATATTCGTAGCGTTCATGGAATAGTAAAACGCTACCACCATCAGCCCCAAGACAGTACATAGCAGCATCAGCCGCGTGGCAAGGTACCAAACAAACCGCCGAAGGTATTTCACAAAAGCGGCTCCTTTCGCCCGGATGACCATATAACGATTGAGGCGCATCCACCCTTGCATTATACAGGAATTCGCTCCGTCCCGCAATCCGTTTGCAAGGAATGCTTCACCCTGTCCCTTTCCTCGGCGGCCTTTCCGTTGTTGAAGCGTTCCAGCGTGCCTACCAGATAACCAGTGATCCGACGGATGCGGTGGAATGGCTGGGGGCCGAAGTCATAGGTCAATTCCACATAATCGCCGTCCATCAAGATGTCGATCCCCCTGGGCCTTTTTCCAAACCGCTTTTCCGCCCGCTCCACATAGGCGTCGATCTCCTGCTGTTCCATTTTTCCGTTCAATATCCTTACGCTGCATGTTGTCATGGCAACATCTCCTCCTTTTCAAAAAAATATACCCCTGCGCCACTCCCTTGAAACGGACAGCATACAATATCTTGTGCTGCCTTTTCCGTAAGGCCCAAGGCGGCTGGACGGCTACAGCGTTTTTGTCATGGACCAGCGATTGCGGTTCCGGTTAAACGCCGGGTGGTTCCGCCTTTCCCATCTGCTGCAGAGAAGGCTGCGGTACTGCCTGCGGAGCGTCCGCTTTTGGTCGTACCAGTATCTTATCAAGCTAAACAACCCTATTCCTCCTCTCTCTTGTCGAAACCGGGCGCCTGAATGGAAAGCACCTGCAACAGCTCATCCAGCTTTTGTTTCTTGGGTGTCCGCATCCCATACTCATATTTTTGATAGCAGCTGCGGGAAATACCGCAGGCAGCCGCCACCTGCTTTTGCGTCATGCGGGCGTTGAGCCTTGCCTGCACAAGCCAATCCCGGTATGCCATCGCCTTCTGCGCCTGTTCCTGCCACCTCCGCTGTTTGCGCGGCATCATATGCATTTCCTCCATATAAGAACATTTGTTTGCATTGTAGTTTAAACCGCACTTTTTGTCAACCCCTTTTCAAAAAATCCCCGCAAAAATCCGGCAGCCGCCTGTCGTATCCTGGCATGCGTGCGCATAGTTTCGCACCCTGAATCAACATATCTGGCCATGGGGTCATCATATACTGTGAACAGCGCCCGATAGGGAGGAACGGATATGCGTGTGAACGGAGAGCTGTTTGCGCTGGTCAATACGCTGATAAACGGCCTGTCCCTATGGCTTGCGGCCCGGCTGATGGGGGTAGCGGTCACCAGGGGACGGCATTTGGCGTATGCCGCGCTGTGCGGCGCGGCTTATGGGACCGCGGCTTTTCTGCCGGGATTTTCCTTTCTGCGCTCACTTCCCTTTTTGCTGCTGGCCACGCTTCTCATGGCCCGGCTGCTGTTTCCCGGCCTTCGGGTGATGCTGGTGCTCAAGGCCGCAGTGATGATCCTGCTCACAGGGCTCGCGCTGGGAGGGGTCATGAACTGGCTCACCGCCCAGGGAATCCCCCTGTGGCCGGCTTTTTTGTCGCTTTTCCTGTGCCTGCCCGGAATTGTGCTGCTTCTGGATATCAAAATCAAACCTTCCGCCGGTGTGACCATGGTGGAGATCGCCTTCCATGGCGGAGGGGCAGGCATCGAGCCAATCCGCCTGCCGGCCATGCTGGATACAGGCAACCTGCTTGCGGACCCGGTCACCGGCCTGCCCGTGGTGGTAGCCTCCTTCTGCGCTTTGAAACCTCTCCTCCCCGGCGGATGGAAACCCAGGGAATTTGAAACGCTTCCGCCGGGCTTCCGGCTGCTGCGGGTTCAAACTGCCGCCGGACACGGGCTGATGATGTGCTTTCGCCCCAGCTTTATCCGCGTCAGGTCGGGCGGCGTCTGGCGGGACATCCACGCGTTGGTTGCCATTGCTCCGGCCGGGTACGGCGGAGCACAGGCCCTTGTGCCTGCAACGGTACTAAACACCTCCGGATACCCCGAGCCGCCTTCTGCCGAATTTTCAGAGGAAGGCGGGGCAGTTCCAAGCGCCGCGCAGCGGAACTCCGCACGCTGATAAAATCCTATGCATGCATAAAGGAGGCACGCCCATGCGTCCCAAACGGCACGGCTTTCCCGGGAAATGGTACCAAGCCCTGCGAAGGAAGGTGCTGTTCTGGCTGGCCCTTTTACGCCCGGGCCAGGTTGGCTACATCGGCGGGCCGGAGCCGCTGCCCGTTCCCCTGACGCTTCAGGAGGAGCGGCTGCTGGTGGATAAGCTCCGGGAAGATGATGGTACAGTGCGCTCCATCCTCATCGAGCGGAACCTGCGCCTTGTAGTATTCATCGCCAGGAAATTCGAAAACACCGGCATCGCGCTGGAAGACCTGATCTCCATCGGCACCATTGGGCTCATCAAGGCGGTCAACACCTTCGATCCCGACAAAAAGATCAAACTGGCCACCTATGCCTCCCGGTGCATTGAAAACGAAGTGTTGATGTTTTTGCGCCGCAACAGCCGCACCAGGCTGGAGGTATCTCTGGATGAGCCGCTGAAAACCGACTGGGACGGCAACGAGCTGCTGCTTTCGGACGTTTTGGGCACAGAAGGCGACATGGTGTATAAATGCATTGAGGAAAGCGTGGAGAAGCAGCTTCTTTCCCTGGCGCTGGACCACTTGAGCCCCAGGGAGCAGCGCATCATGCAGCTTCGTTTCGGGCTGTCCGGCGGGCATGAAAAAACGCAAAAGGAAGTGGCGGACATTCTGGGCATTTCCCAGTCCTACATCTCAAGGCTGGAAAAGCGCATCCTTTCCCGCCTGCATGTCGAACTGACGCGCATCAGCAGTTAGTTTGTCGCACGGCATAAAACCCCTTTCATGGGGTCATACTGCAATCATCCGGAATCGTGGAGGAATGCGGTATGGCAACAGGAAAGGTAGAAATCTGCGGCGTAGACACATCCTCTTTGCCCGTTTTGAACAATGAGCGCATGCGCCAGCTTTTCCCATTGGTCCACAGCGGCGACCAGGCGGCGCGGGAAGAATTCATAAGAGGCAACCTGCGGCTGGTGCTGAGCGTGATCCAGCGCTTTACCAACCGCGGTGAAAACGTGGACGACCTGTTCCAGGTGGGGTGCATCGGGCTCATCAAGGCGCTGGATAACTTCGACGTGACCCAAAATGTACGGTTTTCCACGTATGCGGTGCCCATGATCATTGGGGAAATCCGCCGGTATCTCCGGGACAACAACGCCATCAGGGTCAGCCGGTCCTTGCGGGACATCGCCTACAAGGCGTTGCAGGCGCGCGACCGCCTGGCCGGACAGCTTAACCGGGAACCCACCGTCACCGAACTGGCCGCCGAACTGCACATCCCCCGCGAGGATGTGGTATTCGCGCTGGAAGCCATCCAGGACCCCGTATCCCTGTTTGAGCCCGTATACAACGACGGCGGTGACGCCATCTATATCATGGACCAGGTGAAGGACGACAAGCACGTGGACGAGGCTTGGCTGGAGGAAATTACCATCAAGGAGGCCATGCGGCGGCTGAACGACCGGGAAAAGCGCATTTTGAGGCTCCGCTTTTTTGAAGGCCGCACCCAGATGGAGGTGGCCAACGAGATCGGCATCAGCCAGGCCCAGGTATCCCGGTTGGAGAAAAACGCGCTGCTGCATATGCGCAAGCATGTGCAGGTGCAGCAGATGTGATCCTTGACAACGCAGGCCGCCCATTCGTGCTCACTGCACAAATGGGCGGCCTTTTTACGGACCTGTTCCTTTTGGCGCCTACTTCAGTTTCACCTCAAAAGCGCCGGCCTCATTGTACACCTTGAAGGGCATGACGGTTTTTCCGTCCACCGGTTTGGGCGTAATCCTGGCGGCCGCTTCTTCCTGCGTAGGCTCCCTGTATTCCATGGTATAGGGCACGAAAGTAACGCTGTCGGGCAGCCCGCCGGGGCAGCCGAACTCGCCCTCATAGGTGAAATGGGCCGGGTCCCCGTCATCGCTTGGGCCGTCACCGTAGTAACCGCCGCCGCCCAGCGTAAAGGCGTCCCTGCCGTCCACACGGGCTTCAAAGTTGACACCGGCCTCCATCCCCGTCCCATTTTTGAAATACGCGTCAAAGGCCCATTTGACTTTCATGAAAGACGTCGTGACCTTGCCCATCACAATGGTGTAATCATCAAACTCCAGCCTGTCGCCGGTATTTGTCACCTGATAGCTTGCGGGCATAGGGGCGTTCCAGGTGCATTCGATAGTCTCCGTCAGCGTGAAGGCCTCCGACTGGGCAAGCATCGGTCCAAGCCGCTGTAACTGGTATTCGTCGGCTGTCATGCCTTCGGGGACGGGTAGAACCACGGAATACTCATTCAGCGCATACCCGTAGGCCAGCAGGATTTTCTTTTGCGCGTAAGCGTCGCGGAAGCGCTGCATGTATTCGTCCTCGGAAGGCTCGCTTTGATCTCCGCGGAACTCTGTCCTATCGTAAGCCAGCTCCCAATTGGGTTTCAGCACCATAAAGGCCAGCGCCCACTGGACATCGCCGTCCGCTTCCTCCTCATAGATACAGGCGTCCACGCCGTACTTGCCCTGTAGTTCAACCTCCTTGTCCGGCACCCAGAAGCCGGAGAAGAAATCGCCCCGGCAGCCTTCAATATCCACCGGCAGCTCCTGCCCGCCGCAGACGGCGGTGATCTGCGGGTACAAGTACACAGGGCCCGCGCCTTCTTTGGGCATTATATCCATGGCGATGGAAATGCTATTCCCGTCAAATACGGCATCGGTCACATACAGGGAAAAGAATTCGTTCTCATAGCTTTTGTCAATGAGGGTAATGCTCTTTTGAAATTCCTCGCCGCTGTTGTCGTGATACTCCTTCACGCTGTAGTGGGTGGCGATGGCCAGAGCTGTGCCGGCCAGCAGCGTCAAAATCAGAACCGCGATGAGCACGGTGCGCAGTGTAAATCGTTTCATGGGTGCATCCTCCTTGCATGTAAGGAGCGCGCTTTCCATGCGGTTGTGAAAGCTGTCCGGCGTTCTTTCAAACGCGCGGTCAAAATTGGGCTCTTTCATAGCGTAAGCGCCTCCTCCTCCGTCAAAATCTGTTTCAGTATGTTCCGCGCCCTAAAAAGGCGCGTGGTAACGGTGCCGGAAGGCAGGCGCAAAATACGGGCGATCTCCTCCACGGAGTAGCCGTCCCTGTATTTGAGCACCAGCGGCAGGCGGTATTTGACGTCCATTTGGGCCAGCGCGTCATGGAGCGGCACATCCAGGCCATCCTCCACCGGCAAATGGGCTGGCGTCTGACTCTCCGGAATTTCCGCCACAAGCGTAAGGCGCCTGTTTTTCTTTGCCATCCGCTTGCATTCGTTGATGAGAATCCGGGTGACCCATGTCTTGAAATAGGCCTTTTGCCTCAGCTGCCCCCGGTACATCCAGGCTTTCAGGATAGATTCCTGCAGAACATCATCGCAGTCGGCAAAAGACAGGGAAAAGCTGCGGGCGATGCAAAACAGGGACCGTTCCATTTCCCGAAAAGCCTCAACGAATTCCTCTCTGGTGATGACTTCCGTATTTCTCATTCCTTCCGGCTGCATCAGATCTGATTGCATTCATTAGATACCTGGCTATACCGCCGCATTTCATTTATTGTATCACTTTTCAAATTTGTTTTGATGTATAAAAAAAGCGGGCGCGCAATAAAAGCCGCTTCAGATTGTCAGAAACCCGGGGAGGCTTCGGCCTACGCAATTTAATCTGCAAAACCATTTCTGCACTTGCCATACATTGTTCCCGCGCATTCAAGGTACATCGGGGTTCGCCGCAACTTTCCCCTCCCTCCGGCATACATGTAAGGAGGGGAGGTGCATACCCGTGAGCCTTTCGGAATTGCGCACCAAGGATGTGGTGAACACCTGCGACGGGCGGCGTCTGGGCAAGGTGATGGACATTGAGTTCTGCGAAAAGGACGGCGTGGTGCAGGCCATTGTGGTGCCGGGGGAATTCAACGTGCTTCAAATGCTCAAGGGGGAAAAGTGCGGCATCGTAATCCCCTGGAACAGGATCTGCAAAATTGGCGACGACGTGATCCTGGTAAGCGTTGAAGATCTGTGATTCGGCCAATGTTCCCCGTTTTTTGACGCCAATCGCGCCGCCGCCCTTTACGTACATACCGGAATAGGATATAATGTTACAAATGCTTGAGGCGGAGCGACCGTCGGAAAGAAGAGATGCGCATGAAGTGCCAGTACTGCGGCTGCCCGGACAGCAAGGTGATCGACTCCCGCCCCACAGAAGAGGGCAGCAGCATCCGCCGCCGGAGGGAGTGCATCCAGTGTGCCCGCCGCTTTACCACCTATGAGAAAATTGAAATGGTACCGCTGCTCGTGGTGAAAAAAGACAAGCGCCGGGAGCCTTTCGACAGCAGCAAAATCCGCAACGGCATCCTGCATGCCTGCGAAAAGCGGCCCATTTCCCTTTCGCAGATCGACGCCATCGTCACAAGAATTGAGCAAAACGTGTACAACTTCATGGATGGGGAGGTTACCACATGGCAAATCGGCGAAATGGTGATGGAGGAATTGAAAAAGCTGGATGAGGTTGCCTATGTCCGCTTTGCCTCAGTATACCGCCAATTCACCGATATCTCCAATTTCATGGAGGAACTGACAAAGCTTATCGGGGAAAATCAGCACAAAAAGGAAGAGGAAATCAAATGAAAGCCGCCGTTTTTTATGGAAAGCATGACATACGTGTCCAGGAGGTTCAGGAACTGCCCCTTGGGCCCAAGGACGTGCGCGTCGCCGTGGCGTACTGCGGCGTATGCGGTACGGACATCCATATCTATGAAGGCGATCCCGGCGCGGCGCCGGTAACGCCGCCAAACATCCTGGGCCATGAGATGTCCGGCACTGTTACGGAGGCGGGCTCTGAGGTCACTGCCTTCAAGCCGGGGGACCGGGTGGCGGTGGACCCCAATGAAATGTGCGGCCAGTGCCATTTCTGCAGAAATGCCATGGGCCATTTCTGCAAGCATATGACAGGATACGGCACCACGGCCCGCGGCGGCTTCGCCCAGTACCTTACCGTACCGGAAAAGCAGGTATACATGCTTCCGGACAAGCTTCCCCTGGCTCACGCCGCGCTTAGCGAAACGGTCTCCTGCTGCGTCCACGGCATCGACCTGTGCAGGATCCGCCCCGGCCAGACGGTGCTGGTCATCGGCGCCGGGCCTATCGGATTGATCATGCTGCAGCTGGCCAAGCTTTCTGGCGCGGCGCACATCGTCGTATCCGAACCCACGGCCCAAAAGCGGGAGCTGGCCTTAAAACTCGGCGCGGATAGAGCCCTTGACCCCATGAGCGAAGACCTGGCGGAGGCCTTATCCGGTTATCCCAATGTGGACTGTGTCATCGAATGCGTGGGGCATGCAAAAACCATGGCGCAGGCCGTCAAACTGGCAGGGAACGGCGCCACGGTCATGTTCTTTGGCCTGACACCGCCGGGCGCGGAAATTGCCATTAAGCCCTACGAGGTGTTCGCAAAGGAACTGCACATCACCGCCTCCTTCATCAACCCTTATACCTTCCAAAGGGCTATTTCCCTGCTGGCGGAGGAAAAAATCAATGTGAAGGATATCATCAGCCTCAAACTGCCCCTGGACGAAGTTTTAAAGGTGTTTGAGGAACCCTCCTGCCGCCAGGGCGGGAAGGTAATGATTGAAATCGGCGGGGAAGCTATTTCCTAATTCTATTGGAAAATATTATTTCGTCCATGGCGGCGAGGGATTTTCGATGCAGGGCTAGGAACCGGAGCGAGGCGTAGCAACGCTACGCTGCGCGAAAAGAACCGTCGCAACGGCGAAATAATGTTTGAAAATCGTATAAAGCGTCTTCCTCCCGTCCCCAAAAAAAGACATCCCGCGCCAATCTATCTCGGCGCGGGATGTTTGTATTGATTCTTTTTTGCACGGATTTACGATTGGCCTTCCTCCACTTCGAAGGCACCCCAGGGGATATTAACGGGTTCGTGGAAATTGATGATCCTGTCGATGTGCATCAGCAGCGGGTAATCCTTGGCCTTTACGGCCCCCCGCTCCACTAGGCGGCGCACGGCCCTGGCGGCCCGGGTGGCGATCACCAGGGATTCCAGGGTGACGCCTTTTAATTCCTTCTGCGCCTGCTCCATGGTATAGCCCCTGCCCAGCAGCGTGCCGATCAGGCGCGTGCGGCCGCCGAAGACAGTAACATAAAGGTCCCCCGCGCCATAGACAATGTTGTCTTCCCGCCCGCCGATATGGGCGATCAGCTTGCGCATTTCCCGCACACTCTGCCCGAACAGCGCGGCCTGGGAGTTGTAGTGCTGAACGCCTCCCGGCCCCTCCATACGCTCGGATAGCCCCACGGCCAGGGTCACGCCCAGCGCATAGGCATTTTTTAGCGCCACCGCGCATTCCACGCCGATGACGTCCGTGGACAAGCTGATATGATAATAATCCGTATTCAGCATCGCCTTGATTTTCCGAAGCAAGGCCATATCCGGCCCGCAAAAACACACCTGGGTGGGATCGTGGTCCGCCAATTCGTAGCTGGTGCAGGGGCCGCCCACCGCGTTGAGGGATAGATTCCTTTTGCAGCGTTGGGCATACAGATGCGGATAGGCGATAAGGCCCCCATCCTCCGTATCCATCAGGCCCTTGGTCACGGAAAGAACGGGCAGGGACTCCGGGATAACAGGAAGTATATTTTCAATAAACCAGTCCACCCCAAAGCTGGAAACCCCGCCAACAAGAAGGTCGGCCCCTTCAAGGGCCTCCCTGAGCTCTTCTATCTGAAAATACCGCACTCCCGCCGGGAGCTTGCGCTTGAGTGTCAGGTGGAAGCCTGTTTCCTTTAAATGACCGATAATCTCCCTGTCCAGAGGTGTGCCTACCAGCCTGACTTCGTTTCCGTTGTCCCGGGCCGGGAAGCATATGGCCGAGCCCATCATCCCGGACCCGACGATTGTAATAATGCTCATTAGCCTTTCCTTCCGTTTTGTTATTGATGAAGCCCTTTTGCCCGAAGATAGGAGAGCGCCTTCTCCGGATCGTTGGCGGTGATCAGCACTGCGCCGTTTAATATGGCCGCCTCGTAGGAGGCAAGGGAATCATCGGGATAATAGACCCAGGGCTGCACGTTTCTTGATACGGCATAATCGAAAGCCGCCTTTTCCACCACAGGCGCTTCCTTGGGGCCAAACAGGCACATGCAGTACAAGTATTCATAAGGATCCCGTTTCATATTCTCCCCCATCAAATTCAGGGGATAATAGCCGTGCAGTTTGTACCGGTGGCCATATTTTTCATCCACATATTCCAGCAGTTCCCCGCTCCAGGAGTTGATAACGCACCGGTCCGCCACGCCGTAGCGCTCGATGAGTTCCAGGCTCTTGTCCGCAGATTCCCAGGCCCATTCCGCGCCGTCCTTGGGGTAATCCTTCAATTCCACGCACATCCCGATCTCCGGGCGGGTCTTCATCAGCGCTAAAAATTCCTCAAAGGCCGGGATGCGCGTCCCTTTGAACTGCTCTCCTTTCCGGATGCCGGCGTCCAGCTTTTGGATCTCGCTCAGAGAATAGGTGCGGATCAGCCCCGTACCGTCGGTGGTGCGGTCCACCTTGTGGTCGTGCATCATGACGATCTGCCCGTCCCTGGTCATGTGCAGGTCAAATTCCAGCATGTCCAGCGGCAGCTTCAGAGCGGATGCAAAGGAAATCATGGTATTTTCCGGGTAGCGGGCAGCAAACCCGCGATGCCCCGAAACGAGCACCGTTTTCTGCATATCCATTGAAAAATCCTTCTTCGAAATTTATTTTACGCCTTTATAGGCAAAGGCCTGTATGATCTTTTGGCTGGCGAACAGAAACACGATGATCACCGGCACCACAAGAATGGTGTTGGAGGCCATGATATTGTTCCACAAGAGGCCCTGCTCTGCGTCCTTCAGCCTTTCGATGGCCATGGTCAGGGGGCGGACGGAATCGCTCATGGTCATCACCAGCGGCCAGAAGTAGGAGTTCCAGTGGGCGATAAAGGAGAACATGGCGATGGTGATCATGGAGGCCTTGCTCATGGGGAGCATGATCCGCAGCATGATCTGAAGCTCGGTGGCATTGTCCAGCCTGGCGCATTCCACGATCTCATCAGGGATCTGCTTAAATCCCTGCCGAAGCATGAAGATGCCGAAGGCATTGGCGCCGAAGGGGATAATCTGGGGCCAGAGGGTGTTGATGAGCTTCATCTTGGACATCATCAAAAATACGGAAATATACGTGATCTGCTCGGGGATCATGAACGCCACCAGAACGACGCCGAAAAGGAATCCCGCCAGCGGAAATTTCCGCTTGGCGAAGGCGTAGGCTGCCGGCACCATCACGGCCAGCTGAAGCACTACGACGGACCCGGTGATGACCACGGAGTTCAGGGCATACCGCCAAAGGCCCACGCCTAGCTGGCTGATGGTTGCGAAGCTCTCAAAGGTGAACTCCCTTGGCCAGAGCGTAGGCGGGGCAATGATGGATTCGCTGTATGTCTTGAAAGCGGTGATCAGCATCCAATAAAAAGGAAACGCAAACAAAAGCAGGACCGCCAACTTGAACAAATCGCCCGGAAGCTTGGGCAGGTACAAAAGCAGCTTGCGCCTTTGCTGTTTTTCTTCCAACGTGTTGTTGTCTACCATATCTTCGCCGCCTCCCTTCATTGATAATGGACCCGCTTTTCAAAGCCCCGAAAGTCGATCATGGTGACCACGATCAGGATAAACATCAGCACGACACCGGCGGCGGAGCCGATGCCCAATGAGTTGTTTCGCTGGAAGGCATAGTTATAAATATACAGGGAAATCACCTGGGTGGAGGTGCCTGGCCCGCCGTTTGTCATCAGGCGGACGGAGTCGAACACCTTGAAGGAGCCGATGGTGATGGTGATGAGAAGAAAGAAAATTTGTGGCGAGAGCATGGGCAGAGTGATCTTCCAGAAGGTTTTGGTCTTTGAGGCATTGTCCAGCCTGGCGGCCTCATAGATTTCCGGCGGAATCGCCTTGAGCGCCGAAAGGATGATCAAGGCGTAATACCCGATGGCCTTCCAGGTATTCATCACAATGATGCAGACCATAGCCGTTCTCGTATCCCCCAGCCAGTTGACAGGGGCGATCCCAAAAACCTTGAGCACCGTATTGAACAGGCCGTAAGGGTCCGAGTTGAACAGCCAGCTCCAGATAAAGGCACAGGAAACCGAAGCGACAAGGTGCGGCGTGAAAAACGCAGTCTGTGCGATCTTGTTGATCTTGCGGTCATCAAACATCCACACCGCAAACAGCACGGCCATAAAAATCAGGATACCGACGATCGCAACGGTATAAATGGCGGTGTTTTTCAGCGCCTCCAGAAAATCCCGTTTGACAAAAAAGATGTTGTAGTAATTCTCCAAGCCCATGAACTGCTTGTAAGGGTTGGTAGCATTCCCCTTGTACAGGCTCAGCTGGATGATATGGAACATGGGATAGATCACAAAAACCAGCAGGAAAAGGATTGCCGGCGCGATCATTGCGTAGGAAGCAATATACCCGCGCCAGGCCTTGTGCTTTTTTACGGCCGGTGTAGGAATCTTGTTTTCAAGCATCGCTCAATTCCTCCGCTATGGTATGCACCTTCCTGAGGGCCGCTCCCTCCGTCCCGCGGATGCGCTGCCCGTCCTCTCCGAAAAGATACAGGTTTTCGGCGGCAACATGCAGAATCAGCTCATCGCCGATGGCAAAATCATCGCTCAGGCTCTTGACCATGGCGGTGTGCTGACCCATGACCACCTTGTAGATCGTTTCAGACCCCAGCATCTCCCTGGTCGCAACCCTGCAGCGCCTTCTGAAAAGCATATCCAGGGGTTTTGGGGACATGTCGACTTTTTCGGGCCTGAAACCCAGCTTGCCTTCCTTCGGGATATCCAGAATGTTCATGGCCGGGGAGCCGATGAACTGGGCAATGAATACGCTGTTTGGATCATTGTATATTTCAGACGGAGATCCCACCTGCTGGATCTTGCCTTTGTCCATCAAAACGATCACGTCAGCCATGGACATGGCCTCCACCTGATCATGGGTCACATAGACAAAGGTTGTCTTCAACTTTTCATGCAGTTCAATAAGCTCCACCCGCATCTGCACGCGCAGCTTCGCATCCAGATTGGACAGAGGTTCATCCATCAGGAATACCTTGGGCTTTTTCACCATGGCCCTGGCCAGGGCCACGCGCTGCCGCTGCCCGCCGGAGAGGGTGCCGGGCTTTCTGTCCAGGTACTCCGACAGATTGACCGTCTCCGCCACTTCCCGGATCAGGCGGATTCTTTCCTCCTTGGGCACCTTGTTGTTTTTCAGGCCAAACTCTATATTTTCCCGCACAGTCATCGTCGGGTAGATCGCATAGTTTTGAAACACCATGGCAATGTCCCGCTTGCCCGGATCAAGATCGGTAATATCCTTGCCATCCATTAATATCTGGCCGGAAGTGGCCGGCCCGATGCCAGCGATCATTCGAAGAAGCGTGGTTTTTCCGCATCCTGATGCGCCTACCAGCACGGTAAATTTGCCATCCGGGACAGAAAGGTTCAAATTTTCTATGATCTTGTTTTTTTCAAAGGATTTGCTTACGTTTCTGAACTCGATGGAAGCCATCGCCATTCCCCCGATCATCAAATTGCAGGATGCGCATAAGGAACGGAAGCGCCAACGACCGGCAAATACGTTCCCGGATTATCCCAAAGAACGTGCCCCAGGCACGTTCTTTGAGGCCCGGGGCTTCATAGCGGCCAGAAGCACCTATCATAGCATGATGCTAAGCCGCTTGTGAAGCCCCGGCAGGATTCCTTGTGCTTATACTATTTGGAATTAGTATCGAATCGTAGGATCAGAACAGGTCCGCCGTGTTCGTCTTGATATATTCGACGGCTTCTTCGGCGGTGATGCTCTTATCCTGGATCAGCAGGGAAGTGGCATCCCAGCATACGATGGTGAAGTCCTGCAGGAAGGACACATAGGGGAACTCCTGCGGGATGGCAGTCCCCAACTGGTCGTAGGAAACCTTGGCCAGAGGGTTGGAAGCCCAATACTCGGTCATGGTGGGATAGGTAGACACAGAGTTGGTGACCGGGAGGTAGCCGGTGGCCATGGAGGTATTGCAGACCACTTCGTCGGACATCAGCATCTTTACAAATTCCCAGGAAGCGGCGATCTGCTCCTCGGAGTTGTTGGCCGCGATGATGCCCACATTGCCGCCACCGATCTCTGAGACGGGGTTGGCCGTGTCATAGGTGGTGAAAGGCATCACGCCAAGCTCGATGCCAGCATCCGCGCAGCCCTTCATCACGTTGCGCAGGCTGCCGCAGGAGCTCCAGAAGCTGGCCAGTTTGCCCTGGAAGAAAAGTTCTGTCATTTTCGCACTCTGGTCCGTGGAGTCAAAGGGACGGCACCAGCCTTCGTCCACCCAGCGGCGCCAGTCGCTGAGGACCTTCAGCATCGTCCCATCCTCCAAGGCAGGAGAGGCGGATCCGTCCTCATTGAACATGCTGGAACCCAGCTGCCACAGGTTGGCGGCATTGTAGTACCCAAAGTCCTTCAGGCACTCAAAGCCCCATACTTCAACTTCGCCGCTGGCGTTGACCTTATACAGTGCCTTAGCAAAGGCTTCCAGTTCATCCATGGTGGTGGGCGCGGTCAGCCCGGCCGCATCGGCCATGCCCTTGTTGTAATACAGCATGGGGGTGGAGCGGAAGAAAGGAACGGAATGCAGTTCGCCATTCTGGTTGCCCATGGTGAGCATGAACGGCGGCATGATGTTGTTTACATCAAATCCATCCTGCTGCGCATAGGGCATCATGTCCGCCAGCACGTCGTCTTCCATGAACCAGCCAACCATGGTGTTGGCCAGGATGGCCACCTGCGGCTGTTCGTTGGCCTGGATGGACAGCTGGATCTTGGAGGTGAGGGCGTCATAATTGCCGATGTACGTGTCCACAACTTGGATGCCCTTTTCCGCGCCTACGGTGGTGTTGAACTTGTTCACCGCGAATTGGACGGCCTCCTGCAGAGCGCCAGACCCGCCCGTGTGCCAGAAGTTGATGATGATGGGTTCGGCCGCAAACGCGGTGGGAACCAGCATCGCCACCATGACCAACATGAGGACAAGAGATACCAGTTTCTTCATGCGGGGACTCCTCCTTTTTCGGTTTTCCTATAATAAAATGGTTCCTATGACCATTCTATCCCATTCTGAATCCGTCCGCCTTATGAAACGCCGTCGTTTGGATTACTATTATCATAATCGTGAGATGTGTGTTTGTCAAGCATATTTATGTTCTTTTTGAACATAAATGAACGCCAGAAATAAACATATTCCTTACATGCGAAACAAACCACCAACATATCTCACACGGATTCCCATTTCCGGTGATCGCTTCCAGCCTCTAATCAGTCATAAAGGATCTCCCGGATGGCTTTGCCGTCGGTATTCCCCAAATCCAATCCCAGTACACGGGCAAAGGTAGGCGCCTGATCCACCAGCGATCCCTTCTCAACCGCAACCCCCGGACGGAACCGGGGCCCGAAGGCCAGAAAGGTCGGTTGGGGCCCCTTGTCCGGATGGTGGCCATGGGTGGCGTTTCCAAAGCGGTAGTCGGTGATGTCCTTGCTGCGCACGATGGGCCGCACCCAGTCATTGGTGAAGGAGGAATAGCCGTCGCTTTCCAGGACAAAGGAGAAATCTCCGGCAAGGTGTTCCTCCTTTTCCGCTTCTTCCGCGGTATACACACGGCTGATGCCGTAAATCCCCTCGCCGCACATGTGCTTAAGCAGGCTGTAGGTCTTTTCATAGACCGCCTTGTCCGCCGGATCCTTCAAATAGACCTGGGCAGACAGAGCGGTAGATTTGATAAACGCCTGAAAATCCCGGATCCCGCCCTCCTCAGTAACCGTGATCAGCCCATGGTCGGCCAGAATCACATTGGGGGAAATGGTGCGGCAAATGTTCAGCTGCCCATGGTCGCTGGTGATAACGATATCCGTCTCTTCCTCAATGCCCGCATCCCGGACAGCTTTGAGGATCTCTCCCAGCCACAGGTCAATCTCATGGAGGCCATGGGTCACCAGCGGCGAAAAAAGCCCGGTATTGTGGCGGTAGGCGTCGATATTGGCGGGATGGACCATCAAAAGATTCGGTTTGAATTCCCTGATGATGGCGCAGGCACAGGCATTGATGAAGGCGTCGCAGTAGGGGTGGACACGGTTGACAAGCATGTGCAGATTTTTGTCCACCGCTTTTTCCATTACTTCCGGGCTGCTGCCGGAATGAATGAAGCATTCCCTGGTGGTTTCGCCCTCGCTTTGGGGCCAGTATTCGTTCACCAAATAATCAATGGAAGGATGGTTCCCCGTCACCGGCCAGAATACGGCGGCTGTGGTCAGCCCCTTCTTTTTGGCTGCGTCAAACAGATCCGGCACTTTTACCGATTCGTTGAAAAGCACCCATTGGGAGCTCTTCTCGCACAGCGTGTTTTGTTCGTTGTTGACGATCCCGTGGCGGTCCGGATAAACGCCCGTGCGCATGGTGGTGTGGCAGGGATAGGTGATGGTGGGATACACGGAGCGCATCTTGTCCACCCTTGCCGTCCTGTCCCAGATTTTCGCGTAATTCGGCAGTGTTTTCAGCGTTTCCAGATCCTCATACACAAGCGCGTCCTGGGAGATTACGATCAAATGGCGGGCCATAAAAATATCTCCTTGCAAACGAATAAAGGAATGGCTTCCAGGGCCGGATCAGTTTACAGACAAGCACCGGCTTCCAAGTCCGCTTCAAATTGAATCAAGCGCCGGTTCCCAGTGCCGCATTAAAAACTGCTCCGCTTCCTTGCACCACAGGCCGCCGCGGGATTTAACGAGCCTGTCAAGCTCCGAAAACCGGAAATCTGTCGCGCCCAGGCGCGCAAAGTCATTTATGGCTGTCAGGGGCATGTTGATATGGGTGTAGATCAGCTTTTTCCCGCCGGGGATTTGGGGCAGATGCAGCGTGGTTTCCCCCGCCGCATCCAGCCCGCCCACATGGGTCACCATCACAGCGGGACGGATCCGGCCGGCTGCCGTCAATTCCAGGGCTTCCACCATGTCCTGGGTGTTTCCGCCGGTGGTGCCGATCACGTGGGTGGAATTATAGTGCACATCGTAATAATTCAATTCCGCGTGAAAGGCGGGGTCTTCGGGACCGGCAAAAAAATTCAGGCAGCCGTCCCTTGCCAGCAACCCGGAGGCCATTTCGGCAACCTGGCGTACGGGTGCGAATACGAACACATCGTCAAACCCGCCTCCACTCATAGAACGCAGTTCGGCGGCCGGATCATTAAACCGGGAAGTATTTACAAATTCCAGGGCTATACCGTTTTGCTCCGCAGTATCTTTGGGAAAAAGCATCCTGGCCCTGTTGAGCCGGTCCTCATTAATATCCGTTACAACGATCATGCCCGGGCGCCTGTCGCCATGGAGCGCATAGTCCACCGCCCCCAGGCCCATAGGCCCGGCGCCCGCCAGAATCGCCAGCTTGCCGCCGGCTTTGATGCCCATGTCATGGTGATATACGCCCATCTTTGTATGGAAGCAAGCGTGAAAAGCACCGATGGAGCAACTCATGGGCTCCGCCAGGGAGGCTTCGAAATAGGATTCCCCCTTGTATTCCAGCAGGCAGTTCAGCTCCATCACCTCCGGCGGGATGACGCAATAGGTGGCATCGCCCCCGAAATACGGATAGGAATACCCGGGCGAAGCCATGCTGCCTTTGTAATTCAGGGCAGGCTGCAGCGTAAACTTCATGCCGGGGGCAAACTGATGGCGGTGCGCGCTGCCCACCTTCACAATGTTGCCGGCAAACTCATGCCCCATGATCACCGGATGATGCGCCACGTCCTTTGGCACACGCTTGTGCTTTTCCCCAAGGACGGCGCATTTGTAGGTGGACATGCAAATGCTGTCGGTGATTACCTCCGCCAAGATCTCATCTTCCCGGATTTCCGGCAAATCAAAGGTTTCCAGTCGCAGATCCGATGCCCCATACAACCTAAGGGCTCTTGTCCTCATAGCTGAACATCCTCCATCACAACTTGCTTGGCAAATTCCTGCACCGCCGGCCCGGAAACCGCCTCCGTACCTTCGCACATCACGGCGGCCGCCCCGGCCGCGACAGACAGCCGGATGGCATCCTGCCATGTTCCGCCCCGGGCTTCCGTCAGCACCAGGGCGGCCATCATGGCATCCCCCGCCCCCACCGTGCTTTTGACGGGCACCTTCAGCCCGCGGGCATAGAGGGCGCGGCCCTCCTTCACAAACAGCGCTCCTTTGTCCCCCAGGGATACGGCGACATGCGCGGTCCCGCGGCTGTTAAGGTCAAGGGCCGCCAGGGCAATCTCTTTCAGGGAGGAAAAACGCTTTCCCACCAGGCTTGCAAACTCTTCTTCATTGGGCTTTACAAGGTCCGGCGCGGCCTTGATGCCGTGAAGGAGCATCGGCCCGTCCACATCCATGCAAACCTTGGCACCAAGGCTTTTCAGCTGCCGTGCCCACTCCTCAAACAGCGTGTCCTGTGTCTGTGGCGGGGCCTTTCCCGCCAGCACCACAAAATCCCCGGGCGCAACGCGGTTCATCAACCGCAGGAAAACACGGTGGATAGCGGCGCCGCTTATCTTTTCTCCCGCTTCGTTGATATCTGTATTTGTCTTCTGTGCGGGATCGATGATCTTCAGGTTAGTCCGGGTGGATGCTTTCGTATGGACAAAGTCTGTTTCTATCGCCATCCCGTCTAAGCTGTTTTCAATATACCTGCCCGCAGCGCCGCCAAGGATGCCCATGGCCACACTCTGCCCTCCCAGGCTCTGTATGGTTTTGGATACGTTGATCCCCTTTCCCCCGGGGTCCAGCCGCATGCCGGCGACACGGTTGACCTTGCCCACGGCAAATGTGGGGATGGTCACCGTCTTGTCCAGCGCCGGGTTCAGTGTGACTGTGAAAATCAACCTCCTGCCCCCCTTTTCCCTTTCCACGAAAGATCGGAATAAGTTTATTTCGCACTAATTACCGTTTGTTTCAACCATGTTTCTTATCATAACTGGGTTTTCGTTTCCCGTCAATAGGGGAGGGGCCTTTGAGAAAACTTTCGCAAAAAAATACCGCCCGGAAAGCGGGCGGCTAAAGCCTGGTGAAACGGCTGTGAAGAGCCTTTTTTATCAGCAAACCAGGATACTGTGCCTTTCAAATTCCTGGCGGGTCCGCTCGCCAAGCTCCGGGTCGGTGACCACCACATCCACATCCTCCAGGTTGGCAAAGGTAAAGGTGCTGGTGATGCCCACCTTCTGCGCGTCCATCAGCAGCACGACCTTGTCCGACTTGCGGATCACAGCCCGCTTCAGCTCGCAGTCCTCCTCCGACCCGCAGGTGAATCCACGGCCGTGAATATAGCCCGTCACCCCCAAAAAGGCGGTTTGAAAGCTTATGTTTTCCAGATACGTCAGGCTTCTGGAGCCGTTTACGTTGAGGCTGAATGCGTTGAGCCGCCCCCCCACGATATAGACCTGTGTCTCCGTAAGGTGTGCCAGCTCCAGCCCGCAGCTGATGCTGTTGGTGAATACAAGGTACCTGCCATCCGGAAAAACCTTGGCAAACTCCGTGGTGGTGGAGCCGGAATCAATGAAGATAGACGTATTTTCGCTCAAAAGCGACACGGCCTTCTGGGCGATCAACCCCTTGGCCTCGGCGTTTCTGGTACTGCGCTTGAAAAACAGATCATCTGTGCCGATGACAAAGTCAACGGATTTTGCTCCGCCGTGGATACGGATAATCTGTTTCATGTTGTCCAGGTGTTCCAGGTCCCTGCGCAGCGTCATCTCCGATACCTGGGGAAACGCTTCCTTCAGCGTGGAAAAGCTGACGGAACCCTTCCGGTTGATCAGGTCGATCATAGACTGCTGCCGCTGCTTGATATTCATCGCATCCTCCCCTATCCGTTCATCTTTCCCGCTTTGGACAGCTCCGCGGGCGCATCAAAAATCCGGCAGTTCCGTTATTACGGCAGCATGCATTGGCCGCCGGTAACAGGAAGGGCCTGTCCCGTCTCGTATTCCTGCTCAATCAGGTAGAACACGGCCCTGGCCACATCCTTTGGCAGGCAGCCGCGGCCCATGGGCACCTTTTTTTCATAGAAGGTTTTGACCTCCGCGGCGCTTTTTGCGCCGGCCACCTTCCCCGCTTTCAAATATTGTGTGAACAGGCCGTTTTCCGGGTCCGTCCAAAGAGGCCCGTCCAGGTAATTGCCAGGGCAGACAGCGTTCACTTTGATGCCGTACGGGCATAACTCCATGGCAAAGCTCTGGGTGAGGCCGATGCCCCCAAACTTGCTGCCCGCGTAGGCAAAATTCCTGCTGCTGCCCTCCAGCCCCGACTTGGAGTTGATGGCGATGATATCACCACGCCAGCCGGGGTCCGCCTCATGCTCCGCCTGCATAATGATGGCCGCATACCTGGCGCACAGGTAATAGCCAGTATAATTCACCTGGGTCACAAAATCGAAGTCCGCTTTTTCAAACAGGGCCAGCGGGCCGGAGCGGACAACGCCGGCGTTAGCCACCAGCACATCCAATCCGCCGAAATTTTCCACGGTTTTGGCAACCATGTCCGCAACGCTCTGCTCATCCGTCACATCCGCATAAACGCCCAGCGCCCTTTCCCCAAGCTCACCGGCAGCCTCCATGGCAAGCGCCGCGTTCTTGTCGGCGATCACCACGCATGCGCCTTCCCGGTGCATCTCCACGGAGATACCCCGGCCAAACCCCTGGGCGGCACCGGTAATAAGGGCGATCTTCCCGCGCAGGCGCCCGGGCTTGCCTTGCCGTATGCTGATATTGGCCCTGGCAATTTCCCGCCATTTTTCCATGTCTACAGGCACAGCACCGCATCCTTTGGACCGATGTTCGAAATTTTCAATCACAAGGAAATGGTAAGCGCATTTTTTGTTTTTGTCAATCATTTTTGTTCCGCAACGGCCTTCATGTATGGTATACTGAGCAACGGAACCCCAGCCGGCAGGAGTGCAGCCCGCCCATCAAGACACAGGAGGCAGCCATGGAATACATACTGGACACGCTGAACCTTAACGATATCCGTACATGCGCCGAATATTTTCCCATTTCCGGCGTCACCAGCAACCCCAGTATTGTCAGGCAATGCGGTGTTGCCGATTTTTACGGCCATCTCCGGGAAGTCAGGAGCATTCTTGGCCCGGGCAAAAGCCTGCACGTGCAAGTAATCGGGCAAACGTGCGAAGCGATTCTTCAAGATGCCCATGCCATCCTTCAAAAAACGGACAGCACCGTTTATATCAAGGTTCCTGTAACCATGGAAGGGCTAAAAGCCGTCAAAGCGCTGAAAAAAGAAGGCATCAGCATCACCGCCACCGCCATTTATCAGAAAGCGCAGGCATTGCTGGCCATTGAGGCGGGAGCGGACTACGTGGCCCCCTATTACAACCGCATGATGAACATGGACATCGACGCGGACGATGTGATTGAGACCATTGCATTGATGATCGCGAAGTATAACTACAACGCGAAGATCGTAGCTGCCAGCTTCAAAAACATGGTGCAGGTGAACCGTGCCTTTTTGATGGGTGCCCAGGCGGTCACGGTGCAGCCCCAGTTATTGTATGACCTGTTCAAGATGCCCGCTATCCAGAAGGCGGTGGATGACTTTGGGGAGGACTGGAAAAAGGCGTTTGGCAGCCGTACCCCGGCGGACCTATAGTGATTGGCCGCCTTAAAAGTGTGCGCCGCCGCGCGATGTGCCAATCAGGCGGCTTTCTCCCGGCGACGCGGCCAGGGAGACAAAGGAGTGTCTGCATACCCATCCGCAATGCCGCAAAAAAAGAAACTATCAAAAACGCCCTGCCGGCAAAACCGGCAGGGCGTTCAGCGTTATGCGGCCTATCTCCAGCCGTCCAGTATCTTCGTGAAGCCCTCCAGAAAGCCTGGCATCCTGACATCCTGGGCAGCCACGCAGCTTAACCTGGCCACCACCTTGCCGTCCAGCAGCACCCGCACGGTGCCCAAGGGGTCCCCTTTTAAAACGGGGGCCTGTACTGATTCGGGCAGCTCCACCTCCATGGCCAGCTGCTTCTCCTGGCCCACCCTCAGCAGCATGGACAGCCCGCTCCCCAGAGCCGTATCCACCGTATCCCGGGAGCCCCGGGTGACGTTTACCTGCTGTCCAAGCAAATCCCCTTCCCGGGCAATGGTCACCCGGCGGTAGGTGGAAAAGCCGTAATCCAGCATGGCCCTGGCCTCATCAAAGCGGGTCTGGCTCTTGGGGGTACCCAGCACCACAGCTACCAGACGCATGCCGTTTTTTTCGGCGGTAGCGCTCACGCAATACTTGGCCGCATCGGTGGAACCGGTTTTGAAGCCGTCGCAGCCCTCGTAAAAGCGTACCAGCCGGTTGGTGTTGGTCAGGTCTGTCACACGGCCGCTGGGATGCTTCAAGGTATCGATCCAGACGCTGGAATATCTGTAATATTCGGGATGCTTGCTCACCTCGCAGGAGAGGGCGGCCACATCCCTGGCGGTGGTATACTGCCCATCCTGTGGCAGCCCGGTGCAATTTACATACCGGGTGTTGGTCATATTCAGTTCCTGCGCCCTTGCGTTCATGCGGTCCACGAAGTTTTCTTCCGATCCCGCGTCATGCTCCGCCAGGGCAATGGCCGCGTCATTGGCGCTGGCCATGATGGTGGCCTGCAAAAGCGTTTCCAGGGGATACACCGCGCCTGCGTCCAGCAGTGCTTGGCTGCCCTTGGCGGCCGCGGCGTTTTTGGAGACCGTGACCTGGTCATTCAAGGCAATTTCGCCGTTTCCCAGGTCCTCCAGCAGCAAAAGCGCCGTCATCAGCTTGGTGATGGAGGCCACCTGCCGTTTTTCATCGGCGTTTTTTTCAAAAATCACCGTGCCGGTGGAAACCTCCGCCAGCACGGCAGAGGGAGTGGTGAGGGAAACGGGCTCCCCCTGCTCCAGCGGCGCGGCCCCCGCCGCCGGCACCACCAGCAAAATGGCCAGTAGGGCCGTCAAGAACCGAAACCCTTTCCTCATGCCTGTTTCCCCTTCCCATGTCAAGCGGTATGCGTTCTTAGCATGCCCTTGAACAGGCGGGAAAAGGCATGGAATTTTATGGGAGAATTTCCTTCAGGACCGCGTCCAGCAAGGCGGAGATAGTTCCCTTCGCTTTTTCCCCCATGGCCATCACCTCCTGGTGGTCAAGGGGTGCGTCCAGCACCCCCGCCGCCATATTGGTGATCAAACTCAGGCCCAGCACCCGCATGCCGCAATGGCGCGCCACGATTGTTTCCGGCACGGTGGACATGCCCACGGCATCCGCGCCCAGGATTCTTGCCATGCGTATCTCCGCCGGGGTCTCGTAGCAGGGGCCGCTCATCCAGCAGTACACGCCCTTATGAAGCACGATACTCCGTTCTTCGGCCTTCTGATGGGCCAGCGCGGCCAGGTCCCTGTCATAGGCATAGGTCATATCGGGAAATCTTGGCCCGAAGGCATCCAAATTTGGCCCTCTGAGGGGATTCTGGCCCGCTAGGTTGATAAAATCGGTGATCTGCATCAAGTCACCGGCCTTATAACCAAGGTTCACGCCCCCGGCGGCATTGGTGAGGATCAGCACCTTTACGCCAAGCTCCGCCATTACCCGGATGGGCAGCGTGAGCTCCGCAAGATCATATCCTTCATAAAAGTGAAAGCGCCCCTGCATCAGATAAACGCGTTTGCCGTGCAGCTTTCCCCCATGCCACATCCCCGCATGGCCGGGCACCGTGGATGCCGGAAAGCCGGGAATATCGCCGTAGGGAATGGATGTGCCATCCTTTAGGCTTTTGGCGAAATCCCCCAGCCCGCTGCCAAGGACAATGCCTACTTCCGCCCGGCCGCAGGCTTCCTCAATCACCTTGGCGGCTTTATGGATCTTTTTGAGCATGGTGTTTTCCCTTTCACATCATGTCCTTCCAGAAGGAAGCGGCCGAAAACCGCTGGTGCAGGCCAAAATGCTCCGCAATGGTGGCGGCGATATCGGCATACGTATCCCGGACGCCAAGGTCTACAAGCTTGTCCATGCCGGGATGCCAGCACAGGATGGGCACGTGCTCCCTGGTATGGTCGGTGCCCGGGAAAGTGGGGTCCACTCCATGGTCGGCTGTAATGATCATCAAATCCTCCGGCCCCATGAGGGAGAGCATCTCCGGCAGTTTTTGGTCAAAATACTTCAGCGCCGCCGCGTATCCCCTGGGATCGTTGCGGTGGCCGTAGACCATATCCGTATCCACCAGGTTGGTAAAGATCAACCCGTTAAAATCCATGCGCATGTAGGCAAGCAGCGCTTCAATGCAGGCAGGGTTCCCGGCGGCATGGATGCTGTCGGTCAGGCCGTGGTGGTTGAAGATGTCCTCGATCTTGCCTACGCCCATTACCCGCATACCCGCCGCCTTCACCACGTCCAGCAGCGTTTCCCCCATAGGGTCCACGGAAAAATCTCTCCGGCGCAACGTGCGCACAAAATGGCCCGGCACCCCCTCAAAGGGTCTGGCGATGACCCGGCCAACCCCATACTTTCCTGTAAGGATGCCCCGGGCGGTTTCGCACATTTCATACAGCCTCTCCGGCGTATAGACCGCCTCATGGCAAGCAATCTGAAACACGCTGTCCGCCGAGGTATACACGATGGGATACCCTGTTTCCAGGTGCTCCTCTCCCAGTTCCTTAATGATCTCCGTGCCGGAGGCTGCTTTGTTCCCCAGCGTTTTCGTACCGATGGCGGCTTCAAAGGCGTCCATCACTTCTTTGGGAAAGCCATTGGGAAAAGTAGGAAATGGCTGTTTCAGGATCACTCCCGACATTTCCCAGTGGCCGGTGGTGGTATCCTTCCCCGGAGAACGCTCCCTGGCCTTGCCGAAAGCGCCTATGGCGCGGGGATCCTTGGGATGCCCGGCACCGTCGATATGCCCCAGGCCCATTCTGGCCATGTTGGAAAGCTGAACACCGGTGGCTTCAATGACATGCGCCATGCTGTTGGAGCCTTCGTCGCCATACCGCCCGGCATCCGGCAGGGCACCCACACCAACACCATCCAGTACCGTCAATATTACTCGCTTCATATGCTCCTCCTTGGGATCTTTCATCCCGTTTCTATTGTACACAGGAAAGCCGGCAATGAAAAGTCTTCCGCAGAATTTTATCGGTCCAACGCCATGCATAAGCAAGCGCCGTCCTGGCAAGCTATGGTCATCACCATCATCAGGGAGGCGCTGTATGAAACCCAAGCCTGACAACCGCAGGGACAATGTGGATCACATCCAAAAGAACATCGACAACACCATCCGCAACATGGAACTGGCTGATGACGCCATTGCCAATGCTTCCGACCCAAAGGCAAAGGAGGCGCTGAAGGACAAGAACGTGCGCCGCAGCCATGCCCTTGACGATATGCGGGGAGAGATCAAGGACGAGGCGCAGCATCAGAAGCAGAAGACATGAAAATTTCAAGGAATAAAATAGCGCGGCCCGTACGATAGGTACGGACCGCGCTTCCATTTTCTTTTCAGAGACGGTTATTTTGTAATCACGTTGGCCGTTCCGGGGGTGGGCGTAGTGGTCTCCTGCATGGCGCCGTCCATCAGCGCCAGCGCCACATCCTGCGCCTGGGCACCGAAAACCACAAAATCAACAGCCTTGCCTTCCGGATCCGTCAGAAGTACACATTCCCCATCGCCGCTCAGGCCAAAGCCCACGTCGCCGGTCAGGTACACGGCCAGATACCCCTTGGCGGGGATCACGGTTTCGGGAAACACATACTTGGCCGGCTTGGAAGAATTGTCCGAAAGGCCCCAGCCCGTCAACTCCACATCCACACCATCCGCATTGTACAGCTCAATGAAGTCCGGCGTCTTTTCCCCCACGGTCAGCAGGGTGTTGACCGCCAGCAGCTCGTTGATCACGACGCTGCCAAAGCTTCGCGTTTCTTCCCCGTCCGCCACGGTGCCATTCTTATATACCTGGTTGTCCCCCATGGCGGGTACAACCAGGGATTGCACAAATCCGCCGCCGGCATCGTACAGGTACAGCGTCTCTCCCTCGGCCGCCAGCTTAAAGGGCGCGTTGGGTTCCTTTCCCGTGCAATATACGGTCACACTCTCCCCGGGATTCAGGGCCACACCCTCAAGCATATAGGCCTCCGGGCCCCCGTCGGAGAGGGAATACCCCGCAAGGTCCACGGTATCCGCACCTGTGTTGGCGATCACCACAAAATCGTGAGCAAGGCCGTTTTCATCCAGCCGCAGCGTTACATTTTTGGAAGAAACCTCGGTGATTTCCACCCCTGCCAGTGCGGAAGAGCAAAGGAAAACAAACAACGTCACCAGGGCGGCCAAGCAGCGTTTTTTCATACGGAAACAAATCCTCCTATATATTGCATATACCTATTCTATACATATTTCTTTTCTCCCTTTTACAAAAGCCAAGAAAAGGATATTTTTCTCAAACACCATTGACAGCAGCGCACCTAAGGCAGCACAAGGCGGGCGGTGCTGCCCGCGATGGTCTTGTCGATGATGATCTTCCGGTCGATCCGTTCTTTCAGCTCGCCCACGTGGGAGATGATGCCCACCAGACGATCCCCCTCCGCAAGCCCCACCAGCGTCTGGACCGCCTGTTCCAGGGATTCGGCATCCAGGGATCCGAAGCCCTCGTCCACGAACAGCGTGTCGATCTTTACGCCGCCGGCATGGCGCTGAATCACATCAGAGAGCCCCAGCGCCAGGGCCAGGGACGCCTTGAAGGATTCGCCGCCGGAGAGCGTCTTCACCGGCCGGATACGGCCCGTATAGTGATCCAGCACATCAATATCCAGTCCGGTCTGGGAGCGCAGATCCTCCGGATCTTCCCGGCGCGTAAGCTCGAACCGGCCGCCCGTCATGCCCTTGATCCTTCGGTTGGCTTCCGTCAGGATTTTTTGAAAGTAGGCACCCTGCACATACTGCTCAAAAGCCAGCTTCTGCCTTCCGGCAAGCTCACCGCTGGCCGTTTTTGATAGATTCTCCATCAAAAGATGCTCCTGTTGGAACTCCGCAAAATCCGTGATCGCCTTTTCCAGCGCCTTTTCGATTGGCGCGTTCCTGCCCAGGCGGGATACCAGCGTCCGGATTTCCTCGCCGGCCCGCTCCTGTTCCCGGTCCAGGCGTTCCTTTTCCACTCCAAGCCCCGTGATATCCCGCTTTTCTTTTCCTTCGGTTTCCTTGGCAAGCCTGTCAAGGTCGCGCCGGACCGCCTTGACCGCATCCTCGTATTTTTGGTTTTCCTCCCGCAGCGCGTCCATATCAGCCTTCGGCAAAAGCGCCCCGCGGTAATCGCTTTCCTCCAGGAAGCCGCAGTCTGTCCGCCTTTTCTGATACGCTGCCTCCGCCTCCTTTGCGGCCTGCACAGCCGAAAGTCCGGCCTCCCGCTTGTCCTTGAGCAATGCCCTATCTTTTTCAAGACCGCTTTGAAGATTCTGCGCTTCTATTTCCGCCTGCCGGAAAGCATCATTGAGGCGCTTGAGCTCACGCTGCCAAAGGCTGATGGCGTCCTGTGCCCTGGCACGGCTTTCGTACGGGAGATCGGCCTGAAGGGTGCTTATCTCTCCCGCCATGCCTGCCAAACCGGTTTCAGCCGCTGACGATTCTTGGCTCATCTTGCCGGTTTCCTCCGCATTGCCCTTCAGCTGCTTTTGTACTGTATCAAGCCGCTCCGCGAGGCGCGTTTTTTCCAAAACCTGCGTTTGAAGCCCCGAAAGGAGCCGGGCATTTTCCTCCTTGCGGGATTGGCATAGGGAAAGCGCCGTTTTGGTGTGCTCTGGCAAGTTAATAAGAATCACGCTGCTTTCCGCTTCCGGAAAGAAACCTGCCGCCTCCCGTGCCAGCCGTTCCTTCGCCAGATTTGCTTCTCCCAGTTTTCCGGCCGTTTGCTCGCTGGCTATCCGCATGGTTTCCCGGTCATTTTCCGCCTTTGCCTTCAAAACGCTCAGCTCCGCTTCGCTGGGGGCATCGGCGGAAGGCCGGGCTTTCCGGGGGTGGCTGGTGGCTCCGCACACAGGGCAAGGCTCCCCGTCCTTCAGGGTAGCAGCCAGCAGCCCGGCCTGTTCCCGGAAAAAGGCAATTTCCTTCTCCTTGTACACAGCGCCGGACAGCTCGTACATCTCCCGTGCCTTTTCAAAGCTATGCTGAAATTCTTCCAACTCCGCCTGCAAGGCGGAATGGCGAGTTTCGGAGTCCAGCAAACCCTGGAGGCCGGACTGCAGGGCGTCAATGTCCTTTTCGTCCTGACGGCATTCCATGATTTTTATTTCCAGGCCTCCCATTTCTTCCAGCGTTTCGCGGACCTGCTTCTCCTCCCCTTGGTATTCCGCCCTTCTCCGGTCCAGCTCCTCCAGTGTCTTCGCCAGTCCTTCTTTCTTGGCGGAAAGGGCCTGCATCTCTTTTTGGAGCTGCTCCGTGCGGGCATATTTGACCAGCGCTTTTTCCAACCGGTCGATACCAAAGGCTAGCTCCCTGCGCCTGGGCTCGGTTTGCTGCTCCCGTTGGTAAACGGCTTGTGCTGCAAGGGAGGCCGCCTCATATTCCGTAATCTGCTTCTCAAGCGCCGCGGCCTCCCGGGCAAGCCGCTCCTGCAGCTCTTTTTCCCGCAAAAAGGCTTTCTCCAGCGGAAGAACCTCATACAGCGCCTTTTCAGCAAGGGAGAGTCTTTCCTTCCGCCGGGTATACTCCTTCTGCCTGCCTGAAAGCTCCTTTTCACTTTCCCGGGCATTTTCCAGCGCCTCTAAGGCTTGATTAATGAACCTGGCCTGTTCCATGGCGGCTATCAGGTCATTGCGCTTCCCTTCCAGGCTGCCTGTCCTGGCGCGCAGGCTGTCAATGCGGGCAGTGTCCTCCGCCACAAGCTTCTTGAGGTTCCCAAGGACGTCATCCGCATGGTGGATGGATACCTCCGCCATTTGAGCGGACAATGCCGCCCCCTGTTCATCCGCGGGGTGTTCAATGCTGGAAATATGCATTAAAACAGCCTTTTCAGCGTCTTCCAGCCTCCCTTTTGCATCCGCCGCCTGCTCCTTCAAAAGGCGCTGGGCGTTTCGAAACAGTTCCGTGCCGAACACGCGGCGAAGGATGTCCCCCCGCTCCCCGCTGTCCGCCAGCAGAAGCTGCAAAAATTCCCCTTGAGCCAGCATGGCGATCTGTTTGAACTGCCTGCAGGTGATTCCCAGCAGGTCTTCAATTTTCGCCGTTACCTCGCGTATGCCGCTGACGGTATCACCGCCCGGCAGCGTTATGAGCGCGTCCGGATTTTCCATGGTAAGGCCGCCGCCCCTTTTGGGCCGCTGATAGCGTGGATTTCTCAAGACGGTATACAACTGATCCCTGTTTTGAAAGGTCAGTTCCACATAGGTTTTGGTTCCAGGCTGGGCAAAATCGCTGCGCAGGGTGTTTGCCCCGCGGACAGACCCGCTGGCTTCGCCGAAGAGCGCAAAAGCGATGGCATCAAAGAGCGTCGTCTTGCCCGCACCCGTGTCGCCGGTGATCAGGAACAACCCTTTGCCGCCAAAGGGCTGAAAATCCAATTCGGTTTTGCCGGCATAAGGGCCGAAGGCACTCATGACGAGTTTGACCGGTTTCATTCGTTCCTTCCTCCCGCCTGATCGAAAATCCGCCCCATCCGCGAAGTCTGCTCCGGCGTGAGCCTTTTGCCGTTCTGCAAAAAATAAAACTCCGAAAACAGCTCCAATGGGCTCTTCTCAGCGGCATCCTCCGATGAAGCCGTATCAAAGAGAACGGCCTGTCTCGTGCGGCTGTTGTCAAAGTCCAGCGCCATCAGGTTGGGATATACCTGCCGCATCCGGCCTACGGCATCGTAAATCTCCTCCTCGTTCGTGAGCGTGGCATGGATATAATCACCGGTATTTTGTTCATCCTCCCGGCCCGCACCCAGCAGTTCCGCAAGCTCTCCCCGGATCTCACGCAAATCGCGCATGGGCGTGAGCGGGATTTTGCGGGCTTCAACTTCCCCCTTTGCCCTGAGCGTCACAACCGTTGCCGACTTTATGTGGCGCGCCTCCGAAAATGAATATTTCAGGGGTGATCCCGCATAGCGGACCGCGTCGCGGCCTATGCTTTGCGGCTGATGAAGATGGCCCAGCGCCACGTAGTCAAACGCCGCAAAGGCGGAAGCGTCCACATGATCCAGCCCGCCTACCGACACACTCTCCGACGCCGAGCGCCCGGGGCTGACCGCACCGCAGGTCACAAACTGATGCGCAAGAAGAACGTTCCGTTCACTGGCGTCTATCTCCGCCCGATTAAGCGCCGCAACAACCGCCTCCTCATAGGTTTCCGCAGGTTTTTCAAGGTACGGGTTCACCGTCGCGGGCTTTATAAAAGGCAACAGATAGATGTTCACGGCGCCATATTCATCCAAAATCCGTACCTTTTGGGGAAGCCCATCAAAGGTGCCGGCGATGTGCAGGCCGCTTGGTTTCAGCAAACGGCTGGCGAAACCCAGGCGCTCCGGGGAATCATGGTTCCCGCTGATCATATAGACAGGCACGGGAAGCCCGGCAAGCTTCGTTAAAAAATCGTCCAGCAGTTCCACCGCCTCCGCGGAGGGCTGCCCCTTGTCATACACATCCCCTGCGATAAGCACCGCGTCCGGGTGTTCCGTTTCGGCAAGTTTTACGATCTGTCCCAGGATAAACGTCTGATCCGGTATCATGCTGAATTCGTTGACCCGCTTACCGATGTGCAGGTCGGCAATATGCAAAAGCTTCATACCGCAACTCTCCCTCCAGCCTCCGCCAGCCTTCCTGCCTGCCGGAAAGGCGGCTTCCTTCCCGCTTCACCTATCAAAATATGACATATCATACCATGATCCCCTATAAAAATCAAAGAAGACCCTCCGGCGCAGCGTTCCGTCCCTATCAAAAAGGAGCCTGAATGCGAGTGGATACCGCGCATTCAGGCTCCCTGATCTTTTTAGCCTCCGGCTCGAACGGCCGGAAAACCGGAGATCAGCCCTTGTAGAAACCGGGCTTGATCTGGTCGCCGTATTTTTCCTTGGCCGCGTTGATCTTTGCGATCGCCGCATCCCAGTAATCGAAAATTTCCTTGGGGGTAGCGGCGTCCATCTTCGTGTAGAACGCCTTCGTGCGGTTAAGCTTCTCGATCCACTTGGTGCAGCGGAAGGTGAACAGGTAGGTATACACTTCCTCGGTGAAGTCCTCGTTCAGGTACTTCTTGAACAGCTTGGCAAGGTCCTGATAATGGGGGATCTTCCCGGTGGGCGTTTCATAGGCTTCATACTCTCCGTGGATCCTGCCCTCCGCCCAGTGCAGCCATACCTTCTTGGCCAGCTTGCTGGTAACAAACTTGCCGTCGGCCCCGCGCATAAAATAGTTGTTGCTGAAGATCTTGGGGGTATTCTTTACGCTCTCGCCGAACTTGATGTTGTTCATGGTGTAGCTGCCCAGAGGATAGGCAACGAAGTCCATATTCGCCATGGGGCTGGGGGTGCGCACACCTTCGGCGCCCAGGGTCGCGCTGGTGGTTTCGGATTCCAGGGTGCAGGCTTTGAGCAAAATGCCGTCCTTCCAGCTGGGGGATTCCTCCACCGGCACGGTGGTGTCGCTGTCCCGGCCGCCGTAAAGGATGCCTTCCACCTTCACGCCGTTCTTGGCTTCAAAGCCTTCCTTGTCGATATTGTCCAGATAGTCCAGGCGCATGGTGTAGCGGGCGTTGCCGTGAGCCACGCCAACTTCCTTGCCCTTGGCATCCTTGACACCTGCGTGCCACTCGCCGAAATGGTTGCGGCCCTCTTTGGGAGCTTCCACACCCATTCCCAGCCAATAAGGCATCTTATCCGGGCCCATCAGCACGTTGGAGAAGATGATCTCCTGATCCTTCATCAGGTTTTCAAAGATCACCGGGTCATCCTTGGCATTTACGTCCTGGATGATGCCAAACATGCCGTTTTCCACATTGACCGCGCGGAATTCACCATCAATATTGCGGAAGTAGGCAATGTCGTCGCCCACGATCTTTTCCCCGGGGATCATGGCCGTGGAAGTCTTGCCGCAGGCGGAAGGATACGCGCCGCAGAAATAGGTCATCCGATCCTTCTCAGCGTTGACGGCAGCCATGATGAACATATGCTCACACAGCCAGCCCTCTTTGCCAGACTTGTTGATGGCAAGGCGCATGGAGTGCTTTTTCAGGCCTACAGAGTTGCCGGCATACTGGGCGTTCATGGAATACACCCTGTTGTTTTTTGTGTCCATGAAAACGCGGCGCTTGTCAAGATGCAGCGTATTGTTGTTGGCATCCAACTCGCCAGCGGAATGGATGAACTGGAAGAAATCATCCTTTTCGCTTTCCTTCATCTTCAGGAAATGGTTGTAAGCGGAGCGGTACAGGATGTATTCGGAGTGAGCAACATACCAACTGTCGGTAAACTGTATGCAGGGGATGGTGAAGGGGCTTTCCGTGGGGCCTTCGGAAAAGAAGAGCACAACGGCTTGCTTGCCCTTCATGATGCCCTTGGAAATCTCCATGATTTCCTGATAGCCCTCCTCGTATTCAACGGCGCCATACTCCTTCATGCTCTCGAGGTTTTCCTTAACCACCATAAATTTCGTATTTTTTGTATCGCGCCCCTGATCGCCGTAGCCATCCCAGTGGATCGTCTGCTTGGGATGATGAAGCGTCTCTTCCTCGCCCAGCTTCAAAGCCTGATCGCGCACATACTGCATGTCGCTCTCGCTGTCCGTGCATACATAGATGGAAGCGGGATCGCAATGTTCGGTAAAAAAGCCGACAAACTCCATTACCTTTTCATTGTTCAGCGCGGTCAGCTTATCAAAGCTCTCCTTACTCATCCGGCTCTTTAACAGTTCCCCATATTGCATGTTCATCCAGTCTCCTTCTCGTTGATTTTTACCTGCCGGTACATAATGCAACAAGTTTGGGCAATCATAAAAAATCGCTCAAATTTCCCACGAATCTCATTATATCCGTTTCTTGTAAATACGTCAAGCAGCGAACCGAGGAAATTTGAAAACATACAGCAGAGGAAACATGAAAATGCACTTGAAAACGCAGGAAAAACGCTGGCCGGCTTTTGTTTTTTCCATGCCGGTTGACGGTGGTTGGAACCTATGATACACTACAAATCATCCTGATTCCAAGCATTATTGCCGCCGTAAGGAGTTCATCAAGACATGAGTGAGCGCTGGTCCAGCCGCGATATTTTCCGCACGCTGGAGAATGAGATCATTACCCTGAAGATCAAGCCGGGTGAGTCTCTGAGCGAAAACGAGCTGTGCGAGCGGTTCGGCGTATCGCGCTCCCCCATCCGCTCGGTGCTTCAGGAACTGAGGCTTTGCGATCTGGTCACCATTACGCCCTACAAGCGTACACAGGTTACCAGAATGAACTTTAACATCATCAACCAGATCATCTATGAGCGGATGGCGGTGGAAACCTTTGTATTGGAAGATTTCATTAAGATTTCCAATATGGTGGAACTGGAACGGGTCCGGCACGTCCACAGCTCCATGTGTGAACTGCTGAAAAGCGAAAAGTTTGCGGCCAGCCAGTTCTATAAGCTGGACAGCCAGCTCCATGGGATCTGGTTCGCCGCCACCGGCAAGGAGTACCTGTGGGAATGCATACAAAACTCCAGCCGCCACTACACGCGGTTCCGCATGCTGGATATTGTGGAGATCAAAAATTACAGGCAGATTGTGGACGAGCATGCGCTGATCCTTGCGGCGTTGGAAAAAGGCGATTTAGCCGCCATCCGGCCCCTGATGCAAAAGCACCTTTTCGGCGGCATTACAAGGCTGGGCAGGATGATTTTTTCCGACCTTAAAGATTACTTTACTGACAGTTGATGATTTATTGCACACAAAAGGCGCCGGAGCGGATGTACATCCGTTCCGGCGTCTTTGTTACGGGTCAAGCCTCTGCCGTCACCCCGGATTCCTTCCGGTGCATGGCTATGATCTCGGCAACAATGTCACGGACCAGGTACAGCAAGATAAAGGCGCAGTTTACCGGGATACTCAAATACGGCAGCCGTGTGGATACCTTCAGTATCGGGGAAAACCAATCCGCCCCAATCACCAGCTCGACAGAATAGTACAGCAAAGCGGAAAAGAAAAGGATCCCCAGCAGCGAGATAAGCACGTTCAGCACGCCCATGAAGATCTTCCCCCGGAATTTCGTCTGCAAAAGGTCTACCCGGAAATGGTCCCCGGTGCGGAAGATCAGCGTCGCGCCGGTGAAGATCATCCAGGCCATCATCCACTCCACCACCTCGTCCGTCCAGGACAGGGAGATATGCAGCGGCGTGAACCTGATCAGCACACGCACAAACAGGATCAGCGCGATTCCAACGCACAGAGTTATCACAAGCACCTGGAGGATCTTTGCAAGGACAGCGTCTGCTTTTTTCAACAGCATCATGTCTGCCACCCCCTACCCGATTAGCCCTGGCAGCCACAGGGACAGCGGCGGCCAGAAGGCGCATAGCAGCAGTACCACCAGAATGCCGGCCACGTAGGGCAGTACCTCCTTGGAAAGGTCCACCAGAGAAACCTTGGTGATGCTGCACACAGCGTACAGGCTCATGCCCACGGGCGGCGTCAGCAGGCCGATCATGGAAGCCAGAATCATAATGACGCCAAACTGCACATAATCCATGCCGATGGCCTTGATGATGGGCAGGAAGATGGGCGTCACAATCAGGATCACGGAGGTCCCCTCCAGGAACATGCCCAGCACCAGCAGCACAAAAACGATCATCAGGATCAGCGCCTGGGGATTTTGGGTCACGCTCATCAAGCCCTGGATCACTTGGTTGGGAATGCGCTGGTGCAGCATGAAATAGGCCAGAAAATTGGCGATGGCAATGATGAAAAGCGTTTTGCAGCTTGTGATAAGGCTGCTGTAGATGATCTTGCCCAGTTTTTTGAGATTCACCTGCCTGTACACCACGCAGCTTAAGAACATGGCATAGAAGGTGGCAACGATGGCCGCCTCGGTGGCGGTAAAAAGGCCGCCCCAAATGCCGCCTATGATGATCACCACGGTCATCAGGCTTGGGATCGCCTGCCAGAGATATTTCAGCCGGAGCTTCCAGGGCATTCTTCCACTTACAGGGAACTTCCGGCGCTTAGAGATGAAATACACGCACAGCGCCATGGCCAGCGCCATCAAAAAGCCGGGGATAAATCCGGCCGCAAACAGCTTGCTTACTGAAACGCTGGTGCAGGAAGAATAGACCACAAAGGGGATGGAGGGCGGGATCACCGGCCCGATGGTGGAAGATGCGGCGGTGATGGCGGCACTGAATTTGTGGTCAAAACCGGCATCGTCCATGGCCTTCATTTCAATAATCCCAAGGCCCGCGGCATCAGCCACCGCCGCCCCGGACATGCCGGAAAAGATCACACTGGAAAAAACGTTCACCTGGCCCAGCCCGCCGGGCCAGTGCCCCACCATGGCCCTTGCGAAGTTGAAGATGCGGTCGGTAATGCCCCCGGTGTTCATCAGGTTGCCGGCCAGGATAAAAAAAGGGATCGCCAGCAGCGTAAATCCGGTGGTCCCATTGTAGATGCGCTGCGCCATCACCGGCAGGATCTTGTCAAAGCCCATGGCGGCAAATACGCCCGCACTGGTGATGCCCATGGCCACGCAGACAGGTACACCCACAACCATCAGCAGGATCAGCAGCACACATACGATCAATGCGATCATAAAAGGAGAGCCTCCTTTGGTCAAGGCACCGCCCGAAAACGGTGAATGGCAACACCAGGCCAAGATGCTGCCATTCACCGGCAATGGGGGCGCTGTTTTATTTTGCCGTCTCCTCGACGATCTTCAGGAAGTAGGCCATATCCTCCGCGCTTCCCTCATAGGCGGCGACCCTGTCCCACGCCGGAGCCATGGCGGCTTTGAACTCCGCAAGATCCACCGCCGTCACGGTCATGCCCTTGTCCTTGAGCATTTGGATGTAATCCTGCTCGCTGCTCTGCACTTCGTTGCGCATCTGGTCCCTTGCGGTGGCGGAAGCCTGCTCAATGATGCTGCGCTGCTCATCCGTAAGGCCGGTCCAGAAGTCGTTGTTCAGCGTCAGGTTCACGGCCTCCCAGGTGTGCCGGGTCAGGCTCAGGTATTTCTGATTCGCTTCCCACATGCTGTTGTTGTAGATGGTGGACAGCGGGTTCTCCTGTCCGTCCACAGTGCCCTGTTTCAGGGCGGAAATCAGCTCACTGAAAGCAACCTGCTGCACATCGGCGCCCAGGGTTTCGAAGCAGGCTACCTTTTGGATTTCGCTGGGGGTGCGGATCTTGAGGCCTTTCACATCCGCGGGGGTCTTGACTTCGCGCTTGGAATTGGTCAGGTTGCGGAAGCCGTAGTCCCAGGGGCCCACGTTATGCAGGCCCTTGCTCTCCAGCCGGCCGTCGGCCACCCACTGGGCAAAGGGGCCGTCCACCACCGCATATGCCTGCTCATAGCCGCTGTAGACATAGGGTGCGGTAATCAGGGCGTAGCGGATATCGTACTTGTCCAGGCTGCCCTGGGATACCAGGCAGGCCTGGATCGCACCCATGGCCGTCTGCTCCGCCATCTCCTTGGCGTTGCCCAGTTCACTGGCGCCATGGATCTCCACCGTCATGGTGCCGCCGGAAAGTTCTTCCACTTTGGCCTTGAACGTTTCAGCGGCGGAGGTCACGGGCTCGCCCGGCGCGCCGAAGTGGCCAAGCTGGATCACGATCTGCGCATCCGCGTGGGCGAAAGCCATCAGCCCCAGGAGCATGGTCAGCGCGAGGATGGATGCAAATACCTTTTTCATGGTTGGTTTTCCTCCCCTCAAATAGGTTTCTATATGGACGCAAGCCGGCAGGGCTGCGCTCCATCCTTCAAAATATACATTTTTTCGCTATCCTGTATCCAACCTAAACGCCAATAAATAAAGGGGTTTTCGCAGTATATAAACGATATACCATAAACTTGTATCCATATTGTCCCACAGTTGGCCCGCGTTGTCAATATGCGATTTCACAATGTGCGCTCCTTGACCCGAATGCCATTTATTACTATTTCCAAACATTATTTCGTCGTTGCTGCGGTCCTTTTCGCGCAGGGCCTTGTCGCCTTCCGCTTAGCGTAGCGCAGCGTTGCCTCGCTCCGTCTCCTTGTCCTGCATTGAAAATTCCTCGCCGCTTTGGACGAAATAATATTTTCCAATAGTATAAGGAAGCTGCGGATATAGCGCTATTGCCCGTTTTCCTGTATAATAGTTCCTGCCAAAACGGTGAAAGGCAGTGAGGGCACATGCCGGCAAGGTGCATTATGATCTTCCCGGATTTTGAGAAAATGGCCCTTCTGGAAGCTGTCCGGGAAAAGTATGATCCGCTGTATCGCCTCATCCGGCCGCATATCACGTTGGTCTTTCCCTTTCAAAGCGAGATAACCGCGAAAGAACTGGCTTCTCATCTTAGAAGTGCCCTGGCCGGCGAAAAGGCGTTTTCGATTGTGATGGGCGGCATCTCCGGCCGGCGGGAAGCTGGAGGCAACTATCTGTTTCTCAATGTAAAGCAAGGCGCAGAGGAGATTCGCCTGATCAGCGGAAAGCTGTACGGAGGCATCCTGTCACCATACAAATCCGCCCGCTATGATGCATCCTACACGCCCCATATTACGCTGGGACAGATACGGGACATGCACGTTTTTGATGCCGCGCTCAAGGAACTTTTGAATTTTGGACATGTTTTTTCGGCAACCGCGCGGGAAGTGGCTGTTGAAATGATCGGGGAGGACGGCTCATCAACCATTGAGGCCGCTTTTCCCCTTCTGTAATACATTTTTACCGTCCGGGGCTTTAGCCCGAAAGGAAGCCTGCATGATCGTTGCCGCAGCCATGGTCACTATCCATATCCCTTGGGCGCTGTCCCTCAAGGACAAGCGCATGGAGGTAAAAAGCCTGTGCGCCAAGGTGCGCAACAAGTTCAACGCATCCATCGCGGAAGTGGACCTGCAGGACATCCACCGGCAGATGATGCTTGGTTTCGCCTGCGTGGTCAATGACCGCGCGGTAGCGGACAGCATGGTCGACCGCATCCTGGAATTTCTGCAGGCAAACACCGAAGGCGAGATCATCGATATCCGCCGGGAACTGTTATAACGGACAAGCAGGAAAACAAAATTTATGCTATTGAAAAATATTATCAATAGCCGCTTTGAAAGGAATCCCATAAACCATGATCATCAGCGCCAGCCGCCGCACCGATATCCCCGCCTGCTACGCCGACTGGTTTTTCCATCGGCTGGAAGAGGGATACCTGCTGGTACGCAACCCCGTGCGGTATCATCAGGTATCAAAAGTCAGCCTGTCCCCCGAGCAGGTGGACGGTATCGTGTTCTGGACCAAGAATCCCTCTCCCATGCTGGACCGGCTTGAGGAACTCCGCGCCTATGCGTATTATTTTCAGTTTACTTTGACGGCGTACGGCAGGGATATTGAACCGAATGAGCCCTCGAAAAACGATGTGCTTATCGGCGCGTTCAGGCATCTTTGCGACAGCCTGGGCCCCAACCGCGTCATCTGGCGGTACGATCCTGTCCTGTTCAGTACAAAATACACCCTTGCATACCATATGGAATATTTTTTCCAGATCGCAAGGCGCCTTCAGGGCGCTGCCGGCACCTGCGTCCTAAGCTTTCTGGATCTGTATAAAAATACGGAGGCCAACCTGCGCGGCCTAGGGCTTCAGCCCATGGACGATCCGTCCATCCGGGCTTTTTCGGCGTTTGCTTCCAAGACCGCCCGGGATTTCGGGATATCTGTAAAAACCTGCGCCGAAAGCATCAGCCTGGAGGAATACGGCATCGGGCACGGCAAGTGTATAGACGGGAAATTACTGGATGCCATCCGGGGTTATCCGGCCAAAGCCTCCAAGGACAAAAACCAGCGGCCGCACTGCGGATGCGACGCCAGTGTGGACATAGGCATGTACAATACCTGCCCTAATGGCTGCCTGTACTGCTATGCCAACTACAAAAAAGACGCCGCCTTCGCAGCCTTCCAAAGCCATGACCCCGCTTCCCCGCTGCTGATAGGCCGCGTTGAGGCAGGAGACGAGATAAGGGAACGGAAAGGATGAAAACGGGAAGGGGTACTTTTTGAAAAAAGTACCCCTTCCCGGACCCATTCCCTGAAAAACCTCTACTTTATTTCATGATATTTTGGATCAAGTCAATTCCGGGACAAATTTAGAAGGAAGTCGTCCAGCTTGCCCCAGGGGCCGCTGCCCTTGGCGGAAACATATGCGCCCACCGTGATTTCCCCGTTTTTGACGGGGATATTGCGGATCGCGGGGTGGTCCCACTCCTGCCATTTGGTGATCTTCATGGTTTCGGTGGCTATCTGCCGCCCATCCACAATGACATAAATGTACATCTCCTGCTCCGCCGCGCTGCCGCCGTGGATATAAACGCTGAAATCGTATTCCCCTTCCCGCAACCCCGTCACCGTCTGCTCTACGGTAAATCCCACCTTGTCCGTACTGTAGAAGTGGAGCAGCCAATTTCCGGATTTCACGTCGTTCACGCTGCTCCGGCGTTCCAGTTCCTGCTTCATCCCATCGAAAGGCTGAAGCTTCCACATGGACATATCCTCTTCCTCAAAGCCGGGGTTTTTCAAAAAATTCTGCGCCGTAATCTGCAAATGGCACGTAACCGGCGCACCGTTTGCGGTGCCGTCGATCACATATTCCCCCAGCCCCGCTTGGATGGCCGCATCAAGCTGCGCCGCGTCCCATGTGGCCGGAACGGCTTCCGCTGTCCCGTCGTTGTACAGCGCGTTCACCGTCTCGGGAAGCTTTACTCCGTTGTCGATGTAGCACAGCGTTTGCGGGTTTTCGTAGCTGTCCACCCGCCTTGGGGCGATGGCTCCGGTGCGCATATATTCAAACACGCGCAGGGTAGGCAGCGCCCTGCCCGAGAAGTCGAAAAGCGCCTGATTGTCCCAGGAGCTTCCGCCGTAATAGAGCCCGGCGTCCATGGGATCGTACGACCTTGCGTAGGAGGAGGCCCAGCCTGAACCGAATTTTTCCCACAGCGCGCTTTGGGCTTCCATCCCTACCGCCGGAACGGGCAGCCAGGCCGGCTCCCAATAGAAAACACCCAGTGCCATATCCCCTACCGCCTTCACCGCGGCTACAAGCTCCCGCATGGCGTTGGCCTGGCCCTGCACCGTGGCGGCATAGCGCAGCGCCGCTCCGTCCGCCGGGACGGAGTTGGGCTGCCCATCCCCGTTGTCCATGGTATACAGGTAAGCCGTTTCCGCCACCATCACCTTTTTCCCATAGGTCGCCACAATCTTTGACAGCACCTCCGTCAGGTTTTCTGTGGTGCCGTGCCAGTAGGAATAATAGGAGGTGGCGTATACGTCGTAATCCACTTTTCTTGCGAACAGCATCGTCGCATATCGCATCACCGGCTGGGAAAAATGCACCGCCACCAAAATGTCCGGGTCGATCTCCCGTACCGCGGCGCTCCCCGCGTTGATAAGCTGCGCCATTTTGATCCAGTTGTTTTCCCCGCAGACCATGGTATCCGTTTCGTTGCCAATTTGCACCATGCCGATGTCAACACCCGCCTCCTTAAGGCGGAGGAGCGCATCGTATGTAAAGTTATGCAGCGCTTGGGCCTTGGCATCAATATCCATGCCGGCCCAGGCCTTGGGCACCTGCTGTTTCTTGGGGTCCGCCCAAAAGTCGGAATAATGGAAATCCACCAGCAGTTTCATGCCTGCTTCTGTGGCGCGGCGGCCGATCTCTACGGCCGTATCCACGGTGCAGTTTCCGCCGCCGTATCCATTCCCCTGTTCGTCAAAAGGATCGTTCCATATGCGGACACGGACATAATTGAAGCCGCTTTCTGACAGCAGGGAGACCAGCTCCGCGGGATTTCCTGCCTCGTCCCTGTAGGATACGCCGCTGTTTTCCAGGGAAAGCAGGCTGGAAACATCGGCCCCGAAGATGAAATCCTGCGCAAGGCTTTCCACCTTCTGCACATAAATCTCCGCCTGAACCGGCCCCTCCTTAGCCAACGCGGCCCCCGGCAGCAACAGGCAGCATACAAGCGCCAGCGTCCACAGCTTTTTCATTCTTTATCCTCCTTACCAGGTCACCTTTTTCCGGCACACGGCCACGGTCTCCACCGACACCAGCAGAGCATGCTGCTCCCTTACCGTCTCCGAAACGGCTGCCATGGCGTGGTGCTCTACCTTTACGCCCTCTTTCCTGGGCACAATGTGCAGGGCAAGCTCCTTCCCAAGACACCGTGGCGCAAGCTCCTTCATGCCGATCTCCCAGACATCCCCGTTATGGAAATGGTCTGAAAGCATCTCTCCATCCAGAAAAAGCTGCGCAATGTCGCCTTCGTAGCGGATGCGCAGTCGCACATCCCAGACATCCCTCATCGCGTCCCCGTGGAGTTTGATAAGATGACGCGTATCCGACAGGCTTTTTACCATGACCGGTACGGCCGGGATATCAAAGGAAAGTTTTTGGGTGGAACAGCCATCCTTATCCGCCTCCCCCAAGGGCGGCCAGCAGTTTACAAAAGCCTCCGGCGCCTGGGATTCCGCCCATAGCCCGTCCGCGTCCCAAGTGACCACGGCATCCGTAAAGAGCACATGCCTTGTACCGTAAATCTCCGCCTGCTGGAGCTTGAGCGCAGCCTCCCTGGAAAAGCAATGCACGGTCAGGCGGCCGCCCGGCAGGTCAATGCCGCGGGATTGGATTTCCTGGTCTTCAAAGACGATTTTTCCTCCACCCGAAAATACCATTTCCCCCCGCATCCCCTCGGGCATCAGGCAGAACCACCGTTCCCCCTCCTTCTCCTTGAGGATGTATATGGGCTGCACGGTGGCATACAGCAGCGTGTCATCAAGCACGGGCAGGCCGAAGGGCAGCACACAGCTTTCCCCCGCCGCCAGGGAAAGGGAGCCGGAGGCCGGTATTTTGATATTTCCCCGGGATGTGCCGATATCAAAGACGAGGTCTGTTTTCTCCTGCATCGGAACATGGTCCTGGAAATTGTTCAGGAACAGGAAACCCATTTCTCCATTCCTCCGTGCGGCGTAGCGCAGCGGGCCTGTATCCCCGGCCCGGATTGCCCCCGCCTCTTTTGGAAGGGCGGTTTCCAGGGTGCACAGAAGGGGGCCGAAGGTATTCATGGTGCCGTGCAAAAGCCGGAGCCTGCGGTAGGAATCCCTTACCTGCCCGGCTTCCCCCACCGGAGCCTGGTAATCATAGGACAGCTTGGGACACCAGTTTTCATTCAGAAACCGTGTGTTTCCCCCCGTGGGGTTGGTGCCGCCGCAGAACATGTAATAGCCCACAAAGTTGCAGCCGGAACCTATTTTGACGTTGGCAAGGGCATCCACGCTGCGGGGATCCACCGTAAAACGGTAGTCATAGCTTGTTTGCATGCCTCCGCCCATCTCGCAGCAGGCAAAGGGCATGCTCTCCGGCGGATATTTGGGGTCGTAGCTGTGGTAGCGGCGGCAGCCTTCGCTGCGGCTGTCGCCGTACAGGTATTCCTCCGTGGGCGGATGAACGGGCGTCTCCTTTGTAATCAGCCAGGGGGCGTAAGGATAACCGCCCCACAGGGGCAGGCATTCCTTATGAGGGGCCGCCGCGCCGCCCCAGGCGGTACAAGTATAAAAGGGCAGATCAAGCCCCACCTTTTTGCAGAGCTTTTTGAGGGCCAGCAAATAGGCATCCCCCTCTGCGCTGTCGCTGACATATTCGTTTGTCGTCCCCCGGGTATCCTCCCACAGCGCGGCGGAATGCATGTACTCGTTGTCCAGTTGCGCCGCGATCACAGGCCCGCCATCCTTGTACAGCAGCCCTTCGGCCTGAGCGGCGATCCGTCCGTACAGCCTTTCCACAAGTTTCAAAAAGCCGGGATCGGTGGAGCGGGGACGAAAGGGCAGGCCGTACACCCAATCCGGCACGCCGCCGTTGCGAACCTCTCCATGGTTGAAAGGGCCCAGCCGCAGGATCACATACAGCCCGAGCTCCCCGCACAGCCTGATAAATTCCCGAAGATTCCGCCTTCCCGAAAAATCAAACCTGCCTTTGGACTCCTCGTGATGGATCCAAAAAATGTAGGTGGAGACCACATTGACGCCGCAGGCCTTCATCTTCAGGAGGGCATCCCGCCACCTTATGGGCGCCAGGCGGCTGTAATGCGCTTCTCCCGCAACCACAAAGAACGGCTGGCCATCTACCGTAAGGTAAGCATTGGTGAAGGCAAGAGAATGCCCATCCGGCGTTTTCCCAGAAAACTTTTCACCCAAGGGAAAACAGCGCCCGGTGCGCGCCGGGCGAAGGGTATATGCCATAGGAAAGCCCTCCGGATATTTTTTGATGCCCGCGGTACCAGGGAACGCGGGCCGCTGAAAGGGGCATATCCTGAATTCCTTTTCGCCTTATCCGCACCGAGCCGGGCTGGGCAGAAGCATTCCTGTATCAGGGTTTCCCGCGTTGATTCTTCTTGTCCCGGAATACATTTCGCCTATATATTCAGACCATATCACACATGCAATCGTTTGTCAACGTCCCGCTTTTTTAATTGCAGAAGCAAACGCTTGCGCCTTTGTTATGGTCGGCTGGCCTTGGAAAACAGCCGGATACCTTGTCCTATCCATAGGTATGTGCTACAATAGCCAAAAAATGATAGGGAGCGGAAACCGTGCAGGAGAATTATCAGATGTACACATCAAGGGAGGACGTGGAGCAGTTGCTTCAACAGACCCTTGAAAGCACGGATAAGCAGGACAAAAAAGCGAATAAGGGGAGCAAGAAAAAAGCAACGCCGGGAATGATCGTCAGAAGGGTGATCTACGGCGTGCTTTTGGCGTCCCTGCTTTTTATGCTGGGAAAGGTATGGCTGGCCAAGCTCACCGGAAATGTGCCCGCGCTTTTTGGATATCAGATGTATGTGGTGGAAACGGGCAGCATGATCCCGACGCTGCCTATCGGCTGCACCATTGTCGTACGGGAGCTTCATGACGGCGATACCCTGTCCGTGGGCGACATTGTCACCTATGCCCACGAATCGGCTGTCATCACCCACCGCATCACGCAGACCGTTGTGGGAAAGGACGGCGTGACGCGTTATCAAACCCAGGGCGACAACCCCGACAACTCCGCCGACCCATGGCTTGTGGAAAGGGAAAACGTGCGCGGCATCGTGATCTGGCATTTTTCCCTCAACCTGTTAGGCCGGTAGGCGGAAGGAGGCGGAAGCATGCTCAAACGCAACACAGCCATGCAGGCGGTGCCAGACCCCAAAACATACATCGTCCAGGCATCCGCTTTGAGTTCCATGGAGGTATACAGCTTCGCCGACGGTGCCCAGGACCAGGTGCTCAAGGGCATCGATCTGGAGGTAAAACGCGGTGAATGCTGGGGAATTTTGGGCGAAGAGCCGTTTGAACTGGAACTTTTGACGGAAATCATCGGCTGCGTCCGCCCCTATGGAAGCGGCCGCGTGGTGCTGGTGGAGCGGGGCATGATGCGCAAAAAGCGCCGGATCCTGCCCCATGTCTTTTACATTTCTGACGGTGATTCCGTCTTCCCCAATATGAACACCCTGGAGTACCTGATGTTCATCACCGCGCATTCAGGTATGCCCGCCCGCCAGCGGCAGGCGGATATTCTCCGGCTGCTGCTGGATACGGGGCTGTACTACATGACGCTTGTACCCATCAAGTACCTTACCAGACCGCAAAAGGCCGTGATCAGCCTGATGGCCGCCTGCTTTTCCAGTGCGCTTCTGGTGATCTTCTCCGTGAGCCAATTGGAGTTTGACCAGCGGCTGTCCGGCGGGATCAAGGGCATCGCCAAGGTCATCACAAAGCGCGGCGGGGCGGTGGTGATCGCCAGCCGGGACTGCGACATGGTGCAGGAAGCCTGCACCCATACCGCCTTTTTGCTGAATGGGACGATCCGCCACAGCGGCACCATGGAGGAGATGCTTTCCCGCCTGGACAAGCGGATCTTCATGCTTGCTTCCGGCGAGCCGCAGGCCCTGTGCGATGTGCTTGCCAAGTCCTTCCCCGAGCTTACCCTGAAAGTGCTTCCATCAGCCATCCACATCTACGATTACAGGCCGGTGCCCATTACCCAGGCCGATTTGTTTGCGGCCCTCATCAAGGCGGGTATCCCGGTAGAATCCGTTGCAGTCAGCCAGAAGCGGCTGAAAAATGCGTACGGGGAGGTGCTCAGCGGCCATGATCTATAACACCAATTTCATGCGAAAAGAATTCCGCAGTTCCTACATGCAGCAGCAATTTTCGCGAAAGCGGCAAATTTCTCTGGGCGTGTTCCTGGGGCTTTTGTCCTTTGCCCTTTATTTCAGCCTGCAAACGCTTCAGCAAAGCGTTTTGAGCGATGTGGTGCCGCAGCTGATGATGGCCAGCTACTTTTCCACGCTGTACATCTACCTTACGGTGGCCCTGGTATTCAATGTGGTCTTTTATATCATGCATTACGAATACATGACCTTTATTGAAGTGATACGCAACCGCTGGTATACCTTGGTGCAGATGGGTTATCACCCTACCCGGCTGGTGATGGCCAAGCTGGCGGCCCGCATCCTTTCCCAGGCGTTCATCTATACCGTGGGCTACATCGCCACCATCTTCCTCTCCTCCTTTTTGAAATTCCCCCTGGTGCTCAACTATCTCCTGTCCATGTACATCATGGGGCTTATCGACATCGTCCTGGTGGCGTCGGTATCCCTGGCCGCTTCCCTGTTTATGAAGGACGTGCTGAACGCGCGCTATGTGGTGGCCCTGCTGGCCGTGGGGCTGGTAATCTTCAAGGCGGCCACCAGGTATTACTCCATTCTGGCCGACAGGACGCTGATGGGTGATCTGTCCAACATGTTCGATACCACGCAAAGCATTTTCATGGCCTCCTCGGCCGTGTTGATCCTTGCCTGCGTCGCCGTCTGCCTGGTCAGGGGCAACCAGCTGGCCAGGGTTTACAACCCACCGCTTTTAAAGTACCTGCCCGCCCTTGTAAAAAAAGCGCCGGGCACCCTTGTTTTGAGCAGCGCGGACACAAAAAAGAAAAAGCAGTCCATGGAGGCATCCGCCGACCTGATGCTCGTCAAGAAAAAGTGGAACCTCCCCTCCATCCTCACAAGCATCGCCATCATTGCCGCCATCGTTGCCATGCTGGGCACCAATGTGCTGGTGCTGGCTTTCGGCTACGCCTCTCCGGAACGGGAAACCTCCATCTACGGCACCATCCCCTACGTGTTCCAATCCTCCACCATGGAGCCCGCCATCATGCTCAACGACGTCGCCTTTTTCCAAAAGGTGGACAAAACATCGGAGCTTGCGCCGGGAGAAATCCTCCTGTTCAAGGACGATGCGGGCACGGTCTGCGTGGCAAGCCTGCTGGAATATGTGACGGACGAGGCCACGGGTGAAAAAAACGGCAGCCTCCAGGTAGACATTCTGAACTATGTGGACGAGCGGTACCGCGGTATGGCGGCGCAAACCATTCACCGGGAACAAGTATATGGCGTACACACAGGGAACAACCGCTGGTTTGGCGCGGTGATCCTCTTTGCCAATACCATCCTGGGCCGGCTGATCCTGCTGCTAATCCCTACTTTCTTGATTTTCTTCTACGAGCCTATGATGCGTTTTTTCCGCAGTATTTCTCAGGAGAAATCATAATTTTGTAATTTTGTAAAAAATATTAACATAATTGTAAAAAAAGCTATTGACAAAAAAACCAGGATCCCTTATACTGCGCCTACAAAGATCCACCTCGTGGTGTGCTCAGGGCAAAGCAGCCGAAAGGCTGTGACGCAAAGCTACAGGGCCTAAACCTCGCCGGTCGGCAGGTATGGCAGCCAGTTCCCACCCCTCATGCTAAAAATAGCGAGGCGGGTCTAATTTTTTTTGCAAGGAGTTGGATACCAATGAAGCGGAAGTATCTCTTGCTCACCTTCCTGGCGCTGGCGATCGTCACCTCTCTCACGGCCGGAACCCTGGCAATCTACACCACCACGGAAACCTGGGACGGCAACAACGTGCAGGCGAAGAAGTACATCTTCACCACAGCGGGCAACCAGAGCTTTGCGGCGAATGTCAAGCTGGCGCCCACCGAGTCCCAGGACTACCTGTTCACCGTCAGCAACGCCGATGGATCGGCCGTGGCTGAAATCCCCCTGGACCACACCATCGTGGTGGACTATTCGGCTCCCATGGCCCAGATGAAAGGCCTGCAGGCAACGCTGTACAGGCGGCTCAGGGGCACTCCCGAAGCAGACTGGTCCGTAGCAAAGGCCGATACCACCGGCAGCTTCACCTTTACCGGAGATCTTATGAACGCCAACAGCAATACCACCTGGGAGTACAAACTGACCCTTACCTGGACAGACACGGACAACACCAGCCAGACCACCAGCGGCGAAACACCCTCCGCACAATCCTTCAGCATCAAAGTCACCGCGGCCCAGAGCACCAGATAACATCGGATCTTATAGTCTAACGGCCGGCCAAAACGGCGCCTGCCACAGATGAAGGAGGGATTTGACATGAAGCGCACACTGATCGTTGCTGCTCTGCTGCTGATGATTGTCACTTCCCTGAGCGCGGGCACATTGGCAGTATATACCAGCACGGCCGACCTGGCCGTGCTGGATATTTCTGCTAAAAAATTTGCGCTGAGTGTTGACCAGGGCGCCCAGAGTGAATTTGATCTGAAGATCGCTCCCGGTGAAATGGTATCCTACTATTTCGACGTGGCCAACTCGGACGATGACGGCGAGGTGGCCGAGGTGGATATGGATCTGATGGTCCAGGGCGATTTTTCAAACCTGTACGACGCTCTTCCCGGCATTTCGGTCCGGCTGCTTGCAGACTCAGGCTCCGGGTATACTGCCGTGGCGCAGGCCAGCTCCTCCGGGGTGCTGAGCTATAGCAAGCCCCTGGCCTTTTCAGCCGGCGAATCCGGTGCAAAGCACTTTATACTCTCTTTTGAGTGGGCCGACAGCGACAGCGCCCGGCAGCTCATCACCTCGGGCAAGACCGTGCTTCCCCTGACCCTGTATGTGCGGGGAACCCAGCATGTATCCTGAAAGGAGGAGAGCCATGAAACGGCTGTCGGTTCTTGTATTGCTGGCGCTTGCACTCTCCGTTTCCCTATTGGGCGTTACGCTGGCGGCATATGTCAAGCAGATCAATCTGTACTCCGGGGGCTGGGTAGGTCCCAAATATTTTGCCTTCACTGCGGAGGGCGGCGGCCAGCAAAAGAGCATCAAACCCGGCGAAAGCGTTTCTTATGACTTTACGGTTTCCAACCATGATGGCGGCGGCACGGCGCAAATCGCCCTTCATACGGCGATCTCCATCACTTTCCCCACAAGTCTTGCGGAAACAGGCAAACTGAAGGGTGAACTCCGCTTAGGCGGCACTCTGCTGGCCAGCTCCGATACGGGGAGCATTGAATGCTCCGGAAATACATTGACCGCAGCGGCGGCGGACAGCGATACCTACACGCTGACCCTTACCTGGACAGGCGCGGACATGGCCCTGCTGGGCGGAATGAAGGAAGCCCAAATTGATCCATCGCGGATCATCATCCGCGTTTCCGCGTATCAGTAAACAATGCGATCCCCTTTCCGTTTTGAAGACAATCGGGCATAAGCCCGCCATATAGATCAAACGTAAAACGTTTCCACCTAATAATGGGGTGCGGAAGATTGCATGTAAGGAAGGAGGCCTGCCTGTGCGAAAGACCGTATTGGTGCTGTTGCTCGCCATCACCCTTTTGACACTTCTGTCCACAGGCACGCTGGCCATCTATACCCAGACGGTGGAACTGCGCGGACAGATCTCCACCCGGGTGCTGATCCTGAAAGCAAACGAAAAGACCGTTTCTTATGATTTGAGCCTTGATGGCCTTGCGCTGGCACCCGGCGAGTCCGCCAAAGATCTGTACCGTTTTACCCTGACAAACGCGACGGACGCCAGCAGTATCTGTGATTATGACATGACCGTAAGCATCTGTTCCCAAGGCATGGCGCAGGCCATCTCCGCCATGGACGGCCTGGTTTTCAGGCTGTATGATGCCGCCGATGAAAACGGCTCCCCCATCGCCACCGTTACCTCCGGCGAGCTTTCGCTGGGCGGAATCCGTTTTAAGATGGGTGTCCGCAAGACAGCGGAATACCTGCTCACCGCCCAGTGGCAGGACAGCGGCGGCAGCGCGGGACAAACAGCCGCAGCTGCCGGCAAAGCCCAGTACCCTGTAAAGCTTGTGGTCACAGCCGAAGCAACCAATTAAGCGGATGCGGGATCCGCAAGGAAGGAGAAGAGACAGGATGTTTGGAAAAAAACCGTACCGCGGATTGAAGAGTCTGGCCGCGCTGATGATGGCGGTTCTTTTCCTGCTGTCCTTCTCCGCAGGCAGTTTGAGCGGCTATTTTTCCAGCCATACCCTGGACCTTGGCATTTCTCCCGATTTGAGCCAGGTACCCACGCCTACTCCAACGCCCACTCCTACGCCTACCCCCACACCGACGCCTACCCCCACACCCACATCTACACCCGTGGCCGGCGACGGTCTTGTGTTTAGCAATAAGTGCACCTTTGTGGGCGGAAACTGGAATACCCTGTATAACGGCAATATGACAAGCATGTCCATGACGGTGGATAATGTGAAGCATGAGATGGATTTCAATATGGTATTCACCATCCCCGACGGCCTTACAGAAGAGCAATTGCGGAACAACAGATATTGGTTCAGCGGGTTTACAATCCGTTTGTCGGCTACCAATCTTTATCCCGGGCCGGTTTCAGGTGCCGGCAACAGCAGCAACGGAAACGGTTACGGCGTAGCCCAGCTGCAAAATGTCAGCCTTGCTTCCGGACAAAGCAGCGATAACATTCTGCTGTATTTCTATGGCTATAATTGGCAAGTGCCGGATTATGACCCCAACGGCAACACCGTCACCCTGACCACCAAAAGGGCCTATACCAATATAGGCATTAATTTGAGCAAGGCACCATGGTATACAACGGATAAGTATTACCATACGGCAACGGTTACCCTGGTGCTGCCAAGCCAAGTCAAGCAAAGCGCCATGATGTTAAGTGCCCTTGGCTTGGACCTGGATAGCATGGCTGTGGAAACTGCTTCCCCGACACCCGCGCCTACCCCCACACCTGTGCCTACGCCGGAACCCACACCTACGCCTACACCAGAACCTACGCCGGAACCTACATCTACGCCTGCACCGGAACCTACGGCTACTCCGGCGGAAACTCCCGAACCATCTTCAACCCCTGATCCTGAACCGGTTGTGATTTCCAAGTCCTCTTCCGGCCTTGAATTTGATGACAAAGTTTCCTTTTACAAAGCCGACTGGCAAAGCATTTATAAAGGAAGCTGCACCAGCGTTGATATGTCCGTGGACAATCATGCACGTGAACTTCACTTTGATGCCGTGTTTACGGTCCCGGAGGGCTTTACAAAGGAGCAGCTTCAGAATTACCGGTCATGGTTTAGCGGCTTCTATTTAAAGCTGTCGGCGCAGAACTGCTATGATGGCAGTATCAAGTACAAATCCGCCGGTTCAACCGGCAGCGGCAGCGGCATTGCCAAGCTTCAAAATATATCGCTGGCCAAAGGCGAAGAAAGTGACGATATCCTCGTCTATTTCTACAATAATACTTGGCAGGTCCCCGTTTACAGTGCTGACGGCAATACCATCACAGTATCCACCAAACGGGCCTATACGGATATCACCATAAGTGCGGACAGCGGCAGATATACGGAAAGGTACTACCATACCGCTACCGTTACCCTGGTATTGCCCAGGCAGCAGTCTGCCGCGCCCACACCAACACCTGAGCCTGTGTCTACACCGGCGCCCACGCCTGCGGTTACGCCGGAACCCACGCCTACACCGGCGCCCACACTTGCGGTTACGCCGGAACCCACGCCTACACCGGCGCCCACACTTGCGGTTACGCCGGAACCCACGCCTACGCCGGCGCCCACACCTGCGGTTACGCCGGAACCCACGCCTACGCCGGCGCCCACACCTGCGGTTACGCCGGAAACGGCACCGGAACCAACACAAACGCCTGCGCCTGCTGCGCCGTCTACTGGTACGCCCGCGCCGGAACTTGTATCTAAGGATGCGCCTGCAACGGCCGGGCCGGATGCGGCAGATGATTCCCCCGCACCTGACGAAGCACCTGCTCCGGCCGGTTCCTGATTCGGCCATCCGGAGCTATCAACCGCTTATTATTCCGGTATCCGCCCATTATTGCCGGGGGCATCCTTGCATAGCCGGGGCCAGTGAAAACTGAGCAAGAGGGGTCATTGGCCCCGGTGAAAGCAGGAAAAAAGCATCCGCAGCCCAGCCGTTTGCGGATGCTTTTCCTTTTGTGCCGCATCAGGCACAGCACACGGCATTTCCGTCAAGCCGCGTGTTCCTCCCCCGCCTTCAGCCATCTTCTGTACAGCAGCTTCGCCAGCAAAGCGCGGGGCACAAAGCGCCCGGCGATGCTGAACACACGGTTGATGATCCCCGGAATATACATCCTGCCGCCGCGCCTTGCACTGGCGATGGTCCGGCGCGCCACCCTGGAGAGGCTGTTGGTGGTGGCACGGCCCCAGAAGCCCTGGGCGTCGATCCCCCGCATCGCTCCCGGTGTGGTGGGCAGCCCGCCCGGGCAAAGCGTTAGAATCGTGGTATTCCGGTTGGCCAGCTCCTGGGAAAGGGCCGTGGAAAGGTCCAGCAAGAAGCGCTTTGAAGCCGCATAGGTGGCTTTCAGCGGCATAGGATACAGGGATGCCAGGCTGGATACCACAACGATAGAAAACCGAGACTTTTTGTCCCTGACGTCCATAGCGCCGTGCAGCACCCGCAGCGTTCCCTCGATATTCACCCGCACAATATCCACGAGTTTGTCGCAGGCCACCTCCAAAAAACTTCCCTCAAAATCAATGCCGGCCACATGCAGGAGCATGTTCAGCGCGATGCCCTTCTCCCTGATGAACGAAAAGAGGCCAGACACATCCTCCGCCCGGGTCAAGTCGCAAACCAGGATATCCACCGTTACATTGTATAACCTCAAAAGCCCGGACCGGAACTGTGACAGGCTTTCGCCGTCCACATCGGTCAGCACCAGGTCATAGCCCTGCCCGGCGGCTTCCACCGCCATAGCCCGCCCCAATCCGCCGGCTGCCCCCGTAATCAATACCGTCATGAACTCCCCTCCCCATAGGATGCGATGCCGCATAGCCTTTCGCTGAGTTCAAACAATTTTTCACCGTCCCGCGCATCGTCCGCCCGCCGGTCATAGGGCGCTTCTTTGGAATCCAGGTAATATAATCCCGTTTGGGCAAAAGGCGGCTTGCACAAGAAAGCATAGGTCAAGGCTGCCTGATCGGCCGGTATGCCGCCCCTTTTGCGCAGCCTCCATACAGCCCGCACGATCCCGCTTGTTCCCTTGAAGCCGATGTCGGTGCTCACCAGCCCCGGGTCCACCACATACGCCCGCACGCCGTCTTTCAAAAAGCGCCTGTTGAATTCCTTGGCGAAAAGCATGTTGCACATCTTCGTCTGCTTGTAGGCGCGCAGGCAGCTATACCGGCGCCTTTGAAACATCACATCATCCCAGCGGACCCTTGTATGCTTGTGGGACCCGCTGCCTGTGAGGATCATCCGCCCGCCGGCCTTTTTTAGGTACCCCATCAAATGATGCGCGAGCAGAAACCCCGCCAGATGGTTCAGGGCGAACTGCTGCTCATACCCTTCCTTTGTGGTGGCATACCAGGCCCGAACCGCTCCCGCGTTGTTGATCAGCACATCCAGGCGCCCGCCGCAGCGCTTGTTAAGAAAATCCGCCATCTCTCCCGCCAGCCGCCTGACCTCCCCCTGCTGCATGAGGTCTCCGCAAAAGAAGACGGTCTCCGCGCCCGGGAATTCTTTTGTCAGGGCTGCCTGCGCTTTCTCGCAGTTTTCCGCCGTCCGCCCAGCCAGCAGCAGGCGGTATCCCATGGCAAGCAGGCTCTTTGCCGCTGCGTATCCAATGCCGGATGTGGCGCCCGTGATCACAGCGGTATTCATGCGCCGCCCTCCAGATAACTGTCGTACACGGCTGCAGGCACATAAGCGGTGATAGTCATTTCATAGGGCTGGGGAAAGACGCCCAGAAAGACGGCCTCGAAGGGTATTTCTGAAAGCGTCAGCGTTTCTCCCTCCAGGTGAAAGGAAAACCGTTTTGAAAGGTCAATGGGGCCTGACACCCAGGCCTTGGCATACACAGTTACCCGGGGTGCATCCTCCGCCGGCAGCACCGTTACCTGCGCCCTTGATGCGCCGACCTCGATTTTTTGAAAATCCGCCGGAAGCGCGTATGTTTCCGCCGCCTCATGCGACATCAGCAGACCTGTTCCCATCATATAGACAATCACCAGGGCGATTCCGGTCACGCCAACCAACAGAACGATCACCCAGTTTTTGATCCGGTTCTTCATTCCTCTTCCTCCTTCCCGACGGCTCCGCGGTCAAGGCCGCGCCCGGCCAGGGCTGACAAAGCGCCGATGACGGCGATCCAAAACTGCTTCAAGCCTATCAGGCTCAAAGCGCCCATTGCGGTCAGGGTAGCCGCTATGAAGACGGCCAGCAGGCCGTAGGCGATGAATCCTTTCACAAATTCCAAAACCGCCAGCAATACGCTTCCCGCCGCGCCAAGGAGCAGCGCCCCGCCAAACAGGAAGGCGGGAATCATAACCAGCACAAACAGAAAATAGAGCATGCCCACGGCCAGCCCCTTGCCGACCCGGTAGGCCAGCGCCGCACCCACCATGGCAAAGGCATCCTTGGGGCGTTTCGTTTCCCCCGCCCTGCCCGCGGCGGTTTTGGCCGTGTACAATTTTGCAAGGCTTACGGGATCGCCCAGTTTCTGCGCGATCTGCTCCTCCCGCAGCCCCTGGGACAAGCCGATTTGAAAATGCTCCCGGTAGTCTGAAAGGATATCCTCCCTTTCCGCGGGGGACATCCGCGCAAGCGCCCGGGACAGGGCCTCCAAAAACTCATTCATCCGTTCCACCCTCCATCAAGATCCTGTTCACCTGGCGAACAAAGTCCAGCCATTCCCGCCTAAGTTCCGCTTCCGCAGCCTTCCCCTTTTCCGTCAGCCGGTAGTATTTCCTGGGAGGCCCGCCGGACGCATCCGACAGGTAGGTTTCGCACAGCCCGTCGCCCTTGAGCTTGCGCAATAACGGGTACAGCGTGCCTTCCGCGATTTCAATGCTCTGGGAGATCTGCTCCGCCAGTTCATACCCATAGGCGTCCCTGTCATGGAGCGCCGCCAGCACACACAGGTCCAGCACACCCTTTTTGAATTGCGGGTTCATGCCGTCCCTCCCTTCTGTTCATTGACCACTACTATTTATTATTCAGTAGCAGACACAGTATAGCACCCTCCTGCGAAAAACGCAAGGGGGTGCATAACTTTTTTGAAATACAAAAAACCGGTCAGTACGTGATCCCCAGCTTATGCATCAGATCATCCATAAAAAGGATGGTGCTGGGGATAGGCGTTCCCAGCTGATTCAAAATGGAAACCGTAAGCGCCAGGGCGAAGAGCAGCCCGAAGGCGGCCGTGTCCTTCCATTCCTTCCGGCGGACAAGCGGCACGCAATCGATCCACGCCACCAAGCCGAAGCACAGCAGGAGCAGAAGCATGTCAAGCATCCGCCTCCCCTATTGCCTTTTTTCTGATTTTGCCCGTAACAAGCGCCAGGAGAGGCAGAAACAGTTCAAAAAACTGCCACAGGATCGAGGATGTTTCCCGTCCCGAAGTAGCATGCTGTATGCCGGACGGATACAGTGTAAAACTGTAGCTGATAATGAGGATGCCTGTCGCAAGCACTGCGGGGCGGTACGACTTCATCCCCAAAATCTGTGCAATGCCCACGGATGTCACGTAATACAGCAAGGTGATCTTGAAAAAGAGCAGGACGATGAGCACCACCGCAAACAGAAATTCAAGGCGGCTGATGCCGAAAATCGAAATGGTCCGCAGCGTTACGTAAGCGGGAAGCACAAAAAGGCCGACCGCGCTTCCCAGCACCGCCGTATCCCGTATTACCACCAACAGAAGCGCCAGGGCGCCAATCAAGAATCCACCGATAAAATACAACCCGACCGACCGTTTTTTTTCACGTGTATGGGGAATGATCATCAAAAAGACAACAAGTTCCCCAAACGGGATGCTCAAAATGACGTTTGTGCCCTGTATATATTTTTTGACCGGCAGCTGCAGCATGGGCAGAAAGTTGTTGATATCCATCCGGCTAGTTGACAAAAGCAAGGACAGTACCAGCACAAACGCCGAGATCAGCACAAATAAAAGTCCATACCGCGTTACTACCACGATCCCATACCGGACGGCCAGTGCGGATACGAGCATGCAGGATGTCAGCAAGACCACATCCGGTGTTTTGATCATCACAGTCTCTTTTACAAAAACGCCCATATCCCGCAAGTTCAGCGAAGAAAGCGTAAGGAAAAAAAGGAGGCTCAGCAGGGAGACTCCTTTGCCAAACACTTTGCCGAACACCACATCGTTGATTTCCAGCAGGTTTTTTCCAGGAAAGGTTTTCATCAATCCTATGTACACCGCCAATATGGGCAGGCAGAAGATGGTGCCAACGATCACAACAAACCATGAATCGTAATCGGTAACCCCCGCCAGAAAAGCGGTCAGCAGCGCGGAGGCCTGAATAAAACAGGCGGTGGAAAACATCAATTGCGCCGGTGTGATCTTTCCTGAATCCAGCTTCATTTTTGATTTTCCTCCATATCCAGCGAGAAAGCCGTTTTTCCGGTGCCCGTGAGATGGACATTTACGCTCAAAACCAGCTGCAGCCCCGGGAACAGTACATCCCACTGCTGTTCCAGCGCTTTCCACTGCTTGGGATACTTGATATGGAACATGCCGCCAAAACCATAGATGTCCGTATTGAGCTGCCGCGTTTTTTCATAGGTAGTAAAAATGCGCCCTTCAATCGCTTTGGTGGCCTCCTGGATCAGATAGGCGTAGAGCTCTTTGAGGGTTATATCCCCAAATCCGTTCAATTCCTCCACATCAAGCTTTGTGTCCACATGAAGGATCACGCCCATCCTGCCGTCGTCCGCAAGCACGGGCGCAATGGTGTTATGTGCCTGGAGGATGTTGAGCACAGCCGTACCTTTTTCTGTCACCAATTCCAGGGTGCCGTCGTTGATCTCGCCCATGATCCACAGATAACCGGTGACCTCATCCCATGCCATTTCCCCCACCATCCGGTCGCCCTTGAATACCGCTATTTTGGAGACCCTTACTTTTGTTTGATCCCCTTGCTTGATTACCTCCACAATGGGTATGGTCAGCGCGGTTGTTTTTTGAAGCAGCTTGGAAACCAGGCTCAGCATATCCACCTTCAAATGCACGGATGTTTTGGAGAATTCCCTGATAATACGGGTCAGTGCGATACCGGAGTTCTTGTCCTGATCCAGCTGCGCGTCAAGTACCTCCTTTGCTTCACCCTCCGCCACCAGCACCAAGGTTTCCATGCGCGCTTCTTCATCCCGCAGGAAAAAATCCAGGTTCTCCTGGATCCCCCTTTGGGCGAGTTCCCTGCCGAAAACGATGACCTGGTTATGCTGCAGAAAAAGTGTTCTTGTGCTTTCATGACGCAATGTGGAGATGGCCGACAGCACACTCTTCCCGCTGGCTTCCAGAAGGATCTCGCCTTTGCCGTCCCCGCTTCCGCCGCTCTTCTGGCTGCCGGAGCCTGTTTCATTGCCGGACACTTTCACAATCTGCATATCGACGGCCACTTCATCCGCTTTCTGTGCTGTGTCCAGCCCCAACCCTGTGACGATGAACAGCGTGTCAAGCTCACGGCTGTCCCAGCAGCCGGTAACGGTGGGCAGCAGCGCAAGCAGCAGCAAAGCTGAGATCGCCTTTTTCATCTTTTTTTCCCCGCCCCTTCCGGCTTTTTCGCATCCTCAGCGCCAGAATCTTTGGGGGGAATAAAAAACTGCCTGCGTGTTGTATCCCTTTGGGCTATGTCCTTGGGGCGCTTGACCATCATCCACAGCGGGAGGCGTATGACCGCGTCCTGCATATCCCGGGACGGAGGGAACCCCTCAAAATAGGGGACGCCAAAGGATTTCAGGGAAGCCAGGTGCATTAATACGCCCAGGAAGACCATGGCGATGCCATACCCGCCCAGCACGGCCGCAAGCACCATGGAAATCAGCCGCAGAATGGAGATGGTTTCGTTTTGCCCGGGTACCAAAAACCCTGATACGGCCGTCAGTGCCACCGCAATCACCAGCGGTGCCCCCACAAGCCCCGCGGATACGGAGGCATCGCCCATAATCAGCGCGCCTACGATGCTGACAGCCTGCCCCACGGGCCGGGGCAGGCGCAGTCCGCCCTCCCGCAGTATCTCAAACGAAAAAACCATGATCACCGCTTCCAAAAAAGCGGGGAACGGCGTGCCTTCCCGTGCTTTCGCAACGGTGAGCAGCAGCGTGGTGGGGATCATCTCCTGATGGAAGGTGGTAAGGGAGATATAAATCGGCGTGGCGAATATCGCAATAAAATAGGCGACATACCTAAGAAGCCTTGCCATGCTGGCAAAGAAAGGACGGATGTAGTAATCCTCCGCAGTCTGAAAATTCTCGATAAAAAGCATGGGTACCGTCAATACAAAGGGTGATCCATCCGTCACGATGGCGATCCGTCCCTCCAGAATTTTTGCCGCCGCAACATCGGGCTTCTCCGTGTAGCCGACGGTGGCAAAAACGGAAAAGGGTGCGTCTTCCATATACTGCTCAATATAGCCCGCATCCAGGATGGAATCCACCGAAAGCCCATTCAGCCGGCTCTTGACCTCCTCAATCACCTTCGGGTCCGCTACCCCCTTTAAATACAGCAAACACACGTCCGTCAGCGTCTTGCGCCCCACGATGATATGCTCGAGCCGAAGGCTGGGGTTTTTAATTTTGCGGCGTAAAAGCGCGGTGTTGGTGCGCAGGTTCTCTGTAAAGCCTTCCCTGGGGCCGCGGATGACCGCTTCCGTCATAGGCTCGGTCACGCCCCGCTTTTCCCAGCCCTTGGTGCTCACCAAAAGGCCTTTGGCTGTGCCATGGATCAGCAGCAGGGTATTCCCCGACATGCATCCGGATATCAGATCGCCAAGCTCCTCCTTTTCCTCCACTTCCGCGTTCAGCAGCACAGCATGCTCAATCTCCTGAAGCAGTTCCGCCGCGCCACGCTCTCCGGCGGGCCGGTAGCTCATAAGCGGTCTCAATATACCCTGCGTGATCGCCTCCCCGTCCACCAGCCCGTCGATAAAAACCAGCGCACCGTCATGTTCCCCGTCCCTTCCGAAACGGAACTCATGGATTTTCACATCATTGCTTCTGCCTAGGATCTGCCGGACTGACATCAGGTTGCGGCTTAAATCTTTCACAAGCTCGGGAGGCCGTTCCGGCGCCTGCTCCCCGTCCGTCTCCCGCTGCGCCTGACCGTATGCCTGCAAATATCTCCATTTTTTCATCAGGGAACGCAGCATCTGCCCAACCCCTCCCCCTTGACACAGTGCTGTTATTTTTGCCGCTTCCGGGAAATCTATACGCAGCCGCAGGCCGCTCCTGACGCCCGTGCAGGCGCGTTCCCTTTCGGGGGTTGCGTCCGCTTGTTTTTTCTTTGAGAACGCGGTATAATCAGGCCGTGTTAGCATAACCTAACCCAATAGGGTACAAAAGGGGGAGCTCCCATGAAATTGGTGCTTGTACGGCATGGGGAAAGCGAATGGAACCGTTTGAACCTTTTTACCGGCTGGACGGATGTGGAGCTTTCGGAAAAGGGCATCCGGGAGGCTCAGGAGGCAGGCCGCCTTTTGAAGGAAGCGGGATTTGACTTCGACGTCTGTTATACATCTTATTTAAAGCGCGCCATCCACACCCTGAATCTGCTGCTTTCACAGATGGACAGGGAATGGCTTCCCGTGTACAAAACATGGCTTCTCAACGAGCGCCACTACGGTGCGCTGCAAGGGCTGAACAAAGCGGAAACGGCGGAAAAATACGGCGAGGACCAGGTAAAAATCTGGCGCCGCTCCTTTGATGTAAGGCCGCCGGCACTCACGGAAAGCGATCCGCGCAATCCACAGGTCCAGGCGCAGTACCGGGGGGAGGACAAGCCGCTTCTGCCCCTGACAGAAAGCCTGAAGGATACCATCGCCAGGGTGGTGCCCTATTACCTGGATGTGATTCAGCCGCAGATGGCCTCCGGAAAGCGGGTGCTGGTCGCTGCCCACGGCAATTCCCTCCGGGCGTTGGTCATGTATCTGGAGCATTTCTCCGAACAGGAGATCATGGAGGTCAATATCCCCACCGGCGTGCCGCTTGTATATACTTTGGATTCACAATACCGCGCCGTGGGTAAGGAATATCTTGGAGATCAGGAATCCCTCAAAGCAAAAATGGCAAGCGTGGCCAACCAGGGCAAGGCCAAATAAAAAGAAGGAACCCCGCAAACAAAGAAGGAGGCAACGATATGCGATTTTCAATTACGGACATCCACGGCCGTGAGATTATTGATTCCCGCGGCAATCCCACGGTGGAAGCCGAGGTGACGCTGGAATGCGGCGCAAAAGGCCAGGCGGCTGTGCCCAGCGGCGCATCTACCGGCCAGTTTGAGGCACTGGAACTTCGGGACAAGGAGCCGGGCCGCTTTCAGGGCAAGGGTGTCCTGAAGGCGGTGGGGCATGTCAACCATGAGATCCGGGATGCTCTCTTAGGCATGGACGCATCCCGCACCGCAGAGATCGACGGCGTTCTCATCCGGCTGGACGGAACGGCCGACAAATCACGCCTGGGGGCCAATGCCATCCTGGCCGTTTCCCTGGCCAGCGCCCGGGCCGCGGCCAGTGCGCTGGATATCCCGCTGTTCAAATTCCTGGGCGGCGCCGGGGCGGATACGCTGCCCGTACCCATGATGAACGTATTGAACGGCGGCGCCCACGCGGCCAACAACATTGATATCCAGGAGTTTATGATCATGCCCGTGGGCGCGCCCAGCTTCTCCGAGGGGCTGCGCTGGTGTACGGAAGTGTTTCATACATTGGCTTCCCTGCTCAAAAAGGATGGGCTTTCCACCGCCGTGGGTGACGAGGGCGGTTTTGCGCCCAATCTTAACAGCGATGAGGAGGCCATCCTCTATTTGCTCAAAGCTATCGAAAAGGCCGGATACAAGCCCTATGATGATTTCATGCTGGCCATCGACGCGGCCTCCAGCGAGTGGAAGAGCGAGAGCGGTTACCTGCTTCCCAAGCATCAAACGCATTACACCACGGACGAGCTCATTGCTTACTGGGCAGGCCTAGTGGACAAGTACCCCATCGCCTCCATTGAGGATGGCCTGGACGAAGAGGATTGGGAAGGCTGGAAGAAGCTGACCAAAGCCTTGGCGGGCAAGGTTCAATTGGTGGGAGACGACCTGTTCGTTACCAACACGCAGCGGCTGCAAAAGGGGATTGATACGGGCTGCGGTAACTCCATCCTCATCAAGCTCAACCAGATCGGTTCTCTTTCGGAAACGCTGCAGGCCATTCGGATGGCAAGCAATGCGGGCTACACCGCCGTGATTTCCCACCGTTCCGGAGAGACGGAGGATACCACCATCGCCGACCTGGCCGTGGCCGTGAACGCCGGGCAGATTAAGACCGGCGCGCCCAGCCGCAGCGAACGGGTGGCAAAGTACAACCGCCTTCTGCGCATTGAAGAGGAATTGGGCGCCGCCGCACGGTATCCCGGCAAGAAGTGTTTCCGCAAATAGCGGCGGAAACGCATGGGATGTAAAAAGGAACGGACTTTTCGATCCGTTCCTTTTTTGACCGGCTATTTTCAGGTCTCCTCAAACCACTTAACAATAGCCCCCACGATCTTCTCCGAGGCATGGCCGTCCCCGTAGGGATGGACCGCCTTGGCCATGCGCCGGTAAGCCTCGCCGTCGGTCAGCAGCGTCAGAACCGCCTGGACGATCTCTTCCTCCGTAACACCTGCCAGCACAGCTTTCCCGGCCGCCACAACCTCCGGCCGCTCCGTTTCCGTGCGCAGCACAACAACCGGCTTGTTAAGCGCCGGCGCCTCCTCCTGCAATCCGCCGGAATCCGTCATCACAAGGCTGCAGCGGGCAATCAGGTTGTGCATATCCTCCACGTCGATAGGCGGCAGCAAATGGACCCGCGGCACACCGCCCAGCATGCGCAAAGCGGTATCATGCACCGCCGGATTCATGTGCACAGGATACACGATCTGCACATCGGGCAGCGCCTCCACGATGCGCTTTGCCGCCCGGCAGATGTTCTCAAGCGGCTCGCCCAGATTTTCCCTGCGGTGTGCCGTCAACAGCACGACGCGCCCCGCCTTTAGGTCGATGTTTCGCAGCTCCTCCTGCGCAAACACATAATCCTCCCGCACCATGGCCAGAAGGGAATCGATTACGGTATTTCCGGTGACGAAAATATCCCCGCCGGTATTTTCCCTGATCAGGTTTTGCCTGTTTTCTTCCGTAGGCGCAAAGTGCAGCGCGGCAATACGCCCCGTGATGCTCCTGTTCATTTCCTCGGGAAAAGGGGAATACCGGTCATAGGTCCGCAGGCCGGCCTCCACATGGCCCACGGGCACCTTGCGGTAAAAGGCCGCCAGGGCCGCCGCCATGCTGGTGGTGGTATCTCCGTGCACCAATACAAGGTCGGGCATGCACGCAAGCAAGACTTGGTCCATCCCCTCCAGAACTTTTACCGTGATCTCTGTCAGCGTCTGGTTGGGGCGCATAACGGCAAGATCATAATCCGCCCGGATGGCAAACCGCTCCATCACCTGTGCCAGCATCTGCCGGTGCTGCCCTGTGCAGCACACCATGCTTTTCAACCCCGGCGTTCCTTCCATCACTTTGATCAAAGGCGCCATCTTGATAGCCTCCGGCCGCGTGCCGAAGACACTGAGTACGATCCTCTCCCGCATAACAGGTTCCCGCCCTTTCATAAAACCGGCCGGGGATAATGCAAACAGGCCGACTGTGATTATACAGCAGAACGCCGCGGCCAACAAGGGGACGCGCATGTTTTGCCGCCGGGAAGTGCGCATGGCAACCCTTTAATACCAATGTAAAACTTTAATTCGTCCAAAGCGGCGAGGGATTTTCGATGCGGAGCAAGGAGCTGGAGTGAGGCGTAGCAGCGCTACGTCGAGCGGAAGGCGACACCGCCCCGCACGAAAAGAACCGCCGCGACGACGAAGTAAAGTTTGGAATTGGTATAAGTTGGATTTCGTTCGAATTCTTTTCTAACATTGACATTATTTGGTCAGATGGTATAATAATTTCAGAATACCGAAAATGGAAAAAAGGAGGTCCCCCCCCATGCGTCCAAGAAAGTTATTCATCCTGGGCATTGTTTTTGTGCTGCTGCTTTCCATGGTTGGCAGCGCATCTGCCGATTTCAAAAAAGGCAAGGTAAGCGGCAATCAGTTTTCGACCGCCGAAGGCATCTCCTTTCTCGTACCGCCCACCTTTTCCTTGTCCGCACAGCAGAACAAGAAGGATGGCTTTTTTCGCATCATCCTCGGCGGACCAACTGACGCCAAAGGCTTTGGCCCTGCCATTGTGATCGATATCCTGCCCAGCAAAAAGCTGGTGGATGACTATTCCGCCAAGCAGCTTATGCAGGATATCGTAAAATACCCCATCGCGGCATCTGTGGACAAGTACACGGAAGCCTGTGTCATCGGAGACAAGCTGTTTGATGACCACGGCACCATGACCCGTGAAAACCTGGTGGTATTCCGGCTCAACCGGTTTTCCGAAGGCCGCGTCGCTTTCAGCTATTCCTTCTGCTACAGCACGGGCAAAAATTTTGTCCGGGCCTCTTATCTGTGTTTCGGTGCGCAGCGGACGCTGACGGAAGACATTCCGGCTTTTATGGATCTTTACAATTCCCTGATCGTACCTTGACCAAGGAAGGAGGAAACGTATGATGAAAAAAACATTTGTCCGTACCTTTCTTGCCGTTTTGCTTTGCCTGTCCCTTGTGCCCATGACTTCCGCCATGGCGCTGAAAGCCTCCGGCAGCGGCATCGTTCGCCGCGGATACTTTGAGGATTCCGGCATTTCCTTCCAGATTCCCAGCTCCTTTTCGCTGGATGGCATTGATGTGGGAAGCGACAAGGATGTTATTACCTTCAGCGGCCCCAAGGATGTAAACGGCTTCATTCCCAAGATCACCGTCACAGTCCATGAGTCGGAGTATGACCTGGACACCACGTCCGTTGAAGAGGTGGAGTCCTATATCGAAAACGAACTGAACGGCTCCAACGTTCTGAATCTGATCGATGAAAAAATTGCGGGCCCCGGCGGAGATATGCTGCGCCGCGTATTTTTCTACAATGTAGAAGATGGCCGCATGGGAGTCGTCTATATGTACCAATTGAACCTGGGCGGATACGGCGCGACCTATGCGTATCAAGCCTACACCGCCACGCGCACGCTTCCCGGCGATCTGGCCGCTCTTCCCGACCTGATCAAAAACTTCACCATTGAATAAATCCCGTCTATTCCCCGTGCATGGGTTTCTCCGCAGGGCACATACTATGCGCGAGGTGATGCCTATGGCAAAAAAGGGCATGCGGCGGCCTGATCCCAGTGAACCCCACGGCACAGAAAGCAACCGCATAACGCATTTCCCCAAAAATCCGGTGGACCCTGTCCCGCAAATACAGGGCCATGCGAAAAGCGGTCACGAAAAAGCCGGCCCGCCGCCCCCGCAGCAATGAACCCCCTCCCCGGCAAATCCCGGGGAGGGGGTTTTTATTCGCGGCCTGCCTTGAAACATTTACCACGTCGCTTTGGCCGCGGCGCTTACGCAGGCCTGATGCTGTTCATCCACGCGGTCTGTCCCATGGGTTTTGCTGTTGTAGAAGTGAATACAGAAGTGGCCGTCAAAGTTATTGTCCTTGATGGTTTGCTCATCATGAGGCATACCGTTCATGGAACAGGCATACACATGGCCCTCGTACAGCACCAGGATAGGCCGCCGCGCCCAGCTCCAGCTCCCCCCATAGACGCTTTTCATAACCGCCGTGTCCTCTTTTGTAAGCGGCTCCACATCCATGTGATTGTAGCCCGACCAGCGCCTGCATTTGAACGTTTTGCCGGTGCGCACATCCTTGACGGTGAAAACGGCTCCCTTGGGCACCGCGGAGCTGCCGCCCTTGAACCAATCCAGCTTTTCTGTGGTGTAGGTCACCTCATCCGCATTGGCGGCCTTTTCTCCAAACAAGATGTAGATGGTTGTCTTGCCCGCGACGCCATCCTGGGACATTCCCCTGGCCTTCTGGAAAGCTATCACGGCCGCTTCGGTGGCATCGCCATAGGAGCCGTCCACAGTGCCGCCGTAATATCCCTTCAACTTAAGCGCCTGCTGCAGTTTTTTGACTTTTGTCCCGCTGTCTCCCTTTTCCGATGTGGCGGGTGCATCCCCGATGTCTTCCAGGGATCCGACGCCCTCCATCCCCTTTTTTTCCGCAGGAGCCTCGGCAGCCTCCTTGCCGAAAAGCTCCTTGATGGTCGCGCTCCCCGCAACACCGTCCACAGTAAGCTTATTTTCTTTTTGGAAGGTCTTCACCGCATCCTCTGTTGCGTCTCCGAAACTTCCGTCAATACTCCCTTCGTACACGCCCATGATCTTCAGCGCTTTTTGCAGCTTGGTCACATCGCTGCCTGTATCCCCTTTGCGCATAGGCGCGGGCGCACTGCCCAAATTATTGATGGAACGTGTCATGGCGCTGGATTTGGTGGAAGAATCTGCCGCTTCGATGTATTTTTTCATTACATATCCCGTGAAGCTGCCATAGGAAACTTTATACCACTCACCAGAAGACGACAGAATGTTTACTGTGTCTCCTTCGGATAGCGTCTGCAGCGCTTTGGAATCCACGGAAGCTTTCTGGCGAAGCACCAGGGAGCTTGTATCCACCGTACCCACCTGTCCTGCTGCCGCGCCGGACACCAGGAAGCATACAAGCACCGCCACCAGCACCGCACCGGATGCCTGCCGAACGCCTGCCTTCTTTCTTTCGTCTGTCGTACTGTGCCAGGAATGAAACATGTGAGTCCTCCCTTTCTTTTCCGCACAAGTTCGGCTTGGCTATCCATTTCCGGTCAGCCGCGAGGGAGCATGGCGGCGACGCAATGCCTGCCCTGTGCGAAGGTATCCCATGGAAATCCCGCCGCCGGCCCGCTATAGCCGGGCTGTCTTGAAAATATTTTTCTGCGGGAAACCTTTCCTTCGCGAACAATATATTACGGAATTGTTAAGATGTCAAGCGCATTCCGTGCAAATTTACATCTTTCCGAAATATTAAAGAAAAAACCACATGATTCCCGCTGCTTTTCCTTTTTGTTGAATTCCACAAGAAGGCTTGACGAAAAGCATTTCGATTGGTAAAATATACATAATTGTTGGCGTAAGGCCGTTTAATGCAACGTTATAACTTTATATGGAGGCTGATTTATGCGCTTTACGAAAAGAGTAACCATGGCATTTTTGGAGGAGGACAATGCGCAGCGGGCTTTTTTTCGGCTCCGCCCACTGCTGAACGATGCCGGCCCCTGCACGGAGGAAGAGTTGTCCGCACTGCCGGACGAAGGGTTTTTAAGGATTGTACCGGACAAAAATGAGCAAACCAATTTTAAGGACAGGATGCGCACGCTGGGCAGCCTTTGTCTGATCGACCTGACTCCTTTCCCGGCTGAAGCGAATAAAATCCGCACCAACAAGAATTACGCGCCGGAAAAGGGCGAAAAAAATCAATATATCCTGTATTCGGATGTTATCCTTAAGCTGCCGGAAACACTGGTGTATGAGGTCAGGGAGGCGCAGGAGCCCGGCTGCGGCCAAGAGGCGGGTGCCGCATTCCTCACCCCCATGGGATATATCCACGAAGGGGATCAGTGGTATGGCCCGGTGCCCGACCAAAGCGCAGAAATGCCTGCCACAGCCGATGCGCCCTCTCCAAACTGCCTGCACACCGTCACTTTCCCCGATGGAAAGCGGCGCCTGTTCTTCTGGCCTCATCATGAAGACGCTCTCCCCCATCCCGGCATGGCGGACACAACAAATCAATCCGCACCGGAAATCCCCGTTCCCCCACAGGAGATGCCCACCCCCAGCACTTCCCCCCTAATGGGCTGGAC
>JAEWVC010000090.1 GCA_023459275.1 Bacillota bacterium | reverse complement strand
GACTGCGCGCCACAACCTTCTTGGCGTTGGGGGCCTCCCTTGCATATGACCGGCACATATGATCACCTATGGAGGACTGCGGTCCTCCATACCATCTCAAGATTTCGTGATCGATTCCCTTTGTAGCCTGGCGGATATGGCGTGTATCAGTATACCATAAACTCGCATTCCAGCCGGCCGTTGTACAGCCGGCGTTTTTTTGTCGCCCGGCGGCCAAAATGCCGTTCGAAGCCCGGATGGCTGCTCAAAACGCCCATGCGCCAGCCAGGGTGCCTGTCCAGCAGAAGGCGCAACTGGCCATAGAGCTTTTCGGCGCTTTTTTTATCCCCCAGCCGCTCCCCATAAGGCGGGTTGGCCAGGAATACACCCTCGCCTTCCTCCCGCTGCAGGGTGCGAAGGTCCTTTTCGGACACTTGGATACGGCCCCCCATTTCCGCCTGCACGATATGCTTTTTGCACAGCGCCAAAACGCCGGGATCAATATCGCTGCCTGATATGCCCGCTATTTTGCTGGGATCATAGGCCGCCTTTGCCTTTTCCCGCACCGCGGCCCGCATATCTGCCGGGAACAGGGGCCAAAGGTCGCAGGCGAACTCCCGCATAAGCCCGGGCGCCCGGTTGCTGGCGATCATGGCCGCCTCAATAAGGAGAGTACCTGTGCCGCAGCAAGGATCGTTAAGGGCCATACCCGGCTTCCAGGGCGACAGCATCACCAGGGCCGCCGCCAGCGTTTCCCGAAGCGGCGCTTCCCCGTTCCAGGTGCGGTAGCCCCGGCGGTTCAGGGCAGTGCCGCTCAAATCCAGGGTGATCCTTGCCACATCGCCGTGGATGGCCACGTCGATGGGATAGACCGCCCCCGTTTCCGGGAACCAGCTTGCCCGGTACCGCTCCTTCAGCCGTTCCACCACCGCCTTTTTGGCTATGGCCTGGCAGTCCCTAACGCTCATCAGCTGGCTTTTGACGCACTTGCCCGAAACGGGAAAGGCAGCCTCCCTGGGAAGGTAGTTTTCCCAGGGGATGGATTTCACCGCCTGGAAAAGCGCCTCGAAGGTGAGTGCTTTTTCCTCCTTCAGGACCAGCAGCACCCGGTCGGCGCAGCGCAGCCAGAGACAGGCCTCATACGCCTCCTCCGCCGCTGCCTGAAACCTGGCTCCCCCCTGCTCCGCCTTGGCGCCTTTGATGCCCAGGCCCTTTAATTCCTCCGCCACCAATCCCTCCAGCCCAAAGGCCGCGGTGGCGAGATACGTCTGCTTTTCCATACGCTCCCCCTTGTCCAGTTTCCCCATTATAAGGAAGCCGCCGGGGAAAGTCAACGCAAAAGGCTGAAGGGAGAATTTTTATAAAAACCACTTCCCTCCCGTTCACCTCCCGATTGCCCCATAAGGGGCGGCGTGGGCTACGAGGTACTCCCCTTATGCACTTCATACGGGACGACGAATAAAATCGAACTTTTACCCATTGACATCCACCGCAGGAAGGGGTATACTCAGTTTAACGAAACGGGTTTCGAAAATGAGGTTGTTCAGGATTGCCTACGATATACGATCTGGCCAAATCCCTGGGACTCAGCGTGGCCTCCACCTCCAAGGCGCTGAACGGGTATCCCGATGTCAGCGAGAAAACCCGGCAGCGTGTGCTGGCGGCGGCCAAAGCCATGCAATTCGAGCCCAGCGTCAACGCCAGGATGCTGGTGACCAAGCGGAGCTACCTCATTGGCATCCTGTATGTGGATTTTGAAAATATGGGCCTTTCCCACCCCCACTTCAACGAAATTCTGGAGCATTTCAAGCGGGAGGTGGAAGCGGCTGGGTATCAAATTATGTTTCTTGGCAACAAGGTGGGGCCGAAAAAGCGGACGCTGTTGGAAAACTGCCGGTACCGCGGCCTGGACGCCGTACTGGTGATGGCGGCGGACTACACCCATCCCCAGGTTGCGGAACTTCTGAACAGCAATGTGCACTGCGTTTTGGTTGACTTCGATTACCAAGGCCATCCCTCCGTGCTCTCCGACAACTACCAAGGGATGGACCTTTTGGTTTCCTACCTGCAGTCCCTGGGCCACGTCAGGATGATGCACATGGCTTCTCCCCGGGGCACCCCCTCCGGCGAGGAGCGGCTGAACGGTTTCGCCAGGGCGCTAGCCGACCGGAAGCTTCCCTTCTCCATGGAACAGGTGGTCTTTGCCGAGGGCTTCGGTTTCCGGGACGGCTTTGCAGCTATGGAAAAGCTGCTGGACCGCGGCCTTTCCGGCACGGCCCTTCTGTGCAGCTGCGACGCCCTGGCCAGCGGCGCGATGTACTGCCTCGCCCAGCACGGGGTGGATGTCCCCCGAAGCCTTTCCGTGACCGGATTTGACAACGTGAACGAGGAGCAGATGTCCCCCTGGCATCTGACCACCATCGCGCAGCAGCGGGCAAAGATCGGCAGCATGGCCGCCGACCTGTGCATCAGCCTGATCGAAGGGCGGGAGACGCCCCCTGTGACTACACGGCTGCCCGTGTCCCTGGTGGTGCGCTCCACCTGCGCGCCTGTTGCGTGAGTTTTTTTACCCGTTTACGAAACCCCTTTCGGAATGGAGGCGGAACGGTGGTACAGCATGCCTTGCGCGAAAAAAGCGCCTTTGCCAAGCGGCTCCGGCGGCAAAGGTCACTGCAGCTGATGGTGATCCCGGGGATGATATGGATGGTGGTGTTCTGCTACATCCCCATGGCGTTTTTGATCTTTGCCTTCTTCTATTATGATCTGGGCAAGCCCATGGCCCAAGCGCCCTTTGTGGGGACCGACTTTTTCGCGGAGTTTTTGAAGGACCCCAGGTTTTGGCGGGTGATGAAGAACACATTGGGCATCTCCTTTTGGAAGCTGGCCATCGGCTTCCCCCTGCCCATCGTGTTCGCACTATTCCTGAACGAGATCCGGGGCATGGGCTTTAAGCGGACGGTTCAGACAGCCTCCTACCTGCCCCACTTCATCTCCTGGACCATCTTCGGGGGCATCCTGCTTTCATGGCTCAGCGAACGGGGGCTTGTGAACCAGCTTCTCATTGGCCTTGGGCTGCAAAGGGGCGATATCACCTATATTGCCATGCCGCAATACTTCTGGACCATATCGGTGGCCAGCGAGGTGTGGAAGGAGCTGGGCTGGAACGCCATCATCTACATTGCGGCCATCAGTGCCATCAACCCGGAATTATATCAGGCGGCGGACATCGACGGCGCCAGCCGGTATCAAAAAATGTGGCACGTTACGGTTCAGGGAATCCGGCCCACCATCGCGGTGCTGTTCATCCTGGCGGTGGCGGGGCTTTTGGGCTCAAACTTCGACCAGGTATTCGTGCTGAAAAACACCATGAACCTTCGGGCCAGCGAGACCATTGACCTGTACGTATACAACATGGGCATCGTCACCGGCCGCTTCTCCTATTCCACCGCCGTGTCCCTGGCCCGGTCGCTGTTTTCGCTGGCTCTGCTGCTCAGCGCCAACTTTGTCACCGGCAGGCTTACAGGCGAATCCATGCTGTAAGGAGGGAGACAATGATGCGCCGCAAAAGCCTTGCGAAAAATTTTTCCTTCTTTCAGGCTGCCAACGGCCTGGTGATGGCGCTGTTCTGCTTTACCACGCTGTATCCGGTGTGGTACATCCTCATCAACTCGCTACTTGAAAGCACCGACGCCCTCCGGGGCGCATCGCTGTGGTGGCCCAAGTCCTTCACCCTGGACAACTACTACGCGGTTTTTCACAGCGGGAATATCCTGAACGCCATGCTGGTTTCGGTGCTGCGTACCGTGAGCGCCACCATGGTGCATGTGTTCTTTACCGCCATGGTAGCCTATCCCCTCTCCAAAACGAAGCTCATCGGCCGGAAATTCTATATGGGCTTCGGCCTGGTGACCATGCTCTTCAACGGCGGGCTGATCCCCTACTTTCTGCTGATCCAGAAGCTGAAGCTGTATAACACTTTTCTGGTATACGTGATCCCGGCCATGTTCTCCTATTACAATATGCTGATCCTCCGCACCTTCTTCAAATCCATGCCCGACTCCATCGAGGAGTCCGCCCAGGTGGACGGCGCCGGGGATTTCCGTACCTTTTTGACCATTGTGCTACCCAACGCCAAGGCAGTGCTGGCCACCATCGCCCTGTTCGCGGGCGTGTACCACTGGAACGACCAGTTCACCGGCTACCTGTTCATTAAAAAAGAAAGCCTTATGCCCATCCAGACGCTGCTGTTCAAGGTGGTGGCGGAAAACTCCTCCGCGGCCATGCAGCAGCAGGCCCTGGGCTCCCTGGGCCGCCGGGTCGCCCCCAACAGCATCAAGTTCGCTACCATGGTGGTGGCTACCGTCCCCATCCTGATGGCCTACCCCTTTTTGCAAAAGTACCTGGTGCAGGGGGTTATGCTGGGTGCCATCAAGGAATGATCCGAAATCCGGCATCCAAGGATGCCAGAAAATAAAGGAGGAACCTTACATGAAACGGTTGCTTTCCCTTGTGATGGCGGCCTGCCTGTGCGCGCTGCTCATCCCGGCGGCCATGGCGGAAACCGTGGAGCCCGGCTGGAAAAAGGATACCTCTCCCGTGACCCTCACCTGGTTCGTGGACGCCAACTGGTATGCCAACCGCTGGACCACCGCAAACGCGGAGTACATCACCAAAAAAACGGGCGTCACCATCGACTTTGTCGTGCCCGCCGGGGACACCAACCAGGAACTGACGGTGATGATGGCTTCCAACACCCTGCCGGATATCCTGTCCGTGGGCTTCTGGCAGTCCACCTTCAGCAAGTTGTGGGAGGGCGGCTATGTCTACCCCCTGAACGAACTGGCCGACCAGTATGACATGTACTTCTATGACGTGGCGGGCCAGGCCACCCTCAACTGGTACAAGCAGGCCGACGGCAACACCTACTGCATGCCCAACGAGGCCTACACGGAGCAGCAAATGCGGGAAACCGGCGCCACCAACGCCAACCAGACCTTTTTGGTGCGCAAGGACCTGTACGAGGCTCTGGGCAGCCCGGATATGCGCACCCCCGACGGCTTCCTGAACGCACTGCGCAAACTAAAGGCCGAATACCCCGAGTTCAAGGGGCAGCCTATCACCCCCATGACCATCCAGAATGCCGCCGGCTACGGCCTGACGGAGTACATTCAAAACTTCCTGGCGATCCCTTACGAGAAGGATGGCCAGGTCTACGACCGGTTGACCGATCCCACCTATGTCAAGTGGCTCAAGGTGCTGCGCCAGGCGTATGCGGAAGGCCTTGTGAACGCCGATCTGCTTATTGGCGACACCACCGGTGAAAAGATGAACAACGGCCGTTACTTCTGCATGCTGCAGGAATACACAGGTGTTGTGACCGCCAACACGCTGCTTCACGGAACCGATCCGGACTCCGTGTACATCGCTGTGGACGGCCCCGCCAACGATACTCTGGACAGGCCCACCAACTTCCCTGGCAGCATGACCGGTTGGCTTCCGGTATTCATCTCCAAATCCTGCCAGCATCCAGACCGGGCTATCCGCTTCATGACCTACTGGGCCAGCGAGGAGGGCCAGCGGGACTTCTTCCTGGGCGAGGAGGGCGTGACCTGGGATATGGCGGATGGCATACCCGCCATGAAGGCTGATGTCCTGTCCGCCTATCAGACGGATGTGGGCGCCTTTGAGGCTCAATATGGCATTCTGGACACCTACTGGATGCTGCGCAACCCCGTGATCGTATACAAGTGGCGGCCCAAGCAGGTGGATTATGTCCAGGCTATGCAAGACTGGGCCAACGCCAACGTGGACTTCTCCGGAGGCATCTACAAAAACCTTGACCCTACCGGCGAGAGCGAGGCCGCCGTGGCCTGGACCAAAATCAGCACCGACTGGGAACAGACGCTGTCCGCGCTGATCACCTCCCAAAGCGATGCGGAGTTTGACACCGAGTGGCAGAATTTCCTTGCCCGCCGCAGCGAAAACGGCTTTGACAAGGTTGTGGCCTTCCGCCAGCAGCTGCTGGAGGAACGCAAGGCCAAGCTGCAATAACGCGGGGCGGGGAGGGGCCTTTTGAAAAAGGCTTCTCCCCGGACCCCTTCCGGAAAAATCATTTTCAACAATGCGCGGTGCTATGAAGGAGGGGCAATGGAGCTAAGCCAAGAGGTATTCATGTCAAACGCAGGCTCCGGACGTGATCCTATGCGCCCGCTCCCTGGCCTGCTGCTTTCCGGAGCCGGCCAGTGCGCGGAAAGCGCCTTCGCCTTGACCCTGGCCCTGGGGGAGGGCCGTAAGCCTGCACTGATCGCGCTGTACGAGTGCCTGTACGATACAGGCTATTTCCCCAATCCCACGGTCATGGAGGCCCCGCACCTTTTCCCGGGGGCGATCCTGCAAATCGGCCTGCAGCTTCCCCTGTTTCATCGGGAGGGGCTGCTTGGAATCGCGGAAGGCCGGGCAGACGCGGAAATTTCCCGCATGGCAGCCAGGTATGCTTCCCTCCCGTGCCACATCCTGCTTCGCATCGGCTACGAGTTTGACGGCGATGCCTGGAATGGGTATGAGCCCGCCGCCTACCGGGCCGCCTACAGGCGCATTGCCCATGGGCTGGAAAATGCCCAAAACGTGGCGCTGGTATGGGATTCCTACACCACCGACACCGAAAATGTCATGGACTGGTATCCGGGGGACGATGTGGTGGACTGGTTTGGCTACAACACCATGTCCCCGAAGTTTGACTGCCAAAGGATGGCGGCGCTGGCGGCGGCCCACGGCAAGCCCCTGCTCAACGGCGAGGCTTCTTACGCCATGGACGCCGGGGGCTGGCCCTTTTCCCGCTGGGCCAGGGCATTTTTTGACAGCATGCGGGAAAACGACGTGCAGGCGTACCAGTACATCAACTGGCGCTGGCAGGTGTATCCCCGGAGCGCCAACTGGCATAGCTGGGAGGACGGCCGCATCACCGGCGCGCCGGACAGGATGGCCGCCTACCTTTCTGCCATGGAGGGGCCGGGTTTGGTGGTCCGGGGCACAGGCTATGCCCAGCCCTTCAAATTGGCTGTAGACTGCGGCCGGGCGCTTGCGGAAGGCGTTCCCCCCGCCCCCTGGCGGCCGGAGCACGACCACGTAAGCGCGCTGCCCGGCTATTCCCTGCGGGTCCGCGGCGCAAAAACCGTCTACGGAAACGGTTGGATGGGCGGCTGGACCGGCGGCAGGATGACCATTCAGGCCATGACTCCGGCTGACTTTTCCGGCGCGCTGCTGCTCAAGCCGCTGGCCGCCGAGCCCGTCACTCTTTTCCTGAACGGCGAAAAGGCCGTCTGGCAGCCGGGGGACGGGTATCTCCGCCTGCACCATTGGCAGCCCGGGGACGGGGGGGTCATTGTTTCCGGCGCGGATGGCAAGGAGGCCGGGCTGGACCTTGTTGCCCTGCTGGCCTACGCCGGGGAACTTCCGAGCGTTACGGGCCTTGCCTTCCGCGCGGGCAAGCTCACCTGGACAGGCGTAGAAGGCGCGGCCTGCTACTGTGTGTACGCCTGTGGCTCTCTGATTGGCTATACGGCGGGCACCAGTTTTCCCCTGCGCTTTCCGGCAACCCGCGCTGCGGTGTCCGCCTTTGATCCACATCTTGGGGAAGGCAGGCCCGCGCAGCTTTTGATGGAGGAATTTCGCCATGAATAAGTCCGGCTTGCTCTGGATGGCGCTGCTTGTATTCTTGCTGTGCACGCTCCCGGCATCCGGGGAGGAGGCGCCATCCGTGTGGACAATGACCTTTGAGGATACCTTCGACGGGGATCAGATAGACCCGCTCAAGTGGCAGTTTCAGCTGGGTACCGGTCAAAGTGAGGGCCTGGTCCTGTGGGGCAACAACGAGCAGGAGTATTACCGTGCGGAAAATGCTTCGGTGGAAAACGGACTGCTGACCATCCGCGCCAAACAGGAACAAAAGGGCGGGATGCCCTATACTTCGGCGCGCCTGTGCACAAAAGGCCTATTCGCCCAATGCTACGGCCGGTTTGAGGCGCGCATCCGCCTGCCCGGGGGCGAGGGCTTCTGGCCCGCTTTCTGGCTGATGCCCAGGGATGAAATCTATGGCTTCTGGGCCGCCAGCGGCGAGATTGACATCCTGGAGGCCAAGGGACGCCTGCCGGGTTTGACCTACCACTCCGTTCATTTCGGCGGCGTCTGCCCGGACAACACCCATATCACCGAATCCTTTATGTTGCCGGAGGGCACGTACGGCGATTTTCATGTCTACGCCCTGGAGTGGACGGACAGGGAAATGCGCTGGTATGTGGACGATACCCTGGCGGCCACTCAGCGGCTGTGGTACACGGCGGGCCATGATTTTCCCGCGCCCTTCGACCAGCCTTTCTATGTGATCCTGAACCTGGCTGTGGGCGGAAATTTTGATCAGAACAGGATGCCCGGCACCCTGGGCGGCCCTCTGGAGGCGTCCATGGAGGTGGATTACGTTCGGATATTTGCGCGTGCACAGGGCCGGTGAACATGTCAAGAAGGCGCATATAACAGCAGGAATGTAAACGGCGGGAGGGGGGATTTTGCAAAATCCCCCCTCCCGTGCCTTCTCCTCAAAACAGCGATAGGGGAAGGAAGCCGCCAACACAAGGTCACTTTTGCGGCTTCTTGCCAAATAATCCCCCCGTCATCTCGCTGACGTTGCGCTTGAGTTTTTCCATGGTTCCCTGTTTGGAGCCGGTGGCGATCAGGGCAAAGATCACCAGGCCTGCCACAAAGACGCCCACCACCCACAGGATGCCGCTGCCCGCGCCGGTGTTATCCTGGGTGGCAGGGGTGGTGTCTTGGGTTCCTGCGCTGCTGTTGCCCGTGCCTACGTCGCTGGCGGCTCCCGCCGCGCCGGTGACGCCGCCGTAGAGGGTCTTGTAGATGACTTCGGCCATGGGCCCTGTGGAGGTCTCCGCACGCTCCTTGCTGGTGGTATGGGTGCCGAACTCCAGCAGCACGCTCTTGGGCGACAGGTCCTGATTGTAGGTGCCCTTGCCGATGTAGATATCCTTGATGAGGCCCGGATAGATCTTGTCTCCCACTGCCTTCAGGGAAGCCGCAAACTTCTTGTTGGCGGTAACATTTTGATTGCTGCGTCCCACCTCCAGGCGGATCTTGCTTACGTTTTCCCCCGCCACCTTGGTGTTGTATTGCGCAGGGTCGGGGATGCCGTCCCGGTGGATGTCAAAGATGGCATCCGGCCCGGTTTGTACCAGCTTCATGGCGGTCTGCCGGCTGCGCCGGTAGGCTCCGGAATCGTGGGGGTCGTGGGTGGTAGTGGATTGTTCCACAGTCACGCCCAGCTTTTCCAGCTCAGTCTTCAGTTGGCCAGCCACATCGTAAATGCCGCCCTTCCCCGGCTGCGCGCTGGCGCCGTCGCTTGGCACGTAACTTTCGTCGCTGTGGGTACAATAGAAGGCGATCTTCTTTTGTTTGCCCGCGCTCACCGGCAGGGATGCGTCGGCGTCCAGCCAGGAGACATCGGGCATTTCATAGATGCCAAGGCTTGTGGCCACCGCCGTCTTTTTGTTTTCGTCCACGGACTTGATCCTGAAATGCCGGTTGTCACCCCCGATGTACTCATCCTCTGCCTCGGGATAACCGCAGTAATACGTAATCAGTGTGCCCTGCTCATCGTAAATCTCATATACCGACTCTGGATCGTCCAGCGTTTCGGCCCGCGCCGCAATGGCCACAGGTGAAAGCAGCAGCAGTGTCAAAAGCAATGCAAGCGCCTTTTTCATGGTTTTTCTCCACCCTTCTCCCGGACCGCGTGGATGCGTTCCCTGTCCGGCGGGTTCTTGCCGCGCACGATGCGCTCGGCGATCTCGCCCACCAGTTCCGCCAACAGCACGCCCAAAATTCCGCTGATTACCATGGCATCAGCAGCACCGGCCCCGCCGATGTTCAGCACCTGGTTGATCCCCCGGGACCAATTGACGATTGCCACCGTGACGTCCGCCAGCAGCACCCCCAGCACGCCGCAGATAAAGGCATTGCGCCGCGACCTGCCCAGCAGGTAGGCCATCAGGCCGCCCACAATGCCCCAGACGTAGTTGGGATCGATAACGATCTGCTCCGGCTCGTTGGGCATCACCAGGCTCAGCACGTAGATCAGGCCGCCCGTCAAGACAGATCCGATTACCGCCCGCCACTTTTCCTTGCCCGTTTCCGCCTTGATGATCAGGTATAGGCAGACCGCCACAGGGATCACGGCGCCGCCGATGTTGAACTGCACCATGCCGATGCGGATATCAGGGATCAGCGTACCGAAAAACATGGCCGCCACGATCAAAAGCGCAGCCCGGTCAGTGAGCCGCATCCTGTCCAACACCCTTTGCGCCACGCCGAAGAATATCAAAACCGCCACCGCGGTCAGCAGGATCATGCCTATGGACACAGCGCGATTCCTCCCACGCATTACTTCCAAAAAAGTGTGCCCGCTGCTTGTTTGGAATATGCGCATGCGCTCCTGAGCCCAAAAACGGAATCAATTTGGGCAAAACAAAGGCTGCCCCGCTGCATTCCACATGCCCCGGGACAGCTCTGCCTGGTGTTTGGTTTGCTCTCGTCACTCCGCTTTCAGAAAAGCCAGCATCATATATCCCGTCCTGCCGTTTACGCGGACCTTCGCCCACTCGCCCGTGCGGCCAAGGACTGTCACCTGTGTACCGTTGGGGTACCTGTCCAAGGAAACGGACGATGTGGATGGCTTTGCGCGCAGGTGAAGCTTCTCATCATTCTCAGTGTTCACAAGCATCGTTCCGCCGGCCGGTTCAGGCGCTGCCTGATCCAAAGGCGAAGCAGTTGCAGTGGGAGAGGACGCTGCCTGGGGCTCTTGTTGGGACAGGTATTGCAGCAGCATATATCCAGTTCTGTTATCTGTCTGCACCCGCACGCGCATCCACGCGCCGGAACGGCTGAGCACCGTCACCGGGGTTCCATTCGCATATCTTTCCACCGTGGAGGAGGAGGAGGACGCTTTTGCCCGAAGGTTCAATTTCCCATCGTTGCCCGTCTTGACGTACAGGGTTGCCCCAGCGCCCAATGCGTCGGGTTCGGGCGTAATGGATGGTTCGGGCGTGGCGGAAGGAGCCGGGGTGGCCGTGCTTCCCTCCTCCGGCGCGGGTGTAGACGTTGCGGCGGCAGGCGCCTCCGGCGAAAGGTACTGCTTCATCATATATCCTGTTCTGCTGTTTACCTGCACGCGCAGCCATGCGCCATAAACGCCGAGCACCGTCGCCTTGGTGCCGTTTGCGTACCTCTCCACCGAGGTGGCGGAGGAGGACGCCCTGGCCCGAAGGTTCAGTTTCCCGTCGTTGCCCGTTTGTACATACAGGGTTGCGCCAACACCAAACGCATTGGGTTCCGGCGTGGCGGAAGGCTCCGGGGTACCCGAGGCCGCCGGCTCCTTAGAAGCCTCCGGCGCGGCGGCATCATCCCCGGCGGCGAGGAACTTCGCCATCATATACCCTGCTTTTCCCATGACGCTGACCTGGACCCATTCTCCCAAATCCCGAAGAATGGTCACCTGCGTGCCGTTTTCGTACAGGCCCAGGGAGGTGCCCGAAGAAACAGGGGATTTGCGCAGGTGCAATTTGCCGCTGTTGCCCGTCTGTATGACCATTTCCTGTCCGGCGGCCTCACCGGAAACCGGGTTGGGTGTTGGGGCGGGGGCGGGAAGATCTCCCGCTTCCCTTGCGGCTTTGTCAACGGCATCGGCGTCCGCAGTGGCGCCGGCCTCCAGGGTGGGCCAGACGGCATTTGGGTAAAAGCTCAGCGAACTTGTTTGCACATACCCCACAATGCCGTTGAAGCACACCCGCGTCCAGACGGCATTTTTGGAGAATATATAGAAAAAATCAAATCTTTGGAGCGTTGCAACCACTTGGCTGCCCGCATCCGCGCTTTTGTATACATTCAGCTTTTGATCCTTGTCCTGGGGCTCATAACCGGCGGTCAGAGACCCGCCGCTGTTTTCATCGTATACGATAACGAACATTGTTTGGGAATCCGACAGGCTGTTGCAGGTAACGGTGATCACCGCTGTACCCGCGCTATGCATGGTGACGGTGCCGTTTTGATCCACCGTGGCCACGCTTGGGCGGTTGCTCTTGTAGCTGACGGGCAGCTTGACGCCATTTTTTGTGTAGATCGTTTTGACGCTGTACTGCATACCCACGGGGAAATAATATCCGGTTTTCTGCACAAAATCCTTGACAGCCCCGCTGTTTGTTTCCGGATCAAGCTTTATGTCGATGGCCTTGTCGTGGGGGACGACAGTGACATGAATTTTGGTTTTGTAGATGGTATCGGTGGCGATATCGTACTCCTCTACATTCATCGTGGTGGTGCCCACGATGTCGCCGGAGATGGCTCCTACAGGGGTCATCCACGCCACGCCGTTGGCCGAGCAGCGTTCAAATTTTGTGATCTCCGCCGTTGCCACCCGGTCCATCGCCGCACTGCGGTAAACGCCCAGCGTGAAATACTGGTCGGGCCGCTGGACCGTGGTGGACGCCTGGGCACCGTAAATGAGCCCGAAAGCCAGCAGCAGGAAGATTACCGGGAAGAGACGGTACTTTATATGCATAACCAACACTCCGTTGAGTTATTAACTATTACAATTTCTTTAATAAATATATCCCAATTCCATCCATTTGTCAATGATCGGCTTAATATTTACATATTCTAACACACGATGATATACTTCGCTCTTTGCGAAAATCCGCCAAGGATTGAAGCCAGCCCCAATATGTGGTATAGTAAAAAGATGAAACGACAATTGGACAAGGAGTTTTTGCATGGCGCAGACCTACGATGCTGGCAACATACAGGTATTGGAAGGGTTGGATGCGGTGCGCATGCGGCCCGGGATGTATATTGGTTCCACGGGCGCAAGGGGCTTGCACCACCTATTGTGGGAGATCGTGGACAACGCCATGGACGAGGCCTCCAACGGCTACGCCACGGAGGTGGAGATTACCCTGCACAAGGATGGCTCCGCCAGCGTGTTTGACAATGGCCGGGGCATGCCGGTAGATGACCACCCCACCCTGAAGGTGCCGGGGGTGGAGGTCATCTTCACCAAGCTCCACGCCGGAGGCAAGTTCAACAACGACAATTACAGCTATTCCGGGGGGCTCCACGGGGTGGGCGCCTCTGTGGTGAACGCATTGTCGAAATGGGTGGCGGTGGACGTATACCGCGATTGGACCCACTACCGCATGGAATTTGCCACGGAATACGATATGCTCAAAGCCAAGCTCCTGGCCGGGCAGGTCCGGGGCGGGCTGCAAAAGCTGGGCAACACCCGCAAGAAGGGGACCTTGGTGCGCTTTTTGCCGGATGACGCCATTTTTGAGGAGACGAAATTCAACAGCGAGACTGTCGCCAGGCGCTTAAAGGAGCTTGCCTACCTGAACACCGGCGTGCGCATCCTCTTTCATGACGAGCGGGTGAAGGACAGCGCGCTTGCGGACCAGGAGTTCCACTTCCCCGGCGGCATCGCGGATTATGTGAAGTATCTCAACGAGGACAAAACGCCCCTGCACGACGCGCCCATCCTGCTGGAGGGCAGGAAGGATGATACCCTGTGCCGGGTGGCCATCCAGTACACCGACGGCTACACGGAAAGCCTGTTTTCCTATGTGAACAACATCCCTACCGGTGAGGGCGGCACCCACGAAACGGGCTTCCGCGCAGCGTTCACGAAGGTGTTCAACGACTATGCCCGGAAAACCGGCGCCTTGAAGGAAAAAGACAATAACCTGGCCGGAGAGGACTTTCGGGAGGGCATGACGGCCATTTTGACGGCCATGGTCAAGAACCCGCAGTTCGAAGGCCAGACCAAGGGCCGCCTGGGGAACACCGACGTTCGCCCCGCAGTGGAGGCCATTGTCAGCCAGAAGCTTTTGGAATTTTTGGAGGACCTCAAAAACCAGGATCTGGGCCAGAAGATTGTGGAAAAGGCCGTGCGTTCCGCCAAGGTGCGGGAAGCTACCCGCAAGGCACAAAGCATGGCCCGGGCCCGCAGCGAGGTGGAGGCAGCGCCTCTGGTAGGAAAACTGAGCTCCTGCACCGGCCGCAGGCCGGCGGAGAACGAGCTGTTCATCGTGGAGGGCGATTCCGCCGGCGGCAGCGCCAAGCAGGGCCGGGATAGGCGCTTCCAGGCCATACTGCCCCTGCGCGGGAAACCTCTCAATGCCGAGAAAAAGCGTCTGGACCAGGTGCTCTCCAACGAGGAGTTCCGCACCATCATCACGGCGCTGGGCACAAGCATCGACGAGAGTTTTGATCTATCAAGCCTCAAGTACCACAAGGTGATCATCCTCTCCGACGCCGACCAGGACGGCGCGCACATCAGGGCCATCCTTCTCACCTTCTTCTACCGCTACATGCGGGAACTGGTCACCGAAGGCCACGTGTACATTGGCATGCCGCCGCTGTACAAGGTGCAAAAGGGCGCCAACGCGCAATACGTGTATGACGACAAAGAGCTGAAAAAGGTATTGAAGACCGTAGGCAAGGGCTATACGCTGCAAAGGTACAAAGGCCTTGGGGAAATGAACCCGGAACAGCTATGGCAGACCACCATGGACCCCAGCGCCCGCAAGCTTTTGCAGGTCACCTGCGAGGACGCGGCCCAAGCCGAGCGCATCATCACCATCCTGATGGGTGACAAGGTAGAGCCGCGGCGGGAATATATCTCCAGCCACGCCAACTTCAACAAGACCGACGACTTTGTGCCCGTGACAACGGAAGTGAACGAAAAGGGGGCGAACGCCTAAATGGCCAAGGATGACAAGACGGCTCTGCCGCCCCCGGACATCATTCAATTGCCCATGGAGGAGGTCATGCACAACTCCATGCTCCCCTATGCGGAGCATGTGATCCTGGAGCGCGCCCTCCCCCGGGTGGAGGATGGCCTCAAGCCCGTGCAGCGGCGCATCCTGTATACCATGAGCGAGCTAAGCCTAACCCCGGACAAACCCCACCGCAAGTGCGCCCGCATCGTGGGCGACTGCTTGGGCAAATACCATCCCCACGGCGACACCTCCGTGTATGAGGCGCTGGTGCGCATGGCCCAGCCCTTTTCCCTGATGGGCATGCTGGTGGACGGCCACGGCAACTTCGGCTCCATTGACGGCGACGGCGCGGCGGCCATGCGCTACACCGAGGCCCGGATGACCGATTTGGCCATGCTCATGCTTAGGGACATCGAAAAGGACACCGTGCCCTTCCGCCTGAATTTTGACGATACCCTCAAAGAGCCGGACATGCTCCCCGCCAGGTTCCCGAATCTGCTGGTCAACGGTGCCAGCGGCATCGCCGTGGGCCTGGCCACCAACATCCCGCCCCACCATTTCGGCGAGGCGGTGAACGCAGTGATCGCGCAGATCGACAAGCCCGGCATCACCGTCAAGGAACTGATGAAGATCATGCCCGCCCCGGATTTTCCCACCGGCGGCGTGCTGCTTGATACCGAGGAGATCGAAAAGGCCTATGAGACGGGCCGTGGAAGGCTATTAAACCGCGCCAAGGTGCACATTGAGAACGGCTCCGCAGGGCGCAAGCTCATCGTGATCACCGAAATGCCCTATCAGGTGGCCAAGGCTGGCATGCTGGAAAAGATTTTGAAGTTGTCCGAGGAGAAAAAGGCCGCATTGGGGGGCATCTATGACATCCGGGACGAGAGCGACCGCACCGGGCTGCGGGCCGTGATCGAGGTGCGCAAGGATGCCGATCCCCAACGGATCCTTTCTTATCTGTACAAGTATTCCGACATGCAGGTGACCTTCGGGGTCAACATGGTTGCCATCGCCGAAGGCAAGCCCATGCAGATGGGTCTTAAAGAAATTATCGGCCACTTCATCCGCCATCAGAAGAACGTGGTCACCCGCCGCACCCAGTACGAGCTGGACCAGGCAAAGGCCCGTGCCCATATTTTGGAAGGTCTGATGGTGGCCGTGGACAACCTGGACGAAGTGATCGCCCTGATCCGCGGCAGCAAGACGCCCAAGGAAGCCAGGCAGAAGCTGATGGAAAGGTTCCAATTGACCGAGATCCAGGCTCAGGCCATCCTGGACATGCGGCTGCAAAGGCTTACCAACCTGGAAATTCTGGCGCTGCGCAAGGAGTATGAGGAGGTCAAGCGCCTCATCGACAAATTGGAGGGTATCCTTTCCAGCGATAAAAAACTGCTGAATGTTATCAAAACCGAACTTGGCGAAATGGCCGCCCAGCACCAGGAACCCCGGCGCACCCAGCTGATAAGCGAGGAGGAGGCGCCCCCCGCAGACATCGTGGAGGAAGCGGTGCCGGAGGAGGCCGTCATCCTGTACACCCATGGCGGGCAATTGAAGCGCGTTTTCCCGAAATTTTTTGAAAAGCTGCCGCCCCCGGACCTTGGCAAGGACATCGGTGAGCTTCCGCGCTTCCTGTTCAATACCTTCACCGACCATACGCTGTTTTTCTTCACCAATCTTGGCAACTGCTATCCCCTCTCCGTGGGCAGCCTCCCCGAGGCCAACAAACCCAAGGACCGCGGCGCGCTGCTTTCGGGTGTGCTGGCCGGCTTGGAGGACAACGAAACCCTATGCCGCCTGTTCTGCATGAAAACCTCCGATCTGGCCAAGATGCCGGATTTCCTGTTCGTTACCGCCCAGGGCATGGTCAAGCGTACCGCCGCATCTGAGTATGATGTGCGCAGACAAAAGTTTTCCGCTATCAACCTAAAGAATGGCGACAGCCTGGTGGACGTCTTCCCGGCCGAGGGAGAACAGGACATCCTGCTCATCACCGCAGGCGGCCAGTGCATCCGCTTCAGCCTGGATGCTGTGCCCCAAATGGGCCGGGTTTCCGGCGGCGTAAAGGGCATGCAGCTGGACAAAGGTGACAGCGTGCTGTGGGGCGGGCAGATCGGCGGCAAGGAACAAATTGCCCTTATCAGCGACCGGGGCAGCGCCAAACGCCTGCTGGCTATGGATTTCGAACCCCAGGGCCGCAACGGCAAGGGCGTCCGCTGCTTTGCCTTCAACAAAAACGGCTCCAACGGCAGCGTTTTGGCTGGATGCCTGAAAATTTCCGGCGGGGCCGTGCCCCTGCTGGTTACCCAGGTCCAGAGCCCGCCCACCGCCCTATCCTCCGATGAGATCCTGCTGCAGGGCAAAAGCGACCGGGGCAGGCCCCTGGTGATGGCCCTCATGGACGACGTGGTGACGGGACTTACGGCGGGGTAAGGACAGCGGAATGAGGACGGCGGGGGGTGGGCGGTTTTTTAATGAGCGAACCCCCCCCCCCCCAGG
>JAEWVC010000089.1 GCA_023459275.1 Bacillota bacterium | reverse complement strand
CCCTAAAAACTTTTATATAAGGATTCCAAAGGAAGTACAGACGACCAAAAATCTTGGGAGGTATCGGAGGGCCCGAAGACTCTCCGATTGCAAATCGAAAATCAGCGACATGTGCGGTGATTTTCGTTGGAATTTCGAAGAAATTCCTACCTTGCCCGAGCAAACGGCCGCAAGACCGCAGGTCTTGCAGTGCGGCGAGGGAAAAGCTCGAAAAAGTGGCAATGCCACTTTTTCGACACCCGTCCAGGGACAGCGTCCCTGGCGTATCCCTACACTCCGCAGCTTGGCGGCAGCTTGACGGCCCGGAAGGGGATCACAAACTCCACGATCCCCGTGGCATAGGGCGCGATGTCGTACTGCTGGTAATAGATCACCAGGCCGCAGGGGGACAGATAATAATTCTTGGGGTCGAACCGCTCCACAATCAGCTTGCGGTAGTCCTCAAAATAGATGGGCTCCTGCTCCATCACCCGGTCGGCCTCCTTGAGGATGATGGCCAGCAGGTACCGCTGATAGTTGAACCCCGGCGGGAAAAAGCCGGAAAGCGGCTTCACCGCCCCTGTGGTAAGGTTCCAGGTGTCGGAATACCGCAGGGTATTGGGGTGCGCGCCGCCGGTGTACTCCAGTTGGTCCCTGTACATACTCAAGTAGCAGTCCTGGTTGTAGGCCACCTTGTAGGACAGCATCGCATCATAGGGGTTGAAGGGGAAGCCCTCTTCCTGGGTGTACTGGTAGGTTTCCACGGCATTTTCATACAGGGTGGTGGAGGCGTATTCGTAAAAAGCGTCCACCTGCATCTGGATGCGGCTGTTGATGGCTGTTTCCACGGGGCCGCCCCCCGGCAGGCGTACCTGATAGTAATCCGCCTCGAAGGTCAGCACCAGGACATCCTCGTATGTAAAATCCTGGCTCCGCTTCTGTGGTATGATGGTGGCACTCACGTTTTGCGCCGGCATACTCATCCCTCCCGATGGCAGGTTATGCCGGGGGGGATGTTTTGGTGCGGGCTTTGCAATTGATAACCATATTCTGTAATATATGGAGGATGAGATGCGAAAATACAATACCGGCAGCCGGGCCCGCTGGCCCGGGAAGCGTAGGGATAGCGCCATAGCCTGGAGCGGCGGCATTGCAAAAATGCCGCCGCCAGTGAATGCCGGACAAACAGGAATAAAAATACTTTCAAATATTTGACAAGACCTGTCATCTCGTTTACAATATTGAACAGAGTATATTCGCAAAACCGCCGGTAAGCGTAGAAGAGAACGAAAAAAAAGCAACGGGCTGCCGTAAAGCTTCAAAGGTTGGAGGAATAATACCGTGATAAGCATCATTCGCTCCCGGTGGTGCCTGCTGTTCATTTTACTGGCGCTCTGCGTTGGCCTTATGCTGGCCGCGCCCCCCGCCAGTGCGGAGGGGACCCTGCTGTCCACGGGGGATATCGCCATCGTGGGCCTCAACTCGGACGGGGACGACGAGTTTTCCTTCCTGCTTTTGAAGGACATCGCGGCGGATACTTCCCTGTACGTTACCGACAAGGGCTGGAACGACGGTACCGGCTTTTTCACCGTGCTGGGGGACGGCACCTGGCTGTGGACCACCGCTTCCGCCCTTCCCAAGGGCACCGTGGTGCATATCAAAACTTCTAATGGTGGGGTTCTGGATGACCCAGACAGCCTGGGAGCTTCTCCCGGTGCGGTCTCCTGGGTGGAGGGCGAACAAACCACCACAATTTCCTATACAGGCGACCAGGTATTCCTTTACCAGGGGACCGCAGCAAGCCCGACGTTCATCACGGGCATCCACTGGAATGTGGAAACAACATCAACGAACGCCAATTGGGATGGGTCCGCGACAGCTACGCAAACCTCCGCCCTGCCGGACCAACTGACCAACGGCGTGAATGCCATTTGGCTCCACGGAGGGGATGCTCTGGCCCCGGTGGAATACGATAACTTCAGGTACAAACTCACCGCGCTCAGCACCGGGACACCGGCGCAGCTGCGCGCGGCCATCAACAACCTTGACAACTGGGAGGTGGACGCCACAAATACCACCGCCTACACCCAGGTCCCGTTCCCCGTCACCTTTACGGTGCTGAGCGCCAACACCGCGCCAACCGTTGCCGCCAACACCGGGATGACGGTGAATGAAGGCAGCGGCGCCAACACCGTCACACAGGCGATGCTTGCGGTGGCCGACCTGGAGCAGTCCGCCGGGGAGATTACCTATACCCTGACGGCGGCGCCCGGAAACGGCACGCTGTACAAGGACAGCGCTGCCCTCAATACATCGGCGAACAAAACCTTTACCCAAAGCGATATCAACGGCGGCAAAATCACCTATACCCATAACGGAAGCGAGACAACATCGGACAGCTTCAAGTTTACGGTTTCCGACGGCGACGGCGGGAGCATTTTGGAAACCACGTTCGCCATCACGGTGACGCCTGTCAACGACGCGCCCCAGGCCTCAAGCGTCCAGATTGCGGGCACGGCGGTATTCGGCCAAATCCTGTCGGGAAGCTATACCTACAGCGACGCCGAGGGCGATACCCAGGGAACGTCCACTTTCAAATGGTACCGCGCGGACAGCACTTCCGGCCTGAACCAGGCGGAAATCTCCGGCGCGGGCAGCACCACCTATACGCTTGCGGAGGCGGACATCGGCAAATACGTATGCTTTGAGGTAGCACCCGCGGCGCTGACGGGGACAAGCCCCGGAACGGCGGAGAAAAGCGCCTGGACCGCAGCGGTTGTAAAAGCGGACTGCGAGACGGCCACGGGCATCACCCCTGTGCTGCAAAGCAAAACGGACATTTCTGTGACCCTTGCCGCAGTTACGGGCTACGAGTACATCCGCGTGGCGAACGGCGCGGACGTGGACACCGGCACATGGCAGGACAGCAATGTTTTTAATGGGCTTACAAGCAGCACCGCCTATGATTTTTATCAAAGGGTGAAGGAGACGGCCACCCACAAGCCTTCGGGCACATCCGCAAAGCTGGCTGTGACTACGGACGCTCCGGCGCTCACAGGCACCGCCGGCATCGCGGGGAGCGCGGTGTTCGGCCAGACCCTCACCGCCTCCCTAAGCGGCAGCAACAATACGGGGACCCTTTCCTACCAGTGGACGCGGGACGGCAGCGGCATCGCTCTGGCTATTTCATCCACCTATACGCTGGTGCAGGCGGACATCGGTGCCTCTATCCGCGTGAAGATCACAAGCGATGTTCAAACGGGCACGGTGACAAGCCTGCCCACCGCGGCAGTGGACAAGGCGGACTGCGAGACGGCCACGGGCATCACCCCCGTGCTGCAAAGCAAAACGGACACTTCCGTGACCCTTGCCGCAGTTACGGGCTACGAGTACATCCGCGTGGCGAACGGCGCGGGCGTGGACACCGGCACATGGCAGGACAGCAATGTTTTTGATGGGCTTTCCTCCGCCACCGCCTATGACTTTTACCAAAGAGTGAAGGAGACGGCCACCCACAAAGCGTCGGGAACATCCGCAAAGCTGAACGTGGCCACCTACGGCCCGGCGCTCACAGGCACCGCCGGCATCGCGGGGAGCGCGGTGTTCGGCCAGACCCTCACCGCCTCCCTAAGCGGCAGCAACAATACGGGGACCCTTTCCTACCAGTGGACGCGGGACGGCAGCGACATCGCTCTGGCTATTTCGGCCACCTATACGCTGGTGCAGGCGGATATCGGTGCCTCTATCCGCGTGAAGATCACAACCAGCGTGGAAACAGGCACGGTGACAAGCCTGCCCACCGCGGCAGTAGACAAGGCGGACTGCCTGGTATCCACCGGCGTAACACCCGTGCTTTCGGCGAAAACGGACATTTCCATTACGCTGGCAGCCGTCTTGGGTTACGAGTATATCCGCGTGGCCAACGGCGCGGACGCGGACACCGGCACATGGCAGGACAGCCCTGTGTTTACCGGGCTTTCAAGCAGCACCGCCTATGACTTTTACCAAAGGGTGAAGGAAACCGCCACCCACAAAGCGTCGGGCATATCAGAAAAGACAACCCTGGCAACCACCCGGCCCAGCTATGCGGTTGAAGCGGCCCCTGAAAGCCATGCCTTCCCGGCGGCGGTGGCGGGGTATGCTCTCCAGTCAGCGCAGCAGTTCGTTTTGACCAACGTGGGGACAAATACGGTCACCGGCCTGTCCGCCTCCATTTCCGGGACCGGTTTTGAAATCACTGCGGCCCTCTCCGGCACAGCCTGCGATCCTGATGGAACGGTCACGGTGAGCGTGCGCCCCAAGACGGACCTCGCGCCCGGCCTGCATACAGGCACGCTGAACATCACGGGGGATAACGGCATTGCCAAAACGGCCAGCCTGTCCTTCACCGTGAATGCCCCCACCTACACCGCCACCCTGGACCCCCAAAACAAAACCTTTCCGGAAGCTGTGGCGGGATATGCCGGACAGGCGGCCCAGCAGTTCACCGTCGCCAACACCGGCACGGGGGCCATCACCGGGCTTAACGCTGCCCTGGGCGGACCGGATTTTGAAATCAGCACGGCCCTCTCGGCCGCAGCCATCGCCCCCGCCGGAACAGCCACCGTAAGCGTGCGGCCCAAGACGGCCCTTGCGGCAGGCACCTATACCGGCACCCTTACCATTACGGGGAATGACGGCATTTCCCTTACAGCCGCCCTGTCCTTCGCGGTGACCTCCGCCCCCACCTACACCATCAGCGCCGACCCTGTAAGTGTACCTTTCGACAGCCTGGCCGAAGGGTATATCCAGCCGGCGGCCAAGACCGTAACCGTGACGAACACGGGCAATCAGCCCCTATCGCTGTACCAGCCCACGGCTGTCCACTATGACATTGGCACGCTGTCCGCCGCCAGCCTTGCGCCCGGCGCTGCCGCCACCTTCACCCTTGCGCCCAAGGAAGGGCTGGCGGCCGGAACCTGGAACGAAACAATTCAAATTTTGGGTTCCAACGGCGCAAGTGCCCAGGCGGCCGCCGCCTTCACCTGCACCCCGCCCGTGGAATACGACATCCTTGGCGGCGAGGGCGGCAGCTATCAGCTGGGCGCCCAGAATCCTTCCCCCCTCACCTTTACCGCCAGCGGCGGCCTGCAGGGCTTCACCGGCCTTTCCCTCAACGGCGCGCCGGTGGATGGGGACGATTACGACGTCCGGGAAGGCAGCACCATTGTAACCTTGCATCAGGATTTTTTGGATTCCTTGCTGCCCGGCGATTATACCCTGCGCTTTCACTACATAGACGGGTTCGCCGAGGCCGGCTTCGTGGTATACGACCGGATGCCTGTGACAGGCGACAACAACGCGCTGGCCCTGTATAGCACCCTTGCCGTTTTGAGCCTTGCCGCATTGGTGCTGCTGGGCAGAAAAAAGCGGGCGCGGGGGTAGAGGCGCGGAGGAGACGTGAGATTGCGGGAAGGGGCCCTTTTTGAAAAAAGGGCCCCTTCCCGTACCCATCCCCAAAAAACTTCAAAAGGGATATTTCAAGATAAAATGGCTCAATCGTCGCCCTGCTTCGCTTTCCCACCGCCCTCAATGGTCGCGCTGCGATGCTGCCGCCGGCATCGCTCCCTTTCGGGCGCCTCCTTCACCTCGCTTCATCCGGCACAGCCGGCGCTCGGTTACGGAGCCCGTCTCGCCAGCCTCCTCCACCCTGCCCTATTCTGCCACTGGCAGGGGCAGGGTTACGGAGCCCCTCCCTGAAAAACTTCACAAGGAGACCTTTATCAGGATCTGTTTCGAAC
>JAEWVC010000088.1 GCA_023459275.1 Bacillota bacterium | reverse complement strand
GGCACACCCCGTTCTTCAACGGATACCGCCCGCAGTTCTACTTCCGGACGACGGACGTAACGGGGAACATCAAGCTGCCCGACGGGGTGGAGATGGTGATGCCCGGCGACCACATCGACATGGAAGTGAGCTTGATCACCCCCATCGCCATCGAGCCTGGCCTCCGCTTCGCCATCCGCGAAGGCGGTCGCACCGTGGGCTCCGGCGTTGTGGTCAGCGTGATCGAGTAAAGCGTTCTTTGCGCCTGCGGGGAAAAATTCCCGCAGGCGCGCGCCCTGTGTTTCATTCGTTGACAGCCCCTGTCAAATATGATACAGTGTATGGGCGCGTTTTCTACCCCAATCAGGCAGGCGGTGTCCAAAGTGGCAAATGCCGTGCGCCAGAAGATTGTGCTGGCCTGCACCGAATGCAAGCAGCGCAATTATAATTCCATGAAAAACAAAAAGAACACGCCCGACCGGGTGGAGTTGAGTAAGTACTGCCGCTTTTGCAAAAAGCATACTGCGCACCGGGAAACTAAGTGACGAAACGACACTGAGGATGTGAAGACCATGGCAGACGAGAAGACCGCCAAAAAGGGCAAGGGCTCCTTCTTTGCACGGATGTTGCAGTTTTTCAAGCTGCTTCCCGGGCGCATTGCCACACCTTTTAAGAGTATGTGGCATGAATTGCGCAAGGTGACCTGGCCCACCCGCAAGGATCTTATCAACCAAACGGTCATCGTGCTTCTGTTCATCCTTGTGATGAGCATTGTCGTCGGCCTGCTGGACTTGGGCGCGTCGACCCTCATCAGGCTGATTTCCCCGGGCGCTTGATGTTCGATCTGCCCTTTGAACCGGCGTGCGCGGGCCGTTTTGTATGCGTGCCCAGAAATCATAGGAGTGCCATATGACCGAAAAGAGAAAAGACCCCTGCTGGTATGTGGTGCATACCTATTCGGGGTACGAGAACAAAGTCAAGGACAACCTGGAAAAGGCCGTTGAAAACAATGGCATGCAGGACCTGATCATGGAAGCCAGGGTTCCTGTGGAGGATGTCGTTGAAATCAAAAATGGCAAGCGGGTCAAATCCCAGCGCAAGATCTATCCCGGCTATGTGCTGGTGAAGATGATCGAGACCAGCGAAAGCTGGTATTTGGTGCGCAATACCCGCGGCGTCACCGGCTTCGTGGGCCCTGACAGCAAGCCCATCCCCCTCACGGAGGAAGAAGTCGAGAAAATGCTCAACAGCGAGAAGCAGTCGGTGGAGTTTGGGATTGCCATTGGCGAAGAGGTTCGCATTCTTTCCGGTCCGCTGGAAAATTTCACCGGAACAGTCCTGGATGTGGATACCATCCGGCAGAAGCTTAACGTCAAGGTCAAAATGTTCCTTGGCCGGGAGATGCCGGTGGAGGTAGCGCTGGACCAGGTGGAAAAAGTTTGATTTTATGCCGGCTTGCCGGCATGAAAGCTGCGGAAGTTTTCCGCAGGTCACCGCCGCCAAGCGGCGGGTGGGAGGAACGCATCCCGTTCCGCATGACCACATTTTGTAGGAGGTGCCATTTCTATGGCAAAGAAAGTCACAGCCATGATCAAGCTGCAGGTGAACGCCGCCAAGGCTACACCCGCACCGCCTATCGGCCCCGCGCTGGGCCAGCACGGCGTGAACATCCCCGGTTTCTGCAAGGAATTCAACGAGCGTACAGCCAAGCAGGCGGGTATGGTGATCCCCGTGGTCATCACCGTCTATTCCGACCGCACCTTCACTTTCATCACCAAGACGCCGCCCGTGCCCAACCTGATCAAAAAGGCGCTGGGTATTGAAAGCGGCAGCGCCAGGCCCAACCGTGACAAGGTGGCCAAGCTGACCCGTGATCAGGTCCGGGAGATTGCCACTCTGAAGATGCCCGATTTGAACGCTGCCAGCGTGGAGGCCGCCATGAGTATGGTGGCTGGCACCGCACGCAGCATGGGCATTACGGTGGAAGAGTAAAGCAATAGGCGCAGAATCGGGGGAATGCGCATCATTTTCCCGATAGATTTGTGGGAGGACAGAGTGCCGCTACTACCACATGGGAGGAAAGTTTGACATGAAACACGGCAAAAAGTATGTGGACAGCAAAAAGCTGATTGATTCCACCAAAGCGTATGATCCCGCCGATGCCATTGACCTGGTTATGAAGACCAGTAAGGCCAAGTTTGACGAAACCGTGGAAATCTCCGTCCGCCTGGGCGTTGACCCCCGCCATGCCGACCAGCAGGTCCGCGGCGCGGTGGTTTTGCCCCATGGTACCGGCAAGGTGGTCCGCGTGCTGGTGTTCGCCAAGAACGAAAAGGCCAAGGAAGCATTGGCCGCCGGCGCAGATTTCGTAGGCGCGGAGGACATGGTCGCCAAGATCCAGGGCGAAAACTGGTTTGGGTTTGACGTCTGCGTTGCCACACCCGACATGATGGGCGTTGTGGGGCGCCTGGGCCGCGTACTGGGCCCCAAGGGTTTGATGCCCAACCCCAAGTCTGGCACCGTGACCATGGACGTGACCAAAGCCATTACCGACATCAAAGCCGGTAAAGTGGAGTACAGGGTGGATAAGACCTCCATCGTCCACTGCCCCATTGGACGTGCGTCCTTCGGAATGGATAAGCTGTCGGAGAACCTTACCGCGTTGATGGATGCCATCAACAAGGCAAAGCCCTCTGCCTCCAAGGGCACCTACCTTCGTTCGGTGTACCTGAGCAGCACCATGGGCCCGGCCATCAAGGTGAACGCTCAGAAATTCTGATCCTGCCAGATTTTTGAGAAGCTGAAAGCCCGTCGGTTGTGCCGGCGGGCTTTTTGTATAGAAATCCCCGTAGTAGACGCGGGGTCTTCTATACAAAAAAGGAAGGCCCTTGAAGATTGGGCACAATCATGCGCAATGCGGCGAATTGGAAAGGTTGATCGCCAGGGAGGCGTATTCTACGGATGCGGCACTGGGATGGTTAAGCCTGCATGGAAAGCCGGGCATCGTGACCATCTGCACCAGGATGCTGTGCCGGTACATCGGTTGTGAGATGTTTGCCGGAATCGGCAACCGAAATCTGCCGGTGAAGGGAGAGGTGAAGGAGCATCAGCGCCAGGCGCGGCGAAAAGCCTGCAACAACCTGAAAGGGAGAAGCATCGAGTCAAGGCCGCAGCGCGTGGAGACACGCATCGAAGAAGACCGCCGGGAAAAGGATTGCGTGGTGGGTAAACCGGGAAGGAAGGCGCGCCTGTTGGTACTCACCGAACGGGCAACGCGGCAAGAGATGATATTCAAGATGAGCCACAAGGCGCAGGACTGTGTGGCGGAGGTTTTGGACAGGCTGGGAAATTGATAGCGCGGCAGCTTCCCGGAAATCTCCGCAGCATCACCGCGGATAACGGCAGCGGGGCGGCAACGAGGACCAGAACAAGCTCATCCAGCGGTTTGTCACCAAGGGCACGGATATTGGGAAGCTCACGCACAGGGATGACAAACGGATTTTGTATTGTATGAACCATTACCCCAGAAGGCGACCCGGGTACAGGCTGCCTTTGCAAATCAGCACCCTCCGTGTGGCTTGATGCGGCAGGGGAGTCAATTTGACTTGGACTTCACAGGCTGTTTTTACGTATACGTTTCTCGTTGACAAATACGCGCCGCGATGGTATGATTCCATCGGTATCCCCACAACCGCATAGCGCTTGAAGCTTCTTCGGGGCAGGGTGAGATTCCCTACCGGCGGTACAGCCCGCTAACCGCGCATCCGCGCGGCCGATCTGGTGGAATTCCAGAGCCGACAGTAAAGTCTGGATGGGAGAAGAGTTTTTGCTAAGTATGTTTTGGCCCCTGAACAGCTTTCAGCTTCAGGGGCATGCATATTTTAGGAGGCTTTGCGATGCAGACCAAGAAGTATTTTACCACACAAAGGATCACCAGGATCGCATTGCTGGCGGCGGTGGCTTCCGTGCTGTTTCTGCTGGAGATCCCCATCATCGGGTTCTACAAGCTGGATTTCAGCAACTTGCCGGTGCTGCTGGGCGGATTTGCCATGGGGCCGCTGGCCGGATTTATTATTCTATTTATCAAAAGCTGCACCGGCCTTATCTCCCACGGACTGAGCAGCATGGGCGTGGGTGAGCTGGCCGACCTCATCTTTGGAACCGCTATCATGCTTCCTGCGGTCCTGATCTACCAAAGGAACAAGTGCAGGCGCAGCGCCCTTGTCGGCATGGCTGTGGGCACCGTGTGCCTGATCCTCTCCGGCGTGCTGGTGAATGCTGTGCTGCTGATCCCCTTTTATACCAAGGTGATGGGACTCACCAACGAAATGATCCTGGGCATGTTCCCGGCGGGCATCAACAGCATCGGCAAACTGCTTTTCTTCGCAACGGCGCCCTTCAACCTGATCAAGGGCGTATCCCTGAGCATCCTGACGTACATCCTGTATAGGTACCTTTCTCCCTTCCTGCACGGGCGCAGGGCATGATAACAGCTTGAGGAGGCTTTCCTTGCGGTACGTGACCCACTCCCCCATGGAAACCCGTTCCCTGGGCGAGGAGCTGTCGAGGCTCCTTCGCCCCGGGGATATCTTGGCGCTTTGCGGCGATATGGGCGCCGGAAAAAGCGAGCTAGCCCGGGGCATCGCCCGAGGCTTGGGCGTGGAAGGCCCCGTCGCCAGCCCGACTTTCACCATCCTGAATGTGTATGACAGCGGCAGGATTCCGCTGTATCATTTTGACTGGTACAGGATCGCGGACCCGGAGGAGCTTGTGGAAATCGGTGCGGAGGACTACCTCCCCGGCGGCGGCGTGGCGTTGGTGGAGTGGCCGGAGCGGGCGCAGGAAATGCTGCCGGAAGCCTATTTGAAGGTTTCTATCAAAAAAGGCCCGGAGGAAAATGACCGGCTGATTGAAATCACCCCTGTGGGGTGCAATGCAGATACCGGAAACGGGAAGGATACATGGCAGGCATGAACATACTCGCGCTGGACACCACGGGCCCGGTGGCCGGGGCCGCTGTTTTGAAGGATGGCTTGCCCGTCTACGAGGGCATGGCAGTGAACCGCCTCACCCATTCGGTAAACCTTATGCCCATGGTGGAGGAAGGCCTTTTGCGGTCCGGACTTGCCATAGACGAGATTGATTTATTCGCGGTGGCCGTGGGGCCGGGTTCCTTTACCGGGGTGCGCATCGGCATAAGTACCGTAAAGGGGCTGGCCCACGGCGCCAAGAAACCTTGTGTGGGCGTCGACGCCCTGGAGGCGCTGGCCACGGGCATCCCGTATTTCGAGGGTGTCATCTGCCCCATCCAGGACGCCAGGGCCGGGCAGGTGTACGGCGCGGCCTTCCGGGCGGGGCTACCGCCAAAAAGGCTGATGGAAGACGAAGCGTCCAAGCTGCCCGCCTACCTGGAGAAGGTTGCTTCTCTGGGCGGACCTTGCCTGTTCGTGGGCGACGGTGTCCCCGTCCATCAGGGGGCCATTGCCAAGGCTTTGGGGAACGCTGCCGTCTTCGCTCCCGCCCACTGCCGCTTTTTGCGGCCGCTGAGTGTGGCTTTGCTGGCGGAAGCATACAAGGACCAGGCGGTGGATTATTTGACGCTCATGCCCATGTATCTGCGCGCGCCCCAGGCGGAGCGGCTGCGCAAAGGCCGGGAGGACCCCCATGGCGCCTAAGGAAGCAATCATCCGTCGGATGACGCTCAAGGATATCGATGCCGTCCATCAGATCGAGGCGGATACCTTTGCCATGCCCTGGAGCCGCGGGGCACTGGAGGACGAACTGACGGAAAACAAATGCGCCCGCTACCTGGTATCCGAGCTTGAGGGCGAGATCATCGCCTATGCCGGGGCCTGGATGGTGCTGGATGAGTGCCACATCACCAACATCGCTGTGCGAAAGGACATGCGCGGCCGCGGATACGGCCGGCAGGTGACCCTTGCGCTAATACGGTATGCCGCCAACCTGGGCGCCTCCTACGTGACGCTGGAGGTGCGGCGTTCCAACCTGACGGCCCAGAGCCTGTACAGAAGCCTTGGCTTTTTGCAGGTGGGCTGCCGCAGGCGCTATTACGAGGATAACGGCGAGGACGCACTTTTGATGGCCTGCCAGGCATTGCCCCCCGTTGACCCGGACTTCCGGGAGGAGGAGACGGTGGAGGCGTAGCTTGATGCAAGGGAGCCGCATACGACTTTGTCGTGTGCGGCTCCCTTG
>JAEWVC010000087.1 GCA_023459275.1 Bacillota bacterium | reverse complement strand
GCTTGCGCCAGTTGACCGAGCTCGCACGATTCGCTTGTGCGCCGGCGAACGGCGCACGGCCAGCGAATCGTGTAAGGAATGTTTGCTCCGCAAACGCCCCGCGCGCCTGGCAAAGCCAGGCGGCACGATTGCAAACGAAGGGGCATCGGCCCCCTCGTTGCTCCCCCTTTTGGGAAGGAACGGCATAACAGCATAGGGATTTCCCCTTGAAGTTTTTCAGGGATGGGCTCCGTAGCCCGGCCCCTGCCTGTGGCAGAGAAGGGCCGGACGGAGGAGGCTGGCGAAGCGAGCCGCGGGAACGGCAGTGAACCGCGGCGACGACTGAGCCAGATGGACGGGAAGGGAACTTTTTACAAAAAGTTCCCTTCCCGCTATTTTCATGTTCCCGGCCCTTTCCGTTTCTGTTTCCGGCTTTTCTTCCGGGCCCAAATGTGATATACTCTTAGGGACGACATCTTTTATTATCCGTTCTCTTTCCGCCCGCCCTGCGCATGCGGGCCTTTCTTCAAGGCGACCCATACCATGGCGGGAGGCGGCTCCATGTTTACGCCCAAGATCCAAAACGCGCAGACGGACCTGCTGATGCAGGCGCTGTTGGCCCTTGAATCGCCGGAGGATGCCTACCGTTTTCTGGAGGATATCTGCACCATCCAGGAGCTGCAAAGCATCGCCCAGCGGCTGCACGTGGCCTGCCTATTGCGGGAGAGGGTGACCTATCAGGAGATCGCGAAGCGGACCGGCGCCAGCACCGCCACCATCAGCAGGGTGAACCGCTCGCTTACCTACGGCGCGGGGGGGTATCAAAAGGTGCTCCGTGCGCTGGAGGCCGGCGGGCAGCTTTCCGGGGAGAATATCTGACGCGCGTTTAAGGTGGGTATGCGCCGGATGAAATCCAAAACGAAGGAAGACAGAGGAACACAAACATGAATTTGCAGGCGCTGAACAAGCAGCAGCGGCAGGCTGCGGAAACGCTGAACGGGCCGGTGCTCATCCTGGCGGGAGCAGGCAGCGGCAAGACCCGCGCGCTGACGTACCGTGTGGCGAACCTTATCGACCACGGTGTTCCGCCATGGCAAATTTTGGCGCTTACATTCACCAACAAAGCTGCGCGGGAAATGAAGGAGCGCATTTTGAAGCTGGCGGGGGAGAAGGCGGAGGAGGCCTGGATCTCCACCTTTCATTCCACCTGCGCCCGCATCCTGCGCCGGGATATTGAAAAGCTGCACTATACCCGCGCGTTCACCATCTATGATGACGACGACCAGAGCAACGTGATCAAGGATGTTTTGAAACAGATGAACCTGGACGAGAAGTTTCTGCCCCCCAGGGAGCTGAAGGCAAAAATTTCAGATGCCAAAAACAAGCTGCAAAGCCCGGACGACTGGTTCCGGGAATCCGCGAAGGATTTCCGCTGCCAGATCATCCAGGACGCCTACCGGCTGTACGAGGAAAAGCTGCGCTCCGCCAACGCCCTGGACTTTGACGACCTGATCCTGCGCACCCTGGAGCTGTTTGCGGATCATCCCCCGGTGCTGGAAAGTTACCGGGAGCGGTTCAAGTACGTGCACGTGGACGAATACCAGGATACCAACTACGCGCAGTATATGCTGGTGAAGCTCATTACGCAAAAGAGCCGCAACCTGTGCGTGGTGGGGGACGACGACCAGTCCATCTACGGCTGGCGCGGCGCGGACATCCGCAACATCCTGGATTTTGAAAAGGACTACCCCGACGCCGTGGTCATCAAATTGGAGCAGAACTACCGCTCCACCGCCAACATCCTGGACGCGGCCAACCAGGTGATCGCCCACAACGTGGGCCGCAAGGAAAAGGCGCTGTGGACGGATGAGGGCGAAGGCGAGCAGATTGAGGTGTTCTGCGCCGGGGACGAGCGGGAGGAAGCCGCCTGGATCTGCGACCGGGTGCAGCAGCTTACTTTGACCGGCGAAGATTACGGCGGCGTGGCGGTTTTGTACCGCACCAACGCCCAGAGCCGCGTGCTGGAAGAAATGATGGTCCGGGCCGGCATCCCCTACAAGGTGTTCGGAGGCCTGCGCTTTTACGACCGCAAGGAGGTCAGGGATATCATCGCCTACCTGCGGGTGGTGGTCAACCCCGCGGACGACGTATCCCTGCGCAGGATCATCAACCAGCCCAAGCGCGCCATCGGCGACGCCACCATCGCGGAGCTTTTGCGCCATGCCCAGGAAAACGGCATGCCCATGTACGGCGCGCTGCAGGAAATGCCCGAAAGCCTTTCCGCCCGGCCCAGAAAGTGCGTGGGGGAGTTCGCGCTGCTCATGAACCGCCTGGTGGCCATGCGGGAGGATATGGGCCTTGCGGCGTTTGTGGAAAAGCTGCTGGAGGAAACGGGCCTGCAAGCCGAGTATGCCAGGGACGAGACCGAGGAGGGCCGCGCCAGGATGGAGAACATCCAGGAGTTCGTGGGCGCGGTGAAGGAGTTTGAGGACCGGGCCGACAGCCCCCTGCTGGAGGATTTTTTGGAAAACGTGGCCCTGGTCACGGACCTGGACCAGTCGGACGCAAAGCCGAAATACGTTACGCTCATGACACTGCACAGCGCCAAGGGCCTGGAGTTCCCCATTGTGTTCCTGGCCGGGCTGGAGGAAGGGCTGTTCCCCTCCAACCGCTCCCTGAACGATGAAAACCGCCTGGAAGAGGAGCGCCGCCTGTGCTACGTGGGCATCACCAGGGCGCAGAAGCGCCTGTACCTGAGCTATGCCGGCCAGCGGATGATCTTCAACCAGCTCAACCACAACCCGCCCTCCAGGTTCCTGGAGGAGATCCCCAAGCGGCTGATCAACAACGAATGGATCACCAAGATGGAGCGTTCCTTCGGCACGCAGCGCCAGCAGGTACAGCCCCAGCGGCCCCAGCGGCCCGCAAGGCCCCAGGAGCTGCCCCTGGGCGTGCCCCAAATCGCGCACACCGCCAAGGCGCTGGGCATCCCCGGCGTGCAGAAGGGCTTTGCCCCCTCCAAGGCCAGGAGCATGGAAAAGACGGCCATGCAAAACCTGTTTTCCGAGGGCGACCGGGTGATGCACCGCAAGTTTGGCGAGGGGAACGTGGTCAATGTGCGGGGCAGCGGCGGCGAGGCGCGCATCGTGATCGAATTCGCGGCCTATGGCATCAAGGAATTTGCTTTGAACATCGCGCCGATCGTGAAGGTGGGGGAATAGCGCATGCCCGCTTCCCGGGAGCAGACGCAAAGGATGCAGGACCTGGCAAGCCGCCTCAACGAGGCCAGCCGGGCCTATTATGAAAACGACGATCCGTTTCTTTCGGACGCCCAATGGGACAAGCTCTATGATGAGCTTGTCCTTTTGGAACAGCAGACGGGGGAGAAATTGCCCGGTTCCCCTACCCTTCGGGTGGGTGGGCAGCCCCTTGCCGCCTTCCTGCCCCACAGGCATGTAAGCCGCCTGTGGAGCATGGACAAGGTGCAGGACCCGGACGGCCTGCGGGCCTGGGTGCAGCGGGTGGAAAAGCTGGCAGCCCAGGCGGGGTTTGCCCAAAACATATCCTATTTTGTGGAATACAAGATGGACGGCCTCACCGTGAACCTGACCTATGAGGGCGGAAAGCTGATTCAGGCTGCCACCCGGGGCAACGGCGAGGTGGGGGAGGCGGTGCTTCCCCAGGCCATGACCATCCGCGACCTGCCGCTTGCCATCCCCTACCAGGGGTTTTTGGAGGTGCAGGGCGAGTGCATCATGCGCCTGTCCTCCCTTAAAAAGTACAACGAGACCGCTTTGGAGCCGCTGAAGAACGCCAGGAACGCCGCGGCGGGGGCCATCCGCAACCTGGACCCCAAGGTGACGGCCTCAAGGAAGCTCAGCGCCTTCTTCTATCAGGTGGGCACCATCCAGGACCCGCCCTATCACGACCAGGCTGGCATGCTGCAATTTCTCCGGGACAACGGCTTCCCGGTAAGCCCCTTTGTTAGGGAGGCCAGGAGCCTTGCGGAGATGGAGGATTGTATCCGGGAAATCGAGCGGAACCGGGACACCCTGGACTTCCTCATCGACGGCGCGGTGGTAAAGGTGGCCGATGTAGGGCTGCGGGAAGCCCTTGGGTATACCGACAAGTTTCCCCGCTGGGAGGTGGCCTACAAGTTTGAGGCCGAGGAGAACGTGACCACCCTGAAAAGCGTTGTGTGGGAGCCGGGCCGCACCGGCAAGCTGACGCCCCTGGCCCACTTGGAGCCGGTGGATTTCGGCGGCGTCACCGTGAAAAAGGCCACGCTGAACAACTGGGGCGATATCCAGCGCAAAAAGGTGGCGCTGGGCTGCCAGGTGCTGATACGCCGCTCCAACGATGTGATCCCGGAGATCATGGGCCGGGTGGGGGAGCCGGAGCCCGGCGAAACCCCCATCGAAAAGCCAACCCACTGCCCCGCCTGCGGCGCGGCGCTTAGGGAGCGCGGCGCCAACCTCTACTGCATGAACCGCTCCGGCTGCCGGCCCCAGGCCGTGGCCCGCATCGCCCATTTTGCCGGCCGGGACGCCATGGACATTGAAACCTTCTCCGACAAGACCGCCGGCCTCATCTACGATGTCTTTGGCCTTCGGGACCCCGCGGGGCTCTACGGCCTTACCCGGGAGCAGCTGCTGCAGCTGGAGGGCTTCAAGGAAAAGAAGGCCGGTAACCTGCTGAAAGCATTGGAGGCAAGCCGGAACTGCGCCCTGGACGCCTTCCTGTTTGCCCTGGGCATCCCCAACGTGGGCCGCAAGACGGCCAGGGACCTGGCGAACCATTTCGGCAGCTTAGATGCCCTGAAGGCCGCCTCCATGGAAGAACTGACGCAGATTCCCGAGGTGGGCGAGGTGGTGGCCCAGAGCGTGGCCGACTTCTTCTCCTTCCCGGAAAACCTGGATATGATCCAAAGGCTGCTGAACGCCGGGGTGACCCCCCGGGAGGCGATAAAGGCCCGGGGCGGAGCCCTGGAGGGGCTTACCGTGGTGGTCACCGGCACCCTTGCCACCCTTTCCCGCCAGCAGGCCGAAGACCTGATCCGGGAAAACGGCGGCACCGCGGCGGGCAGCGTAAGCCGCAAAACCGCCTTCGTCCTGGCCGGGGAAAACGCCGGAAGCAAGCTGCAAAAAGCCCGGGAACTGAACATCCCGGTGATCGGCGAGGCGGAGTTCTTGGGGAAAGTTCAGGAGGTACCGCCAGGGGCGCTGCCCCTGGACCCCGCCAAAGGGATATGATCCCTTTGGAATCCCATTTATGGGATCATTCATTTATGGGTTCAAACTACGGCAGTGAGGAGCCGGAGGGGAAGAGTCCCTTTGGAATCCTTCATTATATGGAAAACAAGGGATACTTTTCGCCCCCCAAGGCAAACAGAATCCGGTGGGAGGCATCTCCCCAAAGCCTTCCCCCTTGGGGGAAGGTCAGACCATCAACAAAGTCAGACCAATTTTCGGGGATGCATTGAAGGGGTGGAACCCCTTCAATTGAAATCGTGTCGCCCGGCTTTGCCGGGTGCGCGGGACGCTTGCGAAGCAAGCATTCCTTACACTTTTCACCGCCCGCGGCCAGAGGCCGCAGGTGAAAAGTGCAACCCCTAGAAAGTGAAATTTCACTTTCTAGGGGCCGCCGTCAAAATAGGCACTATTTTGACGGCCTGAGGCCAGTCCGCACATGCTGCGGGCTGGCCTTATACGATTGGGAAATAATATTTGGAAGCAGTATTATTCTCTCAGGCTTTCAGCGTGCGGACGCTCTCGCGCTCAACCAGGTATCCCTGCATGATCTGCATGCCCGTTTTATAGGATTCGCCGGACAGTTTTCTTTGCACCACGCGGATGGCGCAGTGCGCCATCTCGTGGATGTCCACCGCATAGGTGGTAATGCCTACATCGCATGGGCCCGGGAACAGGTAATCATCAAAACCCACCACCGAAATGTCCTCCGGCACCCGCAAGCCGCGTTCTTTCAGCTGGCCGATGAGCACGCTGGCCATGAAATCGCAGTTGCAGACATAAGCGGTTGGCATTTTTTCGGAAAACTGCATGGGGATCATGTTGCCGCTGCCGATATCGCGGTCGGGGACCAGCCATGCGCTGTTGACAGGCAGGCCGCGCTCCATAAGCGCCTTGACATAGCCAAGATAACGGTCCGTAATGCTGTCGGTGGCCAGCAGGGTGCCCACATAGCCGATATCCCGGTGGCCTCTGTCGATCAGGTAATTGGTCATCAAATACATGCCGTAAAAACCGTCCGAGATCACTGAATCGGCACTGACATAGGAATCATAAAAGTCCAGAAAAACCAACGGGCGATGCCATTCGGCCTTGATCTTCCCAGCGTAGCCGTGGGACGGCTTGCCGATGATGATCAGTGCGTCCACTTTGTTTTCGGCGATCAGCTTCGGCGGCTTTCCGCCAAGGGCGTCCTGCTCGCTGAGCATTTCCAGAAGGGTGAAGCACCCCTTTTGCATGGCGCGCGCGGTGACTTGCTGATACAGCTTCCAATAAAAGGACTCGTTGTAATTGTCCAGATATCTTTCGGGGATGAGCACGCCGATATTGTAGCCCTCGCCCTGCTGGGACTTGCGGCGCACGGCGGGCGGCTGGTAGCCCATTTCCTCCGCCAGGCGCCTGACACGCCCGCGAAGTTCCTCGCTGACCCCCTTCCGGCCGGCGAGCGCCTTGGAAACCGCGACCGTGCTGATGCCCAGCGCCTGCGCGATATCCGCCATCTTGACACTCTTTTCCATGCTCGTCATGCTTTTCCCGCTTTCCGGTTGTTGGCGCGCACACGGCTGTGCGGAGCATACAAACCGTATCTGTCATGTGGTAACGGGGGCCTCCGCCTCTCCATCCAGCCAGACGCTTTCCCCCAGGGATTCGATAAAGGCGCTCAGTTCCCGCGCCATCTCCGCATGCTCCGGTATCCGGGGATGGCCGGGCGTTGCGGCGCCGTTGCGGCTGTACAAAAAATGATGGATCTTCTCATCCGTCCGCCGCAGCATACCAGCCACCTCGCCGATGGCACGGTCCCAGGACGGATCGTGCATGAGCAATGTGGTGGTCAGAATGATGCGGGCGGCAGGGTATCGCGCGCGCAGCGCCGCCAAAAAACGTGCGTACTCCTCTTTCCAGCGCAGCGCCTTTTCCCCATCCGGATCATCCTTCATGAAATCATCCGGGTGCGCGTCGTTCTGCCCCAGCGCCACGATCACCACATGGGGGCGGTACCGGGAGAAATCCCAGGCTTTCACGGGGCCGAGGGCCGGATTGTAGGCCGTCTTGTCAAAGCAGGACAGCATGCCCAGCGTATCGGGGGCACGGAAGTAGCCGCGACCGTCCTGCAGGGAAATACCGCCCTGGGAAATATTGTGGCACTGCGCGTGAAGCAGCCTGGCCGCCTGCCCGGCGTAGGACATATAGCCGTTGGAGTACTGGCCGTTATGGCCGGGATCGGGAAGCCCCACATAGCCGGCCGCCTCGCACACCTCGCCCGCCGACACGGAATCACCATAGACCTCCATGCGGCGGTTTGGAGGGCTTGGCGCGCGGAACAGCGCCGCGGGTTCGCCGGTTATGATACCATAAAATGCGATCAGGTGGCAAGCGTCCATGCGCTTGAAGACCGTTACATCATTATCTCCGTCGGTTAAAAAGGGGCCCAGGTCCAGCGCCTCCAAAACGTCATTTTGGAGCGGCAGCACGCTTTGCTGGCCGTTGACAACCACCCCGAGGGCATTTTGCCAGAAGCCGTGCGTATTCCTGACCAGCAGGCGTGCGTGCCTGCCCCTTAAGCCAAAATGAATACCGCTTAAAACCCAGCTCATCCGCGGCGCTTTTTTGTCCGCGTCGTCGATCCGGCCAACGTATTGAAGCCTTGTGTCATCGGGAGAGACCAGTGCTTCACCGGGCCTTTGCAGGGCCTGCAGCCGGCTTTCGTTCATGGCGCTTCCTTTTCTTCAGCGGCGGCCTATTTCCGTATCGCTCCCGGTGACCGCGCTGTTTTTGATGATGTAGTCCAGGATACTGTCCAGGGTGGTGAACGCCAGGCCCACATAGGTGTCCGCCGCCCCATAGTAGATGGCGATGCGGCCGGTGTCCGGGTCCTGCAGCGTGGCGCAGGGGAAGCACACGTTGGGCACGAAGCCGCGCTCTTCATACCATGCTTCCGGGGTGAGCAGGTAATTGCTGCAGCGGTATTTGACCACGGATGGGTTGTCCCTGTCCAGGACCGCTCCGCCGATGGAATAGACATAGCCGTTGCAGGTGTTGACGACACCGTGATAGAAAAGCAGCCAGCCTTCGCTTGTCTCGATGGGCGCGGCGCCGCCGCCAACCTTCAGCGATTCCCACCAGCGGCTTCCGCGGCTCATCACATGCCGGTGCCTGCCCCAGTAGCGCATATCCGGGCTTTCGCTGACAAAGATGTCGCCAAAGGGTGTATGCCCGCTGTCGGAAGGCCGGGACAGGAGCACGAAGTTGCCGCCGATCTTGCGCGGAAACAGCACGGCGTTGCGGTTGAAGGGCAAAAAAGGATTCTCAATGCGCGTGAAAGTCTGGAAATCCTCTGTTTTGGCCATGCCGATGGCCGCGCCGTAAAAATCCGTGCACCAGATGACATAGTAGGTATCCTCCACCTTGCAAAGCCGCGGATCATAGGCGTAAAGCGGCATGAAGGGCTTGCCGTCCTCGTCCGTAAAGGCGATCTTTTCGCTGTCGAACGCCCATCGGATGCCGTCCGCACTGCGGCCAAGATAGATGTGGGGTACGCCGTCGGTCTGTTCGCCCCTGAATACGCCGATGAAGCCGTCTTTATAGGGCATGACCGCGCTGTTGAAGATGCGCGCGACACCGGGCAGCGGATTGCGCCCGATGACCGGATTGTCCGTATAGCGCCATACCGGCGCGTTTACGATGCCTTCCGGGCGGTCCTGCCACGGCATGTTGGGCGTGGCGGGACCAATCATTTTCCATTTGTTCATGTTGTTTTGCAGCCTTTCCTGTGTTGCTCGCCGTTTGTGGCCGGGGGGGGGGGGCGGCGCCCCCCCCCCCCCGCGGGGGGCCGGGGGATGTAATAAA
>JAEWVC010000086.1 GCA_023459275.1 Bacillota bacterium | reverse complement strand
GTCCTCCGATTGCAGATCGAAAATCAGCGACATGTGCGGTGATTTTCGCAGGAATTTCGAAGAAATTCCTACCTTGCCCAAGCAAACGGTCGCACGATGGCGCAGCCGTCGTGCAGTGCAGCGAGGGAAAACCTCGACAAAGTGGCATAGCCACTTTGTCGATAGCCGGAGTAAGGCATCTTTCCGGAAGGGAAGATGCCTTACTTATTTGGGGTCCGGTTTGGCGGCGGCCCGCTGCATGCGGAGGAAGGCCTCCCTTTCCCGCATTAGCTCCGTGAGCAGGTCATAAAACCGCCAGTCCCGGTTATGGGGGGTAAGCACCGCTTTCAGCCAGTCCCTTCCCGCCCCCGCCTCGTTCAGACGGCGCAGCACTTCCCGCAGCCGCTGCTCGGTGAGACCGCAAAAAACCAGGGCAGACCGGGAAAAGGGCGCCAGGACGGGCACCTCCTCTTCCGGTGTGTTTAGCCCTGCCAGCGTGCCCACGGGCTGGCCCAACTCACCGCACAGCACCTTGCGCCAGGGGATTTCCATCTCCGCCAGCACAGCCTGCACCTGCCCCTCTGGCCCCGGAACCTCCGGGCTGTACAAAAGCGCCAGTTCCTTGTGTTCCACTTCCGCGTCACACCTTTTTTTTGAAGATCACCAGCCTGCTGGCCACGTAATTGAAAACGATCACCAGCACGTTCATCACCAGCTTGGCGATGAATTCATTCATATGCAGCGCCTGTACGCATAATGACAGCCCCGCCAGGTCAAACAGCAAAAATGACATCATCCGGGCGCCGAAGAAGGAAGAAACTTCCTGAATGAGCTCCCGGCGGGACAGGTCTCTGCTCTGAAACACGAACAATTTGTTGCTGACATAGGCAAAGGTGACGGCTGCGACCCAGGCGATGGCACTGGCCGCCTGATACCATTTCAGCGGCTCCGGGATGCCAAGGATGGTTTGCGAGACTACCTGCTGCGGCTGTATGATCAGGAGCAGCCCGCCGTATACCAAAAGGTTCACAAGTGTGGTCAGCCCGCCGAACACCAGGTACAGCAGGATCTCCCGCCTGCGCTCCTTATTCCCCATGAGCACCTTGAGCTTTTCCATGCGCCTACTCCTGTTCCCCCGTATCCCCTCTGGCATAGCCCAAGGAAAGCAGGCTGCCCATGGGAACCGTGCGGGGTGCTTTTTGTCTTGCGGAGGTATAGGTAAGCTCCGTATCCGTATAACGGATCACAACAATGTTTTGCTGCACCATGCTGCCCTCCAGCATCAGGATGGCCTTGACGCGCCTGCCGTGGGCCATGGAATACCGCAGAAATTCCTCCATATGTTAGCCCTCCGGCACGTTTCTGTACTCCGGCGGCACGTAATAGATGGAGATGTCGCCGTGCTCGCTGACAAAGGACAGGGAGAACAGAGAGGCGATGCCATCATAATCGATGGTATAGTCGCCGCGCTCATAGCTGGAAATGCAGATATACTCCACCTGATATGTTTTCAGCACATCCAGATTGCTTTTGGGATCGGCATAAAAGCGCCGGATGTCCGCATCCCTTTTAGTGGTGTCAAAGCCGTGGTAATACAGCCACAGGTCAGGCCCGCACACGATGGTGCGCCCGGCCAGGGAACTGACGGGGTTAAGGTGGTGCCTCCCGGTAAGGAAAACGGCGTCTGACGGCGTTTCCTCATCGATATAGGCGGCGGCCTCGATGGCCTCCTTGGAAAAGGACTGGTAGTCGCTCACGGTTTCCCGGGCCAAGGTGAGCCCCGCGCTCAAAAACAGCGCCACGGTGGCAAACGCGGCCAGCAGCCAGCGGCCCCGAAGCCCCCGCAAACGGTCAAAAAGCGTCACGGCGTAATCCGCCGCCAAAATGGCCATGAGCATGTACCAGATGTAAAACAGCTTGTTGTTGTCGTATTCATTGGGCTGGAAGCGGATAAATTCCGCCGCCAGAAAGATCATGAAGGCTCCGGCGGCCAAAAAGCGGTGCCGCGGGTTTTTCTCCAAAACCGCGCAAAGGAGCAGGATCACAGGAAGGCCGATGTTTTTCAGATAGAACCACAGGTAAAAATCAATCAGGCCGTTGCCGCCGGAGTTGTTGACCCAATTGAACTGGAATTTCAAAAAGTGGGTGCTGTCCGTTGCCTGGGAAAGGGTCCATACAAAAAGCTGCGGCGCAGCCAGCGCAACGGCGGCGGCGCCGTACAGAAGCCAGCCAAGGAGGGTTTGCTTCCACGAACCCCTTTCCATATGGAGGAGGGAATTGAAAAGGAACCCCGCGCTCATAAGCCCCAGCGCCAGGAAGGAATGGGTGTGGATCATGGGCAGGCCGCCGGCCCACACGCCCAGCAGCAGCACATGGCGCAAGTTGGGCCTTCCTTCCTTTCCGAACCTCCAAAACGCGGTGTACAGCAGATACATGCAGGGAAGCACCATGGCCCAGCCGCCCAGCAGCGTCCTTTGGGGGATCATCAGGTCGGCGATCACGTTGCTCCAGCGCAGGTTGTAGGGGTCGGGCTGGTTGGTGGGGGTCTTGTAGTACCCCTGCATCACGGTTTGAAGGCGCTCCTGCCATTCCCCGGCTCCCAGATCAAAGGTATACAAAAAGCCCAGCCCGCCATTTAAGAAAAACAAAAGCGCCGCCAACACCACGGCCCGTTTTCCGCCCGCTATCTCCCTGGCCATCAGCAGGTAGCCGGCAAAGCACAGCGCCATCATCAGCGTGCCCGGCACCACCAGGGATACTTGCAGGGAAAACCCAAACATGTACAGCGTGGTGGAAAGGCTGTCCGTCAAAAAGGGGTAGGACAGCAGCTTCCCCGGCAATATGCTGTAATCCGGCGGGAAGGAGGCGTCCTGGAGGCTGGTGATGATGGCTGTGTGCAGCGGCAAATCGCCATAGGTGCTCTGCCCCACATGATAGCTTCCGTCCGCGGCGATGCGCAGGTTGTGGGTATATTGCAGATACCCGCCCAGCACGGTCAATGGCAGGGCCACGAACAGCAGGATCTTCAAATACATTGTTTCCTGTGTGTCCCAGGGCCGCAAAGCGTGTTTTTTATCCCGAATCTGATATACGCCAGCCGTTAAAGCTATCAGAACAGCCAGCGCGGCGTAATGCGCAGCCTTGCTGAACCGTAAGAAAAAGGCGGCCAGCACGGGCAGCCACATCAGCAGGAAGAGGCCGAGGCTCAGGCCCAGCCACCAGCGGGTGAGGGGCTTATGGCCGGGCAGCAAAAACCGGACCATGGCTATGCCGCATAGCAGGTACAAAAGCAGATACAGCGCCGCCGCCATTCCCTCACCCCCTGATTCTGATTCATTCGCACCTGGCGGTGCAACCAAAGGGCTTTCCGGTCGGACCGGGTTGCTCAATCGTCGCAGCGCTTCACTGTTGTTCGCGCTGCTCGTTTCGCAACCCTCCTCTGCCTGCCCTATAGCCCCCACAGGGGGCGGGCAGGCTACGGAGCCTTTGGGAACCTTCGGACGCTATCCCTCAAAATGCAATTGGCACAGCACTGCACAAGGAATAGTCTTAGAAAGTTTTTGAGCGGGGTCCGGGGAGGACTTTTTTCAAAAAGTCCTCCCCGAAAAAGTCCTCCCCCGCAAAAACCTTCGTCAAAACTTTGTCTTCACAAATTCCTGCAGCAGCTTCAGCGCGCCATCCATGTCCCGCATGTCAATGGTCTCGCAGGCGCTGTGGACATAGCGGCAGGGGATGGACACGGTGCCCACCTGCACGCCGCCCCGGGCATGCTGCATGGCGCCGGCGTCGGTTCCGCCGAAGGGGAGCACCTCCCGCTGGGCGTTGATCCCCGCCCGCTTTCCCGCCGCAAAGAGGGCATCCCGCACCACGGGGCTGGAAATGCTGGATTGGTCCATGATCTTCACCGTGGGGCCCTGGCCCAGTTTCAGGGCAGGGATCTTTGTTTCCGGGGTATCGCCCCAGAGCGTCACATCCAGCGCCACCCCAAGATCGGGCTGGAGGGCGAACGCGGCTGTTCTGGCGCCCCGAAGCCCTACTTCCTCCTGGGTGGAAAAGACGGCTGCCACGGTGTTTTCCGTCTCCGGCAGGGACTGCAAAAGCGCGGCCAGCAGCGCGCAGGCGCAGCGGTCATCCATGGCGGGGGAGGCCACCCGGTGCTTTCCCAAACGGATGGGGGATTCGGCATACACGGCGGCATCGCCGATGTTTACCTTCTCCAGCGCTTCCTCCCGGCTTTCCGCGCCGATGTCGATGAACAGGTGCTTCATGGCCTGGGTCTCACCCTCGGGCACAGGCTGGCTTACGAGCACGCCCAGGGTGCCGTTTGCGAAAACCACCTGGCGGGCAATGGAATTCTTGATGTTGATGCCGCCCAAGGGCATCACCCGCAGAAAGCCTTCCTTTTCGATGTCGGTGACCACAAAGCCGATGTGGTCCATATGGGCGCTGAACATGATGCGCTTGCCGCCCGGCTTGCCGTTCTTGACCGCGATGAGGTTGCCCATGACATCGGTTTCCATGGTGTCCACATAGGGCTTGATGAGGGGCTTTATAACCTCCGCTACCGTCTGCTCCCCGCCGGTGGGGCCGATGGGCTTCAAAACCTGTTTGAGCAGTTCGAACATATGCTTCTCTCCTTCTCCGATTACAGCACGGGATGCTTCAAAAAGGCGTGCACCAGGCGGTACTGGGCATCCACGTCGCTCTCCTTCACCACGGAAGAAGGGCTGTGGATGTAGCGGCAGGGCACGCTCAAAACACAGGTGGCCACACCGGCCCCGGCCTTTTGGACGGCGCCGCTGTCGTTGCCCCCGGAAACGCTGCGCTTTATCTGGTGGGGGATGCTGTTTTCCCTGGCGGTGCGCAAAATTGCTTCGTAGAGGGGCCGGTGCGCCAGGGAGGCGTTGTCCATGAAGCTGACAGCCACGCCCTCTCCGGCCTTGCATACCTGCATGGTCTCGGGCACGTCCCCCAGGTCGTTGCAGGTGGTGCCCTCCAGGATAAGCGCCATATCCGGCGCAACCCGGAACGCGCCGCCCGTGGCTCCCCGCAGGCCCACCTCTTCCTCGCTGGTGAAGAGGCAGGTGACATCCCCGGGATAGCTGTCCTCAAGCACGCGCAGCAGCGTAAGGCAGCCCACCCGGTCGTCCAGCGCCCTGGCACAGACAAACCCCTCACCAAAGGCCACATAGGGCGAATCGAAGGTGATATAGCTGCCCACCGGGCAGTCGGCAAGCGCCTCGTCTTTATTCTTTGCGCCGGTGTCCACGTAGATGCTGTCGTAGGAAAGCACCTTCTGCCGGTCTTCCGGCGTTTGCAGATGGATGGCCATGGCTCCGATCACGCCGGGTACGGCCTTGTCCCCCGCCAGCACCCGCTTGCTGATCACCACCCGGGGATCAACGCCCCCCACAGGCCGGAAGCGTAAAAGCCCCTCGTCGGTGGCCGAGGTGACAATGAACCCCACTTCGTCCATATGCGCAGCCAGCATCACGTGGGGCAGCCCGGGTTGCGTGCCCTTTTTGAAGGCGGCCACGTTGCCCATGCGGTCGATGGTCACGCTGCTGCACAGGGGGTGGCAGGCCTCCACAAGGGCCTTCCTGATTTCTTGCTCATGGCCGCTCACGGCCCTTATCTGGCATAATGCTTTTAGATCCATAGGTCCTCCTCCCAGCCCGCTTGGAGCTCCGCCAGGAAATGGGCCAGCAGCCGGCCGCCTTCGCAAAGCGCGTTCAGATCGATGAGCTCCACGGTGGTATGCATGTATTTCAGCGGCAGCTCCAGCAAAACGGAGGGAATGCCGGACCTGCTGATCTGCAGTTCGTCGCAGTCGGTGGAGGTGTGCCTGGGGTCCACCTCGGTCTGCAGCACCACGTTGTGCTTCTTGGCTGTGTCCAGCAGCCGCTGTACCAGTTTGGGCTGCAAAAACGGCCCCAGGGCGGTGGCCAGGCTGCCCAGATCGCTGGTGGTGTCCGGCCTGCTGCCGGGGATGGTGGCATGGCACACATCCAGGGCGATGGCCAGGTCCGGCTCAAGGTCAAAGGCCGCGGCCCTGGCGCCCCGGCTGCCCACCTCCTCCTGGGTGGTGGCCACAAAATAGATGTCCGCCTCATGCATCATTTTGCACAGCCGCTCCGCCGCCAGGAGCATGATGCCCACACAGGCCCGGTCGTCCATGGATTTGCAGGCGAACCGCCCGTTTTTAAGCGCTGTGGCGGGGGTATTGAAGGCCACCAGGTCGCCGATTTGCACAAGCTCCCGCACTTTTTCCGCAGGCAGGCCCACGTCCACGAACAGGTCTTCCCGGCGGTAATTCTTTTTGCCCTCATCGGCTGTTTGCAGGTGCGGGGGCTTGGCCCCCACGGTGCCGAACAGCTTTTCCTTCCCGTATACCCATAGCTGCCCGCCGGGCAGGATGCGGGGGTCCACACCGCCCACGTTCCCAAGGCGCAGGCAGCCGTCCTCCTCGATCTTTGTCACCATCAGCCCGATCTCATCCATGTGGGCGGCCAGCATTACCTTGGGCCCCGTCCCCTTCTTGTGGGCGATGACGTTGTACATGCAGTCGATGGATACCTCATCGCAATAAGGCTCAAACTGCCTTTTTACGTATTCCGCCACCGCCTGCTCGTTGCCGGAAAGGCCGGGAAGGACCGACACTTCCGCAAGATAGGCCTGAATGTCCATACGTTCCTCCTTCATCCCTCGCGCCATAAGCGCGGATGGACATAGTATAGCATGATGCCGTTTTTTTCTCAAATATATCCATCAAAGTTTCACGGGAAGTTCACACACGGGGGGATGGATACAAAATGGCGGGAAGGGAGGTTTTTGTAAAAACCTCCCTTCCCGCACCCATTCTTCAAAAACTTTCCATGGGATTTGGAATCAGGATCAGCTATTTGTCCTTTGCGAAGGTGTGCTGGCCGAAGCGCGTCTTTTCCCAGCAGTCGTAGCTGCGGACGGTGATACTGCCGGGCAGTTCCCACAGGTTTAAGGATTCCGTCTGGACAAAGGTGGTGTCGCTGACAGTTCCGTCCGCAAGGTCCATGCCGCCGATACTCCCTTCCGCGGTGGTCCCCATTTCGATGCGCTTCCCTGCTTCGCCCAGATATTCAAACCACAGCCCATCCCGTGCCAGGGCTTTTTCCGCTTCGGTGGCATCCGGCGAAATGGAGAAGGTAAGCTCCGCATAGATGCCCGCGCTGGTCTTTGTCAGGACGATTTTGTCCACGGTGACGCCCGTTCCATCAATGGCTTCAGGGCCGGAATACTGACTCTGCTGGCTGCTTACGCTAACGGGCAGTTCCACTGTAAACTGGCCGCGGACCATTTGATCGCGAAGGTGTGTTTTTTCATCCTGCCACGGGAGCAGGAAATAGTCACAATCAAGCGTCAGGGTCTGCGCGTCCGTTTGAAGCGGGCCGTATAGGTGCAGCACCAGCGTTCCATCCTCCTCCGATAAGGTATCGACCGCGCCAATGATATCGCCTCCGCCTGCGCTGACGCCTATATTTACTTCCAGCAGGCGTTTCCCTTCCTCAAGGGCAGCCTGTGCGAAGGTGCGCTCATCTCCCGCATAGGCAGGCCCGGCATTGCTGACCATATCGCCGGGGTTCATGCCGGGGCCTATAAGTAGCACCTTGCCCGGTGCCTTGGGGCGTGCCTCCACGATCAGGTGGAGCCGAATCCCATCATACAGCGCTTCCCGCACCTTGAAACTGACTTCCGCTTCCTCCCCGCCCGTTTGCGGCAAGTCTGTCTGGATTGCACCCTTTGCCTCCGGCGGCATGGCCAAATTGTACCGGTATTCCAGAAAGCTGAGCAACCCCCACTTTGCGGCGGCCGCGTAAGCCACCGCAGCCAGCAGGATCACCGTCAGCGCCAATGCAGCAACCGTTGCCGCCTTGATTTTTTTCACAGGCTTTCCCTCCTTTGCGTCCTTTAAGGCGAAGGAGACTTTTTGCTTGAAGCTCTCCGGCGTGGGGCCGAAGGCACCCTTCCAATCCCTGGCGTTCATTGTTGCCCCTCCTCGCCCAGCATGGCCCTGAGCCGCTTTCTGGCGCCTGACAGCCGCGTTTTCACCGTGCCCAAAGGCAGGCGCAGCATAGCGGCGATTTCCTTCAGCTCATAGCCTTCCATATAGTGCAGCACAACGGGGATGCGCCATTTTTCCGGCAGGGCCAAAATAGCGCCGCGCAGCATAGGATCGCCGGAGGAAACCGCCTCCCTTTCCGGCAGCCGCTCCGTGGGGATCTCCCGCCTGCCGCCCCGGACGGCCCGGCAGCACTCCCTGATCAGGATGCGGATCACCCAGGTTTGCATATAGGCGTCCGTTTTCAGCTGTTCCCGCTTTTCCCACGCTTTGCGGATGCATTCCTGCACCGCGTCCTCCCTGTCACAAGCCCTGGGAAGCATGCTGTAGGAAACCCGGAACAGCGTATCCTGCATGGCCACGATCCTTTGTTCAAACTCCTTCGATGTCATACGCATCTCCCTGTGCTTTGTTCTGACAGGCCTGTCATACCATTAGAGGCGCAAAGGGTGCCACGGGTTTTTGGCAAAGAAAAAAGCACGTTCCTTGCCCTGCGAACGTGCCAAGTCGCCTGCGAAGCGGCGTCAGCCAAGGCAGAACCGCAGGCAGAGATCGGTCAATTCCTCCACCGAACCAGCTATTGCGTCCGCCTCCCGCCATTCCTCCGGATAACTGAATCCGTAGGCGGCGGCGATGGTGTACAGGCCATTTTCCCTGCCGGCGGTAATATCCGACAGCCTGTCCCCCACCATCACGGCCCGGGAAGGCCTGTATTCCCGGATCATTTCCTCAATCAACTGCCCCTTGGTGAAGCCGGGCCTTCCGCCCTGTGCTTTGGCAAAGTACCCGCCAAGGCGCCAGAAGGCCATGGACCTGTCGATATACACCTGACGGCCGTTGCTGACGACACAAAGCAGCGCGCAGTTGCCAAGCGTATGCAGCATCTGCGGAATGCCGGGGTAGATTTGCTGGCAGGCTTCCATCAGCGCCAGCTGAAATTCGCCCCGCACCCTGTTGAACGTTTCCTGAAGATGCCCGGGAACGCCCAGCAGCCCCACAGCCTCCTCGTGGGAGGGGCCGTTTCCTTTTTCCAGCATCCCCCGGGGCGGAACGGGCAGCCCCACCGCCTTAAAGGTTTCCTCAAGCTCCCTGATGGTAAGGGGCATGCTGTCCACCAGCGTGCCGTCAAAATCAAACAGGATCATGGGCAGGCCCCCCGGCGCTGCGGTGCCGGGGGCCGCCAGGTAAAAAGGTATGCTTCCCTGCACGGTATTCTCCTATCTTTTGATGATCCTATCCGCGCCCATATAGGGGACAAGGGCCTGGGGAACGGTCACGGTTCCGTCCTCGTTTTGGAAATTTTCCAATATGGCGGCCACGGTGCGCCCTACGGCCACGCCGCTGCCGTTGAGTGTGTGGGCGAACTGCGGCTTGTCCTTGGGGTTGTCCTTATAGCGGATACCCGCCCTGCGGGCCTGAAACTCCTCGCAGTTGGAACAGCTGGAAATCTCCACATACCGGTTGTAGCTGGGCATCCACACCTCGATGTCGTAGGTCTTGGCGGCGGAAAAGCCCATATCCCCGGTGCACAGGCAGATTACCCGGTAAGGCAGGCCCAGCAATTGCAATACCTTCTCTGCTTCCAGGGTCATGCTCTCCAGTTCGTCGTAGCTCTGCTCCGGCTTGGTGACCTTCACCAGCTCCACCTTGTTGAACTGGTGCTGGCGGATCAGCCCCCGGGTGTCCCGCCCGGCGCTGCCGGCTTCGGCCCGAAAGCAGGTGGAATAGGCGCAGTGGCGGATGGGAAGCTGGCTGCCGTCCAGAATCATTTCCCTATACATGTTGGTCACAGGCACCTCGGCGGTGGGGATCATGAAGGTATCCTGGTCCACCTTGTAGGCATCTTCCTCAAATTTGGGCAATTGTCCGGTGCCCGTCATGCTGGCACGGGTCACCATATAAGGGGGGTACACCTCATCATACCCCGCCTCCACATGGGTGTTCAGGAAAAAGTTGATCACCGCCCGCTCCAGCCTGGCTCCCTGGCCGCGGTAGAAGGTGAATCTGGCGCCGGAGACCTTGGCGGCGGTGTCAAAATCCAGAATCCCAAGGTCGGTGCCGATGTCCCAGTGGGGCTTGGGTTCCCAAGGAAAAACCCTTGGCGTGCCCCAGCGGCGCTGCTCAATGTTTTCCTTCTCGTCCGCCCCTACAGGCACGCTCCCATGGGGAATGTTGGGCACGGTGAGCAAAAACTGCTCCATCTGCTCATCCAGTCCCTTCACCTGTTCATCCAGCGCCGCGATCTCCTCGCCCACCCGCTTCATTTCCTCCATGAGGGCTTGGGTGTCGCCCCCCGTGCGCTTTAAGGAGGCGATCTCCTTGCTGGCTTCGTTGCGGCGGCTTTTGAGCGCCTCCGACTGGGCCATCAGAGCCCTGCGGTTTTCATCCGCCTGAAGAAAGCTGTCCAAGGGAATGGTTTTCCCGCGCTTTTTCAGCGCGTCCGCCAAGATTTCCGGGTCCTGCCTGATTTTTCTTAGGTCCAGCATCGTTTTTCCCTCCCTGCGGCCTTGCCGCGTCGTATAAGCCGGATGCACGGGGGTCTTCCGGCCTAACAAAAAGGCCGCCCCTTTACGGTGTTGCCACCGAAAGGGACGGACCGTGTCCGCGTTGCCACCCCGATTGGATGCGTATTGCGCATCCCGCTCGCCGCGCTGTATGGGGCGCACCCCGCGGCCGTTCGCCGCCGGCTCCCGGTTGGACAGCCTGCCCTTGTACCGCCTTGCACCGCCCGGCGGCTCTCTTGAAGCGAAGGACACGCATCATCCGTTCATTGCCTGTCTGGATGGGCACTATTATAAACAGTAGGAGCGGCTTTTGCAAGGGGAATTTTGCTATCCGCGCCTGCATCTCCCTGATAGATGTACCAAACCTTGCCGTCGGTGGCCAGATAAACATCCCTGGAACCGGTAAAATACGCCGGGATACGCATGTTCCGAAGCTGCTTCACCATTGCGGTCACCCTTTTGCGGTCATTGGTAACGATGGCGGCTTCCGGCCGCACGGTTTCCATAAAGCCGCTCACGCTGCGCATGGATCCATGGTGGGATACCTTGATCACGTCCGCCTTCAATCCTTCGCCCACAGTGCGCATCAGCTCGTGCTCCCCAGGGCCCGCCGCATCCGCCATCAGCAAAAGGGTCCGCTGCCCGCAGACAACCTTCAGGACCAACGATTTGGCGTTGGTGCTGTGGCTTTCCCGCGTGTCCCTGAAAACATGCAGCACAGCAGCACCCAGGGGAATCGCATCCCCATGGCCGACGGTTACAAAAGGGATGCCGCCCCTTTCAAGCAAGGGATAAAGCTTGTTGTAATATTTGTTGCAAAAACCCATGGGATACGGGGAAAAGAACCGCTCCGCCGGGAAACCGTCCTTGAGCAAAGCCAACATACCCCCGGTATGATCCTCGTGCCAATGGGTATTCAAAAGGTCTGTAACGCCCTGCACGCCGTGCGCATCCATGAAGCGTTTTAGTACTTTCATCTGGGCGACGCCCCCGCCGTCGATGAGCATGGTTTCGGGGCCGCTGTGCAGGAAGATGGCATCCCCTTCCCCCATGGCGATGAAATAAACCTCAAGCAGCGGTTTTTCCGTGAAGTAGGGAGGAGGCCGGTCGGCCCGGATCACGGCAGGGTCCGCCGCGGCCGAAAGACAAAGCATCAGGCAAACAAGCGCCGGCAGCAACCGCATGCGCCGGCGGACTGGATGCATCCGGGCAGCACCTCCGTTTCCGCGATGAGGGCAATAGGTTATTCAGCGGCTTGGACTGCCTTCAACGCGGCTTCCAGCGCGGCCCTTGTCGAAATATCCACGATGCCGGTTAAGGAAAGGCCGGCGGCCTTTTGCAGCGTCCGCACGGCGCTTTGCACCTTTTGCGTAAAATAGCCCACCCGGCCTGTTTCAAGCTCATAATAGCCCAGCGCAATCAGATCCTGCTGCAAAAGCGCCACATCGTCGTTCTGGTTGTACAGCCGGAGGTTGGAATAAGCCCGCTTTACCGGCGTGCCATACCCGTAGATGCGCTTATCGGTCAAATCGTACACCGCCCGCTGGACGCGGTCGGGATTGTTGCCCTCGATGACATGGATCAGGACCTTTCCGTTTTCGTCCCGGCTCACGCCCTCCACCAGCGCTACATGGTCTGTACCCTGCTTGCGGCTGTAGTAGTAAAACCAGATGTAGTCGCCGGGATAGGGGATGTACCCGTTGGCCTGCAAATAAGTGCCGCTGCCAGCAAGCCACTGCTTTTCACGGGTAGGCAGCTTTCCGTCGTCGGAGATAAACCGGCCCCGCTTGATAAAGAAGGGAGCGCCGTCCTTGGAACCGCCATACCTTGGGAAAAGGTCGTCCATCAGGTACAAACCGTACCGCTGCTCCACCTGATCCACGCACCAGGTGATGAATTCAGCGCACCAGGCCACCCTGCCGTTGCAATACCATTCGCCGTACTTGCTCTCATCCGGCAGGGGCCCCTCCACATAGCCGATCTCTTCCTGGGCAACCTTCAAAACCAACAGTTCCGGCAGCGCGTCCGCCTGAAGCTCTGTTAGATCGGGAGGCGTCCAATCGGCGGTAGCTATAATCACCCGCCCGTCGGCCCTGGCCGCACCAAGAAGCAGGGCCATCAGCACAAGAAGGAACAGCGCTTTTTTCATCATTCGCATCGCTTCCTGATTTTTCTTTCCATACAAGCTGTTTCCTATTGTAACAGGCGGGAATCATCACGTCAAGAAAAGCCCGCGTATCTGTTTTTTGCAAAAATTTGCCGCCCCGCCGCCAAAGGGCGGCGGGGCGGCTGTATCTTTTGTGCCACCGCGTCAGGCAAGCAGCGCCTCCGAGGCCTTGATCAGCGCGGCGCAAAGCGCCTGGGAGGCTTCTTCATCCCCGGCGCAGGTGTTCACGTACAGTTTGATTTTGGGTTCCGTGCCGCTGGGGCGGATGCATACCCAATGCCCGCCCGCAAGCTCATAATACAGCACATCGGATTCCGGTAACCCCATTTCCGTTTGCTTCCCGGCGGCGTCCGCGCGCAGGCCGGATAGATAATCCCTTTGGGCAAGGATAGGGATCCCTGCCAGTTCCCGGGGCGGATTTTGGCGCAGGCCGGCCATGAGGGATTGCATCTTGTCCAGGCCGTCCTTCCCGGGCAGCGTCTTGGAGACCACCTTTTCCACATAGTACCCGTACCGCTTGAAAATCTCCTGCACCCGGTCGTACAGGGTGATCCCCTCCGCCTTGCAGGCGGCGGCCGCCTCAGCGATGAGCAGGGAGGCGTTTACCCCGTCCTTGTCCCTAACAAAGGTGCCGGACAGATACCCGTAGCTTTCCTCAAAACCGAACAGGAAGGTGTGGCTCCCCGTATCCTCAAACTGCTGGATCATTTCGCCGATGAACTTGAAGCCCGTCAGCGTCTCAAACATCGCCACCCCGAAATCGTCGCAGATGGCCCTTGCCAGCTCGGTGGTCACGATGGATTTCACCGCCGCCCCGTTTTTCGGCAGCGTTCCCTGCTTTTGTTTCGTGGAGAGAATGTAGTGCAGCAGCACGCAGCCGATCTGATTCCCCGTCAGAAGCTGGAATTTGCCCACCTTGTCCCGCACGGCCACGCCCAGCCGGTCACAGTCCGGGTCGGTTCCAAAAAGGATGTCGGCGCCCACCTGGTCGGCCAGCTTCATGGCCAGGGTAAAGGCGGCGGGGTCCTCCGGATTGGGCACGGCGATGGTGGAAAAATTGGGGTCCGGGTTCTCCTGCTCCTTTACCACCGCCACATTGGTGATGCCCACCTCGTGAAGGATGCGGCGCACCGGCACATTGCCCGAGCCGTGCAGCGGCGTATAAACAATGGAAAGGCTGCCGCCCTCCTTTTTGAGCAATTCGGGCTGCACGCACAGGGTGCGTACCCTGGCGATGTACGCGTCGTCCACCTCTTTGTTGCCGATAATGTGCAGCAGGCCTTTTTTGTGGGCCTCGCCCTCATCCATGGGCAGCGCATCCCGGTAGGCCGTTTCCCGGATGAAATCCGTCACCGCCTGGGCAGCCTCCGGGCCAAGCTGGGCACCGTCCTCCCCATAGACCTTGTAGCCGTTGTACTGGGGCGGATTGTGGCTGGCGGTGATCACCACACCGGCGATACAGGCAAGGTGGCGTACGGCAAAGGAAAGGATTGGCACCGGGCGCAGGGCGTCAAACAGGTAAGCGGGAACGCCGCTTGCGCACAGCGTCAGCGCCGTTTCTTTGGCGAATTCGCTGCTTTGCCGGCGGCTGTCATAAGCGATGGCCACGCCCCTTGCGGCGGTTTTCGGGTTTTGCATAAGATATTTTGCCAAGCCCTTGGTGGCCCGGCGGACGTTATAGATGTTCATGCGGTTAAGGCCGGCGCCAAGCACGCCGCGCATGCCGGCCGTTCCGAAGGACAGCTCCTTGTAGAAGCGGTCTTCGATCTCTTTTTCATTATCCGCGATCTTCGTGAGCTCCGCCACCGTGGACGCGTCCGACGCGAAATCCTTCAGCCATTCCGTGTAGGCTTCCCGATATCCCATGACCGCGCACCTCCGTTTTCATAGGTTCTCCGCGTCTATTATAGGAAATTCCCCTGCATTTGGCAAACAGAATCTTTTTTTCGGCCCTTCCGCATAGGCTAATGACAGGAACCTGGCTGGAAGGAGGGGGCCATGTGGGGCGGCGGCTTGTCCTTCTTGTATTTTTATGCCTGACGCTTGTGCTGGCCTTGGTGTTTCCAAAGGTTTGGGAGCGTGCCGCCGGGCGGCAGGAATCCCTTCCACCGGGGATAGACGCGCCCAGGCAGCGGCTGCTGCGGGTATGGGTGGTGGAAGATACCCTTTCCGCTTCCCCGTGGCTTCGGCGGCAGGCGGCCCTGCTAGGGAACGCATATGGGGGCGCTTCCGTCTACCTTCGGACCGCGCAGGCCTGGGAGCTTACGCAAACAGGCGCCGTGCTGCCCGATCTTGTCCTGTTCGGGCCGGGGGCCATCCGCGGCCCCGAAGGGCTTTTCCTCCCCCTGGCGGCGGAATTTCCCCTGCCGGGAGGAATAATGCGGGCCGGAAAGTTAGGGCAAACGCAATATGCGGTGCCGGTATGCCTGGATGGCTATGCCCTTGTCTATGACCCGGCCCTTACCGGAGCGGCGGCGGCCACCCCGGCGCCCACGCCGCTGCTGGGCATCGGCGCATCGCCGGCGCATACGGCCGCGCCCGGGGAAGCCGTTTCCTTTGGAGAGCTCCAGGCGGCGCTTGCAAAGGTACCAAGGGGAAAAGCGGCTGTCTGCGATTTTCAGTGCGCCGCCGGTATGCCCCTGCTGCTTTTTACAGTCCTGTCGGGGGGCAAAGCCAACCTTCCGGCGGATGCTGTACCGAAGAATTTTGCGGATATTTCCTCCGGGGCGGCGTATGCGGAATTTCTGGCTGGCCGGTGCCAGGCGGCTGTGCTCCCCTCCGCCGGCCTTTCAAGCCTTGCCCGCCAGAAAAAGCCTTTCGCGCTGCTTGCATCGCCTCTGCCCGCCACGGACAGGTATCTGGCTGCCGGGATCGTGAAGGGTGGGGAGGCGGAGTTGGCGCTTGCGTATCTCACAGCCCTTCTGTCTGACGAGGGGCAGGGAGACCTGAAGCAGAGCGGGCTGTTTGCGGCATCCCAAGCGGTTTTTCTGTATGCGGGTGATCCCGTTTTCGGACGGATGGAGGAAAGCCTGCGGGGGGACACCATCCTTCCCAACGCCTTTACCTACGACGGGCAAACCCTGCAGAGCCTGTCGCGCAGCGCTTTTTCAAACAACGGGAGCGTTTTTGAGATTCTTGAATCCATCCGCTGACCGTTTTTTGTATATCGCCGCCCGGGCGTGTGCATACTATGTACTGACTAACCAACCCGTTATGGAGGGATGAGAGAATGGAACAGGCTTTACATAGGAGTTCCCGCACCGGCTGGCGCGACGAGGAATCCGATACGCTGTTTCGCGCCGTCCGTGACGCGACACGGAAAGGAACGCCTTTGCGCAGCGTATTCGAACAAGTGGCTTCCTCCCTGGGGCGCAAGCCCAACAGCATCCGCAATTACTATTACGCCCAGCTGCGCCAGCGCCCGGAGGCGGGGCTTTTGCGGGCTGCGCCCTTCAAGACCTTTGCCGACCAGGAGGTGAAGGAGCTTCTGCGCACGGTGCTTGCGGCCAGGGGGCAGGGCGTTTCCGTGCGCGCTTGCGTGATGCGCATGGCCGGCGGGGACAGGAGCCTGATGCTGCGTTACCAGAACAAGTACCGCTCCATCCTGAAAAACAGGCCCCAGCTTCTTGCGCAGATAGCGAAGGAATTGACGGAAGAGGGCGTCGCCGTGCCGGAGGGGTACGATCCGGACCGGGCGAAAGAGGCGCCGGGCCGCGCTGCCGCCCAGTTAAACCACGCCCAGCAACTCTCCGGGGAACTGAATGACCCCGCCGTGAATCAAATGTTGGAGGGGCTCAACGTGCTGCTGCAAAGAGCCGTCGTCTTCAAAGGCCGGGATAAATCCCTGGAGCTGGACCGTCTGCAGATCACCTATGACCTGGCCCGCATGCGCTGGGAGGATGCGCAAAACCGCCTGCACGAGGGCGTAAACGATATGCTGGGGAGCTGCCGGGAATTTTTGGGGATGACCATAGACCGCCGCCGGGAAGGGTTGGAGGACTTCTCGGGCCTGCTGGCCGAAAAAGTATCCCATCTGGAAAATTTGATGTCTCAAAATGCTTAATCCAAATAAAAACCTGCCGCCCTGAAAAAACGCACTTTTCAGGGCGGCAGGTTTTTTTCACGTTTCGGATTACGGATTCAGTACGATGGCCTGGCTCAAGTGCCTGGGCGTGTCGGCGTCCAGCTTCTTTTGCCGGGAGGCGTGATAGCCCAGGAACTGGCCGATCTGGGCGGCAAGCGCCACGTTTTCCAGCGTGGAATATCCCGGCTCCAGGTCTAGGGCATCATCTGCCATGGGGAAATGGCGGGATGCCTCCGGGGCGACGGCCGCGGCGGTAACGCCAAAATCCTTGAGCTGCGCAAGCAGCGCCGCGTCCTTGGAAAGCGTCTCCTCCCCGCCAAGGAGCATCACCAGGGTGTTTTCATCCGCCAGGCTCATGGGGCCGTGGCGGTACTCCAGGGAGGGGTACGCCTCGCTGGCCAAAAGGGACATCTCCTTGATCTTGTTCATGCATTCGTTGGCCGCGCCGTACATGGCGCCCTGGCCCAGGATCACATACAGGTTCAGGGAGGGGTGAGCGGCAAGGATGCGGGCGGCGAAAGCGTCCATCCGGGGCAGGAGCGCCCTGGCCCTGCGGCCCATGCCGGCAAGGCCGGGAAGCATTTCCCGTTTTCCGCCGGCCATGGCGGCCAGCGCCAGGGAAAGGTACACCATGGAGGTGTAGGACCGGGTCATGACGATGCTGTCCTCCGGCGCGTTGGGGGACAGGGCCACATGGTCGTTGTAGATAGCGCTGCCCTCATCGCAGGTGATGGCCAGGGTGGATACGTTAGGCAGTTCCCGCACCCTGTCGATAGCCATCCGCACTTCGGTGGTATAGCTTTTGCGGGTGATGGGCAGCACCAACGTGGGCCCGGCCTTGATGTAGGTTAGCGGGAAGTAGTACAGCTCCGAGCAGGGGACGGCGGCGGTTGCAAAGCCTGTCAGTTGGGCAAAGAAAAAAGCGGCGGTCTGGGCCAGGTAAAAAGAGGTGCCGCAGCCGGTAAAAATCAGCTTTTCATAGCTTTTTTCCGAAAATACCCGGGCAGCCGTTTCCGAAAGGGCGCCAAAGGTGCTTGCCACAGCTTCGAAGGATTCCGGCTGGCCGTAGATCTCCCGGTAGGTAATTTCTCCCAAGGCTTTCATAGCATTCATTCCTTTCTGCAAAAAAGGCCTAGCCGCGGATCAGCAGATACAGGCCGATCAGGCCCATCAGGCCGTATACCCCCTGACGGATGCGCTCAAGCGGCAGGCGGGCAAACAGTTTCATCCCCAGCCATGCCCCGGCAGCCACCCCCAAGAAGGCGGGCAGGCAGAGGGATAGCACCTCACTGTTCACATTTCCCGCGAGCACATGCATCAAGAAAACATAGACGCTCAAAAACGCGAAATAAAGCTGGATGGAGGCGTTGTATTCCTCCTTGCTGCGGGACACGGCCAGCATGTAGGCCGCCAGGGGCGGACCGCCGATGTTGAGCATCCCGGCGCAAAAGCCGCTGAGGGCGCCGCCGGCAAGGCTGCTTACAAGGGTGGCACGGACGGGCTTCTGCCGTTTCAGGGACCATAGGAAACGCGCGGTCAGAAGGACCAGCAAAAGGCCCAGCGCCCGGCGCAGCAGGGAATCGCTGCTTAAGGTCAGCGCCTTCACCCCCAGGGGGCTGGTAATCAGCGAAGCCACCAGGGGCCAGAGAATGAGGGAAAAGCGGATATGGCGCCGGAGGCGGACGGCCATGTAGACCACCAGGGGGAAAACGGTGATGATCTGCAGCACGGCCACCGTCTTAAAGGGAACCAGCAGGGGCATCAGGGCCATGACCACCATGGCATACCCGATGCCGCAGCTTGTCTGGGCCGTACACCCTATAAGCGAGATCAGCGCCACGGCGACATAGGTCATTCCTTTGCCTCATTCCTATCCATTAAATATTTTCAAAACCCGCATCATACACCGCTTCCTGGCCGGCAATGGCCATGAGCACGGAAAGATCCGGGCGGAGTACGGTGATATCCGCGTCCAGCCCCTTTTCAATGCGCCCCTTGCGGTTTTCAAGGCCCAAGAGCGCTGCGGGGGCAGCGGTGAGGGGGACGATGGCCCGATGAAGGGCCAGGCCGGTAAAGGCCGTCAGGTTTTGAAGCGCCCTTGCCATGGTCAGGGTGCTTCCCGCGCGGCTGCCGCCGTCTTTCAGGCGCGCGTCGCCGTCTGTTACCACAATGGGCTGCACGCCCAGCACATATTCCCCGTCATGAAGCCCCGCGGCCATGATGGAGTCGGTAACAGCCACCACACGGCCTATGCCCTTGGTTTTCACAAGCAGCCGCACAATGCCCGGATGCAGGTGCAGCCCATCGCAGATGGCCTCACAGTATACATCGCTTTCCAGCACCGCGCCCAGGATGCCCGGCTCGTGCTGATGCAACGGCCGCATGGCGTTCATGGTATGGGTGGCGCTGCTTGCCCCCTGGCGGATGCAAGCCATGGTTTGCCGGTAATCAGCGCCTGAATGGCCCAGGGAGACGGATATGCCCCGCCTTGATAGCCACGCGGTGAATTCCGGGGCGCCCGGCATTTCGGGGGAGAGGGTCATCCGCAGGATGCACCCCCGGCCCGCTTCCTGCAGCTTTTCAAAGGCGCCGGGGTCGGGAACCGTCAGATACTGCTCCGGCATGGCGCCCTTGTAGGCGGGGCACAGGTGGGGCCCTTCCAGGTGGCAGCCCAGCACCCGGGCGCCGTTCCAGCCGGGGCTATTGGACGCGTCCCTGGCGTCGGCGACGGCGCGAAGACTTTGCGCCATTTCCTCCGGCGCGCCGCTCAATACCGTGGGCAGAAAGGAGGTGACCCCCTGGCTTGCGAAGAAGGCCGCCAGCTTTTTCAAGGCGGCAAGGTCCGCGTGGTTCACGTCCACCCCGGCGCCGCCGTGGGTGTGCACATCAATAAAGCCCGGCAGGACAAAACAGCCGGAAACATCCTTAACCTTCGCGTCTTCCTGTGGCAGGTCCTCTCCCAGCGCGGCGATGCGCCCGCCTGAAAGGCGCACGTCCAGCCTGCGCATGCCCTCCCTGAACGGTACCTGGCCGCCCCGTAAAAGCAGCGGTTCTCTTTCCATGTCCGGCTCCTTCTTTACGCCTCCAGCACCGGGATGTTCCAAAGGCCGCACAGCGTGCGCATCTGATCCGCCACATCCTGCCAGACCAGCGCGTAATGGTGGGGCACGCCGTTTTCAAAGATGAAATCCAGCATCTCCCGCACCGGTTTTACAACCCGCACGTTTACCATGGCGCCCCTGGTGCTGCGTTTTGTTTCCACCGCTTCCCCCTTGAGCAAAAACAGCTTGTAGGCCCCATCAATATTGCAGAACCTGGCAATGGTCACGGGGCCGGGCTTTAGGGAGGTCCAGAAGGCCGTACCCTGCCCCGCCAGGGGATGGTTGCGAAGCTGCGGCTTTTCATTTGGGTTGAACAGCGACGGGGCGGGGTTGCCGCAATGCCAGAAGGTCATAGTGTTTTCTTTTTCATCCACGTTGATCATGTCGCTGATAAAGCCGGGCAGGCCGGTTAGAAGGTTTTCCACCATCAGCCCCAGCATGGCGTCCACGTCGCCCTCGCAGCCGATTTGCATGCCCTCGTCGGCCAGGCGGCCCATTACCGCGCAGGGGGTGGTTTTCAATTGGCCCATTTCCGGCCAGCACTTGATAACGCTGTAGGCGTAGCCCATCTGCCCGATGATTTCTTTCAGCGCCAGGTACAGCCTGGCGTGGTTTTCCAAATGCCCCTCGGGCAGGGAAATATCGCCGAAGGAGCTTTGCACCCTGTTCATCTCCGCCTGCACCGCTTCCTGGGAGAAGCTTTCCATGCGGTCAAAGATCACCTTCAGGTCCGTTTCCTCCATGCGGATGCCGAAGGTGCGGCGGATGAGCCCCTCGTCAAAGGCGGAGTTGTAAAACGCGGTGGGCCGGTAGCCCAAAAGACCCAGCAGCATGCCCGAAAGCCGCTTCTTCACCGCGTAGGCGGCGATCAAGTCCCGCACCTTTCCGGCAACCCGCGGGTCCGTATGATCTCCGTATACCGTGTGGCAGGGCAAAAGCAGCCTGTGCATGGAGGCGGCATTCATGGTCTGCGCCACCAGGGCGTTGGCATATAGCCGGTCATCCCTGGAGAAGGGCGGCTCGTAGGGCGCCCACAGGACCACCGGCACACGCAGCTGTTCGCCGATCACCGTGCATACGTCATCCCCCGTAAAAGCGCCGTAGACCATGACCACCAAATCCACGGCCTTTTCCCGCAAAAAGACAAGCGCCTTTTCAAGGGCCGCGGGGGAATCCACCAGTTCCTCAAAGCAGTCCACCCGGGTATAGGGGAAATCCTGCTCCCGAAGCCAGGCACCGTATTTGCGGAGCCGGTCATTGGGCAGTTCCCTGGGCCAGCGCCCGGATACCGTTGTAATGAATCCTACATGCAGCATAGCAAATCCTTCCTTACCGACAATAAATTATGCCTTGCCCTCCGACCCGGAGAGGCGGATGATCGCGCGGATGTCCCCGGCGAGGCGGTCGTTGGCGAACTGCGACACCTTCCAGGAGTGGCCTTGGTGGTTCAGTTCCCGGATGCCTTGCTCATAGTATTGCAGGTACTTGTAGCGGATCTCCGTGCCGAAATTGATCTTGGCGATCCCCATGGAAAGGGAGCGGCGGATGATCTCCGGGCGCATGCCGGTGCAGCCGTGGAGAACCAGGGGCAGGTCCGTAAAGCCGCACACCGCCTCCAGGACCTCCAGGTGGATGTCCGGCTCGCCCCTGTAGTAGCCATGGGCGTTGCCGATGCCGATGGCCAGGGAATCCGGCCTGCAAAGGTTCAAAAACTCCCGTACCTGCTTTACGTCGGCAATGTTCTTGCTGGGCATCTGCGCCCCCTCGGCATTAAGCCGCTGGAGCTCGCCGATCTCCGCCTCCACATGGATGCCAAGAGGCCTGCACAGCGCGGTGACCTCCTTGGTAAGCGCAGCGTTTTTTTCAACAGGGAGCGTGGACCCGTCGATCATTACGGAGGTGAAGCCAAGGTCCACCGCCTCCCGGCACAGCGCAAGGCTGTCCCCGTGGTCCAGATGGATGGACACCGGTACATCCACTTTGGCGGCGCACCAGCGGCTGACCTCCACAAACCAGTCATTGCCCGAATATGCCCCGGTGGAGGCGTAATGGGCCAGGATGATGGGGGAGCGCAGCTCCTGGGCGGCCCGGCAAATGGCCCAGATGATGTCGTAATTCCCGCCCTGGGTATTGATGGCCGGCACCGCGTAGCCGCCGGCCCGGGCCTTTTTCAGCATGTCCGTATGGGAACCCAGCATTTGCTTTGTACCTCGCGTTCAGCCCTTGACCGCCCCGGCCACCAGGCCCTTGATCATAAATTTCTGAAAGAAGAAGAACACGCACACCATGGGCAGCATCCCCACCACGGAGATGGTATTGATCAGTGACCAGTCGTAGGAAAGCTCCCCCAGATACCGAAGTGCGATGCCCACCGACAGCGTGCGCAGGGCATCGGTCTGGATGAGGGTGGCGGCGTGAAGATAATCGTCCCAGGTCATCAGACAGGCATAGATGGCCACGGCCACGATGCCCGAGGACACCAGGGGCATGACGATTTTGAACAGGATGCCAAACCGCCCCGCGCCGTCCACCCGGGCCGCCTCCTCAATGGCCAGGGGAACGCCGTCAAAGAAGCTGCTCATGAGGATGGTGCAGAAGGGCAGCATGGCGGCGGTGAGCGCCAGCAGCAGCCCCGCGTGGGTGTTGATGAGGCCCACCTTGCCCATGAGGCTGTACAGGGAGATCATCCTGCTGATGATGGGGAACATCTGGGAAGTGACCAGCGCCGCCACCATCCATTTGTTCCATTTGAAATGGAACCTGGACAAAGCATAGCCGGAAAACATGGCCAGCAGCGTCGTCAGCGCGCTGGTGCCCAGGGAGATCACAAAATTGTTTCGGTAGTAGATGAAAAAATCGTTCTGTTTGGTGAACAGGTTTACGTACGCCTGGGTGGTTATCTCCCGGGGTACGAAAGTGGGCGGGTAGCGGTAGGCCTCCATGTTGGTCTTCAGGCTGGTGAGCACCATCCACAGTAGGGGAAAGAGCAAAAAAACCAGGATGAGGGCCAGCAGGAGGTAGGAGGCCGCGGCGCCTGCTTTTTTCCGGTGCTTCATGGCTGCGCCTCCTTAATTCATATCGCTTACGCGGAGCAGCCGGTTGCTCAAAACCACGATGACCATCATCAGCAGCATCCACACCGTGGTGACCGCGGCGCCGGAGCCCAGGTTGTTGGAAACGAAGGCTTCCCGGTAGCTTAAGATGGCAAACGTGGTGGTTGCACCGTCCGGGCCGCCTCCGGTCATGGTCTGGAACAAAGGAAACTGCTTGAAGTTTTCGATGATGGACATGGTAACGGCCACCTTGATCACGCTTTTCAGGTAGGGGAGGGTGATGCTCAGAAAGCGGCGGACCGCGCCGGCCCCATCGATGGTGGCGGCCTCCAGCATATCCTCCGGCACATTTTGCAGGCCTGCCAGCATCAAAAGCGCCATCAGGGGCACCTGCTTCCACAGCGCGGCCACGGCAATGCCCCACAAGGCGGTTCTCGGGTTGTTGAGCATGGCAAAATCCGCCACCCGGCCGCCTGTCATGGCATAGAGCAGGTATTTCAATAGCCCGTACTGGGGCTGGTAGATCCACATCCAGATAAGGGCGGAAATGACCGTGGGGATGACCCAGGGGGTCATCATGACGCTCCTGAAAAACCGGGCGCCCCGTATATTGCCGTTCAGCACCAGCGCCAGCGCCAAGCCCAGCAGGAACTGGGCGATCACCACCGCCGCCACGAAGGCGAGGGTATGGGCCGCGGCCTCCGCCAGACGGCCACTCTGGAACAGCTTCAAATAGTTGGCAAAGTTGTTCCACTCGCCGGGGATGTTTCGGATAATGTTTTTGATTTGATACTTTTGAAAGCTCTTGACCACCGAATCGATGACCGGCACCAGGATGAACAGGGTGGTCATGATGGCCGCAGGCGTTAAAAGCGCCAGGGAAAACAGCTTGTCGGAAGCCGTCCTGCTAAGGGCTCTCGCGGTTTTTTTTACGGATGCGGCGCTATGCATGGGAGTCCCCTTCCTCACTTTGGCGGGAAAAGTGCCGGGAGGCAAAGACCCGCCGGGCCATTGCCTCCCGGTGCTGAAAAAGCCGGTACGTTAAAGGGAAAGCCGGTTCCTTTTTGATTATTCCGCCAGAATGCTCTCCGCCGCAGCCTGGAATTCCGCAATCGCCGAAGGCACATCCGTGCCGCTCACGGTCACGGCCTGGGCCAGGGTGCACAGTTCCAGGTTCAGGTCACTCAGCCTGGGCAGCAGCGGCATGGCCATTACGTTTTCACCGGAGCCGGCGGCGCCCGCCAGCACGGGGTTGAGCGTTACGCTTTCCATGGATTTGCAGGCGGGATAAGCAGGGGTGATGGTCGCCAGGTAATCGCCCAGATTATCCGTGCTCACCAGGTACTGCATAAACTTTTCAGTGGCATCCTTCTTGGCCGGGTCGTTGTTGGTGAAGATCATGCAGTGGGACTGCAGCAGGCTCTGGCCGGAGCCGCTGCCGCCCTTAAGAGGCTTGGCGGAGGCGGTGAAGCTGGCGGCATCGGGGTTGATGCTCTTGATGCCGTTGAAGCCCCAGCTCTGGTCATAGTACATGGCCAGCTGGCCCAGGGCGAACAGGTTGCGCAGGTCCTTGAGCTTGGCGTTTTGCGGGTTGTAGCCCTTGTCGTTGAGCAGCTTGAGCATCTCGATGGCTTGGGTGAAACCCTCGTCCAGGGCCAGGGCGCCATCGTCGCTTACCACATGGCCGCCGAAGTTCATGATCATGGCCGTTAAGGAGGAGCCGGACACAGGCACCGACGCGGTGGTCTGCCCGAAGGCATAGATCTTGTTGCCGTCGGCTGTGGTGAGTGGCGCGATCTTTTCGGCGGCGGCCAGCATTTCGTCATAGGTGGCGGGAGGGGCTTCAGGGTCAAGGCCCGCCTTTGCAAAGATGTCCTTGTTGTAGTAGAGCACGTAGGGCGACACGTACAGCGGCAGCGCGTAAGCCTTCCCATCGATCATGAAGGACTCCAGGATCGAGGAGTAGAAGTCCGCGATGTAGCCGGCGCTCAGGATATCGCCGATGGGGTAGGCCAGGCCGGCGTCTTCCATGCCGGACACCCAGCCGATTTCCCCAAAGAGCATATCCACCTTGGTGCCGCCGCCGGCCATATTGATCACCTGGTTGACGATCTCGCCGTAGGGCGCCGTCACCCATTCGATCTTGATGTCCGGGTTGGCCGCCTCAAAGCCATCCTTGATGCTGGTCCAGAAGGGCTCGTAGCCGGCCTCCAGCACAGCATAGTTGGCAATTTGAAGCGTCACGGGCGCGGCCTGGGCCATGCCGGCCAGGCAGGTAAAGAGAATGGAAAGGACAACCAGTACCGCCAGGGATTTTTTCATGGGGGTTCCTCCTTTGGGTCTTGTATTTACGCATGTCGCCATGCGGTTTCCTGAAGAAGGAGTACACTCGAATGTACTCGGCGGATCAAAAGACCTTTCTGTTCCACGGATTTACCGGAGCCCCTGCCGGAAATTATCTTTCGTACACGCCCTAGATGGTGCTGCCCCTGCGGATCAGCCGCGTTTCAAAATGGCGGTCCAATACCTTGCGGCCTTCGATCAATTCCTGCAGCATCTGGATGGCGGCCTGGGCGATCAGGGGCCGGTCGATCTCCATGGTGGTCAGGGGCGGGGTGACGTAACGGCTCAGGGTGGAGTTGTCAAAGCCGATAAGCGACACGTCCTTGGGAATCTCCTTTTTCAGCTCCCTAAGTGCCAGCGCCCCCAGGGCGGCCAGCCGGTCGTTCCGGCCAAACAGCGCATCGGCGCAAAACCCGCTTTGAATGCGCTGCACAATGGTTTCCACTACCTCTTCCTCGCTGCGGCAGCCGGTGATAATGTTCGATTCGGAAAGGGGCAGGCCGCTTTCCCGCATCTGGTGCACGAAACCCCGGTAGCGGAGGTCCTGCATGCTGGAATAGTTGCCGTGGGCGCTGAAGCGGTCAATGTAGAGGATCCTGGAACGCCCGCATTCCTGATGAAGATGGCGCACGCAGGCCCTGGCGCCCTCATACAGCCCCGTATAGATCCTTCCCGCCTGGGAGGGCAGCGCATCGTAATCCCTGTTCATCAGCACCACCACCGGCAGGCCCGCCTGGACAAACTGGGCGATGTGCTGCTCCGAAAGGCTGATGGAACTGATGACGATGCCGTCAAAGCGCCGGCCAAGCATTTGCGCAACGAATCGGTCGTCGTTGCGGGTGGCGCACAGGGAGATGATCAGCCCGCTGTCGTAGGCCTGGCGGTCCATCTCCTCAATGATCTTGCCAAAGTGTTCGTTGTCGATCTGGTCGGCGATGAAGGCGATATGGTCGGACCGTTTGCCCTTTAAGGTGCGCGCCACGGGGTTGGGCTGGTAGTTCAGCTCCTCCACCGCCTTGAGCACCCGCTCCCGCTTGTCCTGACGGACATAGCGGTTTTCGTTGAGCACATACGAAACCACCGTCTCGCTCACCTGGGCCAGCCTGGCCACATCCGCCCGCGTTGCCCTGCGCAAGTCGTTCACAGGCGCGGTTCCTCCGTTTCGCAATATAAACACGTGTGTATGTTATGGGTACAGTGTATCTTCATTTCCGTGGCTTGTCAAGGGGTCTGCAATATTTCCCCAAGGTGGTGAAAGCTGGTAAAAAAAGCAGCAGCAAATGCCGACACCTTGAAGATGTTTCGAAATGCGCCCCAAAAAACATCCGGCAACGAACATTGCCGGAACAAATTTGCTTACGGATAAATCATTTGTTCGAAACAGATCCTGATAAAGGTCTCCTTGTGAAGTTTTTCAGGGAGGGGCTCCGTAACCCTGCCCCTGCCAGTGGCAGAATAGGGCAGGGTGAAGGAGGCGCCCGAAAGGGAGCGGTGCCAGCGGCAGCGCAGCAACGCGACCATTGAGGGCGTTGGGGAAGCGAGCGGCAGCGAGTAATGCGACGATTGAGCCAGATGGAAGGGAAGGGAACTTTTTACAAAAAGTTCCCTTCCCGCCATGCCATGCGGCCCTCTACTTCCCGCGGCATTTGTAGCTGGAGCACATGCTTTCGTCCGGCTGGCCGGAGCCTATGCCGGGTTTGGACGAAACCTGAATGTCCCTGAGGGAGCACTGACTCTGATGTTCGTTGTAAGAGCAGCTCCCCACGCTGCAATGAATGCATTGCCCCTTGTCCTGATGAGACAATCCGCAACCCTCCCCATATCGCAAAGGATTTGCCTGCCAGAAGGGAATTTCCCCCGGCAGGCGTATTTTGCGCGCCGGGCCCTGTTGATATGCCGGCGCAAGTGTGGTATATTCTTCAAAACATCATCCAGGAAGGCGTGGTCATCGTATGCGAAAGCGTTTCTTTACACCTATGGGGCTGGCTGTTGGCGCAGCCATCGCGGCGGTCTATGCCGTGCTGACGTATGTACTGGCGCCCATCAGCTACGGAGCGGTCCAGTTCAGGGTGGCGGAGGCGATGACGCTGCTGCCTATCTTGATGCCGGAGGCCATTCCCGGGCTTTTTGTGGGGTGCCTGCTGGCGAACTTGTTGGGCGGCGCGGGACCGCTGGATGTAATTTTTGGCAGCCTGACCACCTTGGTGGCGGCGGTCATGACGTATTTTCTCAAGAAAAACCGGTATGTGGCCGCGCTTCCCCCGGTGATCCTCAATGCCGTGGTGGTGGGGATCATCCTGCATGTGGTCAACGGCGTGGAGCTTTGGGCGGCCATGGGGTACGTGGCGCTGGGCCAGGCCGGGGTTGTGTATCTGCTGGGGCTGCCGCTGCTTAAGGCGATGGAAAAGATCGATCTGTTTGGAAAGAGATAATCTTCCATTGGAAAGCGGCTGCGGCAGGTTTTGCGCTTTCCCGAAAAATTTCAGCATCTGTTTGTTGTAAAAAGAATATTTGTGCCAGGCAGAAATGCGGCGCCGCGCAGATCCTTTTAGCGCGGGGCCGCATTTTTTGCTGTTGGACCCAAATGCTTCCTCCCATCCGTTTGACGCCGCCGGCCGCTTTGTGCCTTGCCCCTTGCGGGCCATGGCCCGGCATGGTATGATGCAGGCACAGGCCAAGCGGGAAGGAAGGCTCATCATGTCCGGATCGGTATGGAAAAGAGCGCAGGAGTATGCGCTGCTCACCCTGGGAACGCTTCTGCTGTCCATCGGCGTCTATTTTTTCAAGTTTCCCAACCATTTTTCCACAGGCGGCGTCAGCGGCCTTTCCATCATTCTGGGCTATTACGTGCCCGGGCTGACGGCGGGATCGTTCGTTTTCATCATCAACGCGGCGCTGCTGATCCTGGGCTTCGCGGTTTTCGGCCGGTCCTTCGGGCTGCGCACAGCCTACGCCAGCACGCTGTTTTCAAGCATCATCTGGATCTTGGAAAAAGTGATCCCGCTGCCGGCGCCGCTGACCACCCAGCCGCTGCTGGAGCTGATTTTCGCCGTGGCGCTGCCGGCGGTAGGTTCGGCGATTTTGTTCAATATCGGGGCCTCCAGCGGCGGCACGGACATCGTGGCCATGATCCTGAAAAAGTATACCTCCCTGAACATTGGAAACGCGCTGTTTGCGGTGGATTTCAGCATCACCCTGGGGGCCATGGCCGCCTTTGGCGTGGAAACAGGGCTGTTTTCCATTTTAGGTTTGCTCATCAAGGCGCTTTTGGTGGACCTGGTGCTGGAGAACATCAAGATCAACAAATGCTTCCACATCATTACCGCCGCCCCGGAGCCGATTTTGAATTTTGTGGTGGGTACGCTGCACCGGGGTGCCACCATCCTCCACGGAGAGGGCGCCTATACCCATGAGAACCGCACCGTGCTGCTGACCGTGGTGAACCGCACCCAAGCTGTGCATCTGCGCCAGTTTGCCAGGGAGGTGGACCCCCACTGCTTCATCCTGATCACCAATACCGGGGAAATTATCGGCAAGGGGTTCCGCGGCGTGATGTGACCGCCCCGAAAAGGAAGGTGTTTTTATGCCCGCTGTGCTTGGCGCAGCCGTCGGCTTTTTGTATTCCATCATGAATCTGTTCAACGCCAGGCTGAGCCAGGCCTATGGCAATCCCCTGGCCACCGTGATAATCCACGCAGTCGGCCTGGCCTGCGTGCTGCCTTTGGCCCTCAGGCATCTTCCGGGCAGGCGGCGCGTACCCCTTTGGATGTATCTTGGCGGCCTGCTGGGGATCATTACCGTGGTCACCAGCAACATGGGCATTACGGCCCTGGGGGTCACGGCCACGCTGTCGCTGACGCTGCTGGGGCAGATGGCCTGCAGCATGGCTTTTGACCAGTTTGGCCTGATGGGCTTCACAAAAACCCGGTTCAAGTGGGAAAAGGCCGCCAGCCTCCTTTTGATCGCGGCGGGAGTGGCGGTGATGATGGTATGGTGATAGCGGTTACCGGCGTGCTGCTCAGCGGCGTGACCATTGTCCTGGCCAGGATGTGCAACGCAAAACTGGCGCAAACCTGCGGCGCGCCGTACAGTTCGCTGATGAACTACATCACGGGGCTTTTGGGATCGCTGGCAGTCTTTTTCGTGACGGGCGCGGCGGCCCGCGCGGCCTTTCCCGCGGAAAACCTTTCCCTCGCCGCCTACCTGGGCGGCGCGCTGGGGCTATTAAGCGTGTATACCCTCAACAGGATCACCCACCGGCTGCCCGCCACGCAATTGACGCTCCTGATTTTCCTGGGGCAGCTTTTTTCAGGCCTGCTGCTGGACTATTTTGCCACTCACAAATTTTCCCCCGGTACGGTTTTGGGCGGGCTGCTGGTGCTGGCCGGCCTTGCGGTAAACAGCCTGGGAGACAGGCGGGCCTAGCACGCCAGCACTATTCACAGAATATACAAACTGCCTTCACATTGAAAAAGTAAGATGTTTTCAGAAAAAGATCACTTTTCTGTGGAGGTGGAAGCACATGAAAAATGTACATAAGACCCGTTCGCGGGGCGCGCTTCTTCTGGCAGTTTGCTTTTTGTTTACGGTTCCGGTACTGTCTGCCGCGCTGGCCGGCACCGCGGCCGAGCAAACCGGCCGCTCCGTGTTTTACGGACAGGTGACCGCCATTAACGGGACGAACGTAACCATTGCTATCGGTACGGTCACCATGCCGGAGATACCTGCCCAAGACAGCAGCAATGGGCAAGGCGGCAGCGAAAACGGTGCGCCGCAGGGCGGTGCCATGGGCAGCCTGCTGGAGGGCTTTACCCCCACGGGCGAATCCGTAACCGTGCAGATTACGGACGCCGTCACCCTGACCCGGCAGGGCGGGCCGGGGATGGATGGGCAGCATCCGGACGCTTCCTCCGGCGCGACCGCACAGGCTGGCGGGCAGCAAAACGGGAATCAACCCGGAGGCCGGACCCAGGGGACGCTGCCGGCAAACGGAGAGCGCGGCCAGGGCGGCATGGGGGTTGGAGGCTGGGGAGAAACAGCGGCGCTCAGCGATCTTGCGGTGGGCAGCTATGTTCTATTGACCTATCAAACCAGCACCCAGGCGCTGCTTTCCGTGTATATCCTGAGTACAGGGGAAACCCAAACAGCCTGATACGGCCAAGACGGAAAAAACCGGCGGCGCTGACAGTGCACAGCGGCGCCGGTTTTTTTATATGCCTTCAACAAGGCGAAATTTCAGTGTGTATCAGGTATTGCGAACAGCTCTTTGCAGGTATCCTTATCCCAAATCGCGGGCGATGATCACCGTGAGCACACCGTTTTGCGGCAGCGTGGTAATTTTGATGGGGTAGGGGAGCAGATTGCGGAAGGTAAAGTCGCTGTAATCGCTTACAGCCGCGTCAAAATCCCTGGGCACATAGGCTACGCCGCTGTCCTGATGGACGGACCATTCCTCAATTTTCAAGGGAAGGCCCAGCCCGGCGTTAAAAATAGTGGTGGCTACCTGGCACACGCCGCCGCCGTACCCTGTGCCGTCAAGCGAGATGTTTCTGGCCAGCTTGTATCCGTTTGCCCTGATGGTCCTTCCGGAAAGAGCGTTGAAGGAGAATATCCCATCAGGGGGCACCACTGCGCCGCTTACCTTTTCGCAGACGAATTCAATGTTGAATTGCCTGTTTTTCCCCAAGGTATCGCCGGCCTTGACATGGAAGTAGGTGGTGAAGCCGCCGATCACATCGCCGGGCTGAGCGTTGGCCCAGGGCACAAAGGGGGTAAACGTAAGATGGCCGGCGGGGATATCCGCCGTTTCCCGCATCAAGGGGATCACGGCCCGCCCTTCCTCCCAGATGGTTACAGACAGCAGGTTTCCTGAAGCGAGGGTATTGCCGGCATATTTTTTTGTCCGCACAAACACGGGATCCGTCACCTTAGCAATGCCCGCCTGGAGATGGGCGCCGGGCACCGGCGCAAGGAACGGGTCCAGGGATAAAAACCGGTGGATCCATTTCGTTTTGCAATAGCCAATGGTGTTTTCATAGGAAATGCGGCACCACTCGGGGCCGTATTCATATACGTACACCGTCCTGAAATCCGGCACGGTCTTGATTTTGCGGCTTTTTTCGTCAGGGGACTGCCTGATCAGAAAGCGCGTGTCGGAGCGGGCGGTGTACAGCGGTGCCTGCCCCGGGCTGCCCTCGCCAAGGGCAGTGCAGGCAAACAGCATCAGAATTGCAAGAAATAAAATAGCCCCCAGTGCCTTTTTCATCATGCGCATCCTTTATCCCTATCCACCGATGAGGTTTATATGTTCTCTATTATATGCCCAATTTATATAAAAAGAGAGAAGAAATTACAACTTATATTTCACATTTTGGCTCGGCCCTTTGCGCTGCGTAAAAATCTCTCGCCGCTTTGGCGCAATCTTTCAATGGCGGAACAATAAAAGCTATAACATAGCGCAACCCAACAAAGGCGATGTCGGGGAAGGGAGACGGTTCTTTGCGGGTATCCTTATCCCGGATCGCGGGCGATGATCACCGTCAGCACCCCGTTTTGCGGCAGCGCGGTCATTTTGATGGGGTAGGGCAGCGTGTTTTCGAAGGTAAAATCGCTGTAGGAGCCTACGGCTGCGTCGAACCCCTTGGGGATATAGGCCACGCCCGCGTCCCGGTGGAGGCTCCATTCCATGATTTGCAGCGGAAGCGCAAGCGCCGCGTTATAGATGGTGGTGCACAGCTGGCAGATACCCCCGCCATACCCCACCCCGTCCCGGCTGATGTTCGGCGCCAGTTTGTAGCCGTTGGCCTTGGTGCTGGGGCCGCACAGCGCATTGTAGGAAAAAAGTGCGCCGGGGGCGGTTACTGTGCCCGATATCCTTTGACAGGCCAGATCTATGTTGTAGCGGCGGTTTGCCGCCAGCTTTCTGCCGCCGGTGGATTCGTTATAAAAGGTGGTAAATCCGCCAATCACATCCCCGGGTTCCGCCTGATCCCACGGCACAAAGGGCACATAGGCAAGGCCGCCCTGTGGCAGCGAGGTGCTGCTGCGCATCATGGGTACCACCGCTGTGGCATCCGCTTTGATGGAAACGGCCAGCAGGTCATCCGGAAGCAGTGCGTTCCCGCCGTAGCCTTTGACCGCGATATGAATGGGCGCCGTTACCCGGCCTATGCCCCCCATAACCGTGGCGCCGGGGACGGCGGCCTGGTACGGGTCCAGGGAACGGAAGCGGTACAGCCATTTTGTTTTGCCGTATCCCGTGACGCCGCCATAGGAAATGCAGCACCAGTCGCCGCCATAGCTGTAGACGGATACCTGTTGGCCCCGCTCCACCTCCTTCAGCCTGCGGCCGCTGTCCTCAGGCATCGCTCGGACATGAAACTTGATGCTGGCGTATGCCTCGTACAGGGGCGTGCCGGACACTGGCACGGGGGCCGCTTCCCCCCGAACGAGAGCGAACAGAAAAAGCAGGCAAAACAGGATTGACGGCAGCCGCTTCATTTGTAACATCCTTTCCCAAAGGCAGGCGCGGTGATACCAGTTTTCGCCTGCCCTCATACTATAGACGGCGGGAAGAGGGGGAAAAGTTTGCCGCGGCGGAAAAAATTCCCGGGCGCGCAGGCCGCGCCGCCCGGGGTGGGAAGGCGGATGAAGGAAGGGCTGTATGAAAAAAAGGAAGCCCGGCCTATGAATACCGCGGAATTCATCCTTGCCATGGGCTTCAAGCTATGGTATAATGCATGCCAACAAAGGCGATGACGGAGAACAACGCCTGCGCAAGGGCAATGCCAAAGAGAGGACGGTCACCGGCTGAAAGCCGTCCGCGGCGCCTGCAGGAAATTCACTCCCGAGCTTCCCCGCTTAAACCTTCCAAGAGCCGGCCCGTTCTCAAACGGCCGGGCGCAGAGGCGGTAGGCAGGGACGGGTACGCCCCCGTTATGAAGCGGCGAGCGCATCGGAAGTAAATTCCTGTGCGGAAGTTGGGTGGTAACACGCGGCAGTATGCCTTCGTCCCATGAAAGACATGGGCGGGGGCTTTTTGATTGCCCGCATTTGGGAAAGGGGAAGGTACCATGGATATTCAAAAAAACATCGAAGAATTGCGGGAGCGGCTTGCGGCGGAATTGGAAAGCGTCGCTTCCACCCAGGCGCTGGAAGCGCTCAAGGTGGCCATGCTGGGCAAAAAGGGCGAGCTCACGGCGCTTTTGCGGACATTGGGCCAGCTTGGGCCGGAGGAGCGTCCGATGGCCGGCCAACTTATCAACAGTGCCCGGCAGGAGTTTGAAACGCTGCTTACGGAAAAACAGGCGGCCCTGAACGGGCTGGAACGCCGGGAAGCGATCAAGCGCGAAGCCATCGACGTGACGGAGCCCAGGGAGATGCCGGAGACCGGCGCGCCGCATCCGGTGACGCTGGTGCTTCGGGATATGGTGGAGTGCTTTGCCGGCATGGGCTTTGAGGTGGTGGAGGGCCCGGAGGTGGAGCTGGACCACTACAACTTTGAGCTGCTCAACATGCCCAAGAACCACCCCGCCCGGGACGCCCAGGACACCTTTTATATCGACGAAAACACGGTGCTGCGCACCCATACCTCTCCGGCCCAGGCCCGCACCATGCTCACCCGCAAGCCGCCCATCCGGGTCATCTGTCCGGGCCGCGTCTACCGGGCCGACGAAGTGGACGCCACCCATTCTCCGGTGTTCCATCAGCTGGAAGGGCTGGTGGTGGACAGGGACGTGACCATGGCCGACCTCCGGGGCACGCTGGAGGCCTTTGCCAAACGGCTGTACGGACCGGAGGTTCAAATCCGCTTCCGTCCCTCCTACTTCCCTTTCACGGAACCCAGCGCCGAGGTGGACCTCACTTGCATGGCCTGCCATGGCAAGGGCTGCCGCGTGTGCAAGGGCACCGGCTGGATTGAGGTGCTGGGCAGCGGCATGGTGAACCCCAGGGTGTTGGATATGTGCGGCATCGACAGCAGCGTTTATTCCGGCTTTGCTTTTGGCATCGGCCTGGACCGGCTGGCTATCCTGCGCTACGGCATCCGGGACATGCGGCTGCTTTTTGAGGGCGACATGCGTTTCCTGAAGCAGTTCAGCCTATAAGGAGGAAAATGATATGAAGCTTCCCATGAAGTGGATCGGGGAATATGCGGCCATTCCTGTGGACGCCAAAGTGTACCAGGACAGGATGATCTGGACCGGTACGGCGGTAGAGGGGCTGGAATACCTGGGCGAGGAAATCGAAAAGGTCGTGGTGGGCCGGGTGCTCACCGTGGATAAGGTGGAGGGCAGCGACCATCTGCACGTGTGCAGGGTGGACGCGGGGCAGGACACTCCCTTGCAGATCGTGTGCGGCGCGCCCAATGTGGCCCCAGGCATCCTGGTGCCCGTGGCCCTGGACGGGGCGCGGCTCCCCGGCGGGACCAAAATCAAAAAGGGCAAGCTGCGGGGCGTGGTCAGCGAAGGCATGCTCTGCTCCGCCACGGAGCTGAACATCCCCCAGGAGCTGTACCCCTCCGTGGGGGATGCCGGGCTGCTGATTTTTGGGGAGGAATATCCTCTCGGCGCGGATGTGAAGCCCATTTTCGGCCTTGACGATACGGTGGTGGATTTCGAGATCCTGGCCAACCGCCCCGACTGCCTGTGCGCCTTGGGCATCGCCCGGGAAACCGCCGTGGCACTGGGCACGGAATTCCGCGAGCCAGCCATCAAAGTGGAGGAATCGGACGGGAATGTAAACGAATATGTTAAGATAAGGGTGGAAGATTCCGATTTTTGCCCAAGATATGTGGCAAGAGTGGTGAAGAACGTCCGGGTGAAGCCCTCACCCCTGTGGCTGCGCAGGTACCTGAGCGGGGCGGGGATGCGCTCCATCAACAACGTGGTGGATATCACCAACTTTGTGATGCTGGAAACGGGCCATCCCATGCACGCCTTTGACCTTAACAAGGTCCGTGGCGGGGAGATCATCGTCCGCAAAGCCAGGGTCGGGGAGACACTCAGGACTCTGGACGGCAAGGTGCGGGAGCTTAGCGGCATCGAGCTGCTCATCTGCGACGGGGAAGGCCCCACGGGCGTGGCCGGGATCATGGGTGGCGAGGAGAGCGAGATCACCGGGGAAACGAAAACGCTGATGTTCGAGTGCGCCGCCTTCCAGCGCGCGGGCACCCGCCTGGCGGCCAGGAGCCTGGGCATGCGCACGGAGGCCAGCGGCCGGTTTGAAAAGGGCGTCAGCCCCATGACGGCGCTCAAGGCCATGCAGCGGGCCTGCCAGATGATAAACGAACTGGATGCAGGGGACGTGGTGCCCGGGATTATCGACATCTATCCGGCCCCCCAGGCCCCACAGACGGTGCACGCCTCCCTGCGACGGGTTGCCGCAAGGACGGGCGTGGATATTCCCAAAGAGACTATGGTGGACATTCTGAAAAGGCTGCACTTTGGCGTAACGGTGAGCGGGGACGACATCGAGGTCACCGTGCCCGACTTCCGCCAGGACGTGGAGGGGGAGGCCGACCTTTCCGAGGAGGTGCTGCGCATCTTTGGCTATGGGGCCATCCCCGCCACCAGGCTCCGGGGGGAGACGACCCCCGGCGGCCGCAGCGAGGCCATGCGCTTCCGCGATGCCTTAGGCACAAAGCTCAACGGCTTTGGCTTCTTCGAGGTGATGAATTTTTCGTTCATCGGGACCAAGGCCCTGGAAAAGCTGAATCTTGCGGAAAATGACCCGCGCCTTGCCCCCCTTACGCTTTTGAACCCCCTGGGGGAGGATACCCGGGTCATGCGGCCCACGCTGGCGCCGGGGATGCTGCAAACCCTGGCCCTCAACATGAACAGGGGAAACGAAAAGGCTTGGCTGTATGAGATTGCCGCGGTATTTGACCCGCACCGGCCCACCGCGGAAAACCTGCCTTCGGAAGTGCCCACCCTGGTCCTTGGCATGTACGGCGGCGGCGCGGATTTCTACACCCTGCGCGGCATGGTGCAGGCGGTATTGGCGGGGCATAACATCAAGGCCCAGGTGGTGCCCGGCGGGGAAAACTACCACCACCCCGGCCGCTGCGCCAGGCTTGTGGCGGAAGGGCAGATTCTGGCGGTGCTGGGAGAGGTGCATCCCGATGTCCGGGAAGCCTTCGACATGCCCGGACGCGCGCTGCTGGCGGAGGTGGACCTGGCACACCTGAAGGCGCTGGCCCAGCCCGCAGGCGAGGTGAAGCCCCTGCCCAGGTATCCCGCCGTAAGCCGCGACCTGGCGCTGGTCATGGCGGGAAGCCAGCCCGTAGGCCCAGTGATGGAAGCCATGGAAAAAGCCGCGGGCGTGCTTATGGAAGAGTGCCGCATGTTTGATGTCTACCGCGGCGCGCAATTGGGTGAAAACAAAAAGTCCGTGGCCTTTTCCCTTTCCTTCCGTTCCAATGACCATACCCTGACAGAAAACGAGATCGCCTCGGCCATGGACAAGGTGCTTAAGGCATGTGCAAAGGAGTTTGACGCCGTGATCCGGGCCTGATGCCATTGAAACATCCATGATGCTGCGGCAGCACAATGCGCAGCCTTGCCGATAAAGGCTTCAAAGTGCATTGTGCCGCCGCGGCGGGCCATCCCGCAGCGTTCCCGCTCCATATCACAAAACCCCCTGCTGCGCGGTGCGCAGCAGGGGGTTTTTCAGGTCTTCTGACGCCGCCGTTTTCAGGCAGCGTGTTCATTTCTTAGTAGCGGCTCTGACGCTGGGCGTCGAAGCACTCGCGGCAATACACGGGCCGGTCTCCACGGGGCTGGAAAGGCACCTGGGTGGTGCGGCCGCAGCCATCGCAGATCACTTCGTACATCTGACGCTCGCCCCTGGCGCCGCCCTGAGAAGCGCGCCTGTTGGCACGGCAGGCATGGCAGCGGCTGGGCTCGTTCTGAAAGCCCTTCTCGGCAAAGAAGGCCTGTTCGGAAGCGGAGAATACGAATTCGGCGCCGCAGTCGCGGCAAGTTAAGGTTTTGTCCTGATACATGATGGGTTCCCTCCAACGTTTATTATTACCCAAACCTATGTGCCTTGCCGTCGCTCCCGTGGATCCCAAGCATTCGGTTTTGGGCCTGAAACGAGGAGGAATGACCCGGATGCATACCTGGCTGGGCTAACGGTAAAGATTATATCACGAAAGGCAGTATTTGTACAGCCCCCATGCTTATTTTTAACGCTTTTTTCTGCTCTCTGCCCGCTTATCCGGTATAATAATAAGAGATATTTCCCATTTTACTTCTGTCAGTAAATATTAATGCTTTTGGCTTATGTTCAAAAAAGATGAAATTCGTTATTCTTAAAAAAAGATATTGATTATTAATAGAAGGGGGTTCCGATGATATGGATTACTCTTCGCTGGGCGCACGCATCCGGAGGGAGCGCGTACTCCGTGGCTGGACGCAAGAACAGCTGGCGGAAAAAGCAGGGATATCCCTATCCTTTCTGGGCCATATTGAGCGTGGCACGCGGAAAGCCAGTTTGGAAACCCTTGTCTCTCTTTGCAATGTACTGGAAGTGAGCATGGATGCGCTGCTTTCCGGCAGCCTGGCATACAAGCCCGGCCTCTGCCCGGGGGAACTGCACGGGAAAAAGAAAATAGCCCTGCAGGAGATATTGAAATCTGTGGAGGATGCGCTTGCCACCTGGTCTGACGAAAACTGAGACGCGCAAACAAAAAACAGCCCTGCGGATTTCTCCGCAGGGCTGTTTTTCGTATTCCGGCAAGTCAGGAAAGCGTAAGGGAAGGCGGATTATAGGTGCGGGCGGCCAAGTCCGCGTTGAGCATGTACAGGCCCTTGGGATCAGCGCCGAAAAGATCGTACCGCTTGATCAGCTCGTCGGCATTTTTTTCTTCTTCCCCCTGCTCGGTCACGAACCAGTTGAGGAAGTTTACGGTGCGGTAATCCCCCTGCTTTTGCGCCGCCGCATAGATGGCATAAATGCTTTTGGTCACGAATTGCTCGTGTTCCAGGGAGGCTGTCAGCGGGTCCCGGAAGGTTTCAAACTTTCCTTTGGGCGCATCGATGGCGGCGAGGGTGACCTGCTCCCCTTCATTCAGCAGGTACTGGCGGAAAAGCATGGCATGATCCTGCTCTTCCCTGGCCTGGACCGTGAACCAGTTTTCAAAACCGTTCAGATTCTTTTCACCGTAGAAATTGGCCATGGCCAAGTACAGGTACGCGGAGTAGAATTCCTTGTTGATCTGTTCATTCAGAAGCTTCTTTGTTTCCGGCGTCAGCATACAGCGATCTCCTCATACTTTTTTTCTTTTCCTATTATTGGTTTGCACGCAGGGGCTTGAGGGCTTGCGCCCATGCGATTACCTGGTCAAAAAGCACAGTGGCTTCCTCCTCGTGGCGGGGGTCCGGCTTGAACTTGCTGAAATCCTCAAAATCGGTAAAGAGGGAAAAGGCCACCTGCTGCTGAACATCCGCAATGGCAAGATGAGCCATGATGGCGCGGAACTGTTCCACCGCCCGCACACCGCCCATTGACCCGTAGCTGACAAAGCCCGCGGCCTTGTTGTTCCATTCTCCATAAAGAAAATCAATCGCGTTTTTCAGCGCGCCGGGAACGCCGTGGTCATATTCCGGGGTGACGAAGATGAATCCGTCGTATTCCGCGATTTTTGCAGCCCATGCCTTCGTATGGGGCTGGGAGTACTGTCCCGCCGCGGGGGGAATGGGCTCATCCAGAAGCGGGAGATGAAAATCGGCGATGTCCACCACCTCAAACTCTGCGCCGCCATGTTTTTTTGCCAGTCCGTACATCCACTGCGTCACCGCCGGAGCTTTGGTTCCGGGACGTGTGCTGCCTACGATCAATGCGATTTTCACCATACTGGTTCCTCCTTCAAATCCATGCCGGCCTGCTTGATACCGGCTTTCCTGCGGTTCTCCGCGGAGCTTTTCTGCTCTGCAAAAAGAATACCCCAAAGCACGGTTCATGAAACATTTTTCCCCTTATCCCTTTTTTGGCACGTCTGCGGGATCCCTTGTGCCCAGCGCGCACGGAAGTACCCTGCTGGAAGGCGCGGCCTTTCCGCCTTGACACCGTACGCGCCGGATGCTATCATTTCCTCGGCGCGGTGCACACGCCAAGAGGGGACCTATGGACAGTTTGATGAAAAAGGTTGCTTCCCATCCCTTGATCGACACGCTGCTCCATGTCCGTGGCAATGCGCGTGCCTGTCTTTTGACCGAGCCTTTGTGGGGCATTCCTTACAATCTGTACGCGCCCTTTGTATCCGTTTATATGGCGGCTCTTGGCATGGAACCGCTGATGATCGGCGTGACCACCACCGTGTTTATCATTTCCCAGATGATCTGGGCGATGCTGGGCGGCGTGATCACCGACAAAATGGGGCGCAGGCGGGCCACGCTCCTGTTTGATGTATTGGGCTGGAGCGTGCCTGCGCTTTTGTGGATGCTGGCGCAAAACGTGTACTGGTTCATTGCTGCGGCGCTGTTCAACGGCCTGTACCGCGTGACAGAAACCTCCTGGACGCTGCTGTTTGTGGAGGAGGCGCCGGAAAGCAAGCTCACGCACCTGTACGCGCTGGCCAACATCATGGGGCTGATCGCGGCCTTTGTGGCCCCCATCCCTTACTTTTTTGTAAAGAAGTATTCGGTGGTCCCCACCATGCGCTTTCTGTACGGCCTCACGTTTGTGATGATGACGGTAAAATTTGTGCTTTTGTACTTCATCACCCATGAAACAAACGTGGGCCTTCGGCGGCAGGAGGCATGCCGGCACATTGGCCTGAAGGGGTACCTGCTGGACAGCCGCCATGTGCTGGCGAGGATGCTCAAAACCCCCCGGGTGATGTATACTTTGGCCTTGCTGGCCAGCCTGATCGCCATCCGGTATGTGATCGACAACTTCTGGCCCCTGCTGATCACAAGCAAGCTGGGGATTGGGAAGGAATATGTGTCCATTTTCGCGACGCTGCGTTCTCTGGCCTGGCTGGCCGGGTATTTTTTGTTTGCCCTGAAGCTTAATGTGCGGAAATTTCAAAAACCCCTGATGACAGCCTTCCTCTGCCTGGCCGCGGTGCACGGCATGCTGATCTTCCTGTCCGCGGGCACCTTCCTGCTGGTGGGCCTTGGCGTATTGACGGAGGCGCTCTCCCTGTCGGTGATCGTGCCCATTACCTCCTCGCTGCAGATGCTGAGCATGGACAGGGAGGACCGGGCACGGATGAACGGGCTGTTCCTGGCCATGTGCCTGCTGATTACCTCCCCCATGGGCACGCTGGCCGGGGCGCTTTCCCAACTGGACCGCTCACTGCCCTTTGCCTTAACGCTGCTGTTGTGCCTGGCGGCGCTTTTCTTCACGCACAAGGTATGGAATATCCGCCAAAGCGAGGACGCGCCGTCCGAAAATTGATCTTTGCCCAAAAGAAGCCGGCGGCCCAAATCGGGCCGCCGGCTTCTTGCAAAATTTTCAATAGTCGCAAGGATCAGTTTGCCACAATGTTCAGCAGCCGGCCCGGCACGAAGATGAGCTTGCGGATGGTTTTGCCGTCCACCAGCGCCTTGACGTCGGGATGGTCCGGCAGCGTTTTTTCCGCCTGCTCCTTTTGAAGATCGGCGGGGATCATGATCCGGCCGCGCACCTTGCCGTTGATCTGGATGGCGATCTCCACCTCGCTTACAATCATGGCTTTTTCGTCATAGCTGGGCCAGGGCTGATGGTGGACGGGCGCGCCGAAATGCTGCGCTTCCCAGATCTCCTCGCAGATGTGGGGGGCCACCGGGGACAGCAGCAGCAGCAGCGTTTTCAGTTCGCCCCTGGTGACCTGGTTTTTGAGGTAGATGTCGTTCACCAGGCTCATCATGGCGGCGATGGCGGTGTTGTACTTCATCTTTTCGTAGTCCTCGCCCACCTTCTTGATGGTTTGGTGGACGGAGGCTTTCAAATCGGAGGAATACCCTTCCCCCTCCGTCATCATCTCCTGCAGCCGCCACACCCGGTCCAGAAAGCGCTTGCAGCCCCGGGCCCCGTTGGTGGACCAGGGGATGGCCTGGTCGAAGGCGCCCATGAACATTTCGTAGAGCCTAAAGGCATCGGCTCCCAGTTCATCCACGATGTCATCGGGGTTGATGACATTGCCCCGGGATTTAGACATCTTGCCGCCGTCGGAGCCCAGGATCATGCCGTGGCTGGTGCGCTTCTGATACGGTTCGGGGGAGGGCACCACGCCGATGTCGTACAGGAACAGGTGCCAGAACCTGCTGTAGAGCAGGTGCAGCGTGGTGTGCTCCATGCCGCCGTTGTACCAGTCGATGGGAAGCCAGTATTTCATTTCCTCATAATTGGCCAGTTCCTTGCCGTTGTGGGGGTCGATATACCGCAAAAAGTACCAGCTTGACCCGGCCCACTGGGGCATGGTGTCCGTTTCCCTTTGGGCGGGGCCGCCGCATTTGGGGCAGGTGGTATTCACCCAGCCGGTCATGGCCGCCAGGGGGCTTTCGCCGCTGTCTGTGGGCTCGTAGTTTTTAACGTCCGGCAGGAGCACCGGCAGGTCTTTTTCAGGGACCGGCACTGTTCCGCATTTTTCGCAGTGCACGATGGGGATGGGCTCACCCCAGTAGCGCTGCCGGCTGAATACCCAGTCCCGCAGCTTGAAGTTGACCTTGCGCTGGCCAAGGCCCTGCTTTTCCAGAAAATCAATGATGGTTTTCTTGGCTTCCGCCACCCGCAGGCCGTTCAAAAAGCCGCTGTTGACCATCACGCCGTCCTGGATATCGTCATAGGCCGCCTCCTGCACACTGCCGCCGGAGACCACCTCGACGATGGGCAAATTGAACTTTTTGGCAAAATCCCAGTCGCGCTGATCGTGGCCGGGCACGGCCATGATGGCGCCGGTGCCGTAGGTGATGAGCACATAGTCGGCGATCCAGATGGGGATTTCTTTCCCGTTCACGGGATTGATGGCTTTAATGCCCTCAATTTGAACGCCCGTCTTGTCCTTGGCCACTTCAGTGCGCTCAAAATCCGATTTTCTGGCGGCCTGGTCCTTATATTCCATCAGCGCGTCATAGTTGGCGATGCGGCCCTTCAGCGTCTCCAGCAGGGGATGCTCCGGGGACAGCACCATGTAGGTGGCCCCGAACAGCGTGTCCGGCCTGGTGGTATAGACGCGGATCTTTTCCGCCTGCCCGGCGATTTGAAAGTCCACCTCCGCACCCTCGGACCTGCCGATCCAGTTGCGCTGCTGCAATTTGACCTTTTCGATAAAGTCCACGTTGTTAAGCCCGTCCAGCAGCTTCTGGGCGTACTGCGTGATGGCCAGCATCCACTGCTTTTTGACCCTGCGCACCACCTCGCCGCCGCAGCGCTCGCAGACGCCGTCCACCACTTCCTCGTTGGCCAGGCCGCACTTGCAGCTCAAGCACCAGTTGATGGGCATCTCGGCCTTGTAAGCCAGGCCATGCTCAAACAGCTGCAAAAAGATCCACTGGGTCCACTTGTAATAAGCGGGGTCGGTGGTGTTCACCTCCCGGCTGTAGTCAAAGGAAAAGCCCAGGCGCTTCAGCTGCGCGCGGAAGCGGTTGATGTTCTCGTTGGTCACGGCCCGGGGATGCACCTTGTTCTTGATGGCATAGTTCTCCGTGGGCAGGCCGAAGGCGTCCCACCCGATGGGGTAGAGCACGTTGTACCCTTCCATGCGGCGCTTGCGGGCGATGATATCCAGCGCCGTATTGGAACGGGGATGCCCCACGTGCAGCCCGGCCCCCGAAGGGTAGGGGAACTCGATAAGGCAGTAATACTTGGGCTTTGTGTGGTCTGCCTCCGCGCAGAATGCCTTTTGCTCCTCCCACTTTTCCTGCCACTTTTTTTCGATGCCGGCCGGATCATAGGGCGCCTGGTATGCCATAAAGACTGCTCCTCCTTTATCCGCGTAAAAAAACGTTCCGCCTTCCTACAAAGACGAAACGTGCTGTTCCGCGGTACCACTTTGTTTGCCGGACGGATCGCGTCCAGGCCGCTTGGCGCGCTGTATCGGGCGCGGCCCGCCTGAAAGGAGGCTCCGGAGCGAGCGGCTGTCCCCTTGCAGCCGCCCTTTCACCCGCCGGACGGCTCTCTTGACGCTTGGGAAAAGCGTTCCCCTTCATTGCCGAAAGATCGGCTTTCAGTATATCACAACCTTCTGTTTTGTAAAGGGGAAACGCGGCCCGGCAGGGGAAAAGCATACAAATGCAATTTTTTTTGCGTCCCGCTTGATAAGGAAGGAAATGGATGGTACACTGAAGGTGCGTCAGGGTCTGGGTGGCTTCCTGACCAGCGGACAGAAGGGGGTTTCCGTATGCGTAGGATGCCAGGCCCGTTTCTTTTTGGCATGAAACTATTGCTGCTTGCGTTGCTGCTGTGCCTGCCTGTGGGGGCAATGGCGGCCAAGGCACCGGATCTGTGGGTTACCGGCGTGCTGCCCGGCGTGACCCAGGGAAGCGGGGATGCGCAGGCCGGGCCCTCCGTCCATTGGTGGTACAGCGATCTGGCCAGGAAATATTACCTGTTTCTGCCCTCCGCCGCCAATATGCAGGACCTTACGGTTTGGTTTACGGGCAGCGAGGAAACCGTTACCATAGCGGGACACACCGTCAAAAGCGGCGATTCGGGGGCGTTTCTGTCCCCCGGTTCGGATGTGAGCGTGGCCGTCGGGCGTAAGAAGTACACGCTGTCCGTGATGCAGTCGGCCAAGGTGCCGGCCATGTTCGTCACCACGGACTCCGGGAGCCTGACCTACATCCACAAAAAGAAATCCAATGAGGAGCCGGGAAGCTTGATCATGCGCAACGCCGACGGCTCCCTGGAATATGACGGCAGGCTGGCGCAAATCAAGGGCCGGGGGAGCGCTTCCTTTGCCAACCCCAAAAAATCCTACCAGATCAAGCTGAGCCGCAGCGCGGATCTTTGCGGCATGGGCAAAGCCAAGACCTGGATCCTGCTGGCCGAATACGGCGACAATTCCCTTTTGCGGGACAAGATTTCCTTCGCCCTGGCCCAGGCGGCGGGCATGCCTTACATCTCCCAATCCCAGATGGTGGATTTGTATGTCAACGGGGAGTACCGGGGCGCATACCTGCTGTGTGAAAAAGTGGAAATCGGCGCGACGCGCATCGACATCACTGATCTTGACAAGGCCACCGAGGCGGTGAACGAACAGCCTCTGGATGAATACAAGGCCTTTGGCTATACCGGATCACGGGGCGGTACGGGCAAGGGATATCTGATCCCCAACGACCCGGAGGATATCACCGGCGGCTACCTTCTGCAATTGGAGAAGCCCCACCGCTTCAGCGGCAATCCCAGCGGCTTTACCACCAGAAAAGGGCAGCCGGTATTGATCAAGGAGCCAACCGCCGCCTCCGAAGCCCAGGTGGCCTATATCAGCAGCCTGATCCAGTCCTTTGAAAACGCCCTTTTTTCGGAGGATGGCATTGACAAGGGAACCGGCAAGTATTACAGCGATATCATCGACATGGATTCGCTGGTAAAAAAATATATCCTGGAAGAGTTCTCCAAAAACGTGGACGCCAACCGCACCAGCTTCTACCTGTACAAGCCCGCGGATTCCGAAAGCACAAAGCTGTATGCGGGGCCGGTGTGGGATTACGATCTCGGTTTTGGGAACTATGAGAACAACCGCGCCAAAACGCTGAAATATCCAGAATACTTCGCCACCAACAAGGACCACGGCATGGCGTTCTATTGGTTCCCGCAGCTGTACAGCCATCAGGATTTTTATGATCAGGTCGTAAAAACCTACCATGCGTCCTTCGTTCCGGCGCTGAATGTGCTGCTGGGCCTTGCGGAGGATCCCACAGGCAGCGTGCGCTCCCTGGACGAATACGCGGCGGAGCTTGATGCCTGCGCCGCCATGAATTTCTCCCGCTGGAAAGTGTTCAACCTCTCCAAACGGCCGGTAAAAACGGGAAAAGACTACACCGAGAACATTGAGTACCTGAAAAATTTCATCAGCGGCCGCATGGCCTTCCTTGCGGAGAACTGGAAAGAACAATAAGGCGATACCGGGCAGCCAAGGAACCGTGCCGTTTCGCGCACCGGCCTTTTGAAAAGGGCGGGGATTCACAAATTCATCGCGGAATCCTGATAAAGCCATCTTCCACCCGGCAACGGAACATGGTATGATAATGCTGCTTTGGGACAGACCGGGGGCGGGCCTTGGCCAGGGCGAAAAGCGCCGCCGCCGGACGGGAGGAATTGGGATGGGTTTCTGGACTTTATGCCGGAAAAATACCGCGGTGCTGGCACTGCTTTTTTTGCTTCTGCTGCCTGCGGGCGCGCTGGCGGCCAAGGTGACGGACCTATGGGTAACGTTTCCCACGGATCAGCCGCTTCCCTCCGCGCAAAAGGCGAAACCCCTCAATGCCGTCAATTGGTGGTACAGCGACCAAAGGCGGACCTACTATCTGTTTATGCCGGCCAATGCGGACATGGATCAATTGCAGATTTGGTTCACGGGCACCGGCACACTGTCCGTGGGCGGGCGTACCGTTGTAAGCGGGGACACGGCGGATTTTCTTGTGCCCGGCGAAAAGGTGACGCTTTCAGAAGGCAAGAACAAATATGCCCTGCAGGTTATGCAGTCCGCCAATATCCCCGCCATGTTCATGAATACGGAGTCCGGGAGCCTGACGTACATTCATAAAAGCAAAAACAATGAAGAAACGGGCAGCCTGCTGATGCTGGATGCCGGCGGGGCCGGGCTGTACAGCGGCGGGCTGGGCCAGATCAAGGGCCGCGGGAACTGGACCTTCAGCCTGGCCAAAAGGCCTTACCAGATCAAGCTGGAAAGGTCCACCGACCTGTGCGGCATGGGCAAAGCCAAGACCTGGATCCTGCTGGCCAACCATTTTGACAATTCCCTGCTGCGCAACAAGATCGTGTTCGACCTGGCCGGCGCCGCGGGGCTCGCGTATTCCTCCCGGTCCCAGGCCGTGGACTTGTACATCAACAACGATTACTGCGGCTCCTACCTTTTGTGCGAAAAGGCGGAAATCGGCGACAGCCGCATTGATATTAACGACCTGGAAAAGGCCACCGAAAAGGTGAATGATGCCGCGCCGGAAACCTACCCCTCCTTCGGCAGGGCGTATCAGACGGGGAAGGGCAAGGGCGCCCAGATCCCCAACGATCCGGAGGATATTACAGGCGGCTATCTGCTGGAATTGGAATACCCGGACCGGTACAAGGTGGAGGCCAGCGGCTTTATCACCACCCGGGGCCAGCCGGTGATCATCAAGGAGCCCAAGTATGCCAGCCCGGCCCAGGTGGAATACATCCGCGCGTTTATGCAGGGCTTTGAGAACGCCATCTTTGCCAAGGACGGCATTGATCCCGCTTCCGGCAAGCATTACAGCGAGTTTGTGGACATGGATTCTCTTGCGAAAAAGTATCTGGTGGAGGAGATCACCAAAAACTTTGACGGGAACCGCAGCAGCCTCTATTACTACAAGCCCGCCGACGGGCAGAGCAAGCTGGCGTTCTGCGGCCCGGTATGGGATTATGATATCGCCATGGGCAACTACGCCACCACCCGCAATCAAAAGGTGAAGAATCCCCAGTATTTTGTCACCAACAACGACCAGGGGGAGCATTACTACTGGTTCCCCGCGCTGTACAAGCATGCGGATTTCAAGGAGGCAGTGAAAAAGGCATATTACGAATCCTTTGTGCCGGCGCTGGACGTGCTTCTGGGCATCACCCCCTCCGGCGAAGGGGATTTGCGGTCCCTGGACGAATACGCCTCGGAGATTTGGGCCTCTGCCGATATGAACTTTACCCGCCGCCCCATCTTTAACAGCAGCCAGGCGTATGTGAAAACGGGCAGGAATTATGCCGAAAACATCGAATATGTCCGCAAGTTCCTTACGGAGCGCATGGCCTTCCTTGAGGAAAGCTGGCCGCAGGAATAATGCGCGGACATGCAAAAATCCGGCCCGGGGGCCGGATTTTTCATGCCATCCTGTTTATTTTACCCTGGTCAGATACTGGCAGTACACATAGATGTTTTGTATCTTCTTGGCCTCCGCGCCGCCCTCCATATGGATGATGGGCTGCGTTTCCGAGGGGGTCACGTACAGTTTGAACACCAGCGCTTCCTGGCCCACCTCCATATGGTGGACCTCCTCAAAAGGGCAGTTCCTTTGCGCAATCCCCAGATAGCCGAAGATGATGTGCTCAATATGGGTGTTGATAAAGCCCTTGCGCACCTCGTCATCATGGAACATTTCCAGTATCGCCCGGGTTTCGTCAAAGGTCATGTTGCGGCAGGAGAACTCCCCCTCCCCCAGCACGTTGGTCATGCTGGAATTGTCCAGCAGCAGAAGCGGCCTGGATTGCGCGGTCGTCATAAAAGCCGTCCTTTCCCTCTCCCGGAAGGTATGAAAATAAAACGGGGCGCCCGTCCGCCCTTCCCGGGAGGAATATGTTTCTCCGTGTCTCTGTGTTCAGTATAGCCGCTTTGTCTTTGGTTTGTCAATATTTTCGCAACCGGCCTACAAGTTAATGATTTCACAATTGCGGGCAGGTCCGCGCAGGCCTGTGGCTTGATGTGAATCGGCGGTTTACAGCTTCCAGATGACGCGCTTGGAGGAACCGCAGCGCCGGAGCAGGCTCCTTTTGGCGTTCACCGCCACGGGATGGCCGGCCAGCGTCATCATGGGCCAGTCATGGCCGGAATTTCCGTAGGCATAGGAGCTGTCCGTGTCCAGTTCCACCCCCGCCGCCGCCAGGTATTCGGCGATGCGCAGGGGCTTTTCCAAAAATCTGCAGTTGCGCCCGGAGATGCGGCCCGTATAGATACCTTCTGGAGATACGTCCGCCCTGGTGCCGATGATGGCGTCTAAGGGAAGCTCTTTCATCAGCGGCGTCAGATAGAAATCAGGGGAGGCTGTCACCGCCAGGATCCCAAGGCCCTCCGCCCGGCGGGCTTCCATTTCCCTTCTGGCCTCCGGAAAGATGCGCTTGATAAGCATCTCCCGGCAAAAGGCATCGGCGAAAGCCGCCACCTGGGCGGCTGTTTTTCCCGCTAAAAAGGACAGCGCGGCCTCCTTGGCCCTGGTGTCGTCCTGCAGTTTCAGCGCGTAGGCCGCAAAGGACAAGGTGATGCCCGGCAGGCAGGCAGGGGAGGCAAACCCCGTTTTGACGGCGTAGCGGATCATGGGCAGAATGGAATCGCCCTTGGTAACGGTGCCGTCCAGGTCAAACAGCGCATACCCCTTGCGGATCATGGAATGCCTCCCTTTTGTACGTTGCCTAGAAGTATACCATGTCAGGGGAAAATGCACAATCGGCCGCCGCCGCATATCCAGGGCTTACACTGCGGGAACAAAGTTCATACTTAAGCCGCAGGGTGCATATGCCCGCGGGCAAAAACATGGTATACTGTATCAAAAGCAATCTTGGGAGGGAACATGCGCCTAGCCCTTGTCGCGGATCTGCACGGCAACCTGCCCGCCACCCTGGCGGTGGACAGGGATCTTACATCCAGGGGGATCGAAACCGTCTATTGCCTGGGGGACATGGTGGGCAAAGGGCCTTCTTCCGCCGCCACCATGGACTGGGCCTTTTCCCGCTGCCAAAAAATCATCGCCGGGAACTGGGACACCGGCATCTCCATGCGGCATTTTGCCGCGGATGATTATTACTGGAACCAGTTGGGGCCGCAGCGGATGGAAAGGCTGCAAAACCTGCCCATGGAGCATCATTTTGACATGAGCGGGCTGCACATCCGCCTGTTTCACGGCCGGCCCACCATGGAGGAGCTGCTTTTTGTACAGTCGGAACGGGAAAAGCTGGAGGCACTGTTCGAAAAGGACGGGGAAGTATTCCAGACGGTGGGGTATGCCGACTGCCACCGGGCCTTCATGCGCACAATGAACAAAGGCTTTCTTTTCAATACCGGCAGCGTGGGCAACGGCCTGGGCGTAAACCGCGCCTGCTACGCCATTTTATCGGGCGAGCCGGGCAGTGTGCCCTCTCCTTTTGACATCACCCTGGTGTCCGTGCCCTATGATGTGGAGCAGGCCGTGAGGGACGCGCTGAACGACGAGAACCTGCCCCACCGGGACTCCTACATCAACGAGATCCGCACCGGCGTCTATTCCAGATAGAGGGGGAAACCATGGAACGGCATAAACCAACCTGCGGCCTTTGCCATATCGCGCTGGAGAACGTGGGCGTTACCAGGGACAAGCAGGCGATCCTGAGCCAGGTGACCATGCACATCCACTGCGGGCAGCTGACCGCCCTCATCGGCCAGAACGGGGCCGGGAAAACCACGCTTTTGAAGGCGCTTCTGCGGGAAATCCCTTTTACAGGGCACATCCGCCACGAGGACGACCAAGGCAGGGACATCCCCCACCTACGCACGGGTTATGTGCCCCAGCACCTGGATTTCGACAAGGAGATGCCCGCCACCGTGGAGGATTTCCTGGCCGCGGCGCTAAGCCGCCGCCCGGTATGGCTGGGGATCTCAAAACGCGTGCGGGAACAGGTGGAAGAATCCCTGAAGGCGGTAAACGCCCGGGAGCTTCGCAGTTCTCCGTTGGGCAAGCTCTCCGGCGGAGAACTCCAAAGGGTGCTGCTGGCCCTGGCGATCACGCCGCCGCCGGATCTGCTGGTGCTTGACGAGCCGGTGTCCGGCGTGGACCAAAACGGCCTGGCCCTGTTTTTGAATACCGTTTTGAGCCTCCGGACGGAGCATCACATGGCCATCCTGCTGGTAAGCCACGACCTTTCCCTGGTGGAAAGGTACGCCGATTACGTGGTGCTCCTGGACAAACAGGTGCTCTGCGCAGGCAGCCCCAAAGCCGTGTTTTCCTCTCCGGAGTTTGAAAGGGTGTTCAGGACGCCGCGCACCAAGGCGCAGATGGATGCGGAGGTGAACGCATGAACGCCATATACTATGTGATGGACGTGCTGCTCCCCTTTCCCTTCCTCTCCTTCCAGTTCATGAAAAACGCGCTGCTGGCCATCCTGCTTCTGACACCCCTGCTGGCGCTGATGGGCACCATGGCGGTGAACCAGCGCATGGCCTTCTTCTCCGACGCCCTGGGCCACAGCGCGCTTACGGGCATCGGCCTTGGCATCCTTATTCACCTGCACAGCGACCTTGTGGCCATGCTCCTTTTCGGAATCCTGTGGGCGCTGCTCATCAGCCGCATCAAGCAGACAGGGACCACCTCGGTAGATACCATCATCAGCGTGTTTTCCAGCACCAGCATCGCCCTGGGCCTTGTGATCCTCTCCCGGGGCGGCGGATTTGCCAAGTATTCCTCCCTGCTCATCGGCGATGTGCTGGCCGTTTCGCCGCAGGACTTGATATGGCTCCTGCTGGCGCTTGTTTTCGGCACAGCCGCCTGGGTGCTTTTGTACAACCGGCTCCTGCTGGTGAGCGTCAACGCGTCCCTGGCCAGGAGCCGGGGCATCCGCGTAAACCTTACGGAATACGCCTTTGTGATCCTGGTAGCCGTGGCCGTGATGCTCTCCATCCGCTGGGTGGGGGTGCTGCTCATCAACGCACTGCTGATTTTGCCGGCCGCCGCCGGGCGCAACCTGGCCCGCAGCGCCAGGGGGCATGCCCTTTTCAGCGTGCTTATCGCCATGCTCAGCGGCGTGCTGGGACTCATACTCTCCTTCTATTGGAACACCTCCGCCGGCGCGGCCATTGTGCTGTGCGCGGCGCTTTTCTACGGATTAAGCCTGCTGATTCTTTATACGCGCAGATCCATGGACAGAAAGAAGCAGTAACGGATTCAAGCGCCGGTTGAACCGGCAACTCAAGCACCGCTTGCTGGATTTTTACCCGCATCCGGCCTATCCTTTTACACGGGAGGAAAAGTGATGTCCTCCTGCGCACCGGAAGGAGGGTAGGCCATGGGCAAAGTTTTCTGGAAATTGTGGAACTGGGCGCAACGACATTTTTTTCGTTCGGGGGACAGAGAGATACCCGGCCTTTCTGCGGCCGACCGGGACAGGCAGGAATTGGACGCGCTGCATGACAGGATGCATGCGGAAATTTTGTACCGCAGAAACGGTTTACAGTAAAGTAGGAGGGCCGGATCATGTTCGATATGCAAAATGTAGGCAAAACCATCTCCACCCTGCGCAAGAATCAAAATATGACCCAGATGGAACTGGCCGACAAACTGGGCATCAGCTTCCAGGCGGTTTCCAACTGGGAGCGCGGGCAGACCATGCCGGACATCGCCAAGCTTGGCGAGCTGGCGGAGATTTTTGGGGTTACCATCGATGAATTGCTGGGCAATGAAAAAGGCGCCCAAGTGGTGGAGAAGCTAATCCATAAGGAACCCGTCGCCGAGGATTTGTCCGCGGAAGAATTTTTGGAGGTCGCCCCCCTGGTTAAGCCCAGGCAGGCGGAAAAGCTCTGGGAAAACGTGCGGGAGGAAGTAAGCCTGGAGGATCTTATGAAGGCCGCGCCTTTTTTGAGCGAGGGCATGCTGGACCAAATGGCCAGGGAAGCCGTAAAGCGCGACAGGTCCTTTGAACGGCTGGTGGGGCTGGTGCCCTTTATGAGCAGGGAAGCAGTGGATGATTGCGTTAAGGAGGTATGGGCGGAGGAGCAGGACATCAAAAAGGTGATCATGGCCGCGCCTTTCATGAGCCGCGAAACCCTGGACCGCCTGGCGGACAAAGTGCTCAGGGAGGGCGGCATCACGGACATCCTCCCCCTGGCTCCCTTTCTTGGCAAGGAAAAGCTGACGGAGGCGGCGGCAAGGCTGATGCAGAAGCACGGCTTTTCCAAGCTGCTGCCGCTGATGCCCTTTCTGGACAGAAAGATGCTGGACGACTTCGTCATGGGGCAGTGGAAAAAGAAAGAGTAGCCGGTTTGACAAAGGAACGCTTCCCATGATATAGTAAGCATTACGATGTACGCAAGGAGGATGCCGCTTTGCTGAAAGCTCCCATTTGATTTTTTGTATGGGGCTGCGGATGACAGCCTTTCTTTGAACATGCAAAAAATCAAATGGAGGGCTTTTTTGTGTTTGCGAAAAATCGCAGGCTGTTCTATAACATCGCCTTTTTTCAGGGGATGGTTTTCTACGGTTCCATTGCCACCTTGTACAGGCAGGCCAGCGGGCTTTCCGTATTTGAGATCACATGGATTGAAAGCATCTCGCTTGTTTTGATGCTGCTGCTGGAAATCCCTTGGGGATACGCGGCGGATAAAATCGGATACAAGCGCACCATCGTGATCTGCAATTTTCTGTACTGTGCTTCGAAGCTGGTTTTCTGGAAGGCGGACGGCTTCTTCGCCTTCCTCGCGGAGCGGCTGATGCTTTCCGTGGTGCTGTCGGGCCTCTCCGGCTGCGACAGCGCCTATCTGTATGGCAATGTGGGGGATTTGAAGCCGAAAAAGGTCTTCGCGGTATATTCCTTTATGGGCACGGCGGGCCTGCTGGCCGCGGCTGCCGCCTTCTCGCTGTTTTTAAGCGCCAATTTCCGTTTGACGGCCCTGATGACCTTTTATGCCTATGCCGTTGCCTTCGGGCTCTCCCTGCTTCTGTCCGAAATCAAGCCTGATGCCGCGGCAAGGGAAAAGCAAGCCCTCAAACCCGCCGCGCTTTTCAAGACGGTGGTGGGAGACAGGCGTTTTCTGCGCTATCTGGTTTCCTGTGCGCTTCTTGTGGAGACAAACCAGACCGTCACGGTTTTCCTAAGCCAGGTCCAGTACCAAAAAAGCGGGATCCCCATCAAGTGGTTCGGCTATCTATATCTTGCGCTGACCTGTTCGGGCATGTCCGCGCTGTGGGCCGCGCGCCTTGGCAGAGGGATGAGGGAGCGCGGGCTTTTTTTGCTGGCCGGGGCCGCCTGCCTTGTTTTAGCCTTTACCAGCCGCCCGCTTGCAAGCGTTGCCGGCATCCTGCTTGTACGGATTGCGGGATCGCTTCTGTATCCCCTGATGGAGGAAAGAAAAAACCGGCAGGTAGCCCATGCGAGCCGCGCCGCGGTATTGTCCGGCTACTCCATGGTCATGAGCCTGACGGCCGTTTTGACAAACCTGCTCTTTGGATGGCTGACAGACCGGGATATCGGCTTGGCCATGCTCTTTGGCGCGGCCCTGAATATTGCGGGGGGGCTTTTGCTCCTGCCATACAGCCGCCGGAAAAGCGGGGAAGCGGAAGCGTAAAGCTTGCTTATGGCTGCGCCAAGGCGCCCGCGGACTTGGCGATGGGCTTAAGCCCATCGGTCATCAGTTTGGTGCCGTCCAAAAGCACCCACATGGCTTCCGCATCCGGCAGGGAATCCACCAAAGCGCGGCCCTCCTCATAAGGCATCAAAAACACCGTGGTGGACAGGAAGTCTGCCAGGCCGGAATCCTGCGCCACAATGGTGACAGAGGCCATATAGCGGCCTGGGAAGAGCGTTTTGGGGTCGACGAGGTGATGGTAGCGCACCCCGTCCACCTCATAGTACCGTTCGTTGATCCCGCTGGTGACGACGCTTATATCCTTCAAATACAGCGTTTCCACCGGCGCGGCGTCGGAATAGGAGGGATAAAAGGGGTCCTGGATGCCCACGCTCCAGGCGGTGCGGCCGTCCAGCGGCGCATCCCCCGTGCGCACGTTCCCCCCGGCGTTGATAATAAAGGATTTTACGGGCGAGGAAAGCAAAAGCTGCGCCGCGGATTCCGCGGCGTAGCCCTTGGCCACCGCGCCCACGTCCAGGTTAAGCGCCGGGTCGTCAAAGAACACGGTGGAATTTTCCTCATTAAGGATTACATGGTCCATGTCCGTATGCTGCGCGGCCTGCTGCAGTTCCGAAAGAGAGGGGACGGCGGCCTGGGCGGGATCTTCCTCCGCCGCCTCCCGGTAATCATGCCAGATATTCAGCACGCTGCCCATGGCGATATCCACCGCGCCGGGGTACTTTTTTTGCAGTTCCCGGCAGGAAACCAGCACCTCCATCAGCTCCGGGGCCACTGCCACCGGCGCTTTCGCCGCATCCCTATTCACCACATACAGGTTGGTAAGGCCCTCGTAGGCATTGTACTTGTCAAACAGCCTGTGAAGATAGGTGAAACGGTCCTCCACCGCTTGAAAGGCGCTGTCGAATGTTTTCTGGTCCGGGGCGAAGCCGATCACCGTGACCACGGTGTCGAAGGTGCCGAAAAAATTGCCGGTGTAGCGCGTGGCCTTTGCCGTGCCGAAATCCGGGGTCAGCGCAAGCGCCGCGATAAGCAGCGCCGTAATCAGCGCCCGCAGAAGCTTTTTCATGCCTGCCTCCTTGAGGGGGAATGGCCTATTATAGCACATTCGGGGGAGAAATGGGGGGGGGGGGGG
>JAEWVC010000085.1 GCA_023459275.1 Bacillota bacterium | reverse complement strand
CCTAGGCAGCGTCCCTGGCAGCGTCCCTGGCAGCGTCCCAGGCAGCGTCCCTGGCAGCGTCCCTGGCAGCGTCCCTGGCAGCGTACCAGGCAACGTCCCAGGCAGCGTCCCTGGCAGCGTCCCAGGCAACGTCCCAGGCAGCGTCCCTGGCAGCGTCCCTGGCAGCGTACCAGGCAACGTACCAGGCAGCGTCCCTGGCAACGTCCCTGGCAGCGTCCCTGGCAGCGTCCCTGGCAGCGTCCCTGGCTTCAAAAAGCCTTGCGCCTTCTGGTAGCACTCCGTGACAATCAAGCCACTTCACGTCTTTCAGGCCAGAGAGAAACGCCCTTGCGCCTGCAACGTCCCCGGCGATGAGGGTAAAATCAATCTTGGCGATCTCGGAAAGCACTGCCTCTCGATCATCTGCGGTATGCTTCTCGTCAAGGACAAGCTGATCCGAGAACGGATTGTACTCCCACTTGTTGCATTCATCTTCTTCGCCGTTTCCAAGAAAATGGCAGGCTATTGAGGTATGGGAATCGTAATTGTATGCGCTCCCCTTCGCGTCAAACACGCCCTTCTTGCGCATTTCCGGGGTAAAGTGGTATACTTTTCCATCTCCGGAAGAAATGAGAGAGTAGAAGTTACACATGGGTTTTCCTCCTTTGTGAAGATCACGATGGGTCTTTCCCGTCCTTCGGGAAATAGATGTGGAGCTGATCGTGCGGGATGTGGAGAAGGTCAAGCGTTTGATACATTTCGGCCAAGGACCAGGACAGACGGTCGTTCATACGCGCATTTACGGACTGGTAGTTGCGCCCGATGTGGTATCCAAGCTCCTGTTGCGTGATCCCGGCCTCCACAAGTTTCCCGCGCAGTTTGCGAAAACGTTTCATGCGTTCCTCCAACAATTTAATTGGACTTGCGGACAAACGTAAGGTTGGATACGGGTATTTTGTACAGGTCGGCCAGGATTTGCGCATCCACGACGCTGGGGACGCTGGTTTGCCGCTCATACCTGCGGATGGCTGAAACGCTTCTGCTGATTGCCTTCGCTGCCGTTTCAAGGCTTACGCCGGCGTTGATCCTGGCGGCCTTCAACGTGAGCTTTATATCCAATTTCTCACCTCCTTGTGACTGTATTATAGTACAATTAAAATGTACTGTCAAGCACAAAATGAAATGTTTTGTAAGATTTTTTGTTTTTTAATCGCATGACTTGACAGGGGTTCATTTATATCATATTATTTAGCAAAGGGAGGATAATGTATGAGCAACGACATCAAACGGATCATCGCTGATAATCTTACGTACTATCTGAATCAACAGGGCCTAAGCCAACAAGACGTTGCAGATGCGCTGGGCGTGCCAAAGACAACGGTATCGACGTGGTTTCGGGGGACTTCTCTTCCAAGAGCTGATAAGATCGAAAAGCTGGCGGAGTTCTTTAACATACCTTACGCGGACCTTACCAATGAGAGCGGGAACAGGGATTCAGTGGCCGTTACGCTTTCCGAGGAGGAGCGGACATTAATCAGTCTGTACAGGCAGGTAAAGAAAGAGAATCGGAAGGGCGTTCTGTCGATGATTGAGGTTGCGATAAAGCGCCTTGGATGACCGACAGGGCACATTCCATAGCGGACTGGGGATCGGAAGAAGATGCGACCAGGTAAAGCAACCAGGATTCGTCCGGGTCCACAATATCGCCTCCGATTTAATTTGATAGCTGGATTATACTGCAAATAAAACCATAAAGCAACGGGTTTTACAGAAAAGCACACAAACGGAGCAGAATAATATGCAACAAATACACGAATATCTATACGGGAGGAGCGTATAAGCATGAAGTCTACGAGAACGTCTGAAGCCGCGTGGCTGGACAAGTACAGCAGATGGCAGGTGAACGTCCAGAAGGACGGCGTACGGCGCAGCTTTTACAGTACAACACCGTCAAAACGCGGAAAGGCTGATGCGGAGCGAAAGGCCGACCTGTGGCTTACATCGGGCGTAGGGAAAGATGTGCGATTTGAGGTGGCCTGGGACGGATACCTGAATCATGTCCAGGCAACAACAAAAACGGAATCATACCTTAAAGCAGAGTCAATAGGTCGGATATGGTTTGCGGAGCTGAAGAAACGCCGGCTGTCCAGCATTGCGCCTGGCGACTTCCAGGAGATCATAGAGAGGGCGGGAATCGAGGGAAAGGCAAAGCGCACCTGCGGGAACATCCGGGCGCAGGCCGTTGCGTTTTACATGTACTGCAAATCAAAGCGTCACCCGTTGGAGGACCCGAGGCCGCTGAACGTTCCGACATCAGCTCCCGTAGGAGAGCGAACAATCTTACAGCCTGAAAAGATCAAAACACTGTTTTCTGACGATACCACAACATGGAGGGGAAAGGTTGTATGCGATCCGCTGATATATGCCTATCGTTTTCTGTTCCTGGTGGCGCTTCGGGAGGGGGAGCTTTGCGGGATACGTAAAGAGGACATTAAAGACGGTGTATTGCACTTGACAAGGGCGTTTAACAGGCTGGGAGAGCAGACAACGGGGAAGAATAAAAACGCCAGGAGAGTTATTGTGCTGCCGGAGACGGCGGTGTCTGTGCTGGAAGCGCAAAAGGCCGCGCTCAAAGAAAGAGGGATTATATCCCCGTGGGTTTTCCCAGCATCAAACGGAGAGAGGCTTGACAACCATTATTTCTATAAGTCCTGGAAGCGTTACGGAGAGGCGCACGGGATCAGCACAACAGTGCATGAGCTTCGGCACAGCGCGATCAGCGTACTCAAGGCAGACCTTCCCCTGGCGCTCATGAAAAAACCCATAGGACACAGCGCAAGCATGGACACGCTGGGGACGTATGGGCATGAGGTGGACGGGGACGCGCAGCGGGCGGCAGAAATCATGGAGCAGGTGTACCGCAAGATGATCCGGTAACACACATTATAACACGTTTGCGTGTTAATTTGATTGGATAAAGCTACGCAAAGGTTGTATGTGTGCGAGAGATTGGACGCGGGACAGACGGAAACATACGGATAATTGTATTTAATTGCACCGTACATATACATGCCGGAGATATAAATAAGGGGTTCGAATCCCCTATGCTCCACCAGCAAAACCCTTGTAGATCAAGGGTTTTTTATTGTCTTGAAATCGGGAACGATTTATGTAGTGGATATTGGGAACAAAAATGGGCAAAAAGTAAAATCCCCTATGCTCCACCAAGAAAGACTCGATCCCAAAAGGTCGGGTCTTTTGTTTTAACATATCAGAAACCCGTGTACGATGGTGAAACCGCCTCCATGCACCAAGCTATTTCCTTTGTCTCGATTTTCTTTCCCGATGTTGCGGCGCGGCCCGGGATGCTTTATACTATATTGGTCCAAGTGTTCAAACCATTCGACGAAGAGGGTATTATGGATTTTGTCAAACAAATCGATTTCATCCGGTCCGATTTTGAAAAGAGCCGGCGGCTGCTTTTCGCCCTGGGAGATGAAACCCGCCAGTCCATTCTTATCACGCTGATGAGCGCCGGATGTGACGGGATGCGGGTGGGCGGAATTACGGAAAAGACCCACCTTTCCCGCCCGGCCGTGTCCCATCATCTGAAAATCCTGCTGGACGCGGGGTTGGTGGATGTGTGGCATGAGGGCACGATGAATTTTTACACCGGCAACTTTGGCATCGAATTTCAACATCTGTGCGATTTGGTGCATCACATCGAAGATTTCCGTGCGGCGGTCACGGAAGCCTTTGGAAGCGACAATTGTTTGACCGCCGGCAATGGACAGAAAGGAAATAGATAATGAACAAAACAGTGGCGGTAACGGGCGGTACAGGTTACGTGGCAGGGTTTGTCATCGCCGAATTCCTAAACCACGACTATACGGTGCGGGCGAGCGTGCGCAGTTTATCCAAAACGGAGGACCTGCATAAAGCGCTGTCCGCATTTGTAAATGAAGGGGCCCTGTCCCGCCTGTCGTTTTTTGAGGCGGACCTGACCTCTTCAAAGGGCTGGGCGGATGGTTTTTCCGGCATGGACGGCGTCATTCACGTCGCTTCGCCCTTGGGGCATGGCACGGAGACGGCGGAAGAATTGCGGCGCGTCGCCGAGGGAGGAACGCTGAACGTGCTGCAAGGGGCCCTCGACGCCGGCGTGGTACGCGCCGTCATGACATCCTCCCAGGCGGCTTCCACCCCCAAAATATCCGCAGGCAAGATTGTGCTGGATGAAACCTTCTGGAGCGACGAACGCAATCCCGAACTCGACCCCTACCGCCTGTCCAAAATTGCCTCCGAAAAGGCGGCCTGGGCTTTTTCAAAAAAGCATGGGCTTCACCTCACAACCATTCTGCCCGGAGCGGTTTTCGGACCGGTGATGAGTGCCAAAAATATCAGCTCCAACAGCATTCTGCTGAATCTATTAAATGGCGGCATACCACGTGCGCTGAACATTCCCCTTGAGGTCAGCGATGTGCGGGATTTGGCGGCGCTCCACCGGCTCGCCTTCGAGAACGGAAATGCCATCGGAGAGCGCTTTCTCGCCGCCAGCCAGACAATCCGCATGCCGGAAGTGGCGAAGATTTACCGCGAGCGGTATCCGGAATCGAAAGCGCCCAAAAACGTGTTTCCAAACTGGATGGTGCGCCTGCTTTCAAAATTCATCCCATCTCTGCGCTCCATGGTACCGATGCTGGGGCGGGTATATTCCCACACCACCGAGAAAGCCGAGCGGCTTCTGGGATGGCGTCAGCATACTCCGCAGGAAACCGTGCTGGATGCGGCGGCTTCCCTTGATCATTTGGGGATGATCAAAAAAAGGAGCCACTGAAGCCCTTAGGGCCCATCTTTGGGCCAGGGGTCCGACGAATCTTTTATCCGCCTGGAGAAAGCCAGTGAGATCAATGGCTGGAGGGCCATTTTGAAATCTGACAAAACCGATGGAACGGCGGAAAGGATGGGCCTGAGTGCGGTCTGGGCCCTGTCTGATGTACATTTTTCGTTTTTCTTACGGCGGAAGCTTGACGGATGTGTAAGGATAAACAGTTTTCATGGACAGGACAAGGAAATATTTTATATTTATGCAATATCTTCTGTCGCTCACGGGATACGCGCCGGCCTTCGGCACACGCTGAAGCATCTTTTTGAGATTTACAAAATCCTTTGATCATGGGGGTTTACACCCTACTCACGGAGAGGCTTCGCTGCTCCGGAATCAGTATTTCACGCCTTAGCCTATCCACATTTGGTGAAAATTTATTAATACTTACTCATACCTATTGACATCTGTAAATATATATGCTAAATTCAAAACACCAACAAGGGAGTTGCACGGCGCAGCTCTCGATTTTTTAAGGAGGATAGTATGAATAAGAAGATTCTTGCCATTTTGCTTTCCATCGCAATGCTGCTTCCCCTGTCTGCCTTCGCTGCAGAAACGGCTGCCCCCATCGATCTGTCAGGTGTCACGCTGATGCAGGACGGCGTGCTGAACATCGGGATGGAGATCGGCTATCCTCCTTTCGAGGATTTTGCGGAAGACGGCACCACGCCCATCGGTTATGACATCGATTTTGCCAAAGCCCTGTGTGAAAAGCTGGGCCTTGAAGTGAATTTCGTCAATACCGCCTGGGATGGCATTTTCCAGGGAATCGGCGTGAATTACGATTGCGTCATCTCTGCGGTGACGATCACGGAAGAAAGAAAAGAGACCATGATCTTCTCTGATCCGTACATCAACAACTACCAGGCCGTTGTGGTGAAGGCCGGATCCGACAAGCAGATCAGCAGCTTCCTGGACCTTGACGGCCTTGCCATCGCGGTGCAGAAGGAAACCACCTCTGATATCCTGATGTCTGATTACGTTGCCACAGGCTCCATCAAGTGCACCATCTCCGCCAATGAGAAGGTCACCACCTGCTTTGCGCAGCTCAGCAATGGCGAAGTGGATGCCGTGGTCGTCGATTCCACCGTGGCGGACGGGTATTTGGCTTCCAACCCTGATGCGTATATGATCGCCTATCAGGATGAGAGCGAACCGGAGCAATTCGGCGTGGCCATGGGCCTTGAGAATACCGGGCTTCAGGCTGTCATCAACCAGGCGATCGCCCAGCTGACGGCGGAAGGCTTCTTTGAGGAGAACGTCGACTTCTGGTTCGGTGCCGCGGAATAAGCGGCAATCCGTGCGAAAAAATCCTCCGCAGGCGCTGCGATTAGGATAGTAAGTGGTAGGACGATGAAGATCATTCGGAGAATTATTGACATCAAGCATTGGAAACGCACATCAAAAACAGCTGCCATAATCATTATGGCAGCTGTGGTGCTCCTTTGCATCCTCTCGGCCGTCAACGTGTCGGAGGAGGCGATGATGAATCACGCTTCCGATGAGATGAAGCAGGTCATCGAAAAGGAAAAGGAGAGCGCCAGAAAGTACGTAACCATTACGTACAACAGCTTTGGCGTGATCAAATACCTCTCTTTCACCACATCGGGCGCGAAATCCCTCAAGGAATCCTATGTGGGTTTCGCGGGGCAGATCTACAGCGCGGATGAGGGATTTGGGAAATTTGCTGGCCAGATGGTGAATTATACGTACCGGATGCTGGGTACCGGCGAGAATGTTCTCCACGGTGTCAAGCTGACCTTGCTGCTCACCACGCTTTCCATGGTGATCGGTGCGCTTTTGAGCGTCTTTCTCGCGCTGGGCAAAATTTCGGCCAACCGCATCATCAGCAAGATCAGCAGCGGCTATATCTTTTTCTTCAGGGGAACGCCGCTGCTGATCCAGCTGTTTGTTGTGTATTTCTCGGCCCCTGCCATCTTCGGCTTCTCATGGAGGGGCATCTTCAGTGCCGGAGATACAGAAGCGGTTTACAAAGGTGCCTTCCTGGCGGCGCTCATCGCGTTTTCGCTGAACTCCGCGGCGTACTGCGCGGAAATCGTGCGCGCGGCGATCCAGTCTATCGACAAAGGGCAGAACGAGGCCGCCAAGGCACTGGGCATGAGCTACGGCCAGACCATGCGGACCATCATCATCCCCCAATCCATCCGGCGGATGATTCCCCCGCTGTGCAACGAGTTTGTGATGATGATCAAGGATGTTTCCCTGGTGTTTGCCATCTCGCTGATGGACATCACGACGATCTCCAAGACGATCATGACAAGCGAGGGCAATTACCTTGTCTTCTTTCCCGCTTTGGTCATCTATCTGGTCATAACTGCAATCTTTACCTATATCTTTGGTAAGATTGAGAAGAGACTTTCGATATACGAGTAGGAGGCAGTTATGGAGGAGTATCAATATATCCTGAAGACGGAACACCTGCGTAAGGCCTTCGGGTCCCTGGAGGTGCTCAAGGATATAAACCTGGAAGTAAAGAAGGGCGAGGTTATCTGCATCATCGGCCCTTCCGGAGCCGGAAAATCCACCTACCTGCGTTCCCTCAACCAGTTGGAGAAGATCACCAGCGGCAAAATCTATGTCAAGGACGAGCTTTTCCTCCACCGGGAACATAACAAAACGCTGCACAGGGTGGAACCGGACAGACAGAAGGCCATGCTCCTTGAAATTGGGATGGTCTTTCAAAGGTTTAACCTGTTCCCCCACAAAACCGTGCTGGAGAACGTGATGATCGCGCAGATCCTTGTGCGCAAAAAGTCAAAGGAACAGGCCAAAAAGCTGGCGGAAGAGATCATCAAAAGGGTGGGGCTGTCGGATAAGCTTCATGAGTATCCCAACAAGCTGTCCGGCGGTCAGCAGCAGCGTGTGGCCATTGCCAGAGCCCTGGCGATGGAGCCGGAGATCATGCTCTTCGATGAGCCTACCAGCGCATTGGACCCAGAACTCGTGGGCGAGGTGCTCAACGTGATGAGAGGGCTGGCGAAGCAGGGAATGACCATGCTTTGCGTAACCCACGAGATGGGGTTTGCCAGGGAGGTCGCAGACAAGGTTGTGTTTATGGCGGACGGCATGATTCTGGAAGAGGGAAGCCCAAAAGACATGTTTGAGCATCCCAAAAATGAAAAGGCCATCAGCTTCCTGAAGAGCGTCCTGTAACAGGAACGGAGTTGCAAAAGCAAACAAAAGCCCGTCTCGGTTTGAGGCGGGCTTTTGCATACCGGATATGGCCTGTCACCGCAGCAACTCGTCCATGGGAACACCTTCTGCCTGAGGCAGGGATACGCCAAGTAGCTTGGCGAAGGTGGGCGCCTGGTCCACCAGTCTCCCCTGCTCGAGCGTTACATTCTCCGCAAAATCCGGACCTTTGCAAAGGAATGTGGGCTGTGGGCCCTTGTCAGGCAGGTGTCCGTGGGTGGCGCGGCCATAGCGGTAATCGGCATCGTCAAAGGAGGCAACCAGCGGCCTTGAACAGGAATCGCCGAAGCTGGTATAGCCGTCTGTTTCCAGGACAAAAGAGAAACCGCCGCCAAGATGCTCCCTTTCACTGATCTCCTCCGTAGTGAACACCTGGGAGAAGCCGTAGACCCCCTCATTGCACAGTTCCCGCAAAAGGGCGGACACCCGGCCGCGCAGCCCGGCATCCTTGGGGTCTTTCAGGAAAACCAGCGCCGAGAGGCCGCCGGAAAGACACCAGGCGTTCCAATCGCGCAGCGTGCCGTCCTCGTTCAGGCTAATGAACCCGCGCTCGGCCAGCAGCACGTTCAGGCTGATCACACGCTTGATCTCCAGTTGGCCGTGGTCGCTGGTGAGCACCAGATTGGTCTGCTTAAGCATCCCCGCGTCCCGCACGGCGTCCATGATCTCGCCGATCCATTGGTCCGTCTCCTCCACGCCCTTGAGCACCCTGTCGTTGAACAAGCCGCTGTGATGGCGGTAAGCATCGATGTTGGCCGGATGCAGAAACAGCACATCGGGCTTGTATTCCCGGATGATGTCGCAGGAACAGTCTATGATGAACCGTTCTGTGGGCGGGTGCTGGCGGATCCTGTTATCGCCGATATGCCTTTCCACAATGGACAGCATCCGCTCGTCGGAGCCCATGCGGGCATAAGCCGCCCGGGGCGTATCCAAAGCGGACTGGGTCCAATATTCGTCGATGAGGCAGTCGATGGCGGGATGATTTCCGGTCACAGGCCAGAAAACCGCCGCCGTGGTATAGCCTGCCGCCTTGGCTGCAAAGAAAATGTCGTCATTGCACCGGTTCCATTTGCGGTCCCACAGCCAGGGCAGGGGCGATACGCCGGGCAGAAACTCCAGATTGCCGCATACCCCATGCTTATTGGGATATACGCCGGTAGCCATGGTGGTATGGCAGGGATAGGTGATGGTGGGATAGACGGAGCGCATCCTGCTGACCTCGCATCCTCCCGCCAGATATTTGCGATAATTGGGTAGCTTTTTGAGATGTTCCAGATCTTCGGTCACCAGGGCATCGGCAGAAAATACGATCAATTTCTTCCTCATACGCATCCATTTCCACCTAAAGATTGATTTGGCAATAACATAGCCCCTTATGCTTCCGCTGGCTTCGCCGTAACTACGCGTGTCCCGCGCTTTTCAAACTCCCTGCAAATCTCATCCGGCAGCCGCCAATCCGTGATCAGCGTATACCCGTCGGACACATCGCCCATGATGGCCATGGAATCATCGCCGTATTTGCTGGAGTCCATGATGATATAATTGCGTTTCGCGCAGGCGAACACAGCGCGCTTCAGGTCCGCATCCCGCAAAGAAACAACGGAGAAGCCATGGTTCAGCGAAAAGTGGTCCCCCGTTACAAAAGCACGGTCTACCACGATCATCTTCAGCATCGCCACCGCCATTGGACCCACACAAGAGTAGATAGCGGGCCGTAGTTCACCGCCAATCATGATGGATTGGATCTCCGGCGACTTGCGCAGCTCGGCCAGAATATTGAAAGCATTGGTGCAGACGATGAGCCGCTTATCGCCCGAGATCACCAGCCTGACCAGCTCGAAGGAGGTGGTCCCGCAGTCAATGTAGATGGTTTCACCATCCTGTATCCGTTCATAGGCCGCCCGGGCGATAGCGCGCTTCTCCATCAGGCATTTGTTTTCTTTGTCCGTATAGGGCAGCTCGTGGGCCGCACTGGTGATACGCACCGCACCGCCCCAGGAACGCTTGAGCGTCCCTTCCTGCTCCATTTGGATCAGCAGCTTGCGCACCGTAACCTCCGATACTTTGAAGGCGGCGCTGATCTCCTTTACGGTGATGGAAGGCTGCATTTCCAGTTGCTTGACAATGTAGTTTTTCCGGTCCTCAAGAAGCATCAAGCCACCCCTTTTCACAGTCTACAGGCTTCCTGCGATACGTTTCTATATGCTGGGAAGCAACAAAAACGATATAGGCAGCTTAATTCGGCGGAGGGCTTGCTATTCCCTGCTCTGCCGGACTGCGCCCTTTTGTCCGGGCGACCTGCTTTTGAAAAATCTTGTTCATACGGATGGAGATCAGGTATACCGCCAGCGGCGCATCCACAAAAACCAGTGCGGGGAAAATATAAAGTGTAAGGAATGCCAGGGCCGCGATGACAATCATGAAATACAATGTGGAGAAGATTCGGTTGAATGTCAGGCAAAGCGCGGCCAGCATGCACTGAGCCGTCGTCTGCTTGAAAAAGGCAAGAAGGGCTGCAGCGTAGAGTGTCATGCAAAGATATAGCAGCAAGGCTGCAATCAGCAAAGGATTGTACTTTCCCCCCCAGGCGACATCCTGCCACGCGATGCCTCCGCCGCTGGCAACCATATACCCGATGATGCACACATCAATCAAAATAAAAATATAAAGAAGCCACATGAGCACGGCTTGCTTCAAGTTTTCCAGAAAGGATTTTTTGTACATCCTCCAAAGGATCCCAGCTTCTCCGTTTCTTGCTTTGAGATGGACATAGAACAGTGCGGCCGTGGAAGCCCCCACCGTCACAACAGGCAGGCTGGTGATCAGCCAAAAAAGGCCCAACAGGAAGAAGTCGCCCAGCATGGCGAAAAACCTCCAGAACGGGGCCTCAAAAATGGTTTGCCTGGCGCCTTGATCGCCGCTCCTGCGCCTATACATACATTCGATTCCTCTTGATGAAGATGGGGAGGGCCCTTGCGCGGGGCCCTCCCTTCAGGAAAGAAATTACTCGTTGGCTTCGGCCAGCTTCTCATTCACACCAGTCTCCAGGATATCCCACTGGGTGGTAACATCCTCCAGGTCGTAGAAACAGGCATCCATGAAGTTCATTACTTCCGTGGAGACGTTGCTCTCGCCCTTGATACGGTGGTTATTGTTGACGTTGGCCAGGAAATTGTAAGCATTTGCATAATTGGAGCTGCCCGCGATCTTCTCCTGAATAACTTTCGTATTCTTGATGGTGTTGGTTACCGCAAGATAACCGGCCACGGAGTCAAAGTAGGCAATGCCGTCCTCGGAGGTATACAGGTACTTCATAAACTGCCAGGCGGCATCCTTTTTTCCGGACTCCAGGATCACCATGGAATTTCCGCCGGAGGGAACGGAAGCAACGGTTTTGCCTGGCACACCGGAAACCACCAGCTCATAGCCGCCGGCCTGCGCCGCGGTCTCCTGGCTGCCCAAACTGCCGATGGAGGTAATGTAGAAAGCGCATTCCTGGGCTTGCATCATCTGGGTAATAATGGTGCCGCCGTCGGTGGCGGGGCCGGGGAAGAAATAGTTCTTCTTGATCAGGCCTTGCAGGAATTCGTAGGCGGCAATACCGCCCTCACGGCAGGCCAGGGTCAAGCCGTCCGGAGAGAAGATTTCCTGGCCGGAATAGTTGGGAACGATCATCCAGAAATACCAGGAGTCGCGGGGTTGGGCGAAGCCATACTTGCAGTAACCGCCGTCAACCAGCTTGGCGCAGGCAGCTTCCATCTCGTCCCAGGTAGTGGGGATGGCCACGCCGGCCTTGTCCAGCAGCGTCTTGTTGCAGTAAAGAACGGGGGTGGAGCAGCCCATGGGCAGGCAGGACAGGTACTTGCCCTCGTTGGTCACATAGGACTCAATGAAGCCGGGGACAAAGTCATCATACCATACGCCCTCATCCTTGTTCAAAAAGTCGAACATGTTGGCCACAATGCCTTCCTCATCGGAGAGCAGGCGAACCTGGTCGGACCCGGACTGAATCAGATCAGGACCGGTGCCGCTGGCAATAGCCGTGATAGCATTTGCGATGGAGGTATAGTAATCACCCTGGAAGGTTGCAACCACTTCCACTTTGTCCTGGCTGGCATTAAAGGTTTCCACAATTTTATTCAGCGCGTCGCCGTTTTTGCCGGACATGGAATGCCAGAACTGGATCACCGTCTTTCCTGTGTCCTGTGCCAGGGCAAAGGTAGTGGCTCCCATCACCATGGCAAGTACCAAGAGCAGGGATACAAGCTTTTTCATCCTGGGTTCCTCCTTGCGTTATTATGATGAGCGTTTTTGAAAAACGCATCTCACCATTCACTTGATGCCGGAGTATGCAAAGGAATTGATGATGTATTGGGAGCTAAGGATGTAGATGACCAATATGGGCAGCACAAGGAACATATTGCCGGCCATGATAAGGTTCCACTGCAGATTGCCCTCCACATCCTTGAGCCTGGCAACGCCGATGGTAATGGGACGGATATTTTCCACATTGGTCATCACCAGCGGCCAGAAGTAGTCGTTCCAGTGGCCCACGAAGCTTAGTAGCGCGATGGCGGAGATGCCCGGCTTTGACATGGGCAGCATGATCTTGGAGAGAATCTGCAGCTCGCCGGCGTTGTCCAGCCTGGCAGCCTCGATCAGTTCGTCCGGCACCTGCATGAAATACTGCCTCAGCAGGAAAATGCCGAAAGCGTTGGTCATGAAGGGGATGATCTGCGGCAGCAGCGTGTTTTTAAGGTTCAGGTCAGCCATCATATAGTAGATGGGCAGGAAGGTGATCTGTACGGGCATCATAAAGGCAATCAATACGATGCTGAACAGAATGCCCTTCCCCTTGAAATCAAACTTGGCGAAGGCATACGCGGCAGGCACCATGATGAGCGTCTGCAGGGCAATAACCGAAATGATGATGACGATAGAGTTTTGGATGTACGTGGCGAAGGGAGCACAGTTCCAGGCGTCCACAAAATTCTGAAAATTAAGGGAGCCGGGGATGAGGGTGACCGGCATCATCTGCGTTTCCGCCAATGTCTGGAAGGAAAGGGAAACCATCCATAAAAACGGGAAGATAAAAATGGCGGAAACAAGCAGCTTCATCAAGATGCCTGCAAGGCGGCTGGCGGAGTTTTTAAGCGCATACATGCTTGCGGCCTCCTTTATTGATAATGCACTTTTCTGGAGAGCAGCGCAAAGTAAACGGCAGTCAGCGCGCCTACGATCACCAGCAGGATGGTGCCCGCGGCCGCGGCGCGGCCAATGTTGCTTTCCCAAAAAACCTGCTTGTAAATGTAATACACGATCACGGAGGTGGCGTTGTTGGGGCCGCCATCGGTCAAGATACGCACCGTATCAAACACCTTGAAGGAGCCAATGGTCATCACGATGAGCGTAAAGAACAGCTGCGGTGAGATCATGGGGATGGTGATCCTGCGCATGGTGGTGAAATTTCCTGCGTTGTCCAGCGCCGCCGCCTCATAGATGCTGGGGGAAATGCTCTGCAGCGCACCGATGACAATCAGGCAGTAATAACCGATGGATTTCCATGCGGCAACGGAAATCACCGATCCCATGGCCGTAGCGGAACTGGTGAGCCATTTGGAGGTGGGCAGGTTCAATAGCGTCAGAAGGGAGTTGAACAAGCCAAAGGTGGGATTCATCATTTGCGAGAAGACCAGCCCCACGGACACGGAGGAAATGATGTGCGGTGTGAAAGCCGCTGCCTGGGTGAACTTGCTCATACGGGTCTGCCGCTTGGAAAGCCAGAAAGCCATGGCGATGGCTGCCAGCATGATGATGACGATCGTCCACAGGGAATAGATGCTGGTATTGGCCAGAGTTTTTAAAAAAGCCGGGCTGTTGAGCAGATAGATGTAATTTTTCAGCCCGACGAAAGCCGTTTTCGCCTTATTAAGCTGGTTGACCTTGAAAAAACTCCAGTAGACCAATTTGATCACGGGATAGACCGTGAACGCCGCGATCCCTATAAAGGCCGGCAAAAGAAGCAGATACGGTTTAAGCTTTTCTTTCAGCCCCGTCTTCATTTACAGCCTCCTTACCGCTTCCATCAGCGCAGTGTACCCGGCATCATGCTCCCGGATGCGCTGCTCATCGGCGCCAAAGAAATAGATGTGCCGGAAGTCGGCACCGATCCAGACCTGCTGATCGATTTGGTAATCTTCCTCTTCCGTTTTAACCACAAAGACGGTACCGCTTTTGTCCCGGATAGAGTATAGTACTTCGCTGCCCAGCAGTTCTTTAGCAATGATGAACCCCTCCGCCGTAAAACCGCCTGCATAGCGTTCCGGGCTGATGATGCCTTTTTCAGGCCGAAAGCCCAGAATATTTCCATTCCCGTCCATCTTCTTGACATTCATAGTAGGCGAACCGATGAAACGTGCTGTGAACAGGTTATCAGGATCACGGTACATCACGGAAGGGCTGGCCATCTGCATAATTTTTCCTTTGTTGAGCAATACGATGGTGTTGGCCATGGACATCGCCTCCACCTGGTCGTGGGTGACGTACACGAAAGTGGTTTTCAGCTTGTTATGCAGTTCAATGAGCTCCACGCGCATCTGCACCCTGAGTTTCGCGTCCAAATTGGACAGGGGTTCATCCATCAGGAACACAGAGGGGCTCTTGACGATGGCGCGCGCCAATGCCACACGCTGGCGCTGCCCGCCTGAAAGCGTGCCAGGCTTGCGGTCGAGGAACTCGATCATTCCTACCTTGGCGCAGGCTTCCTGCACCCTTCTTTTGCGCTCCGCCTTAGGGATATGGTTGTTTTTCAAACCGAACTCCACATTGTCCCCCACCGACATGGTGGGATAAATCGCGTAGTTCTGAAAAACCATCGCAACGCCCCGCTTGCCCGGCGGGATCTGTGTCACATCCGTGCCGTCAATCAAAACGGAACCGGAGCTCTGCGGGCCGATCCCCGCAATCATGCGCAGCAGCGTTGTCTTGCCGCAGCCAGAAGGGCCCACCAGCACCGTGAAGGATCCATCTGCGATTTCCAATTGCAGGTTTTCGATTACCGTGTTGCTGCCAAACTTTTTCGTTACGTTTTTCAGCACGATCGCGCCCATTCTTGCACCTCTCCCGACGAAAACATGGTTTCCCCTAGGATGTTGGTTACGAATCATTTCAAAATCATCCGTTGCCGGTCCCATCCCACAGATTTATGATTTCTTTCGTTTTCCTTCCTATCGTTTTGAATTATATGCCTAAAACGGCTGGATGTCAACTTAAATTTTAGCTATTTTGGTAAAATGCGTGTAAGAATTATGAATTATTTCTTTTTTACTCCACGCAATGAAACAAGCCGGAAAGGATTCATTGACAAAGATTCTGGGAAACGGTATGATATAGAAGATGAAATTGAAAGATAAATGAAAGAAATGGCTGAAAAGCAGAAGAGGACCGAATAATGAAACCAATGTATGCTCCTTCCATCATGTGCGCGGACCTGATGGCGCTCAGACCGCATTTGCGGGAGTTGGAAGCTCTGCAGGTGGATTTTCTGCACATAGACGTGATGGATGGTGTTTTCGTACCCAATTATGCCTTTGGCACGGACTTTATCCGCCAACTGCGGGGAGCCACCCCTCTCCCCCTGGACATTCATCTGATGGTGGACCGCCCGGATGAAAAGCTTGCCTATTTCAACTTTCAGCCAGGCGACATGGTCAGCATCCACCCGGAAGCCACACCCCACCTGCAGCGCGTTCTGGCCAAGCTGCGCGATCTGGGGGCAAAGCCCATGGCCGCCCTTAATCCCGCCACACCTATCTTCGTTCTGGAGGATGTGCTGCCTGACCTGGACGGTATTTTGGTTATGGCGGTAAACCCTGGATTTGCAGGCCAGGCCGTCCTCCCGCAAATTATGGAGAAAATCGCCAGGCTCCGCCTATGGCTGAATGAGAAGGGGTATTCCGGCATGCCCATTGAGGTGGACGGCAACGTAAGCTTCACAAACGCCCCCCTTATGCGCCGGGCCGGGGCTGACATTTTTGTTCTGGGCACCTCCAGCTTGTACGCTAAGGGTGCCACAGTGGAAGACAACCTGGACAAATTGCGCAGGTTGATGGTATAAAGGCTTTTCTCCCATGCCGCACTTCATAAGTGCGATGATACAAGCAAAAAGCCGCGCTTTTCTGCATGAGGCAGAAGGCCCGGCTTTTTGGCTTATACCCTTTTGCACATGCTGATCCTGGTCGCCATCGTACGCAGCCGCACATGCATTTTTTGCATCCATCGCTGGCGGCACGCCGATTTTTTTGTTGCGGATAATACAGGTTTCCTGTATAATTCATCCAGATTCGGCAAAAACACCTATCGCATGGAGCGCTTTGTTTTCTCCGACGGATGCGATCTGGAAGGGCCGGCTCAAATTTGCAATGGGAGGATTCTCATGAAAAACATTTCTGCCTTCTTTCTTGTTCTTTGCATGGTTCTTCTGTTAGCCGGCCCTTCTTTAGCGGAAACGAGTGAGCTTGATTTTGAGGCTTTCACAGTCCAGGTCCCGGACGATTTAGTTGTTTTTACATAAGACAATCTGACAGATGACCATCCTTTTGCCGGGTATTTTGATATGTATGTGGTCCGCGTCCAGTTTGATGCGGATCCGAGCCTTTACATGGATGCATATCATCCCAGCCTTGGTTTTGACCTGATAACAGTGGCCGTTTCACTGGATGAAGCGATTGATATGTCCGCGACCTCCGACGCCGTAATCAACATCATGCTGCTGCCGGCGATCCTCTAATCCTATCAGGATCTGGGGATAACGGTATTGAATTCCGGCTTAGCCCACCAGACGGCGGCAACCTATGTAACCGTATATTTCAGCTATGCCGGCAGCTATGTTCTTCAATACTACACCACAGTCCCTGACGGCAATAAGTTTCTTGGCGTCACCTTCAAGCTTGTCGTTGCGGGAGGGCAGGAAATCACAGAGGATATGCTTCCTTACGTGGCGGATATGGCGGAAACGGCCGTCTTTGACGCATACAAAGCATCATAATCCTGGGCCGGCGCATACCGGTTATGCATAGAAAATCAAAAAGCAAAAGGGGGATATGTTATGAATGAAATGCTGGCATCTTTTCTTGCGGCAAAACGGGCTGAGCAGCTGGAAACGAAAAAGAAAGAGCGGAACGAACTGCTGGTGAAGCTTGGGCTTGTGAATGTCACACGCGAATACGCACCCGAGGATATCCGGACGTTATTTGACGCAAATGCCGCAGGATACAATAAAACGGAGAGTGCAGACGGGCAGCGGCGGTTTTACAAGGAAATCGCCACGCCCATTGAGATCAGCGACGAAGAATATGCAGATTTGGTTTCCGTGCTGAAGGAAGAACCGCAAAAGCCTGCGGTGCCGGCCAAGCGCGCAGAGACGACAGGCAAACAACCGGAGAAAGCGGCCGAACGCAAGCACTTTTGGCTAGTTGCCGGGGATGCGGGCAGATCCCCCGCGGCGCTGTTCTTTCGCATCATCGCTTTCATCGTGTGGATCGGAGGTTTCATCATGGCGATCGTCGCCACCAACAATGCATATTCCTCCGCCAGATTTGTTACCTTTATCACAACGCTTCTGGCTGCAGGGCTCTGGGGCTGTATGGTCTATTTCGCCGCAGAGCTATATCAAAATGTGCAGAACATCGCCGATAGGGTCGCCAGCGCAAAAATCACGGAAGAACCTTAACGGATGGCCATCTGCGGAATCCTTTCGTAGCTGGCAAGGCAAGTTTTATACAGCGGACGCTATAAAGTGCTTTTTCTGAAAGCCCTTGTCCGCATATTTCCCTTCAGCAGGGTGAAAAGAGGCGCCTGATGGTACACGACAAGGCTTTTTACAGAACGATCTTTCATATTGCGCTGCCGGTGGCGTTCCAGTCGCTGTTATCCCTTCTGACGGTGGTGGCGGACGATATCATGGTTTCTTCCATACCCGGGGGCGCACTCGCTGAGATCGCCGCCCAGGCGGGAGTGAGCCAGGTGAATGCCATCACCGCCTTTTTTACGGCTACCATCCTGGGGCTTGCCGGCGGCGCCTCGGTGTTGATCTCCCAGTACTGGGGCAGACGGGATACAAAGCGCATCAAAATGGTCTTTTCCATCGCGGCCATGCTATGCGTTTTTGTGGCCTTGCTGTTTGTGTTGGTTATGCGGTTGTTTCCGCAAGCGGTGGTGAGCCTTGTGGTCGGCGAAAATGAAGGACAGACCGCCCGGATGGCTGCGGAGTACATGGCCATCGCCTGCCTCAGCTACCTGCCTTTCGCACTTTCCGCCGCCCTGACAGGCATGCTTCGTGCTGTGGAGGTGGTCCGGGTCACGCTGTATGCCGCCATCGTCTCCTTGTTTGTCAATGTGGGGCTCAACTATGTGCTGATCTTTGGCAAATTGGGCCTTCCCGCCCTGGGTGTCCGCGGCGCCGCTATCGCCACCCTTTGCGCAAGGTGCGCGGAGCTTATCATTGTATGGATCTACGCCTTTCGAGTACAAAAGACAGTATCCTTGCGGCCCAGGGACTTATTCCGAACCGAAAAATGGCTGGTGGGCGACTATATGCGCTATGGCCTGCCGGTAGCCATCACCGATATGCAATGGTCCCTTATCGGGCTGATCAAGGCCGGCATCATCGGGCAGATGGGCAACGCCTTTATGGCGTCCAACAACATTGCCTCCTCTATGGCAAACCTGGGCACCATGTTCACCTTCGCGTTAGCCGGGGGCGCCAGTGTGGCGGTGGGCAAGGCGGTGGGTGCGGGGGATTATAAAAAGGCGAAGGAATATTCCAGCACCATCCAGCTTATGTTTCTGTTTATCGGATTGCTGATGGCCGCAACGGTGTATCTGCTTCGGAAGCCCTTCACAGGGCTTTATGGCTCCGCCCAAAATCCGCAGGTGTTTGCCCTGAGCACGCAAATGATCGCCATTCTGGCCGTAACGCTGATAGGCACCACTTACCACGCAAGCTGCTTTGTGGGTATCAACCGCGGCGCGGGTGACAGCCGCTTTGTGGCCCTTGTGGACATGATCTGCGGCTGGCTCGTTGTTCTTCCTGCAACTGCACTTGCCGCCTTCGTATTCAAATGGCCGCTGCCAATTGTATTCCTTTGCACCCGGATCGATCAATGCTTTAAATGGATCATCGCCTTTGTAAGACTCCGGGGAAACAAATGGATCAAGAACATCACAAGGCCGGTGGAAACAGAAAACGCCTGATGCGGGACGCAGGCACGCCTCCCGATGGCCAACATATAAAAGAAAGTGGGATGATCTATCAGGGAGGAAAAATGAATGTTGGATTTTTGCAAACAATGCCCTCAGGGCATGGTATATATCATGACAAACGCATCAGAATGCAATGAGGTGGCTTCCTTTTTCAGACAGCCGGACGGCACGCTTTCGCCTTGCGCCCTATACGGCACGGGCGGGCGCGGAACCGGCCCCGACCCCGCCGTAGATCCGCTTGGCTCCCAGGGATCGCTGATCCTGACAAAAGACGGCAGGTTCCTGCTGGCGGTCAACGCCGGCAGCGGCACTGTTTCCTGCTTTATGAAAACCATGGACGGCACGCTGATCCTTACGGACGTGCAACCCTCCGGCGGGGTCTTTCCAAACAGTATCGCAGTCTTTGGCAGCACAGTATATGTGGCCAACGCAGGAGGAAGCGGCAAAAGCGCCAACATTTCGGGGTTCCGCCTGGACGGCTGCGGAAGACTTTCCATGATTCCAGGTTCCACGGCGGCTCTAAGCCAACCGGATGCAAAGCCTGCCCAGGTGATATTCAGTCCTTGCGGAAGGCAGTTGATCGTATCGGAGGTCAATGTCAACCGGCTGACCGTATACCGCCTTGAGCGGGATGGAACGGTTACCCTGCAAAAGGTAAACGGTTCCTATGGCGCCGGGCCTTTTGGCCTGGCGGTGCTGCCGGGCGGGCTGCTGATTGTGGCAGAGGCCGGGGCCGGAGCACTGTCTTCCTATATGCTTTACCAAAACGGCGACCTGTACCTGATCAGCGGATCGGCGTCCACCGGACAGACGGCCACTTGCTGGGTCACGCTCTCGGCGGATGGATGTATAGCATACGCATCCAACACGGGAAGCGGCACCATTTCTGTTTTCAAAATTGGGGAAAACGGTATGCTTTCGCTGGCGAATACGGTTTCAAGCACTTTGGAGGGAACTCCGCAGGGCGCCCCCATTGACAGCGGCGTGAGCCCGGACGGTTGCTTTTTCTATGTGCTCAATGGCAACCAGGGCTCCGTATCTGCGTTTTCCGCCGCGGCGTGCACAGAACTCCCCCTCCTTCAAACGCTCCATTCCCCCGCAATACCCACCGGCGGAACCCAGGGACTGGCCGTATGCTAAAATGCGTACTGGACGGCTCTGTTTCTCTGCCAGAATTGAAAATGGTAAAAAAATATAACCTCAATCAATTCCTGCACTAGATGTAAAAAATCGGAGATGATTTCGATGCTAATGAACGATTCCGGGAACGCGGGAGCAATCTCAAAGGCGGTTGCTTATGTATCGGGAAGCGCCGCATATCCGAATATACGCGGAACGGTAGTTTTCAAGGAAGCAACAGGCGGCACCCATGTCCAGGCGGACATCGCCGGACTGCCCAGCACGCCCACAAGCTTTTTTGCCTTCCACCTTCATTCGGGGAACTGCGGCGGGACCCCCACAACCGATGCCACCGGTGCCATGACTGATTATTTCCCGCAGTCCGGCGGCCATTATAATCCTTCCAACCAACCCCACCCTATGCATGCCGGTGATTTTCCTGTGCTTCTGGCGGCGCCCACCAAAGGGGGGTCGGCCCATTTGAGCTTTTTCACCCCGCGCTTTACCGTGGCGGAAGCCGTTGGCCGAGCCGTGATCATCCATGACCAGCCGGACGATTACAGGTCACAGCCTTCAGGAGATTCGGGCGCAAAGATCGCCTGCGGCGACGTGGTGGCCAGCTAGACGGAATAAGGGCCTGCCCTGAAAACAAGGCAGGCCCATTTTGATGCTTGAAACACAAGTTCCAGCCCGGCGGTGATACCAAATACAAGCGCTATGGCAGAAACACGCGCCTAGAAAAGATGCAGCGCCGTGGCCCGGGCCAGAGAAGCCTGCTTTTTGGGCATAATCAAGGATAGCAGGCTGTACACCAGCCGGGAACCCACCTGTTCAAACGGAGCGATACGCCGAAGCAGCGACAAGCCAAGCACTGCCAGCGCCAAGGGGATAAAATCCGTCCTCGATACGCTGAAACTTAAGCCCACCAGCGCGCACCAGGCAGCCTCCACCGCGGCGGACAGCAGAATGGATGCACCTGATTTCTTGCGTTCTTCCGGTGACGACCTCATATACGCGGCCAGCATCAGCAGCGCACGCAGCAGCACCGTGAGAAAAACAACCCAGTATCCGGCTCTAAAAATCCATGAAAGCACCTGCATCTACGCATCCTCCTTTGTATCAAGTTTTTCCTATGACTGATATACTCTTTCTCTTTGGAATTAAGCCCCGGCCACGGACATTTCGCCGGCGAATACCGAGGGGCTCCCCACATTACCGCCGGGGAACTTTAAATCGGCCCCTACCGAGCGAATCTCCTTGAGCAGCTCAAAGAAATTTCCAGCAATGGTGACTTGTTCGACAGCCTCACATTTTTTTCCTTCTTTTACGGTATATCCTTTGGAAAGCAGGGAAAAATCGCCGCTGACACTGTTGGCACCGCTGTGCAAGCCGCTCAGTTCCGTGATCACCAGGCCATCACCCATCTTCGCCATCAATTCCTGAAGCGTTTCTTCTCCCGGCTTGATAAACAAATTCGTGGGTGCAACACGAACCGGTGCGGAATAGCTTGCCCTGCTGGCATTGGCGGTGGTTTGCACACCGTCCTTGGCAGCCGTCTTCAGGTTGTGCAGAAGCGTTTTCAAAACACCTTTTTCAATGACGGCTTTCGTTTTGCAGGCCACGCCTTCATCGTCAAAGGGCCGGCTGCCATTGCCATAGGGCAAAAGCGGGTCATCCATCAGCATCACGGTTTCGGCGGCGACCGTTTCCCCCACCCTGCCCTTTAAAAGGGACAGGCCGTGCTGCGCGTTTTCCGCGGAAAACACGCCGGAGAAGGTTTCCAAAAGATCCGCCATGGCCCCGTTTTCGATAATGACGCGGTAGGAACCGCTTTTTACAGGCTTTCCGGAAAGACCGAACAATGCCCTGTCCACCGCCTCCGCAGCCAGTTTTCTCGCGTCCAGCAGCGCAAAGTCATGGGAAAGGGCTACGTCGAAAGCAGTGCTTACGCGCTCTCCCTCCCTGACCACGGGTGCCAGATAGGCAGCGCAGTAATTTCCCCGGTAGGCGATGTCCAACCCATAGGTGTTCCGGATGCGCACGCCACCGCTGCCCGTTAAAACCGTGTTGTGCTGCACTTGCCTGACCCGGGAATCCGCTTCCAGGGCCGCCTTTTCCATGTGAAGCGCAAAGCCGATTTTTTCATCCGGCGTCACCTGATCCAGCGCGGGATCGAAGGTGTCCACACGGGGATAGCCCGTGTCCCCGGCATAGATCACCTGCCTGTCTTCATCCTCCACCACCATGGCGCTTTCCAAAACGCCCTCCACAAGCTGGTCAACGGCCTCCTCATCCATCACCTCGGTGGATGCATATCCCATCCTGCCGCCGTACAGCCCCCGCAAGGAAAGGCCACGCGTGGTATTCACAGCGTACTGTATGATCTCCTGACTGGCGGAAACAGCCTTGAAGCTGTCCCCTTCGGCGACATAGGCTTCCGCAGCCTCGATGCCCGCCTTTTTCGCAGCCTCCATCAGCTTGTTCAAAAACAGATCAAGCTCCATCTACTTTCCCTCCTGCCTTCCGCCCACTGTCAGGCTGCTCAAGCGGATCATGGGCTGCCCCACATTGACGGGCACGCTGCCGCTGATGCTCCCGCACATCCCTTGAGACATTCGCATGTCCCTGCCTACCCGGTCGATGCGCAAAAGTACTTCCGAGCCGCGGCCGATAAGGGATGCACCACGCACCGGGGAGGCGATTTTCCCGTCCTTCACCAAATAGCCTTCCATTACGTTAAAGTTGAATTCCCCCGTGGCCGGATTTACCGAGCCGCCGCCCATGCGCTTGGCGTACAGGCCGTCTCCCATGGTGCGTATCATCTCGGCCTCGTCATCCGATCCTGCCGCGATGAAGGTGTTGCGCATGCGGGAGGTTGGCGCATAGGCGTAGCTTTCCCTTCGGGAGCTGCCTGTAGCGGGCATCTGCATGCGCCGGCCGTTCAGTTTGTCGATCATGAAGTTTTTCAGCACACCGTTTTCAATCAGCGTGAGGCGGTTGGCTGGCATCCCCTCATCATCGATGTTGATGCTGCCCCACTCATTGCTCATCGTTCCGTCGTCGATGGCTGTAACGCAGTCCGCCGCGATCTTCTGTCCAAGTTTGTCCGAAAATTCGCTGGCGCCAAAGGCTACCGCCGTAGCCTCCAGGCTGTGGCCGCATGCCTCGTGGAAGATAACGCCGCCAAACCCGCTGTCGATGACCACCGGCATCACGCCGGCGGGACATACCGGGGCCTTGAGCATGGTAACAGCCACTTCCGCCGCCTCTCTGCCCACAACCTCCGGGTCCACCCGAAGGTCAAACAACTCAAACCCCATCATAGCTCCCGGATTGATGGTACCGGTCTGATTTTCTCTGCCGTCCGAGGCTACCGCGGAGCAGCTCATGCGGGAATAGACCCTGGAATCGTTGGTGAACAGCCCTTCGCTGTTGGCGATCCATACATCCTGCTGGGCATCGGAATAGCCCAGCACCACCTGCTTGACCTCCGGAAAGGCCGTGGCCGCGGCGTTGGCGGCACGCAGCTTCTCCGCCTTCTGCACGGCCTTGACCGAGGCGGGGTCCAGCCGTATGGGATGGATGGAGCGTGTTTCCCGGTAAGCAAGCGGGGCAGCCGTTCCGGGGGCTCCGGCTTTCACCGCCGCGGCGGCCCGCCGGGCACAGGAAAGCAGTCCTTCCCGGGAGGTGTCGTTGGTGTACACGTATACGGCGTTCAGCCCGTTGAACACGCGGATACCCGCGCCGTGGCGGCGGCCGCTTGTGGCGGTGTCTATCTTTCCGCCCCGCATTTGAAGGCTGTGGCCGCGCCTGTCCTCCAAAAAGATTTCGGCAAAGTCGCCGCCGGTTTTCATTGCCTCCGCCAGCACATCCCAGGCGGCTTGTTGATTCAGCACGTGCATCCCCTCCTTAACGGTTTGCGGTATCAGTCTATCACGGCGGCAAGGTCAATATGCTCAAGGGATGCCGCTGCAATGGTGGCCTGCTTGTTCCCGGCGGCGAACCCCACCGCCAGCACCCGCATGCCCCCGTTGCGCGCGGCCTCCACCCCGGCGTCGGCATCCTCCACCACCAGGCAACTTTCCGGCGCCATGTTCATCAGCTTTGCCGCCAGCAGGAACACCTCCGGGTCAGGCTTGCTTTTTGTGATGTGGTTGCCGTCGGCCACGGCGTCAAAATAGTCCGCCAGCCCGATCCTCTTCAGGATCACCGGCGTATTTTTGCTGGAGGAGCCGATGGCAATTTTGATGCCCTTGGCCCGCAGCTTTGCAAGTGTTTCCATAGCCCCCGGCAGAATATCCTGCGGCGTCAGCTTTTGAACGAGCTCCACATATTCCGCGTTCTTTTCGGCTGCCATGGCCGCCTTTTCCGCACCGGTATAGGGGCAGCCGGCCCGCTCCAGCAGGATTTCCAGGCTCTCCATGCGGCTGACGCCCCGGAGCCTTTGGTTGATCTGCCGGTCAAAATAAATGCCGTTCCTGTCGGCCAGGTGCTGCCAGGCTTCGTAATGACAGTCGTCAGTGGACACGATCACGCCGTCCAGGTCAAAAATCACGGCTTTGACGCCCATCAATCGCGTGTCCATTCACTCCGCCCCCTTCAACTGTTGGATCAATGTTTCGATTTGCTCCTTGCCGGCGTAATTGAGCGGGGAGAACCGGCCTTCCAGCGCCTTCTCCAGCTTTTCCAGCGCTTCTTCCTTCTTGCCTGCCTCAATATCATACTGTGCCAGGAAGTACAGCGTATCGATCTGTCCGGGCTTTTCCTTGATGGCTTTGTCAAAGTAGGGTTTTGCCGCCGCCTTGTCTCCTTTGAGGCGGTAGAGCGTCTGCCCCATGTTGTCCAGGGAAATAGCGTCCGAATCGTCGTACTCCAGCGCCTTAAGGTTGAATTCCTCCGCCTTCTCAAGATCCCCGGCTTCCACGTACAGGTAGCCCAGGGTGTTGTAGACCAGGCCGCTGGGATTGCGAAGGTGCTGTTTTTCCATCATCTCCACAGCCCTTTTCGTATCTCCCAACTTATGGCAGGCCACCGCGTAGTTCATAAAAAGCTGCTGGCGCTGCGCTTCGGAAAGACCTGGCGCCTTCTGCGTTTTCACCAGCACACTTTTTGTTTTTTCATACTGGCCTTCCCGGAGGAGCAGTACGGAATACGCCAGCATATACCTTGCCGAATCCATCCCGGCAGCCATGGCTTCCTCATACAATTTCATAGCCCCGGCCACATCCCCCTTGGATTGCCGGGCGATGGCCATCCGTCCCTTCCAATTGCCTACAATACTCATTTTCTGCGTGCCTCCTTGAACCGGTTTACGGCCTGCGCCTTTTTCAATAAACGCATATAACGGTATTGTAGCGCATTTTGGTCTTCCTGCATAGCATTTTGGGTCCGCAAAGATGGCTCTGAGGCTACAAAAATGGCCATTTCTGTGATTTCCAGCGCGTTTTTGATGTCCTTTTGCCTGTGCTCGTACAGCTTGGCCAGTTCCACATAGGGCGTAAGCCCCCCCTCCCGGCAGACGATCATGTGGCGGTACACCTCGATGGCGCTGTCCAATTCACGGCAACGTACAAAGCTCTTCCCAAGCTTAAGCCTTGCCTGCTCCCGAACGCCTCCCTCTGTGACCAGATGGTAGCAGCGCCTGGCCAGCTCGGTTTCCCCCTGCCTTTCCAGCGCGCGGCCCACGCTGAAGATATCCTCGAAAAAGCTTTGCTGCTCCGGCTTTTCAAACGTATCCAGCAGACGGTCCATAAGCTTTGCCAGGGACACGATATCCTGCCGGTTGTGGCGCAGCACATCGGTAAGCAGGCTGAAATCGCCTGTTTTCAGGTACCGGAAAAAACGCTCCGGTGCCTCGCTGCCCGGCAGGTCATCCTCCCTGGGCTGATGGAAGATCTCCTCCTCCAGCCGGGCCAGCCGGCAGCTCTTCAGCCGCAGCTTCCACACCCTTCTGGCGGGGTGCAGCAGATCCGCGTGGAAGACCCTATCAAGGGCACCGGTGCCCATACGGTTCATCAGCAGCCTGGACTGCAACAGAGGCAGGTCGAAGGTTTTTCCGTTGAAGGTAACCACCATGTCGAATCCGTCCAGCATCGCCAGAAGGGCGGTGAGCATAAAGCGCTCCTCCGGATAATCCCGCATCAGCCACTGGTGCACCAAAAAGCCTTCTTCGGTAAAATATCCCGCGCCCACCAAAAAAGCGATGGTGCCTGCGCCGCCCGAAAGCCCCGTGGTCTCCGTGTCCAAATAGAGGATTTTCCGGAAATCGATGTTTTCCGGCGCTTCGCAGCCCAGCATAAGGCGTAGGGCATGTCCCGAAACAAGCTGGTTGGACGGCACGCCCGCAAGATCGCGGAAAGGAAAAAGGGCCTCCTCATGATAGCAGGAAAAAGCCGGGGCAGTTTTCCCCGCGTCCCGTGGCTTTTCTGGCCTGTCCACGGCCTTCAGCCTATCCTTGAGGCTAAGCGGCATTGCGGCGCCCCCTTTGCAAAAGTTCCAGGATCATTGCGTCATTTCTTTCAGGAGGGACAGGGCAGCCCGCTTGCCTTCGTGACCGATCTCCCCCACGGGCCCCGCGCAGGAGGGGCAGCCTTCCCGGCATTCACAGTCGGAAACAATTTGAAAAGCATGGCTCAAAAGCAGGCTCTGCATGGCGTAGCACTTTTCGCTGAGCCCAATGCCCCCCGGGCTGTTATCATACACAAAGAGCGTAGGCTTTTGGGTGAAGGCGCCCTTCACTTGGTACACCACCTGGATGTCTCTGGGGGAGCACATCAAATACAGCGGAGCTACGATGCGCATCAGATTGCACACCCCCAGCATGCCGCTTTGCAGCTCATCCTTGCCATACTTTTGAACAATCTCCTCCGGCAGCGTCCACCACATGGCGGTGGTGTGCATATCGGTCTCCGGCAAACGCACGTGCCCGAATCCAAGATTCTCCCCCGTGTCCAGCTTCATCTTTTTGAACATCTTTACCAGGGTAGTGACCTTCACCTCCCCAAGGGTAAGCCCCACGCCCGCTGGGCCATCTTTCTCCTCGGAGATGTCCAGCAGGTTCAGGCTGATATTCAGGTCTGCGTCGGTGTAATAGTCCACATCCACCTGGCGGATGAAAGCCTTGCAGCCGTCAAAATCCAGCTTTTCCACCTGGTACTGCCGGGCTTCGTGCATATAGATGGCATTCTCGTGCAGGAGCATGGGCACGGTATAGCGGTCCATCTCCCCTACCACCCGGTGGTGGGCGGGATCGGTGATATCCACAATGACAAAATTCTCCCCGGCCGCGGAGCGCAGGGATATTTCCGAGGCGGGGAAATCTTCCGCCATCCAGTGGTAGCGGCCCTCCACGTGGCGAAGGATGTTCTCCTGCGCAAGATAGTCCAGCAGTTCCTGGGTGGAGGCCACATTGCCGAACTGCTCCCCGTCCTCAAAAGGCAGTTCATAGGCGGCGCATTTGAAGTGGCTCAAAAGCACATACAGATTGTCCGGATTCAGCAGCGCATGCTCCGGTGACTGGCTGAAAAAATAAGCCGGATGGTTTACGATATACTGGTCGATGGCGGCGGAGGAGGCGATCAGAAAGACGGCGGAAACGCCCTTTCTCCGGCCCGCCCGGCCCGCCTGCTGCCAGGTGCTGGAGATGGTGCCCGGATACCCGCACAGCACACAGGCCTCCAGCGCGCCGATGTCAATGCCAAGCTCCAGCGCGTTGGTGGACACCACCGCATCGATATCCCCCCGCCGAAGCCCACCCTCGATGGCCCGGCGCTCGCTGGGCAGGTAGCCGCCCCTGTAACCGCGCACGCGGCCGGCGTTGCCAAGCGGGTCCCGCACCATGTCTTTCAAATGGCGGGTGAGCACCTCCACTACCAGGCGGCTTTTGGCAAAGACAATGGTCTGTATACCGTTGTTAAGCAGCGCGCCAGCAATGAATTTCGTGATGGGCACCGACCCCTGCCGGATGCCCAATTGCCGGTTGACCACCGGCGGGTTATAAAAGATGAAGTGCCGCTCCCCCGTGGGCGCGCCATTGTTGTCCACCATGTGCACCGGCCGTCCGATGAGCGTTTCGGCCAGTTCCTTGGGGTTGGCGATGGTTGCGCTGCACAGGATAAAGGCCGGCTTGCTGCCGTAGAAGGCACACAGCCGCAAAAGCCGCCTGAGCACATTGGCCAGGTTGCTGCCAAAGATGCCCCGGTAGGTATGTATCTCATCGATAACAATGTAGCGAAGGTTTTCAAACAGCTTGACCCATTTGGTGTGCTGGGGAAGAATGCCGCTGTGGAGCATGTCCGGATTGGTGACAACGATATGCCCTGCCTGCCTGACCGCCTTCCTGGCGGAGCCAGGGGTATCCCCGTCATAGGTATAGGTCTTGATATCCACGTCCAGCGCCTCGATGAGGGAGTACAGTTCACTCACCTGGTCCTGGGACAGCGCCTTGGTGGGAAACAGGTACAGCGCCCTGGCGTCGGGGTTTTGCAGGATAGCCGAGAGCACCGGCAGGTTGTAGCACATGGTCTTGCCGGAGGCCGTGGGCGTTACCACCACCACGTCCTCGCCCCGGGTTGTAGCCGCAAGGCTGTCCGCCTGGTGGGTATAGAGCTTATGGATACCCCGTTTGGCGAGCACCGCCATGATCCGCGGGTCGAACCCTTCCGGAAACGCCCCATACCTGGCCGGGCTCGCGGGGATCGTATGCCAGCAGGTGATGTTCTCCCGGAACTCCTCGTCCTGCTTCAGCCGGTCCAGCCATTGCGAAAGGTTCATGCGCGCGCCCCCATTGCCCTGCGGAATTTTTCCCTTCCATTATAGCCCATGGAGATGCGCTTGTCCATGCAGTGCATGAAAAAAGGCAAACAAATATTCGCAAGGCACAAAACATGCCCAAAACATCATGCAAAAATGGAAAAGCCGTGATAAAATACAAGCACAGTAACGTTATTGTATCAATTTGCCGGATGTGGAAAAAATGCGCAACTTTTTTCTGCTGGAAACCGCCATCCATTACATGGAGGAGCATCTGTGCGACCCTATGACATCTGCGGATGTGGCAAAGGCCTGCTGTTCCTCCCTGTCCGGGCTGCAAAAGCTGTTCCGCTACGCGCTGCACTACAGCCTAAAGGAATACATCAATAAACGGCGGCTGACAAAGGCCGCCTGGGACCTTGTCCATACGGAGGACAGCGTCACACAGATTGCCCTGCGCTTCCAATTCAACTCCCCGGAGGTGTTTTCCCGGGCTTTCAAACGCCTGTGGGATATGACGCCCTCCAAGTTCCGGGAAACGCAGCGGTTCAGCGGCCTTTGTCCCCGGCTGAACTACCACTATCAGGAAGGAGACGATATGGCGATGGCCAGAAAACGCGTGGATCTATCGGAGGCCTACGAGACCTTTCAGCGGTTGGAGGGCACCCGTGTACTCTGCTTTGACATCAACGGGCTGACGCCCGTAAACGCGCTTTCCAGGGAAGCCGGTGACAAGGCCATCCTGGCGGCAGCCCGCAGGCTGGACGAGGCCGCGGGGGATGACATGCTGGTGATACGCATCGGAGGCGACGAATTCGCGCTGCTTACGGGAAGCGAAGAGATCACAAAAGCCGAGGAGGTCATGGGGTGGGTGCTTGCGCAAAACGGGCAGCCCTTCTTGTGGAACGGGCGGGAAATCCCCCTGTCTCTTCGGGGCGGCATTACAAAAATTGAAAGGAACCACCTTCGCTACAACGAGCTTTTTACCCAGATGCACCATTCAATTCCCAAATCCAAAAAAATGTAGGAACCATTCAAAAAAAACAGCAGAGAAGCATGATTCGTCCGCTTCTCTGTTGTTTATACTATAATACGGAAAGCGAGGTGCATCGCAATGACAAATCCCAAGGAAAATACAGGGATTGAAGCTTTTTTTGAAAGGGCGCCAAAGTGGCGGGAGGAATTTCAGGCGCTGCGGCGGATCGTGCTTGCATGCGGCCTTAACGAAGAATTGAAATGGGGAAAGCCCTGTTATACGTATCATGACGCCAACATCGTGCTGATCCACGGTTTCAAGGAGTATTGCGCGCTGCTGTTCATCAAGGGTGCGCTGCTTGATGACAAGAGCGGGCTTCTGGTTCAGCAAACGGAAAACGTACAGGCGGCGCGGCAGATTCGCTTTACCGGCCTGGCGCAGATTGCCGGGTTGGAGGAGCAGATAAAGGCCTATATCCATCAGGCCATTGAGGCGGAAAAGGCCGGCCTGGAGGTTCCCCTCAAAAAGCAGGAGGATTTTATGATTCCTGCGGAGCTGGAAAGCAAAATGAAGGAGGTTCCCGCGCTGAAGGCTGCCTTCGAAGCGCTGACACCAGGGCGGCAAAGAGGCTATTTTTTGTACTTCTCGCAGCCTAAGCAGGAAAAGACAAGGGCCGCAAGGGTTGAAAAATGTATCCCGCAAATCCTTGCCGGCAAGGGGCTGGAGGACTGATCATACCATGTATAGACAAATACCGGCGTTCCGCTGCTGTTGAGTGGAACGCCGGTATACTTTGGTCTATTTTCTTTCGAGCCTGTTACACCTTGGTCGGTTCTTCCGCCGTCTTGGCGACTGGCACCTGCTTTTCAAAGGCAATCTTTCCGTCCTTCACATACAGGCGCACGTCATCACCCAGGGCCAGATTCCCCGCGATGATCTCCTCGCTCAGGGCATCCTCCACCGTGCGCTGGATCACCCGTCTAAGCGGCCTTGCGCCGTATTGCGGGTCATATCCTTCCGTGGCCAGCAGCGCGACCACTTCATCTTCAAAGGTCAGTTGCATGCCACGCTTTTGCAGCCTGTCGGCCACCTGGGAAAGCATCAAATAGGCGATCCTGTCGATGTCCGTCTGTTCCAGGGCATGGAACACGATCAGTTCGTCCACGCGGTTGATGAACTCGGGGCGGAAGATGTCCTTGACCTCCTTCATCACCTGTTCCTTCATGGTTTCATAGGAGCGCATGGTGTCTATTGCGCTGCCAAAGCCCAGCACACGGCTGTGGCTGATGGCGTGTGCGCCCGCGTTGGAGGTCATGACGATGATGGTGTTTTTGAAATTCACCACCCGGCCTGTGTTATCGGTCAGACGCCCGTCCTCCATGATCTGCAAAAGGATATTGAATACATCGGGATGGGCCTTTTCCACCTCGTCCAGCAGCACCACGCTGTAGGGCTTGCGGCGCACAGCCTCGGTCAATTGCCCGCCCTCCTCGTAGCCCACATAGCCGGGCGGGGAGCCGATCAGGCGGGACACGGTATGCTTTTCCATGTATTCGGACATGTCGATGCGGATCAGCGCGTCCTCGTCACCGAACATGGCCTCTCCCAGTGCCCGGCAAAGCTCCGTTTTGCCAACGCCTGTGGGCCCTAGAAAAATGAAGGAACCAATGGGGCGCTTGGGGTCCTGCAAGCCGGCCCGCGCCCGGCGGATGGCCCGGCTGACGGCTCTCACCGCTTCCTCCTGGCCGATGACGCGCTTATGGAGCACTTCCTCCAGGTGCAAAAGCCGTTGGCTTTCCCCCTCGGTCATTTTCTTTACCGGGATGCCGGTCCAACTGGATACGATCTGCGCGATCTCCTCCTCGGTGACCACTTCCCGGGCGGCATTTTTCTTTTGTTCCCAAGCGGCGCGCTTTTCCTCGATCTGGGTGCGGAGCTTTCTTTCCTCATCCCGGAAGGCAGCGGCCTTCTCAAAGTCCTGATGGGCAACGGCTTCCTTCTTCTCGTTGAGCAGGGCGTTCAGTTTTTCCTCCTGCTCTTTTACATCAGGAGGGGCAATGTAGGACTGGATACGCACCCGGGAGGCGGCCTCGTCCATCAGGTCAATGGCCTTGTCCGGCAAGAACCTGTCGGATATATATCTGTCAGCCAGGGAAACGGCGGCCTTCAGCGCCTCGTCAGTGATGCGCACCTTGTGGTGGGCTTCATACCTATCCCTGAGCCCGCGCAAAATCTGAAGTGCTTCCTCGGCAGAGGGCTCCCCCACCGTCACCGGCTGGAAGCGGCGCTCCAGTGCGGCGTCCTTTTCGATATTTTTGCGGTATTCGTCCAAGGTGGTGGCGCCGATGCACTGTACTTCCCCCCTGGCCAGGGCTGGTTTTAAAATGTTGGCCGCGTCCATGGAGCCCTCCGCCCGGCCGGCCCCTACCAAGGTATGGATCTCATCGATGAACAGGATAATTTTCCCGGATTTGCGCACCTCGGCGATGGCGTTTTTGAGTCTTTCCTCAAACTCGCCCCGGTATTTGCTGCCGGCCACAAGGCTGCCCATGTCCAGGGTCATCAGCGTTTTATCCTTAAGCAATTCGGGGATGGACCCCTGTACAATGCGCTGGGCCAGCCCTTCCACCACGGCGCTTTTGCCTACGCCGGGCTCGCCGATGAGCACGGGGTTGTTCTTGGTGCGGCGGCTTAGTATTTGCACGATGCGCTCGATTTCCGTGTTCCTTCCGATCACCGGGTCCAGTTCCCCGTTTTTCGCCGCCTGGGTCAAATCACGGCCATACTGCTTGAGGATGGGTGTTTCCTGCCCCGCGTCTTGGGCTGTGGCCGGCTTTTCCGCTTTTTCGCCCTCCTCCTCGGTCTTTAGCAGCTTGAGGATATTTTCCCGGAACTTTTCCGCGTCCACACCGGCCTCACGAAGAATGTTGAAGGCCACGCCCTCCCCTTCCTTGAGGATGGCCAGCCAGAAGTGCTCCGGCCCCACAAAGGTATGGCCCAAGCGCCGGGATTCCAGCATGCTGGCTTCCAGTATTTTTTTGCCTCTGGGCGTCAGTTCCAACGGGCTGCTGATGTCCTCCTGGCCCCGGCCCACCAGGGCCACGACGCGCTCCATCACGGCGTCATAGGTCAGATTTCCCAGAATGGATTGCATCTCCGCCCCGGGCTCCTTTAAAAGTCCCAGGAGCATGTGTTCCGTTCCCACATACGGGTGTTTCAAATCTACAGCGGCTTTTTGCGCATTGGTAAGCGCCTTTTGCGCCCGCTCTGTAAACCGGCCGAACAGTGCCATACTCTATTTCCTCCTTAGGCGGCGGTGAGCGTTTGCCGGATATACCGGCTGCGTGAAGCGTCCAGCTCTTTGCCTTTCAGTTCCTTGTTTTCCAATTTCATAATATGCGCGTCCTGGGCCCCGGAAAGCAGCGCATCCGCCGTCTCAAGCGGGATGGGCAGCAGCTCCATGGCGCAGCCCAGGCGCAGGTTGGACCAATGCTGCATAAATTCCTTCAGTTCCATGCGCCTGGCATACAGCAGGATGCCAAGGGAGCGGTACACCTGGTCCGTCAGAGCGGTGTCATCGCCGCCGGCCACGCGCTTTTGCAGGTTCCGCTCCATGTCAATGATCTGCCGTCCCACGCCGGTGACGGCCTCGATGATTTCGCCTTCGGTGCGCCCCAGGGTGACCTGATTGCTTACCTGGTAAAGATTCCCTTGGGCTTCGCTGCCCTCGCCGTAGATGCCGCGGATGGTGAGCCCCAGCTTGGAAATGGAGGCGCTGACGTTTCCCATCTGCTTGAACATGGTCAAAAGGGGCAGGTGCAGCATCAGGGAGGCGCGCATTCCCGTGCCTGTATTGGTGGGACAGGCGGTTAAATAGCCAAGTTGCCCGTCAAAAGCGAAATCGATGTGGCGCTGGAGGGAATCCTCCACCTCATAAGCCAGCTCCGCCGTCTTTTGAAGCTGCTGGCCTGGCAGGATGGCCTGCAGGCGCAAATGGTCCTCCTCGTTGATCATCAGGCACACAGTCTGATCCTCCCGGATGAGTACAGCGCCGGTCTGGCTGTTTTTGATCAGGTCACGGCTGATGAGATGGCTTTCCACCAGCGCGAGGCGCTCCCGCATGGCCAGATCAGCCATTTTGTACAGCGCGTAGGCGTTGGTGCTTTGGGGCTCCTCCTTCAGCGCGTTGACGGCCCTGTCCACACACATCTCGGCGATGGCGTCGCTTTGAATGGTGGAAAAGGGCAGGTCCTCATAATTGCGGGCCAACCGTATCCTGGAGGAGACCACCACGTCCAAATCCTTGTCTGTCATGGGTTGCACTCCTCCCCTGCCACGCAGGTCAGTTCCTTCAACTGATCCCGCAGGATAGCGGCTTCCTCAAAATTTTCTTCCTTCACCGCCTGATCCATACGCACACGCAGGGCGGCGATCTTCTTTTTTTTCTCCTGGGCCTGCGTGTTTAGCAGCGGCATCCGCCCCGCGTGCTGTACCCGGCCATGGATACGCAGAAGCAGGGGTTTCAATTGCTCCCTGAAGGCCTCATAACAATTGGCACAGCCAAGTTTGCCGGTTTTCTGAAATTCCGCGTATGTCAAATGGCATCTGGGGCAGGTTAGGTCAACCGCTTTTTCCTCCTGGCTGATGGAAGTCATCAAGGAGGAGAGGAAGCTTTGGATATCCCCCTGCTGGATACTGTTTTGTATCCGACTGACACAGCCCTTGCACAGGTGCCTTGTACTTATTTCGCCGCTTACCAGCACAGTGATCACTACCGTCGCCGGATTCAGGCCGCATTCTTCGCACAACATGGTTTTCTCCTTTGGCGCGCCGCGCCTCGTGGCTCATTCCGGAGTTTGCCGGCGCTGCTGGGCCACCGCCAGCAGCATACTGCGCAGGATCCTGGCCCGTGCCGCATCCTTAAGCGGATTGGGAATAGGCAGCGACAGCGCCCGCTGGGATACGGCCGCCGCCATGAGCTGCGCACTTTGGAGGCTTACCAGTTCTCTTTCCCGCAATTGCCCGATAAGGTGCATGGCCTCCGTTTCCCCGATGGAATCGCCGATCCGCTCATGGATCAGGTACAGCAGGTGCTCGCCGGCGTTCTGCTCCATCCGCACGATCCGGATATACCCGCCGCCACCCCTTCTGCTCTCTATAATATACCCATGGTCGGGTGTGAAACGTGTCGCCAGCACATAATTGATTTGTGATGGCGCACAGTTAAAGTATTCCGCCAGTTCGTTCCGCTTCAGCTCCACCTCCGGCTCATCCTGCTGGAGCATGGTCTTGATGAACTGCTCAATGGTATCGCTTAATCGCATAAAGATTCCCCCGTTTCCCGGTCAAATTCCTTGACTATCTTTGACCATCTCAATTGTACCATGAGAAAGTTCAAAATGCAATCATAAGGACGAAATTTTCGCAGCATTGCCTTGCGGATTGTTTTGTAAAATCTCCCTTCAATGGAATGAAATTACCACGCTCAAGTGTTATGATAAATAAAGTGAGGATAGACAGGAGGCGTTTTGCACATGTTCCATTTCCGGCGCATCGCTTGGTTCCTTGTTCTCTGCCTGTTTTTATCTACCATGGTATCTTTACCGGCCGCCCTGGCCGGTTCGGACACCCTGACTGCGGAAGACTGCAATTATCCTACTGCTTTAGCGGAAGGCAAAGCCTTTTCCCTGCGGGGCATCATCCGCTCGGAAAGCAGCAAAATTGTCCGTCTGGAAGCCGGCGTGTACAACGGCAGCGGGAAGATGCTCACAGGGCGAAGCTGGAACCCAAACGCAAAATCCGTTGACCTCCGCTGGTATGTGAACCCCTATGTCAAATTCGGCACGTTGGAAGACGGCACCTATACCTACAAAATTACCGCCACCAACGGTACGGCCAAGGAGACGCTGGTAAGCGCGGATTTTGTGGTTACCCCGGCCCCGGCAGTTGCCGATGCTTTGAAATCTTCCGGGCTGACCTATCCAACCGCGCTTACAAAAGGCAAGGGCTTTTCCCTGCGGGGTGTAGTATACTCCCAAAATTCCATGATCACCAAATTGACCGCGGGCGTGTTTGACGGAGACAAAATGCTCACCGGCCGCAGCTGGAACCCCAAGGCAAAGACCGTCGATTTCCGCTGGTATGAAAATCCCTTCGTCAAGTGCGGAACACTAAACGCCGGCACCTATACCTACAAGGTGGTGGCCGTCAACGCCGCGGGCACCGAAACGCTGCTGAGCCAGGACTTTACCGTCGCCGCCCCGGATCCTGCGGAAGATGGTCTGAAGGCCTCGGGGCTCAATTACCCCACCACGGTTACGGGCGGCAAAGGCTTCTCCCTGCGGGGTGTGGTATACTCCCAAAATTCCAAGATCACAAAATTGACCGCAGGTGTGTTTGACGGGGATAACATGCTCACCGGCCGCAGTTGGAACCCCAAGGCTAAATCTGTCGATTTCCGCTGGTATGTAAATCCCTTCGTCAAGTTCGGCACACTAAACGCCGGCACCTATACCTACAAGGTGGTAGCCGTCAACGCCGCGGGCACCGAAACGCTGCTGAGCCAGGACTTTTCCGTCACCGCTCCGGAACCCGCCTCCGATAAGCTGAAATCCTCCGGGCTCAGCGCTCCAACCCTGCTCATCGAAGGCCGCGGCTTCGGGCTGCGGGGTGTGGTATCCTCGGAAAGCTCAAAGATTTCGAACATCACCGCCGGTGTGTTTGATGGAGACGGCAAGATGCTCACGGGCCGGAACTGGAATCCCAAAGCCAACTCCGTTGACTTCCGCTGGTATGTGGACAAGTACGTCAAATTCGGCGGTTTGGCTGCCGGCACCTATACCTACAAGGTGACCGCCACCAACGCCGCGGGAACGGCCACGCTTCTGGAAAACACCTTCGAGGTGGTAAAATAGCCCCATGGGCTCACAGACTGCAAAACGGCCCCCGGTGACTTCCGGGGGCCGTTTTGCGTTATTTGATTATTCCGCGGCTTCCTGCGCGGCCTTGCCTATGAGTCCGCCGGTGGTAAGGTCTTTGAGCATTTTCGGAATATCCATGCCCACGGTATCCTTGATGGCTTCAAAGGTTTGCAGCATAGCGCCGGACACATCCTTGGCCATGTGGGTCGCGCCGCCGTCGCCAAAGAGGATGATCTTTTCCGTTTTGGAAAGGGGCTCGCTAACGGCCCTGGCGATTTCCGGCATGCGGGTAACAAGCATTTCCAGCATGGCGGCCTGGCCGTACTGCTTCATGGCCTCTGCTTTGCGCAAGATAGCCTGGGCTTCGGCTTCGCCCCTTAAGCGAATGGCTTCCGCATCGTTTCTGGCGATGACCAGGGAGGCTTCGGCCTCCTTCTGCGCTTTGAAGAAATCGGCTTCCGCCCGCTCCCTGATCTCAACGTTCAGCCGCTCCCGCTGTATTTGAACCTGCTGGGCCTGCAATTGTGTTTCCTTTTCCAGGCGTACCAACTCCGCGGCGGCCTTTTCGGTTTCCAGCTCCTTGCGGGCCACTTCCTGCTGCACGCTGTAGGCCAGGTCGGCGGATGCCTTGGCCTTGTCCTGATCGGCCCGGTAGGCCGCACGCTTCAGCTCCAGCAGCTTTTCCTGCTCGGCCATGATAGCGTCGGCTTCGGCTTTGGCCCGGTAGCCCTCCTGCTGGGCGGTAGACTGGCGGATCAGCGTGTCGCGTTCTGCCTCCGCCTTGGCAATGTCGGCATCCCGCTTTTTCTCGGATATGTTCTTGACAGCCAGGGTGTCCAGCACGCCGTCGTTATCGGAGAAATTCTGGATTGTCAGGTTGACGATCTCCAGGCCCATGTTCTTCATATCTGTTGTGGCGGCCCGCTGCGTTTCCTGGGCAAACTTATCGCGGTTTTGCACCAGATCGGAGATGGTCATGCGGCCGATGATCTCACGCATGTTGCCTTCCAGCACCTGCATGGCCACTGCTGCGATGTCATCCTGGCTCCAGCCCAGAAACTGCTCTGCGGCGGTGGCCACGGACACAGCGTCGGAGCCAATTTTGATGTTGGCCACGCCATCCACCATCATGCCGATATATTCCTGGGAGGGCACGGCCTGGGTGGTCTTGATATCCACCTGCATGATACCAAGGTTCAGCCGGTCCACCCGTTCGAAGAAGGGGATCACGAAGGTCGCGCCGCCGCGGACAATGCGGTAGCCAAACTCCTTGATAATCTCCTTTCCCGTCTCATCCTTCACCTTATACTTGCGCCGCCGGCCGCTGACGATCAGCGCAACGTTGGGCGGCACCTTGATGTAGTTGCGGAAGAAGGCAATGAGGAAAAAGAGGACGATCACGATGGCAACCAACATGGCAACGGATCCGCTTTGGGTGAAAAACTGTTCGAATGATGACATGCAAAACCACCTCATTCCATCTTTTTATGTATACAAGCAATGCTTTGTATGCCTTTTTTCCGGCACAACCTGCCGGCAGCGGGAGCCATGGCTCCCGCTGCGTAGAGGAACGGTCTGAATTTAGTCCAAATCTGCTTACTTGGCAGCGTTCTCCTGGTTCTGTGTCGCCCAGGTGAGCAGGTCTTTCCACAGGGGATGTTCCTTGTCCAGGATCAGGGTGCTGTTTTGATTGATGGCCGTTTCCAAGGCCTGCAAGGAGCGCCAATAGCTGTAGAATGCTTCATCCTTGCCATAGGAGTCCGCGTAAATCTCCAAAGCCTGGGCATCGCCCTCGCCCTTGATGCGCCCGGCCTCGCTCATGGCGTCGGCTTCCAGCTTGCGGGCTTCCAGGTCGGCGCTGGCCACGGATTTTTGATACTCCTCCTGGCCCTCGCTGCGAAGCTGCTGGGCTACCTTGGCACGGTCCGCCTGCATGCGGGCGTAGGTGCTCTCCAGGTTGGCGGGAGGGAGGGTGGTGCGGTGCACCTGGATATCCTTTACCTCAATACCCCGCAGGCACATATCCTCATTGATGGTGGTGAGCCCGTCGGCTAGGGTGGCGTTAAGCGCCTCCTTGTTGCTGACAAAGTTCTCCGCCAGCATGCGGTTGATCGCCTGCACGATCACGGGATGGATCAGGTTGTCCAGCTGATTCTCGGCGCTGACCATGTTGCCCAGTTTCAGGCTGAAAAGCGCGGGATCGGCAATGTACCACTGGGCGAAGGTGGTGATGTAATACTGTTTCTTTTCCTGGGTATTCACCACCTCGCTGTCGGAGACATAGGTGTACAGCCGGGAGGAATACCGCTCCACCTTATCCATGAAGGGTATTTTCCATTGCAGGCCGCTGCCCACCACAATTTGAACGTTGCCGGACATGGTGATTTCATCCTTCAGCTGGTCTGCAAAAGTTTGATGAAAATCATTCTCGCTGTTGAGGATGATGCGTTTGATAACCCCGAAGCGGCTGACCACCGCCTGCTCCGCCTCGCCCACGATGAACACGCACTCGTTGATCACAACCAGAAACAGGATCACCGCCAGGCCGAGGATAATCAGACGCTTTGCATTTTTGCGGGCGAAGGTCTTCCACTGCTCGCTTTGGTAATTGATAGGCTTTTGATAGTTTGCCTGTCCGCCTTGCATCCCGCTCACTCCTTTCCAGCCGCGGCAGCAGTGATGGTTTCATCGGTGCCGTTGACTTCCAGCACCTTCAGGACATCACTGTTATTGTCCGCAACAACGATCTTTCCGCTGTTCTTCAAAATGCTTTCCATGGTTTCAATCATCAGGCGCGTTCTGGTGATTTCCGGCGCGGCCTTGTATTTTTCATACACGGCGTTGAACACTGCCACCTGGGCCTCGGCTGCGGCGATGGTTTCCGCCTTGTAAGCCTCCGCCTCCTGCAGCACCTGGTATGCTTTGTACCTGGCGGTGGGGAGCACCTCGTTCTTGTACTTCTCCGCCTCGTCCAGGCGCTTTGTCATTTCGTTTTTGGCGTTGTTCACGTCCTCATAGGCTGCTGTGACGGTGGAGGGTACAGTGATGTTTTGAATGCGCACGCTGTTGATCTTCACGCCCATCTCATAGCTGTCCACGATGTGCTGGAACTCCGGCAGCACCGCCCGCTCAATGTCCTCCTTGTTCAGCAGCGCGTTGTCCAGGGTGAGGTTCTGGATGTTTCTGCGGATGACCGCCTCGAAGGCCAGCTGAAGCGTGCCCTCCGGATCATCCACGTCAAAGTAATACTGCTTCACATCCCGGATGGTGTACTGGTAAATAGCCTCCAGGGATACAATGCTGTTGTCGTTGGTGAGCATCACGCTCTCAGTGGTATTGTCTACGTACTTGGAGGCCCGGCCCGCCGAGCCCTGGGACGTGGTACGGAAGCCGTATTCCTTGGTATGGATGGTGGTCACGCTCTCGCTGATCACATTCTGCACAAAGGGGATGCGGAAGTACAATCCCGGTCCGTGCGTTGCAGTGACACGTCCGAAAGTGATCACCAACGCTTCCTCCCCCTGCCCCACGCGGTAAAATCCGCTGAACAGCACGATCCCCGCCAGCACCACCACTACCAATACGGCCAGCAGTCTGCCGGTCATCTTTCCCTGCATGGTACAACTCCTTCCCTCGCAAAGGGGCGAACGCCCGCTTTTGATGGATCAAGCATACCATAAACAGGGGTTTTTGCATAGGATGACCACACAAAACCAGCAAGGAATGTACCGAAAGATACCTGGGGATGCACAAATCCTTTTCCGCAGTCCCGTGAAACACAGTTTTCCCTTCAGACCGGCATGAAATTTTTTGACGAAATATGCCTGCGGAAGGTTGACATGCGGCAGGGTTTGTGGTTTAATAAACCATGCTTTTTTGTTTACTATTGCTAAACACAGCACATTGACAAGAAGTTTAGCAGGATCAAACAAAATCGGCCGCCGGATTTTGTTGCGAGTGTGTGCAAGGGGGAAGCGTTCTATGAAGATCGGAGAAAAGCTGCGCCGGTTGCGGATACTTAGGGGCCTGACCCAGGAGGAACTGGCCGACCGTTGCGAACTGAGCAAGGGCTTTATCTCCCAGGTGGAGCGCGACCTTGCCTCCCCCTCCATCGCCACCCTTACCGATATGCTGGAATGCCTTGGCAGCAGCCTGCCGGGCTTTTTCAATGACAAGGAAGCCGATAAGGTGGTCTACACCGCCCAGGACATGTTTGTCAAAGAGGATGAGGAGACGCTCAGGGGCGGCATCACCTGGCTGGTGGCCAACGCGCAGAAAAACAGCATGGAACCCATCCTGGTGGAGATGGCGGAGGGCGGTGAAACACAAATGTTGCCGCCCCACGAAGGGGAGGAATTTGGCTTTGTCCTTACCGGCATCATCCATATCCTGCTGGGCGACAAGCGGCACAAGGCCAAGGCCGGTGACAGTTTCTGCCTGCATCCCCACGCACCGCACCAATTGAAGAATGCTGGCAAATCCAAGGCAAAAGTGCTATGGATCTCCACGCCCCCCATGTTCTGAAATTTTCTGTCAAAGGAGACCGCTGTCCATGGTTGAAAAGACGCACCTGATCGATCTTCAATCCATTTCGAAGGATTTTGACGGCACGACGGTGCTTGACAACATCAACCTATATGTGCGCAAAAAAGAGTTTGTTACGCTGCTGGGGCCCAGCGGGTGCGGCAAGACCACCACGCTGCGCATCATCGGCGGCTTTGAATATCCCACCATTGGCCGGGTGCTTTTCGAGGGAAAGGATATCACCAACGTGCCCCCCTATAAGCGCAAGGTGAACACCATCTTTCAAAAGTACGCGCTGTTCCCCCACCTGAACGTCCAGGATAACATTGCCTTCGGCCTGAAAATCGCCAAAGTGGACAAGGGCGATATCCGCCGCCGGGTGGACGCCATGCTGGACCTTGTCAATTTGAACGGCTACGGCAAGCGTAGCGTGGAATCCCTCTCCGGGGGCCAGCAGCAGCGGGTGGCCATCGCCAGGGCGCTGGTGAACGAGCCGGAGGTGCTTTTGCTGGATGAGCCCTTGGGTGCGCTGGATCTGAAATTGCGCAAGGGCATGCAGTTGGAATTGAAAAACATGCAGCAGCGCCTGGGGATCACCTTCCTGTATGTGACCCACGACCAGGAGGAAGCCCTGACCATGAGCGACACCGTGGTGGTGATGCGGGACGGCAAAATTCTTCAAATAGGCGATCCCAAGCGCATCTATGACGAGCCGGTGAACGCCTTCGTGGCGGACTTCATCGGCGAGAGCAATATCCTGCGGGGCACCATGGTCCGGGATGAATTGGTGTCCTTCGCCGGGGCCGACTTTCCCTGCGTGGACGCGGGCTTTGGCGAAAACGCGCCGGTGGACGTGGTGGTGCGCCCGGAGGACATCATGCTGGTGGGCGAGGATGTGGGGCAGTTGACCGGCACGGTGAAAAGTGTGCTCTTCAAGGGGGTGCATTATGAAATGATGATCGATGCGGGCGAAGCCACCTTCAAGGTGCACTCCACCACCATGCAGCCCCAAAACTCCCGGGTGGGCCTGGCCATCGTGCCCTTCAACATCCACATCATGAAGCCCATGGACAGCGAGCCCCCTGCCCAGCACAGGGAGGAGGCGGAAGAGAATTGATCAGCGGCATGAGCCTTCCCTCCTGGGCATGGATCATGATGGCGCTGGGTTTTGCCGCCTTCGCCGCCATGATTTTTGTCTCCGTCCGCCGCCATGGGGGTGTCAGGCGCCCCTTGTTTGCTTCCCCCTATGCCCTGTGGATGATCCTGTTCACGGCGCTGCCGGTGATATTGATCGGTTATTACGCGTTTACAGACAAGTCTGGCGCCTTTACCCTGGACAATTTTTTGAACTTCTTTGACAGCAATCACAGCAAGAACCAGCTCTACGCCTCCATGGGCGAGCAGTACGCCTCCTACATCCGCCGCGGCACGGTGAATGTGGATACGCTGGTCTACTCCGTATGGATGGCCTTTTTGTGCACCGCCATCAGCCTGGTTATGGGCTATCCCGCCGCGCTGTTTATGGCGGACAGGGAGATGAAGATCGGCTCCACCATCGTGGTGCTGTTCATTATCCCCATGTGGATGAATTTTCTTTTACGCACCGTGGCCTGGATGTCCCTGCTGGAGGACCAGGGGCTGATCAACAGCGTATTGAAGGCATTTGGGTTCGCCGGCGCGCAGCTGATGTACAACAACGGCGCGGTGCTGCTGGGGATGGTATACAACTTCCTTCCCTTTATGGTATTCCCTATCTACACGTCCCTGACAAAGACGGACGTGCGCCTGCTGGAGGCCGCCCAAGATCTGGGGGCCAACCACGTGAAAACCTTCCTGCGGGTCACGCTGCCCTTGAGCATCCCGGGCATCATCTCCGGCATTACCATGGTTTTCATGCCCTCTGTGACCACCTTCTTCATCCCGCGCATCCTGGGCGGAGGCAATACCATGATGTTCGGCGACCTGATCGAAAACAAGTTTCTTACCGAGGGCAACTGGAATGTGGGCAGCGCGCTGTCTCTGGTGATGATGGTCATGATCCTTGTAAGCCTTGGAATCCTCCGCAAGGCCGACCCGGAGGGAGAAGGGGGGAGCATGATATGAAGCGGTTTCTAAAGCGTTTTTACCTGGCGGTCATGCTGTTCTTTCTGTATATTCCTATTGTGGTGCTGATCTTCCAGTCCTTCAACGCGGGCAAGAGCCGCGCCAAGTGGGAGGGCTTTTCCCTTCGCTGGTACGGCGCGCTCTTTCAGGACAAGTCCATCATGCAGGCGCTGTACGTCACCCTTACCGTGGCGGTGATCGCGGCCGTGGCGGCCACCATTCTGGGCACCCTGGCGGCTATCGGCATCCACGCCATGCGCAAGCGGCCCCAGGCGTTCATGATGACCATGACCAACCTGCCCATGACCATGCCGGATATCGTGACGGGCATCTCCCTGATGCTGCTGTTCCTGTTTGCCAAGGTGGAGCGGGGCTACATCACCATGCTGCTGGCCCATGTTACCTTCAATACACCCTATGTCATCCTCTCGGTGCTCCCAAAGCTCAAGCAAATGAACAAATACAGCTATGAGGCGGCGCTGGACCTGGGCGCAACGCCGGGATACGCGCTTCTGCACGTAATCCTGCCGGAGATCAGCGCGGGCGTCATTACCGGCGCGCTGCTTGCCTTTACCCTCTCCCTGGACGATTTTGTGATCAGCTACTTTACCACCAGCCCGCTGGTGAAAAACCTTTCCACGCTGATCTACTCCAAAGCCCGCATCGGCATCGAACCCACTCTCAATGCCCTGAGCGCGCTGATGTTTGTGGCGCTTTTGCTGCTCCTGTTCGCGGTCAACCGCCGCACGGGCAGAACGCAAAAGAAATCACCCGATGCTGTGCGCCAACGCGCATGACATACAAAACAAGGAGGTACACCCCATGAAAAAAGTACTCGCGCTGCTCATGATCGCCTGCCTGCTGGTTCCCATGGCCGCCGTCGCGGAAAGCGGCGGTGTGGTGAACATTTTCAACTGGGAGGATTATATTGACGAAACCACCCTGGAAATGTTCACGGCGGAAACGGGCATCAAAGTCAACTATATGAATTTCACCACCAACGAGGATATGCTGGTGCAGGTGGAGGCTACGCCTTCCGCCTTCGATGTGGTTTTCCCCTCCGACTATGCTGTGGAGCGCATGCTCTCCAAAGGCCTGCTGGAGACAATCGACTTCAGCAACGTGCCCAATGTGGATCAAATCCTGCCCGAACTGCGCAACGCCTCCTACGATCCCACCGGCGAATACTCCGTGCCCTACATGTGGGGCACCGTGGGCATCCTGTACAACAAGACCATGGTCCAGGAGCCCGTGGACAGCTGGGCGATCCTGTGGGATACCAAGTACCTGGGCAATGTGTTCATGATGGACAGCATCCGGGATACCATGGGCATTACACTGAAGTACCTGGGCTATTCCATGAACACCCGGGACCCCGTGGCTCTGGAGCAGGCCAAGGATCTGCTGATCAAGCAAAAGCAGGAAGGCATCGTCAAAGCCTATCAGGTGGATGAGACCAAGGACAAGATGGTGGCCGGCGAGGCGGCCCTGGCGCTTATGTGGAGCGGCGACGCGCAATACGCCATCGACCTGAACCCCGATCTTGACTATGTGGTGCCCAAGGAGGGCTCCAACGTGTGGGTGGACGCCATGGTCATCCCCAAGGGTGCCAAGAACAAGGCAAACGCCGAAGCCTTCATCAACTTCATGTCCAGGCCCGACATCGCCCAGATCAATTGCGAGGCTATCTGGTACTCCTCCCCCAACGCCGGCGCCGTCGCGCTGATGGGCGAGGAATACACCGGCAACCCTGTCATGAACCCCGCGCCGGAAGTGGTGGCCCGGTGCGAATACTTCGACGATATCCAGGATTTCATTGAAATCTACAACGCCCTCTGGCTGGACGTCAAGAGCGCAAAGTAACGGAATGGGACGATGAAATAAGGCGGGAAGGGGGCTTTTGCAAAAGCCCCCTTCCCGTGCCCATCCCTGAAAACTTTCAAATTAAGGGTATTAGCTAAACAGGCCTTTTTTCTCCTCAATGGCTACCGGCTCGTACCCCGCTTCCTTCACAGCGTCCATCAGTGCGTCGTCGGCTACCGTTCCGGACAGGGCAACGGTGGCTGTTTTCTTTTTCAGGTCCACCTTGGCGCTCTCCACGCCCTTCACGGCAGCCAGCGCCTTTTCCACCCTGGCCTGGCAATGGGCGCAGGACATGCCTTCCACCGTCAATATCTTTTTCATAATGTATCCCTCCGCGCATGCATTTCATCCGCCGGCTTCCGTATCCTTTTCTTGCCGGCATATTCTTATTATACCACGAATAGGGGCCAAAGAATCCGCTGGCAGGCAGCCGTTTAGAAAACGCGATACATGTTTTCAGTCCAAAACCGGCATTCAGCCGCCACCAAAACAATGTTCTTCAAGCATTTGCCAATGCATAGGCGATCCGCGCGCCCAGCGCGGCATTGTTGTACACCAGGCGGATATTGGACTCCAGGCTCTTTCCGCCGGTGAGCTTTTGAATTTTGTCCAGCAGGAAGGGGGTGATGGCCTTGCCCTGGATATGCAGGGCGTCCGCCTCCTTGAGGGCGCTTTGGATGGCCGCATCAATTAATGTGTTCTCCATGGCATATTCCGCGGGAATGGGGTTTGCTACCAGCATTCCGCCGTGCAGCCCGCAAGCCATCTTGGCACGGAAGGCGGCCGCGATTTCTTGCGGGGTATCCATGCGGCAGTCCACCCCGAACCCGCTTTTCTTGGTGTAGAAGGCCGGCAGCTCTTGCGTTTGGTAGCCGATCACCGGCACACCCATGGTTTCCAGGTATTCCAGGGTCAACCCCAGGTCCAATATGGCCTTGGCCCCGGCGCATACCACCATCACATCCGTTCTGGCAAGCTCCTGGAGGTCGGCGGAGATGTCCATGGTGGTTTCGGCGCCCCGGTGCACGCCGCCGATGCCGCCGGTAGCAAACACGGCGATGCCGGCCAAGGCCGCGCCGATCATGGTGGCTGCCACGGTGGTGGCGCCGTCCTCTCCCCTGGAAAGCAGCACAGGCAGGTCCCGGCGGCTGGCCTTTGTCACGGACAGCCCCTTTTTGCCAAGCGTTTCGATCTGCTCTGGCGCAAGCCCCACGGTGATCTTTCCGCCAAGCACGGCAATGGTGGCGGGGGTGGCGCCGTTGTCCCGCACGATGCTTTCCACAGCCAGGGCCGTTTCCACATTTTTCGGATACGGCATACCATGGGAAATGATGGTAGATTCCAGCGCCACCACGGGCATTCCCTGGGCAAGGGCACTTTTCACCTGCGGAGCAATGCTTACATAGCGTTCAGGGATCATATCTTTCCGCCTCCCAGCATTTTTCTTTCCACCAAGGCGAGGGTCAAATCCTCCCGGACGGCACCCTCCGACGCGGCGCAAAGGGAGGCCGCAGCCAGGCCCATTTGGGCCATTTCATCTATCTTTCTTCCCATCAGATGTCCATAGGCCGCCGCGGCCAGGAAAGCATCGCCGCAGCCGGTGGTGTTGACGATTTCCCCGGGATAACAGGGCAGGATTCCTCTGTCGCCTCCGCCGTCAAAGTACGCTCCCCGGGCACCCAGGGAAATAAACACCGTCTTCACGCCCATCTCATGCAGGGTCGAAGCCGCCCGCTGCAGATCGCCGTCATTCCTGATGGCAATGCCGGTAAGCACCTCGGCTTCACGCACATTGGGCTTGATGCAGGTAATCCCGTGCAGGCAGCTCTTCAGCCGCGCCGCCTTCGCTACGGAAACAGGATCGGCAAACAGCGGCACCGTGCAATGGTCCGCCAGGCAGGCGGCTGCCTCCTGCTGAAGATTGGCGTCCATGACCACCAGGCGGGAGCGGTTGATTTCCCCCATCCGCTCCATCAGGAAATCCGGGCTGATGTGCCGGCAGATGTCCATGTCCGAAACGGCCAGACGCATGGTTCCGTCGCTGTCGTGGATGCATAAATATACGGAAGTGTTCTCCCCCTCCGCCGTAAGGCTCAGGGACAGGTCGATGGACTGCTTTGCGCATTCCTCCCGGACTTTTTGGGCGTATACATCGCCGCCCAGGGCCGTGACCATGCGTACGGAAGCGCCCAGGCGCCGCAGGTTATCGGCGATGTTCCTGCCCACGCCCCCCAGGCTTACCGACACCGATCCCGGATTGGAATCGCCCATCAGCAGCGGTTTCTGGGATTTTCCCACGATGTCCACATTCACAGCGCCCACCACAGTCACATATCCGCTCTCCAAGACGGCACCTCCCCTCGCATAGGCCTGTGTTATTCTAGCAGGGCGGCGTCTATCCGTCAATTTCGGCAGGAATTTTCATGTGTAGAACGAATGGTATGTCTGCGGCAATGCATCCGCCGCATGGGAGGGATTCATATTGGACAGCCTCGCGCGGCTTCATACCAGGCTTCAGTCCCTGGTGATCTTCAGGAATCTTCTGTCCGACGGCGTGGTCCAACTTTTGCTGTCGCTGCTGGATACTGAAAACGCACCGCTTTGGGAGCGGGTGTCCCGCTACGGCGCTTTTGCCTCCGCGCTGCTTCAAAAAACGGAGAATTTCTCGGATTACCTCTGGGGCCTGATCGTATATGATCCCAATTTCTATATTGCTGCCTGGGCCAGGGGGGAGCGGACGAGCCCCGCTTTGAAGGAATGCCTTCAGAAGGAGCTTCAGCTTTTGCAGGAGCTGTCCCAGCTTTCCGCGGGAACGGTCCAGGCGGCCCTTGGTTATGACGGATATCTGCCGGAGTGGCGGAACCGTCCGGCCGATTTCCCCGCCGACTACATGGCCTTGCTGGAAAGCGCGCATACGGGCGGCTTTGGCATGTATGCGAAATACAGAGCTTTCACCCTAAACGGTCAGGCTCTTGTCCCGGTTTCTGCCCCTGATCCGGTACGGCTTTCCGACCTTTCCGGATACGAGGCGCAGCGCCGGATAGTCCTTGACAACACCTTGGCGCTGCTGAGCGGAAAGCCCGCCGCCAACACACTGCTGTACGGCGACGCGGGGACGGGCAAATCCTCCTGCGTCAAGGCCCTTCTCAACGAATACGCACCCATGGGCCTCCGGCTGATTGAGATACGGCGGGACCAGCTTTTGCATATCCCGGAAGTGGCGTCAAGCCTTAACGGAAACCCGCTGAAATTTATCCTGTTTATCGATGACCTCACTTTGTCCGCGGACAGTGAGGAACTGGGCGCGTTGAAATCCGTGCTGGAGGGTGCGGTATGGAAGCGTTCGCAGAACGTTATCCTGTACGCGACCAGCAATAGGCGTCACCTGATCCATGAAACCTTCTCCCAGCGGGAAGGTGATGAGATTCACCGGGAAGAAACCGTGCAGGAGCAGGTATCTTTTTCAGACAGATTCGGTTTGGCGGTCCGGTTCTTCCGCCCGGACAAGGAGGAGTACCTTTCCATCGTGCATGCGCTGGCCCGGCAATACGCCTTGGGGCCTGACGTGGATCTGGACCTGAAGGCCGAGCGCTTCGCTATGGAAAAGGGCGGGCGTTCCCCAAGGGCTGCGCGGCAGTTGGTGGAAATGCTCAAAAGCCGGGAAGGCACTTCCCGCTGACACAGGTTTTACTATATCAAAAACCCCCTCGATTGCTCGAGGGGGCCTGGCGGAGAGTCAGGGATTTGAACCCTGGGACGGGTATAAGCCGTCACACGATTTCCAGTCGTGCGCCTTAGACCACTCAGCCAACTCTCCATGACCGGAAGACAGAAACGAAAAGTATTGTACAGGCTGTTTTCCCGCCTGTCAAGCAATATCGCAAAAATACTGCCACTATATTTTGCCGTGACCTGTTTAAACGAAAAACGGCGGGATTTTCCCGCCGTTTTTCGTTTGCTCCGCCACTTGCTCCCTCTACTGTGCGGAGGCCATGGCCTGGGTCAGGTAACTCATGGCCTGGGTGAGGCTGGAGGAGGAGGGGCTGCTCTGGTCCACCAGGTTCTGCAGGTTGTTGACGGCGTTCTGCAGATTATTGTAGGCATCCGTGCCTTGGGTGATCCTGCCCAGGATCGTCCGCGCCTGGGTCAGCAGGCGGTTCGCATCGGGGATCAGGGTGGTGGATACGATATAGCTGTCGTTGCTGCTGCCCGGGCCATGGATGTTGCAGGTCAAAGCGCTGTTGATGGCGGCATTGGCATTGGCATCGTTGGTGTAGCGCAGCGTGGAAAAGGCTCCCAGATACTTGGTAAGGACGGAATCATATTTCGTGCCGATGAAATTGTAGAGCGGATGGCCCTTGGGAATGACGATCACACCCTTGTTGGCCCGCACCGCGCTGGGGCAGTATTCATTGGCCAGTTTGCCGCTTTCCAGGCAGATGGTCATGGTCTTGTGCATCTGGCACTCCGTGAGGGGCTTTGTGCCCACTGCCCAGTAATCCGTAACCACCTTGTACCCCATTTCATCGTTCTTGCAGGCGCTGGTGGCCAATTGGCCGCTGACGCCGCAGGTGGTAACTTTCACAAGCCCGTAGTCGGATGGGTCGCCCTCCATAATATCCCGGTTGGTGAGGTTCTTGGCGGTATGGATTTTCGACATGTACGCCTTCCAAAGGGGTGCGGCGGAATTGCTGCCCGTGGACTTGGAGGACAAGGCCTTGTAGTTGTCATGGCCGATCCATACAAAGCTCACATACCAGCCGGTCATCCCGGCGAAGCAGATGCCTTTCTGGTCTGAGTTGGTGCCAGTTTTTCCTGCCACCGTTTGGCCGGAGATCTTCGCGCCTGTGCCCGTACCGCCGGAGACCACGTCCTTCATCATATCCACCACCAGCCATGCGGTGGAGGGCTTGTACACCTGCCGCCGTTCCTGATTGGCATGGCTGTCGTAGATGGTGTTGCCGTCGCTGTCTGAAATGCCCAGGAAGGAAATGGGCTCCTGATATACGCCGCCGTTGGCCAGCACGCTGTAGGCCACCGTCATCTCAATGGGAGAGATGCCGCTGGAGCCCAACGTAACGCCAAAGGGCGTCGCGTCGATATGCTCCTTGTCCACCCCCATGCGCATCAGATAATCCACCGCCCGGTCCACCCCCACCATGGTCATCATCGTCTGGGCCGCGGACACGTTGTAGCTGCGCTTCATAGCCTCCCGGAGGGTCTGCGGCCCCTTGTAACCGCCGCCCCCGTAATTTTCAGGCCAGCTGTCCTGCAGCTTGGAGTTCTTCCAGCCGGAAATGGGCAGGGGCATATTGTACACCACCGTGGCCGGGGACGCCCCTCCCTCAATGGCCGGCGCGTATACGGACAGCGGCTTGATGGAGGAGCCTACGGGCATCCTGTTGTCGCTGGCGCGGTTCAATGTCTTGCGCTGGGTGGGGCGCGTACGGCCGCCAACAATAGCCTTCAACTCGCCGGTACGGTAATCCATCACCACCGCAGCTGCCTGAGGCTGTATGATTTCGGTATACGTGCCATCGGCGTTTCGGGCACGGTAGATCTTGTCGCTGGGATCACGGAGGCTGGGGTAGTTCTTCCAGGTTTCCAGCGTATCCTCCACAATTTCCTGGATCTGGGTGTCGATGGCCAGCACCACACGGTAGCCGCCGGTACGCAGCTTGTTCTCCATAGCCAGCCGGTTGGCGCTGGTATCCTCCAGGCCGTTCATCTCAAGGAACTTGTTCACCACGTCCTTGACGGCGTATTCCACATAATGGGCGTACTTGTACATCCCGGTCCCGTCGGAAGGAGCGTCTTTGAGCACCACGGCTGTGGCGGAATTAAGTGCCTCCGTGTACTGCTCGTAAGTGATGAACTGGTTTTCATACATGCAGCGCAGCACATAGTTGGTGCGGTTGTTGGTGATGGCGGGATAGTCCACGCCTTCTGCGGAACGCAGGAAGAAGTTCCTGCGGGGATTATAGTAATAGGGGCTGTTGTTGACCCCGGCCAGCATGGCGCATTCCCGCAGGGTTAATTCACCCAGGTCCTTGCCGAAATATCCCCTGGCGGCCACCTGCACGCCATAATAGTTTTCGCCCAGGTAAATGGTGTTCAGATAGCTTTCCAGAATCTGCTGCTTGGTATAGCGCGTTTCCAGCTGCATGGCAAGGTAGGCTTCCTGTATTTTGCGCTTGTAGCTCAGTTCGTCGCTGAGGATCGTGTTTTTGATCAGCTGCTGGGTAATGGTGGAGCCACCCTGATTGCTGCCCGAAGTGATGTTGGAAATCAGCGCACCGGCGATGCGCTTGATATCCACGCCGTTATGGGTATAAAACCTGGCGTCCTCCACGGCGATGAACGCGTTTTGCAGGTGGGTGGGCATCTGGTCGATGGAAACCACCACACGGTTTTCCGTGCCCTTATAATCGGTAATCAGGTTCCCGTCGGCGTCATAGATGAAGGAGGTCTGCGCCTGGTCGTCCAGCAGGGCAAGGTCCAGGGTGGGTGCCGTCTCCACATAGGCTTTGGCGATGCCTACCACCGCCCCCAGGCCCGCCAGCCCTGCCAGTATGGCGATGAGAAAAAAGATACGCACCGCGTTGACAATCACCGACAGAAGAAAGCTTGCCTTGCGCACCCTGGGCTTGAAAATGCTATGCCTATAAGTTTTTTCAGGCACAGGTTCAGGCGGAAGGTCCTCTTCTCCCCAGTCTTCGCCCCAGTCCTCACGGGGTTGCTCCGGCATCATTTCCTCCGGGCCATACCCCTCCTGGTCCGCATAACCGGCTTGACTGTCCCACTGAGATGCATCGCCGTCCTCCCAGCCGGGCTGGGCAAACTGCTCTTCGTCTTCCTGCTGAAAATCAGGCGAAACAGGCGGATAGATCTCCGCCCGCCTTGTCGCCTGCTGATTATCCTTCGGCGGCTGATACAATACAATAGCCTCCCAACGGCACAAAGCCATAACGTAACAAGTACGACAGGTTCCCGACGATTATACCACAGGCGGCAGGGAAAGCAAAGCCGCAGCCCTGCGTAACCGGAACGCCCCCTGCATATCCATTTAACGAGGGAGGGATGAAAATGAATGCATCCCGCAGGGGAAAAAAGCGCCTTGGCCGAAAGCTTTTAAGTATCGGCGTGGTTCTGGTTGTGCTGTTGTCCGCCGCCTTTTGGGTATGGCAGAAGAATCTTTCCCAGGTGGTGCTGGATATGGCCTATGCCAACGCCTACTCCCTGGCAGTGAAGGGCATCAACTCCGCGGTGGACGGGATCATGCGGTCCGGGATCGCCTATGATGATCTGATCAGCGTGCGCACCAACAGCGAAGGCAAGGTAACCATGCTTCAGGCAAACACCGTACGCATGAACGAGCTGGCTACAAAAACGGCACTTGAGGCCCAGGAAAAACTTCAGGATGCCAAAAACCAGGTGGTCCATGTGCCTTTGGGCGCGGCGCTGGGCGTCAGTTTCCTGGCCGGCCTCGGCCCCGGGATCCCGGTGAAGATACTGCCTGTCGGCGCTGTGTCTACCCAGTTTACAACGGAGTTTGAATCCGCCGGCATCAACCAGACACGCCACAAGATCATTCTCGTGCTGAAAACAAGCGTGCGCATGGTCATCCCTGCCAGGGTCAGGCAGGTAGAGATCACAAGCAGCGTCTCCATTGCCGAAAGCATCATTGTAGGGGATGTGCCGGAATCCTTTGTGGATGTCAATGATAAGGAAAAAATTCTGGACTTGGTGCCGTAGCGCCGCGCGTCCTGCGGGGCATTTGACTTTGCGCTTGATGAAGCCTGCTCCTATTCGCATCTGCATACTCTTGCAATATAATAACGAGATTCCTTTTTTGATTATAAAAAATAGTTTTCACGCTTCGGCGGCGGACATTATCAGCAAAGACAAATTTCCCCACCATAAATTCGCGAGAAAAAAAGAGGAAAAATCTTTGGGGGGAGCGAAAGGTATAAGGTCAGTATTGTAGAAAATCTGACAAGGTATTGGCTGAATTTGGGGGTGACACCGGCTTCCACTGCTCAAAAACGGCATTGGTATAATCTCAAAAGGAGGAGCACAACGGTATGATCCAAAAAGTAATCATCCTGGGCGGCGGCTATGCGGGCGTAATCGCCGCGAAAAAGCTGGAAAAATCCCTCAAATCGCTTCAAAAAAAGAAGAAGGCCGGCGAGGTCAGCATCACGCTGATCGACCGGAATCCGTTTCACACGATGCTCACAGAGCTTCACGAGGTTGCTGCAGGCCGCGTGGAGGAGGACTCCATCAAGCTTTCCTACAAAAAGATATTCGCCGGCCGCAAGGTCAATGTGGTGATGGACACCATTGAGGAGATAGACACTGACGGAAAAACATTGAAAGGTGCCAACGGCACCTATTCCTATGATGTGCTGATGCTGGCGGCCGGCTCAAAACCCACCTTCTTCGGCGTGAAGGGGGCGGACGAAAATGCGTACAAGCTGTGGAGCTATGACGATGCGGTAACGCTCAGGGAACGCATCCTAAGCTGCTTCCGGGAAGCCGCCCGCGAGACGGACCCGCAAAAGCGTGCCAAACTTTTAAGCTTCTTCACGGTAGGCGCGGGCTTTACGGGCACGGAAATGGCCGGTGAAATGGCCGAGTGGATGCCAATCCTCTGCCGCCAGTTTGAGATCGACCCCTCCGAGGTCAAAATGTATATGGCGGACCTGCTGGACCGGGTGGTGCCCACCATGCCGCCCAAGTATTGCGCCCGCTGCCACAAGCGCCTTTCAAAGATGGGCGTTCAGATCATGCTCAAGCACAACGTCGTGGAGATCGGCGAAGATTTCATCGACCTGAAGGATGGCGACGAGGTCAAGCGTATCGAAACATCTACCGTCATCTGGGCGGCGGGCACCGAAGGCGCGGCCATCGCGCAGCAGGCTGGAAAAACCATTCCCGCTACCAGGCGGGGACGGCTGGAGGCCGATGATTTCCTGCGCTCCAAGGCCGACGAGTCCATTTATCTTCTGGGCGACGTCCTGCAATATGTCCCCAAGGACGAAAAGGCGCCGGTGGGCCAGGTGGTGGAAAACGCGGAGCAAAGCGCGGAGTGCGCCGTGCACAACCTGCTTGTCCAAATTACCGGCGAAGGGCAGATGCATGCCTATTCCCCGAAATTCCACGGTGTGATGGTCTGCGTCGGCGGCCGCTGGGGCAGCGCTTATATCGGCACCCACAAGCATAAGTTCGGCCTGCCTTCCTTCCTGGCGATGTTCACGAAGCATTTTGTGAATTTGATCTATTTCGTCAAGGTGATGGGCTGGACGAAGGTCATCGGCTACATGCGGCATGAATTCTTTACCATCCGCAACAACCGCTCCTTTGTAGGCGGGCATTTTTCCAACAAGACGCCCAGTTTCCTGCTGGTGCTGCTGCGCGTATGGCTAGGCGCGGTGTTGGTGTTTGAGGCGATCATGAAGATCGTGGAAGGCTGGTTCACAACGCCTGTGTTGAAGGGCGTCTTCAACGGCGCGAACGACTGGTTCAATTCCCTTGTGAATGTAGCCAGCACAGCCACCGACGCTGTCTCTTCCGCAACGGATGCCGTTTCTTCCGCCTCCGGGGCGGCTACCGCGGCCGCCGCGCCCGCCGGGCATGCGCTCATCAATATCAATCTCCAGCCCCTGATCCAGTTCATTATGGTGTGTGCGAAAGACCTGTCGGCAGCCACCCTGGGCGACTATGCCGTCAAGCTCAACATTCCTCTCATGAACTGGTTTGTGGACCGTACCGTGTTGGCCAGCGATGGTCTGCAGCTTTTCATGCAGATCGCCATTATCGTGATGGAATTGCTGGTAGGGCTTGCCCTTATGGGCGGATTGTTTACCGCCCCGGCCAGCGCCGCATCCCTGGTGCTGCAGTTTATGTTCGTCACTACCACGGGACTGTATCTGAACACCATTTGGATGATATTTGCCAGCATTGCCTGCCTGATCGGTGCAGGCCGCACCATTGGCCTTGATTACTACGCCATGCCTTATCTGAAGCGCCATTGGAAACATCTCCGGTGGATCAAAAAGTGGTATCTGTATAATGATTGATAGCAAAAGCGGGGAAACCGCCTTCGAACCTATCCCGTTTTTAAGTGCGCTTGCGCTTGCCAAAACGCAAATGGATCAAGCGTTGCTGTCCACGCCGGGCCCTTTCAGGCCGCGTACCGGGTACCTGACGCAGTCCAGCGGCAAGTTTTTGCGCGCCCGCGCGGTACTTATCTGCGCGGAGGAAGCGGCTGGCGTCAATCCGGCGGCTGCAAAAGCTGCGGCAGCCGTAGAGCTCCTGCATCTGGCAACGCTTACGCATGACGACGTGATCGACAATGCGGACACGCGGCGCGGGCTGCCGACCCTGAAGAAAAAGTTCGGCAACCGCCAGGCAGTGATTTCGGGGGATTACATCCTTTGCCTGGCACTGCGCCTGGCCGCGGAAGCCGCTGCGCAGGAGCGCGATCTTAACGGGGAATTTCCGGATACCATGGAAAAAATCTGCATGGGCGAGCTTTTGCAGAGCGTAAACCACCGCAATTTTTCGTTGAGCGGCAACGGTTATCTTCGCATCATCTCCGGCAAGACGGCCGCGCTGTTTCAGGGAAGCTTCTACGCAGGCGCGATGCTCAGCAAGGAAGCCCGCGAAGAGGCGGATCAGTACGCCTCCATCGGCTGGCACCTTGGTATGATCTTTCAGTTGGCGGATGACTGCATGGATTATGAGGCGACGGCGGAACAGGCAAAAAAGCCGGTGCTCTCCGATTTTGAGCAGGGTGTGGTAACACTGCCGCTGATTTTCGCCATCAAGGAAAATCCGGAAATCCGCAAACGTGCTGCAGTTGGAGACGTCACCAAGGAAGAGATCCGGCAGGCGGTGCTCACCTCCGGGGGGATCAACTTCACACGGCGTATCGCATGCATGTACTATGATCGGGCGGTTGATTTGGTGAACAGCTTGAACGCGCCTCCTTTCAAAAAAGAAAAGATCGCCGCGCTTCTTGCGCAGGCGCTCGGACCGTCCTCCGGCATGCAGCCATCCTTGGCGGCGGTGCTGTGAAATGCCGGAAAAGCAATCCCATGGCAGGTTCTCCCTTTCTCCAGCGCATTGTCTGACAGCCCTGCGGCAATAATCAATACCGCAGGCAGCCCAATGGTTCTCGCCACATTTATGCGCAAGTTTCAGGGCCGGAAAAGGGGGTAAAGGATTTTAGGCCGTTGTCTTGTGGTTCTTATGGCCGTGTGTGACCCGTGACGCATGGGGCGACAAAATGCGGCCAAGCCGGTGAATCCGGCAGGAACCGTTAAATTGCTGGCGAACTTATATACATTGGTAACAGGTTCGATTCCGTCGGACCGCCGCAAAATAAAAACAAAGTGAGGTATTGGCATGAGAAAATCCATTTCTGCCCTGATGGTTCTTGTTACCCTGTTCGTGCTGTGCAGCTGCGCCACCGTTGGCTTGTCTGAGGACGTTGCCGTCAAAACCGGCTTCGCGGTTGTAGCGGGCTTCTCCGGCACCAAGGCCGCCACGGCGGATGCCGCCGGTGCTGTGCAGGTCTATCCCATGTATGCCGGCGTCACGGTAGACGCGGACGGCAAGGTTGTCAAATGCGTCGTAGACAGCTACCAGGCGAAGGTCACCTTCGATGCCACCGGCAAGATCACCAGCGACCTGACTGCCCCCATCATTTCCAAGGACGAAAAAGGCGATGCCTACGGCATGAAGGCCAGCTCCGCCCTGGGCAAGGAGTGGTACGAGCAGGCCGCTTCTTTCGCAGCTTACTGCGTAGGCAAGACGGCTGAGGAAATCGCCGCCGTTCCCCTGGACGAAACCGGCCATGCCACGGGCGAAGATGTCCGCTCCGGCGCCACCATTACCCTGAGCCAGATCATCCAGGCTGTCACGCAGGCCTGCCAGAATGCCCAGGACCTGGGCGCCAAGGCCAGCGACAAGCTGGGCGTGGCCGTTTCCGTGGAAGTGGCCAGCCACTCCAAGGATGCCACCGCTGATGCCGATGGCACAGGCTATGCCTATGCGTATTACACCGCCACCACCTTCGATGCCGACGGCAAGGTCACCAGCTCTGTGCTGGATGCCTCCCAGTTCTCCGTAAAGTTCAACGCCAAGGGTGAACTCACCACCGACCTCACCGTTCCGCAGCTTTCCAAGCAAGTGCTCAAGGAGGGCTACGGCATGAAGGCCAGCTCCTCTCTGGGCAAGGAGTGGTACGAGCAGGCCAACGCTTTCGCCGCCTATATCAAGGGCAAGACCGCCGAAGAAGTTTCCGCTATCGCCGTGGATGAAAAGAGCCACGCCACCGATGCGGACGTGCTGGCCGGCACCACGGTAAGCATCGCGAACTTCCAGCAGGTCGTCGCCGCCGCCGCTGCGACCGCGAAGTAAGCCTGTTGCAATCAAAACAAAGCGCCGGTTTCCCATTTGGAACCGGCGCCTTTGTTTTTCAGTCGCCCGCCCTATCATTTGCACGGAAGGTGTCATAATGAGAAAGACCATCCTTCAAAAAACGCTGCTGCCCTGCCTTTTTATGCTGGCGCTGTTCACCGTGCCCAGTTTTCAAAAAGAGCAGAAGCGCTATGAGGCGTCGTTCCTGGATCTGTTCGATACCGTCTCCATGATCATCGGCTACGATACGGATAAGGAAGCCTTTTCCGCGTTTTCGCAGGAAACCCATGATACGCTGGCGGAATTTCATCAGCTCTATGACATCTACCACGACGATGCGGCGGTATCCATCAAAACAATCAACGATAACGCGGGGATTGCCCCTGTCAAGGTGGATCAAAGAATCATTGACCTGCTTCAAATGAGCAGAGAGATCGATCGGATCACGGATGGGAAGACAAACGTGGCTATGGGCGCGGTGCTCCGCATCTGGCATACGTACCGCGAGGAGGGCATTGATGATCCCTCCGCCGCGCGGCTGCCGCCCATGGACATGCTGCGGGAGGCTGCTCTGCACATCAATATCGACGATATGATCATTGATGAAAAAGCGAGCACTGTCTATTTACAGGACCCCCAAATGTCCCTGGATGTGGGTGCCGTCGCCAAAGGCTACGCCACAGAGCAGGCGGCTGCAGCCATCCAGCGTTCGGGAAGAAAGAATGTGTTGCTTTCCATCGGCGGCAACGTCCGTGCCATTGGCCGAAAGCCCGACGGTTCGCCCTGGGGTGTGGCCATCCAGAATCCCGACAAGGGATCGGAGCAGGACCGCCTGTTTACCCTGAACATCGACGGGCTGTCCGTGGTCACCTCCGGCGCGTACCAAAGGTATTACACCGTGGACGGCGTGGCCTACAACCATATCATCGACCCGGACACCCTGATGCCCGCCACCTACTTTTCCTCCGTATCCGTGGTCACCGCGGACTCAGGCCTGGCCGACGGATTGAGCACCTCACTGTTCTGCATGCCCCTTGATGCGGGAAAGGAGCTGGTTGCGGGCCTTGGGAATGTGGAGGCCTGCTGGGTGCTGCCGGATGGTACCATTGAGATGACCGGCGGCTTCGCAGCCATGATCAAAAATCAGCCCTGATAATATTTGGAAATAGCACGATCCTGTTTATCCAAAAATGACCCAGCCGGCAAGAATCGTCAGCAGATAGCCATACAACAGCAGCGCGTAGTTCTTCACCGTCAGGATGAAGGTCTCGGCCTTGACCGGGTTTGCGGCAAACTTCCGGACGTTCTTGTACACCAGCGGAGCTGTCAGGAGCGCCGCAAGGCTCACCGGAGAAAGCACACGCAGGGCAACCGCCAGCGCGATGGCAAGATAGGCGGCGCCATACAGCGCATAATACAGCCGCAAGGAGTTTTTCTGGCCGATATAATAAGGCAGCGTGTACCGGTCACTTTTCACATCCCGTTCCACATCACAAATATTATTTGCCAGCATGATATTGGATGTGCAGCACATATTCGGCAGCGCCAGTATGAACAACAGCAGCATGTTCACCCAATCCATGGTAACCAGCAGTGTCCGCCCGTCAAAGCGCACATCCGCATATTGCGCCGTGCCAGCGCCAGCGTTTACGTATACCGCAAGAAATATTACCAGAAAGCCCTCCGTCAGCCCTGAGGCGATCTCGCCATAGGGCGTTTTGGATATGGAGATCGGCCCGAAAGAATACAGAATGCCCACGCCGAAGGAGATGGCTCCGGCAATCAGGACCGGCAGCCCATAAAGCCAGGCCAGCCACAGCCCCAGGAGCATGGAAGCGCCGCCTGTCCCGAAGATCAGCGCCAGGGATACGCCTGTGCTGAAGTGCGTCTCCCCTCCTTCCCTGCGCTTATCGATAAAGTTGTTGATCATTGTCACGGTAAGAGACCAGAAGAACACGGCGATCAGCAGGATGACCGTTGCCGACAGATTCAGGGTGCCGTTCCGATAAAGGCTGTATGCCGTACCGATAAAAAATGGGGTCAAGCTCAGCAGTTTGGTGCTAAGCTCAACAAATTTGATCCACCGCTTCCATACGCTGCGATCATTGCGCATCATATACATCCATCCCTCTTTTTATGCTTGAGTACCGTTTTCTTAAGCCACCTTTAGCATCATACGGTGTTTTGAAAAATTCGTCAAGGATGGGAAGGCTAATTTTTCCATGCCTTTTTGATTTCCATCATGGCATCGAAAAGAGGGCAGAGCGCTGCGGCGATGAATCCTCCGGCGAAACCGTTGTTGTATAGGTTCATGCCGGCGTGAAGAAAGCTAATATTGCTCACCAGCGACATGTGGAGCATCCCCGCAAAAACGCCTGCGGCAAAGCCGTACCTGCCCGCGACCGGCGCCAGCGTTGTGCCGAATAGCGCTGCCATCAGGGCAACGGAAGCATTGCCTGCGTGAATGTTGAAAAGATTGACAAGGAAGACGCCCAGCAGTACCGGAACCACATTTTTGATATGCTTCCCATACGCGCCAAAGCCCACCACCGTGAAGATGCCGCCGATCACCGGCCCATTCAGTTCCCCGTCCAGCGCCAGCACATAGCCGGTGGAAAGCATTCCCAGCAGCGCCATGTTCATCAGCGTCACCCCTAGGCCGGAAACCGGGACAAAATCCGTGCCCAGCACCCCCGTTTGGCTCAAAAGCCGCCCAAAGCCCCTGATTCGCCAATGGTTCGCATAGAGCCCACACAGGAAAAGAACCGCGAACAGGCCGTAGAGGATTGCGGAAAAACCGGCGTTATTGCCTGACGACAAAATGTTGACCGTGTCGATCTCCACACCAAACCCACGCAGCACCGCCATAATAATCATGCCGATGATCCCGGCCGTAAAACCGATATTATACAGGCTGCAGCCCTGATGGAATTTGATGAAATGCACAGAAAGGGGCGCAACCATAAAGCCAGCCGCCATGCCGGTACCAATCCCCAGCAAAATGCCAAGGGGCGGAGGCAGGCCCAGATTGAAAGAAAGCTCGCTGACCAGGGGACACAGCGCCGTTCCGAACAAGGCGTGAAGGATATATTTCTCAAAGGGCTGCCGTATCGCCTTGGAATATAAGAAAACACCCAGCATGATGGGAAGCGTGTTATACAGGTTTTTCCCGAAAAATGAAAACCCGGCCACCGTGAAAATCGCCGCAATAATGGAGCCGGATATTTCAATGCGCCTCCACCGAAGCACGCTGATGCTCAGCAGCAGCATCAAGCCGGCGTTCATAAGCGTTGCGCCGATATTGGCCAATTGAAAATAATCTGTCAGCAGATTGGCTGGTGATGTAAGGATGACAAGACTGCCGGTTAAGATTTCCCAGAGTGTGTTGAAAAGAAAGGCAAGCAGAATGAACAGGAGACCCATGCTTAAGAAAAACAGGTATAGGAAGTTTTTGGGAAAAGGTCTTTGCGCCGGCCGATCTTCAGGCCACGACGGCCGCGCCGCATAATCTGCAGCGTCAAGGGAATCCGGCGCTCCGGGATACAGCACACCGTTGGATATCTTTTCTTTACTGGGCACGGCAACCACTCTCCTATTGCATCGCTTCCTTATTGCATAATGAGGTACCTGCGCCTATGGCCTGTACACGGCTCTATTGTTAGATTCGATGGGCAGGCCAAAGAATCCTGTATGAAAAAGCCACCCCTTGAAAACCGAATGGTTTCAAGGGGCGGCACCTGGCACACTGTCAGGGGTCCGAACTCTGTCACACTGATGAAGAAAACCGAAAATGATATCCCCTGTCCGGGAAAAAGGAGCCATCACAGAAATTTGGCGGTTCTTGGCTCACGTTCCGGAGCGGATGTTCTTTCCCTTGTCTTGATCAAGTGCTTTCCATCATCCTTTTCCCCTATTCGTTTGGATCGCGCTTGGGCTCGCTGATCTGCGCCGCCAGCTCCTCCGCCGGCAATTGGCCTGTCCAAAATTTCACCAAGGCACCCTCGTGCATATCAAACGTCCGCATCGGCGCAAAGCATACTGTACCCGTATAGTCATCCAAGTCTTTTAAATACCCCGCTGTGACAGTGGCGGGAGAATAGGCATCTTTGGGGTTGTACGTTCTGGGCTGTACGTCCGTGAGAAGCTCCGCATTCCCTCCCCCATTGAGGCCCCTGTCCGCCAGGCTGTTTTCCATACGGCCCATGATTTCGAAGAGCCACTGGCTGTCCGCAGGAACAACAGATATTCCTGCCACGCCCCGCATCAGCTCCGGCTGGCCGCCGGTGATGCGGAAAGGCACGGTGTGGGACAGACCATATTCCCTGCCGGCGTTGTAACGCTCCCCGCCGTTGTAGTTTTCAAAAAGCTGCAGCATGTTTAGGCTCTCCTTTCCAATTGACTCCGCCTTATAAAGCCGCAGGCCGATGTCCTGTGTGCGTTCAAGCAGCGCAACGAACGCTGGCGTGTTGAAATTCAGCGTTTCTCCCGCCTCATACTGCTGCATCTCCCAGGAGTTGATCAGCATATCCAGCAGCCAGCGAACGTACCGGTTTTTCCCTGAATAAGGCGTGTCCGCAACACAGATATTCTTCTCAGGATTTTTCCCGATCCGCTCCATCCATTTTTCCAGAAAATCCAGCAGCTCTGTGTAGCTCTTGGGTACATCCTCAACCGTTAAGCCCGCTGCGTCCCATGCGTCCTGCCGCCAATACATGGGAAAAAGAATCACAAATTCCGCAAGCCCGACGATTTTGCCATCCCCGGTAGTGACAAGGTGCCTGATGTCGGGGCGCAGGCGGTCCGTCCAGGCCCGAATGATCTCACTGCCCGACAGATCCGCCAGCAGGCCGGCATTTTTAGGTGCAAAAAAATCATTGCTGTCGGTGCGGAAGCTGTAAAGATCGGGGGCGGTACCGCTTTTAACGATCGTCATGTAATCGTCCCAGCCATAGCTTACATGGTCCGTCGGTATGCCGTGTTCTTCCCAATAGTCGGTTACGGAAACCGCTCCGCCCAACCGAAGGGGCGGACGCGGATCCTCCGCCAGTGCAGCCGAAGAAAAGAGGATGCATATCACCAGCAGAAAATTGAAAACGCGCTTCATAGGTTCCTACCTCCTCATAAAGTCTGGCCGGGCGAAGAAAGAGTTGCATCCGGCCTGCCATTGATTCATTTCACAGATATCTTCACCGTTCCGTCGGTCACTATCAGACTGTCCGGCAGCGTTTCCGCAGAGGTCATGGTCTCCAGCTTTACAGTGGGCAGATTGTCCGTAAATGCATGGGCCAGATTGATGCCCGCCGGCAAAGCATTCCCTTCGCCGTCGCAGTAGGCAAGGAGATACAGCGCACCCATCGCCGAATCCGCTGCCATGCCTTCTTGAACGGTAAAGGTGCCGGTCAGGTAGATTCCCGTGGCATACTGCTCGGCGTATATGCTCAAAAGCTTCATCCGCTTCATCTCGGCATCGCCTTCCGGAAGATAGGTCTTTTCGGCCAGCAAGGGAGCCACAGGGAGCGTAATAGGCTCTCGCGCCTGCCACATGCCGATGACATCCCCCGTGCTTGGGTCGAACTGCGTTACGGCCATATAGAGGGTCACAGGCAGCTCATTCTTGACCGAATTGGACGTGAGCATAGGCATACTGAAGTATGCGATAGAGCCGTCCTCGTTCCACAACGCTCCCTCTGTGGCTGAGTTGTCATCATACTCCTGGCCAATCTCGGCCAGCGCGCGAATGCCATAGAGGGGCAGATCCAACTGCTTGGCGGCATCCAGCCAGCTGAGGCCTGAATCCAGATTGTAGCGCTCAAGCACCGTACTGCTGATAGCATCGACTGCGTCGTACACGTTTGTATCATTTGCATACAGCACCTCGGAGCCATCCGTGGTATGGACTGAAGCAGAACTCATCACCATGCGCTTGTCTGCGAGCAGCTGATTGAATGTAAAGGTCATGGGGCCGACCTGAAACTGCTGCGGCGCGGTGGCATTCAGCGCCTCCTGCGCCGTCTTAGGTACGGTGATACCTTGCATCGCGCCCAAATAGTCCACCCAGCCCAGCTGGGTTGCCGCAATAGCGGCCGCCACAGTCGCCAATATCAGCACGATAGCAAGCACCAACCCAATAGACAGCTTCTTTTTCACTTTTACCTCTCCTTTCACGTTTGCCAGTATGCGCTGGGCGAGCCACGGGTCGCCCTGCAAACCGGAAAGGCTCCTGTCAACAGCACGGCGAACCATATCACCCTGTTTGTGTTCACTCATTGAAGCAACCCCTTTCCAGCGCTGTGCGCAATTTATTCTTTGCACGGTTTAGCCGGCCGGATACGGATGATGCCGATACTGCTAAGGAGTCGGCAATCTCTGCGACTTTCATGCCCTGATAGTAATAGAGCATGACCACTTCCTTAAGCTTTCCCGGCAGCTTCATAATCGCCAGTGTCAGCTCTTCATCCGCTTCCTCCATCTGTACCGATGGTTCGTGAATAATTTCCGGCGTTATACGCCGGTCCACATAGCGGAACCAAGCGGAACGCCGCATATCCCGGCAGGTGTTGATCGCGATCCGCATCAGCCATGCTTTTTCACTGCCATCCCCGCGATATGTATCCAGCGCCTTGTAAGCTTTCAGAAACGTTTCTTGCACCGCGTCCTCCGCCAGTGCCCTATCGCGCAGATACATATAGCACATGCGAAGCAGCGCAGTCTGATACTGGTCTACCAAACGGCATATCTCCTGATCCAGGATGCTGTCAGGGCCCGTGACAACCTCCATCCGCTGCTCACCTCCTTACCCTTATAGACGAAAAGGCGCTCAAAGATTTCGTATTCCGCAATAATATCTTCAGGATTTTTCAAAGTTTCTGCATATTGTTATTTTGACTGCTTTTACGCTCACCGTCAACTGTCGGCCATCGCATAAGATGCGAAAGCGCGCCGGTTATTTTGCCCTGCGCACGCTTTCCATGCATCATGTACAAGAGGGAAAGGCCAGCGGGCAATCGCTCCTTGGCACATTTTGATGCAGAAGAAAAAGCCCCTCGAAAACTGAATGTTTTCAAGGGGCCTTGTGTGGTACACCATTAGGGACTCGAACCCTAGACACCCTGATTAAGAGTCAGGTGCTCTACCAACTGAGCTAATGGTGCATATCTGGTTTCGGGCGGCTTTCGCTGCCGACGAAGAATATTATACACGGTTCCGGACGTATGTCAAGCAGAAAAAACGAATTCCTCAGGAAATCTTCATCAATCGCCCTTTTCTGCGGGAGGCTTTTCTCCATACGCCTCCCGCAGTTCTTCTCCTGCACGCCTTTTCTCAGGCGGCAGCCCCGGCGCTCCGCTTTTTGGCAATGGCCAGCGCCACCAGCAAAAAAGCGGCGCCAAACCCAAGGAGGACCGCCATGTTCCCAAACACCGGCGCGAGGCTTGCCATGGAAAAATCGTGAAGCGACACGATGAGGTGGTTGCTCTTGATATACCAGTAGGTTGGCGTGAAACTGGCGATGGTCAGCACCGTCTTGCCCATCAGAAACTGGGGAACAAAGGCGCCGCCCAGAAAGCTGAAGGCAAGCGTCAGCGTATTTTGCAGCGGCGCCTGGGCGGCACGCTTTTTGATCAGCGTCCCCAACAAGAAGCTGATCCCCAGGCATGAGATGGTAAAGACAAAGGAATTCAAAAGCAGCATCAGCCCCGCGGGAGTAGCCATATCCCTGAAGTAGAGGACAAAGCCCATCCCAGCCATCAGCGCCCAGCAGACGATGCCGAACACAATATTTGCCAGGAACATCTGCATATTCATGTGAAAAGACGGTATGGGCGCGCACATGTTTCTGCGGCGAAGATCCGTTTCGTTGAAGGTGAGCATGAAGGAGGTCACTCCCAGGATAAGCACCGCCAGCAGGCTGTAGGATATATAGTTGAACACATACAAGTACACACCCTCATCCTGCGCCGCAGGCGCCGCGGACTCCATACGCAGGCCCGCGGACAGGGAAAGGTCCCTGCGCGTGAGCCTTACGATCTCCTCCTGAGTAAGGTTCCCGCCAAACTTTGCGTATAAACCCGCGGTGGCAAAATACCGGTCCGCAAGTGTCCTAAGCAGTACGCCGTTTACGGAATCCTGCGCCCCGGCCGTCTCCAGAGCGGCATCCTCACCGTTCAAAAATGCACGTGTGAATCCCTGTGGGATCTTGACGGCGTATTCAACAGCATGGAAAAACAGCGCGTCCTTCAGCGCGTCCCCCTCCGGCGAAACTGTTTGAAGGGAAGCGTGTTCCCCGAAAAACTCGATGAATCCCTTCACAAGGGGCGTCTCGCCGTCCAGGCTGACTACCGCGGCATTTGGCTTTGCGGCGGTGAAGGCGGTAGCCTGGGATGTCATCGTCGCGGTATACATGGAGGAAACGATCACCGTCATCAGCAGGAAAATTACCACATAGATCATCAGTTGAATCCTGTTATGGCGGATAACCTTGAAATACACTTTAAAGACTTGCATACTTCCGCCTCCTTAAGGCGCGGTAGGCCAGCAGGCAAAACAGCACGGAGAAAGCCGCCAGCAGCGCCACATTGATAAAAAACCGTTCGTGGGTCTGGTAATAGTACAGGGCGTAAAAGCCGTCGGCAATGAGCGTTGCCGGGTTGATGTAGGCGGCCAACGGAAAAGCCTTCGCGATGATATACTTCATTTCCACAAACATCAATCCCGCAAAGAAGGAGAGTGCCATGCTGACGGACACAAGGATGGCTGTGTTGACTGCCTCGCTCTTGCGGGTGATGGCCGTAACCGCGGCTCCCAGGGTAATACCTGTCAGGCTGGCCACCAGGCATAGCAGCAAGATATAGGCAAGCTGGTTGCCAAAATCCACACCCAGGGCAAAATGCATGAAGGTAAGCAAGATCAGCAGGATGGCGTACTGCACCAGCAGACTGGCCGCCATCCCCGCCAGAAAAGCTTTCATCTTGTGCACGGGCGCCACGCTGAGCCTGGCTCCCTGGGGCGACAAATTGGCCTGAACGGCATTCATCTCCTGCAGGCCGCAAAAGCTGCCATACAGGCAAGCCATGGCCAGAAGCGCGTAAAAGTAGCCCAGCAGCGTATCCGGTGCGGGAATACCCTCCATGGCCCTTGTGTATTCCTTCTGTGCCGCCAGATCGGTCAAAAACCCGGTGATGACAGCCGCCGGATTTTGCGTGATCACCGTTTCCGCCGTTTTCCGCAACTGTAAAAATGTGTCCAGAAAGGACTTCAAAATCGTCTGGTTCACCCCGGATGCAGACACAACCACCCTGAGTTCCCCGCCGGTTTCCACATATCCGGTGATTTCTCCGCCTGCAAGCAACCGGCGTGCCTCCTCCTGGCTGACAAGGTTGAGGGAAAACAAGGCGTCCTCCCCTGCGGAGGCAGCCTTCAGCGCACTTTGCAGCAATGCGTCCTCCCGATACGCCTGGCTGTCCACCACGGCAATGGGAATCTTCCTGAACGCTTCCGCCTTGTAAATGTTAGAAAACGCCATGCTGAAAAGCAGTGAAAGCAGAACGGGAAACAGCAGCAGCCAAAAGAGCATTTCGCGGCTTCTAAGCAGGCATTTGAGCCTGTAGTGGAAAACATGGCCGAACATACAAGTCGCCTCCTAATCCCGCAGCTGTTTTCCTGTGATCTCCAGGAAAACATCGTTCAGCGTGGGCAGCACCGAGTACACCTGGCCAAAGGAAGTATTGTTCGCCTTCAGGCAATCCAGCAGGTGCGTAAGATTGCGGCTTCCGCTGAGAAATTTCACCGTCAGTACATGTCCGTCGTATTCCACGGAGCTTAAGCCCGGCAGCGCACGGATGCATTGCATGGCTGATTCACCCACATCCAGCGCCTCCACGGTGACCTTTTCTCCCACCCGGATCATGGCCTTCAATTCTTCCTTGGTGCCAAGGGCGATCACCTGCCCCTTATCCATAATGGCAATCCGTGTGCAGATCTGCTCCACTTCCTCCATGTAATGGGAGGTGTATACCACGGTAGCACCTTCCCTGTTCAGGCGCTGGATGCCCTCCAGAATGCTGTTGCGGCTCTGTGGGTCCACCGCCACGGTGGGCTCATCCATGATGATGAGCTTGGGCTTGTGGGCGATGCCGCAGGCAATGTTCAGGCGGCGCAGAAGACCTCCGCTCAGCTTTTTGGGATGGAATTTGCGAAAATCCTGCAGCCCCACAAACTGGATGGCTTCTTCCACAAGCTGTGCCCGCTTCGCTTTGTCCGGCACATACAGGCCGCAGAAGTAATCAATGTTCTCCTTTACTGTCAATTCTTCAAACACCGCCACGTTCTGCATCACGATGCCGATCTCCCGCTTGATACCGTAGGATTCCGGCGTCATGGGCTGGTCAAAGATGCGAATGTCCCCTTTGTCATACGTCAATAGCGACAGCAGGCAATTGATGGCGGTGGTCTTGCCCGAACCGTTGGGCCCCAGCAGGCCAAAAATTTCCCCCTCCGCCACATCCAGATTAAAATGGTCCAGCGCGATCAGATCCCCGTACCGCTTGACCAGGTTTTGAATGGAAATAACCATATTGGCTCCCCCTCCTTGTTCGGGACCATTGTACCTTTTTTGCCGGATGCTTGGTAGTGAGAAATTTCCAAACCTGATATGACAAATGTCATATTGCCATGCCGTGCTTGTGCGGTCCTAAAAAATAGCGTACAATGGAAACACGCACAAAAAAGAGGAGAACCGGCCATGTATGAACTGATGGACAAGGGCTTTCTCATGGGGGGCTGCCTTGTGCTGGCGTTGCTGTACGGCGCAGAGCCGATGCTGGCCATTCCTTTCCTTATGGCTATGTTCCTGTCCGCGGCCAGCAGCTTCTGGGGGCGGCCCTTCGTCCGGGCCGGCGGCTTGTGCCTGTTTATTCTCGTCAGCCTCTGGGAGCCGGCCTTTTTGCTGTTTGCACCCGCGCTTTTGTATGATGTGTTCCTGACGCGGGAAATTTGGTTCTCGCTGCTGCTTATTCCCGCCTTGATCCTTCATGCCTCGGTTCTTGACATTAAGTCTATAGCCCTGATCCTCCTGTTTTCCGCCACAGCCTTCCTGATAAAGACCAAGTCGGTGCGGAGCGCCCGCCTGGCGGAAAGCCGCAACAGCCTGCGGGACAGTATGGCGGAGCTGACGCTGAAGCTGGAGAACAGCAACCGCGAGTTGAGGCTCCATCAGGACAGGCATGCGCACCTTGTACGGCTTGGCGAACGCAACCGCATCGCCCGGGAGATCCACGACAACGTGGGGCATCTGCTGTCCAGCGCCATGCTGCAGATCGGCGCGCTCCTTTCCCTCCCCCAGGCGCAGCCTTTACGGGAGCCCTTATCCACCTTGCGGGGCACCTTATCCGAAGGGATGGCCGGCATCCGCCAAAGCGTCCATGGGCTGCATGACGATTCGGTGGATCTGCAGGAGGAGCTTTCGGCCCTGGTGTCCGGCTTCACTTTCTGCAAGGTTTCCCTGGAGTACGATGTAGAGAAGAGCCCGGAGGGCAACGTTAAGTACGCTTTCCTGGCTATCGCCAAGGAGGCGCTTTCCAACATTGCCCGCCATTCCCGGGCCACAGCCGCGATCATCACCGTCCGTGAACATCCGGCGCTGTATCAGCTGGATATCCGCGACAACGGGCAAAATGCACGGTATGCTCCGGAGGCCACGGGCGGCATCGGTATAACCAACATGCAAAAGCGGGTGTCCGACCTGCATGGACGCATCCGCATCACCGCGGAGGGCGGATTTCATATTTTCATCTCCGTTCCGAAGGAGGGTTCCAAATGCGCATCGTGATCGCGGATGATGACAAGCTGGTATGCTCCTCCTTAAAACTCCTGCTGGAGGCCGGCGGGCAATTGAAGGTCTGCGCCATGAGCCATGAAGCGCAGGAAGCCGTGCGCCTGTACAGCCTTCACAGGCCGGATGTGATGCTCATGGACATCCGCATGGGGGAAAAAACAGGCCTGGACGCCGCGGAGGAGATATTGAAGCTGGACAGGGAGGCGAAGATCCTTTTTCTCACAACATTTTCTGATGATGAGTACATTGCCCGCGCCATCAAAATCGGCGGAAAGGGGTATCTGCTCAAGGAGAATTTTGAATCCATCGCGCCGGCCATTCTGGCGGTCCATGCCGGGCAGCACGTGTTCGGCGGCGCCGTAATGGAAAGGCTGCCCGACCTGATGGGGCGCCAGGAAAAAGCGCCGGCAGCCGTCCCCCTGAGCGACAAGGAGGAGCAGCTGCTGGCGCTGGTAGCCCAGGGAAAAAACAACCGGGAAATCGCCGCGGAGTTATTCCTGAGCGAGGGCACCGTGCGCAACGCCGTCAGCCTGATGCTGGAAAAGCTGGCGCTGCGCAACAGGACGGAACTGGCGGTCTTTTATTACAAGACCAGGTAGCTATGCTTTCCGGCACAGGACGCCCAAGGCTGCCGAATCTTCCGCAAGGCGGCCGCCCATGAGGCTCCCCCATACCGCCCGGACTTCAAAGCCTTGCTCGTTCAGCTCCCGCGCAATGGATTGGGGCGAAAAATACGTCTGCCAGATGCGGTAGACCGTGAATTCCTCATCCATCACCACGTGCAAATCGCATGAAACCTGCATTTCGGGATAGAAGTATGTTTTGGAAAGCGCCATATACGGATGGGGCCGCCAGAAACCTGATTCCGCCGCCTCCCAATAGGGACAGGCGCTTTTTTGAAGCTGTGAGAAAGCATGGAGGCTTTCCATATCTAGCGCAAAATAGCCGCCCGGCTTCAATGCGGTATGGACATTTTTCAAAAATCTCCGCCGGTCCTCGGGCGAGAGCACCCCGTAATCCCTGGAGACCATGATGGCCGCGTCAAAACGGCCTTCTCCAAACGGCTGCAAATAGCTGGCATTCACAAAGATGCCCTGCAGCCCCGCGTTCAGCTCTCTGGCGTAACAAATGGAGCCTTCCGACCTGTCAATACCGGTAACGGCAAAGCCCTGCATGCCCAATTCCTTGGCGTACAGCCCAGGTCCGCACCCCAGGTCCACAAAAGATGCCCCCTTTTCCAGCCCCATGGCATCAGGCAGATGGCGGCAGATGGCGGCAATGGCAGCCGGTTTGTAGCTGGCCGCGTCCGTATCCGGCGAAAGGTGCGCCTTGAGCATTTCCTTTGAGATATGGGGATCATTCCAAAGCTCCGCTCCCGCGGCAAACGGCGCCGGGCGGTCCAGTTCACGGATCTTATTCGCGATCGTTAGCATACTGATTCCTCCAATTTCATTTTTTGACAGCAAACGAAAAGGGACCCCGACAAAAGCGGCATCCCTTTCAAGCAAAAGGATACCGCCTGAAAAGAAAACACGCGGGCACAACAAAACAAGCCTTCCGATTCCTGCTTGTTTTTTGTGCCTGCGCTTTCTTTCATTTCCGGGAAAGGCAAAATCCTGCCCCTCCGGACGGTATCCCTCCAAATATCATTTCGTTTGCTGTCTTGATCATTTTACCAATGATCCGGCGGATTGTCAATCCTGGCCCGGCACACGCCTGCTCTGCGGCTACTCCTCCGCCAGATAGGGAACCACGCTGCCGCCGTAGGGCATCACATATACGTCTTTGCCCTTCACGGAAAGCTGCTTCTGAAGGGCGGCGGTATCGCCGCAGGCCGCAAGGCCCATGGGCGCCGCCACATCTTTGGGGATTTGTGTGAGCGTCAGCACCCTGTCCGCCCGGCGGATGGCCTCGCAGGCTGCGTAGAAGATATACCCGGCGATGGTAAAGCTTTCCCGCAGCGCCGCGTCCAGCCGGCCTTCCCGCAAAGGCTTGATCCAGTCAAAAAACTCCGGCGCGCCGCCACCTTCCCGGCATTCCGCCAGAAAGACAAGGGTTCCGCCGTCCTTCATCCCCTGGGCGGCGTTGAGCAGTGTCTTAACGGCCTGGTACAGGTTGATGTCCTTGGGATAACCGCCGCAGCTGGCGATGACCACATCCGCCTTTTTTGCAATCGGCAACCCAAAGAGGCGGTGGGTCACGCGGCTGCTCTCTTCCCAAGCCTTCAGCCAATGGCCGCAGAGCAGCGCGCAATGCTCCTGATGGCTATTGACCACCAGGTTAATGGAAAAAGCAGGCGCCACCAACGCCGCAGCCTCCACCATGTCCTCATGGACAGGGTTGCCCGCAAGCACGCCCATGCCAATGAGCGGGCTGGACCTTTCCGCCTCCGGATCCAAAGAAAGAATATGGTTTGCAAAAATGGTGTCCCGCCCGCTGATCCCGGGAAGGATGCTCTTGCGGCCCCCGCCGAAGCCCGACATCAGGTGGTGGACGGTGCCGCTTACAAGGATCACCTTGCGGTTTACCGCCAGGGGGTTGACGCGCACCCGCGTGCCCCTGGAAGTGGTGCCAAGAAAAACAAGGTTTTCAGCGGTGCAGTCATGGTTAATCACGGGAAAACGCCGGTAGATTTCGGCGGAAACCAGCTTTTCGAGCTCCGCCGGGGTTTGATGCCGGTGCGTGCCCAGCGCCACCAAAAAAACGATATCCTCCTCGCGGATGCCTGCCGTTTGGCACAAGTAGTCTGCAAGGAGCGGGCAGATTTTGTCCTGCCGCATCCAGAACCTGGTGATGTCGCTTACGATCACCGTCACCTTATCGCCGGGGTGAACAACTTCGCAAAGGGGCGGCGAGCCTATGCATTCCTCCGTTACCGCCTTTTGGAACGCTTCCTGCAGGTTGGCGATTACGGGCGACGGCTTTTCCTGAAGAAAGGCCACATTTGATGCGCCGTCCAGGGACAGCGTCACTTGCCCTTCCCCGTATTTGAGCGGAATCTCCATCGGCAGCCTCCTTTGCTGTACAAAAAGCCGCGGAGCCTTTCCCCCGCGGCCTGTGATATCCTATCCGAAAAAACGGCTAATTTGCGGTGCCGCCGCTTTCGCCCCCGCCTTGCCCGGCGCCCGCGTCAGGCGCGCTGTCCAGGCTGCCATCCGACATGGATGTCAGGATATACTGTCCCGCCTGATTCACGCCCAGCACCACAGCCCTGGAGGTGATGGTGGCGCCGGAAATGGCATCCACGTTTCCGCTTAATTCTGCAGGCAGAGAAATGCCCATAAATTGGTCCTTAAAGGAAGGCTCCTTGGCTTTGGAGCCGAGGCCGGCCGTTTCGGAAAAGTTGGAACCGCCCACTGAAATGGCGGTAAGCTTGCCGTCCAGGTCCATGCCCACGATGACCTCGATGGGCCCGCCGTAGCCATGGACAGTTGATTGCGCCTCGTACCCTATGGTCTGCCCATCCTTCAGCGCGCGGTAAAAGCTGTCTACGCCTCTATCCGTGGCCACCGGCAATTCCTCAAAGGCGTCCGCGGCGCTGAACACAGCCTTGCGCGCGGCCAAAGCGCTCTCTATGGCGCGCTGCTTGATAGGTTCCCTGGTCATTTCATTGGTGGCCGCCAAAGCCAGCCCAGCCACCAGCGCCACCAGAAACAGCACCAACCAGCCCTGCAATTTTTTAGGAGCGGTCATTTCCATTGTCATTCTGTCCTTCCCCTTCCGTACAAACGGAACACCAACGCATTATAGCACGCGGGCTTTTTAACTGTCAATTCCGCGGGAGGAATTTGCAGCCCCATAAGGTTCCCCTGCCTGTCTGTCCTTGGGGCGGACGGCATATGCCTCTTCAAAAAAATTCTCCATGGCCGCGGCGATGCGCCCGCATTCCCGGGAGATGGTCACCACATGAGGCACCTCCTCCAATAGCAGAAGGGCCTTTTTTTCGCTGGAAACACCTTTCAAGATGATGTCCGCGCTGTCTGGACGGACCGTAGTATCTGCCTTGGACTGCACCGACAGCACAGGGCAGGTAACGGCGAACAGGTTGCGCCGCGCCAGGCGGATCAAATGCGTCAGGTCGCGAAGGCTTGCGGTGGGAAAGCCGGGATACCCATAATCGTATTCCTGGTCCAGCAATTTTTCCCGCAAATCATCGCCCTTCCAATAGGTCATGGGCTGGAAAAGCGAAACAGCGGGGGCAAGGGATGCCAGCCTGTTGGTGAGCGCCATGGGCGTGGACAGTGTGACAACGGCATCCGGCTTTGCTTCCTGGGCGATCAGCAAGGCCAAAAGGCCACCCATGGAAAGGCCGGCCACCGCCACCCATTCCAACCGTTCCCGAAGGCTCAAAAAACCTTCCCTGGCGGCTTGCAGCCAGTCCCGCCAGCCAACGGACAGCATGTCCTCCATGCGTGCCCCGTGGCCCGGAAGCGCAATGCCAAGCACCGTATATCCCCGCTTGTGGAGTTCCTCCCCGATAGGGCGCATATGGGCGGGGCTTCCCGTAAAGCCGTGGAGCAGCAGCACGCCGCGTTCCCCGCCCTCCAGCAAAAAAGGCTGGGCGTTTGCATCGGCAAAATCCCTGATCCTGCGCCGCGTCATAGGAACGCTCCCTTCCGGTCATTGATCCTATCCTGTACAGATTATACGGCATCCTCCGTGCTTTGTACAGGGCCGGGAGTGCCCTTCGCACCAAGGACAGCGGCCACCAGCACCGTCATATCGTCCTTGGGCGCGCCTCCCGCCGCCAGCAGCGCGCTGCGTAAAAGCGCATCCGCCATGCGCTGCGGATCGGAGTAAGCGTTGCGGACAATGGCCCGTTCCAGGGCCGCGGCATCGGGATATGCATCCTGAACGCCGTCGCTTAGAAGCACCAGCAGGTCCCCCTCGCCGAGCCGTGCCCGCTGGTGGATGGGCATAACCTGCTCCAGGACCCCAAGGGGAAGCGTGGCCCCGGCAATGGCTTTTACGTGTTCACCCCGAAGCAGGTAGGAGGTGCATGCCCCCAGCTTTTCCATTTGTGTTTCCCCTGTCCACAAATCCACCAGGCAGATATCCACGGTGGCAAACCTGTCCCCGCCGGTGGCGGAGAGCATCATGCCGTTTACCGCGGTGATGGCCTGCTCCTTGGTGTACCCGGCCGCCATGCACAGTGCCAGCAGTTCCAGGGTCTTTTGGCTTTCCAGCCGGGCCTGCTCCCCATGGCCCATGCCGTCGGACAAACCGATCATCATAAGCCCGCCCGGAAAGCTTTCCCGTATCATTGCATCGCCGCTGACAGGATGCTCCCCGTTCTCCGTCTCCCTGGCGCAGACGGCGGCGCTGCCGGTAAGGACCTCAAAGGGCGGTACTTCCTCCAAAAGAAGCTTGCCGCGCTCGCAAAAAGCCTCCTGCAGGGAGATTTTCCCCTTCTCTTTCAAAGCCCTTACCAGCTTTTCGGGCTGCCATCTGGCAAGAGACAGCGCTTCTCCATCGATCCCCGCTTGCAAATGGCCGTTCACCTGCCGCGCAAAGGATAATTTCCCGGGAAATCCCGTCTCCCTGAGCACGCGGCCGATTTCATAGGCTGCCTTCGCTTCCTCCACCGTTTCCCCGGTGACTGTCTCCGCCATGCGTTTGACTGCCTGGGCCATGGCGCTCAGATGGGTGCGGATCATCTCCCGCTCATAGCGTGCCCGGGCTTCCCGGGCTTTTTGCTCCTGCTTTTCCAGCAGAACCTGTTCCACCGATTCCTTGAGCATGTGCAGCCTGATGCAGCCGCAGCCCCGCAATCCCGCCACCGCCTTTTCCAGGGCTTCCTCCCCCTGCTCCGCCTGTTCCAAAACACCTTTCATCATGGCCGTGGTCTGTGCGAATTGCTCATCCCAGCAGCTTTGCGCCTGGGTGCAATGCTCGCAGAAAACAAGCGCCAGCTTTTCGGCATCCTCCGTCTGCTTTTTGAACCCCGCCACCGGCAGCGCCTGGGCCATCCTGTCCATGGCGCTCTCCCATCTGCGCATCTGCTCGGAAGCGAATGCGTTTTCCATGCCGGACCGCACGGGCTGGGCGGCATTAAGCAGCGCCTTGACCCGGAAGAGCATCCCTTCCCCCATGAAGAGGAAGAGCGCGCAGCCCAGGACCGCCGCGCCCGTATGGAGGGAGGAGAGGCTGGAACGGATCAGGAAGGAAGCCAGCAGGTCCGCCAGCAGAAAGAGCAGGCAGACCTCCCAGCGCTTCCCGCGGCCGAAGCTCAGCCCCGCCAGCATCCCTCCCAAGGAAAGCTGCGCCAGCAGCATGGGATCCTGGCCGCCAAAGGCCAGCGCCGCCCCCGCGATCAGACCGGCGCATACGGCGGCTGCGGTCCCGGTGGCATAGGCTATGCAGACCACCGTGGATACGGCCAGAATCTGCCCCAGATTGACGCGGAAAAACTCCAGGTACCCCGTCCCGGCCAGCAGCGCCATCAGCAGCAGAAGACAGCACAGCTTATCGTCCAGCGACAAAGTATGCCGCCCGCCAATAAGTACGCGTATGCCCTGCCTGAAAGCAGGAGCGGCCACGGCGCCGATGAACAGGGCGGCGCCGTTCAACAGCAAAACGCCCGGCATGCCGGTGAGCCCTGATGCGAGAAACCTGGGCAGAAGGGCCAGGGACGTTAAAAGCATGAGGGGAAGGTCCCCCTTTTCCTTCCAAAACCGGCCCGTAGCGACAAGCAGGCAGCAGCCCGCGTATTGCCAGATGTCCAGCGGAATCCCCCAGATGATCCGCATCAGGACAGCCAGGCCGCAGCCGGCTGCGGGCCAGAGGATGGACTCTCCATTGGCCGTTATGGCAACGATGAAGGCTGCCGCAAAGGGGGAAGGGATATAGAAGCATTGGGCAAAGGACAAAAAGAAGGTGGCCGCCGTCAAAAGCGCCGGTTTGCGCGCCGCCTGCGCGAAGCCATCCAAATGCAGCTTCGCTTTTGCCGCCCATCTGGCAAGCAGCCCCAGCCGTTTGCGTTTTTCCGCAATTTCCGACGCCTGTATGCCAATATTCATAGTATCCCTCCATACGCCGCCGATGTGTATGGAAAGAGTATACAGGAACATCCGCATTGGCTGTGTCGCACAGGCGCGCAAAGAAGGGCCCCCGTGCGCGCAATGCGACAAGGGCCCGTGGCTGCCTGTCAGCCTATCCCAGAATTCGTCAGTTTAAACCGCCAAACGCTTTTCTTCCCAAGAAACAGGCCGCTCTTTTTACCGCACCAGCCCCTTGGCGGCGCTGTCCCTGGTATGGCGGGCAATGGTGGAAAATAGCAGGTTGATGAGATAATAGGCCAGCGTTACCGTCATATAGATGACGATGATGTCCTCCGATGTGACCATGGAACGGTGGGCCGCGGCAATCTTGCTGGTAAAGGAAAGCTCATACGTGCCCACCACGGCACAGAAGGAGGTATCCTTGATGGTGGTCACAAACTGGGAAACCAGAGGCGAACGGATGCGGCGCACCGCCTGGGGCACCACCACATGCCACAGGCTGCCCACCCAGCTGAAGCCCTGGGAATAGGCCGCCTCCCACTGCCCCTTGTCCACGCTGTTCAGCCCGCCCCGTACGATCTCCGCCACAATGGCGGAGGTGAAGACCGTCATGGCGGCAATGCCGCTTTCCAGCGGCGGCAGCCTGGTCATGAACCGCATACTGATAATAAAAAGCGTGAGGGGGATGTTCCTGACCGTTTCGATATACAGGGTGGCAAGCTGGCTGGCCACAGGCAGCTTGCTTTGCCGCAAGAGCCCCAGGATGGTGCCGAAGATGAAGCTCAGCACAATCGTCGCCGCAGCGATATACAGGGTGTTCAGCAATCCCTGCCCCAGAAAGGCCATGATCTTGACCGTGAAAACCTTTTGAAAGGCGGCAACCCATGGATCAGCCATTGCTCATGCTCCTTTTTTCCAGTTTCCTGGCCAGCAGGGAGATGGGCAGGCAGATGACCAGATACAGAACGCCCGTCATAACGAAGGTGGGGCCGTAGATCAGGTTGCTGCCGCTCCAGATATTGGCGGCGTACATCAGCTCGCCCCCGGCGATGACGGCCATGACGGAGGAATTTTTGATCAGATTCACCGCCTGGTTCGTCATGGGGGGAAGGCCGATCTTTATCGCCTGGGGCAGCACCACCCGGATCATGCTGCCAATAAAGCTGAATCCCTGGCTGGAGGCCGCCTCCATCTGCCCGAAGGGCACCGCGCGGATGGCGCTGTACACGATGTCCGTGGCGTAAGCGCCCGTATACAGCGCCAACCCTACGACGCCGATGGCCACGGTGCCCCAGGTGATGCCAAGGCGCGGAAGCACATTATAATAGATGAATACCTGCATCACAAGCGGCGTGTTTTGAAATACGGACATATATCCCTTGATGAGGGCGATCAGCACCTTTTGCTTGCTGCAAAGGATCATGCCCAGCACCACGCCGATCACCAGCGTGAAAAAAAGCCCCAGGCCGGAAATCAAGAGCGTTCTCAAAAAACCCTGGGCAAAAATGCGCCAGTCGGAAAACCAGGTCTGCCAATTGTGCAGGGAAAAGGGTCCGCTCTGCATGGGTGCACATCCGTCCGTTTATAAATACGAAAAAAACAGGGAAAGTTTCCGCCACCAACCGATGGCGGAAACTTGTGATCCCTTTGTTACGGTATACCGCCGGATTTACGGCTTCGGCGCGGGCGTAGCGGCAGCCAGTTCCGCGGCCGCATCCCACAGAGTATCGTAGCTGTCCACAACCGCCCAATCCACGGGTGTAAGTTCCCACTTGGCCACGAGGCTGTCCAGTTCCCCGGAAGCGCGCATGTCTGCGATCAGGCCGTTCACCGCGCCGACCAGCTCCGTGTTGCCCTTTTTCACCGCCACACCGTAGGGCTGGCTGGCAAAGGAATCGGGCAGCAATGTAACGGTATCGTCCAAGTATCCCATCAGGATGGCCTTGTCCACGGAGAAGCAGTCGATGCGCTTGCTGTCCAGGGCGGCCTTGATATCGGGATAGCTGGGATATTCCGAAAATTCTATCTTGTACTCCTTTTCTGCGGCAGCCGCTTCCAGCGCGGCGCGGGTGGTGGCAGCCTGGGCCACGCCCACGGTCTTGCCGTTCAGGTCCGCGAAGCCGGCAATGCCGGAATCCTTTTTCACCAGCAGGCCGATGGCATCCACAAAGTACGGCTTGGAGAACTCATACTGCAAAATGCGGTCGGGCTTGATGGTGAAGGTGGCGATGATCATATCCAATTCGCCGGTATCCAGCAGCGGGCCGCGGGTGGCGGCGGTGACGGCGGTAAAGGCCACCGCGTTTTCATCCCCCAGCAGTTTTTTGGCGACCGCCTTGGCCAGGTCGATCTCCATACCCTCAAACGCCCCGCCCAGATCCTGATACCCGAACTTGGGCACATCGGCTTTCACGCCCACCAGCAGCTTGCCCCGGGCCACGATGGCCTTGATGGCCGGATCATCCATGTTGACGGAAGCCTCGGCCAGCGCGGAAACGGCCGCCAGGGTCAAAAGGAGCGCCATCAGCAACGCAAGGATCTTTTTCATGGAAAATTCCTCCCTCTCACTCAATGCAGTATCTTGCCCAGGAACGAGCTGGTGCGCTCGCTTGCCGGGCGATGAAACACCTGATCAGGCGTACCATCCTCCAGTATGTTGCCGCCGTCCAGAAACAGCACCCGGTCGGCGATGTGCTCGGCAAAATTCATCTCGTGGGTGACAAACAGCATGGTGATGTTCTGCCTCGCCACCCGCTCCATGATGTCCAGCACTTCCTTGATCATCTCCGGGTCCAGCGCCGAGGTGGGCTCGTCAAACAGCAGAATCTCCGGGTTCATGGTCAGCGCCCTGGCAATGGCCACGCGCTGCTGCTGCCCGCCGGAAAGCTGGCTGGGATACGCGTCCTTCTTCTCGATGATGTTCACTTCCCGCAGATGCTGCAAGGCCCGGTCCGTCACCGATTTCTTATTCTCGCCCTTCAGGGCGATGGGGGCCATGGTGAGGTTTTCCAGAACGGTCTTGTGGGGATACAGATTGAAATTCTGAAACACCATGCCAATGCCTTGCCGCGCCCTGTAAAGCTGATGGCCCCGAAGGCGGCACATGTCCTTGCCGTTCACCATCACACGGCCGTGACTGGGCTTTTCAAACAAATTGATGGTGCGCAGAAGCGTACTCTTGCCGCTGCCGCTGGGCCCGATGATCACCGTTTTGGAGCCGTCGGGTATCTCCAAATTGATGCCCTTGAGCACATGCAGATCTCCAAAGCGTACGTGCACATCCTCAAATGTAATCATCAGCCAATCACCCCCGAACCATAAAATATGTACACATGCACCGTGGCCGCCCCACGGCGCAGACAAGCGCCAAAGAAGACTGATGCTATTGTTATTATATGGATTTCATTGCAGGAAGTCAACTTGAATCATTCAAAAAAACAGCGGTAGAACATTGCTGTTCTGTAATTTTCGCTATTTGTATACAAGATTTGAATAAGAGATAGAATTTTCATTCATTTCTTTTACAAAATGCACCCGCTGGACGCAGAAAACCCCGCGGCGGTGGCCGCGGGGTACGTACGCTTGTTGCGGTTTTGCTTATCCTTTGAGCGGCAGCAGCTGGACGCCGGCACCTGTCAGCGCCTCCCTGATCCTTTGGGCAAAAGCCAAGGCGTTGGGCCCGTCGCCATGGATGCACACAGAATCCGCGCGGACGGGGATATCCTTCCCCGTCACCGCCTTCACCTTGCCCTCCGTGACCATGCGCACCACCCTTGAAATGGCCTCCCGCTCATCATGGATCATCGCGCCGGGCTTGCTTCTGTTCACCAGGGAGCCGTCCTCCTCGTATCCCCTGTCGGCAAACACTTCCTGGGCGACGGAAAGGCCCGCCTCCAAACCGGCGCGCACCATTTCGCTGCCGGCCAGGGCCAGGAGCACGAGGGTCCTGTCATACGCCCCTATCGCCTGGCAGATCGCACCCGCCAGGGCTTTGTCCTTTCCCGCCATGTTATACAGCGCCCCGTGGGGCTTGACATGGTTCATTTTCATCCCGGCGGCACGGCAGAAGGCATCCAAAGCGCCCAACTGATAGAGCACATACGCTTTGGCCTCCGCCGGGGTGATCTTCATCTCCCGCCGGCCAAAACCCATCAGGTCCGGAAAGCCGGGATGCGCGCCCATGGACACACCGTGCGCCTTGCATAGCGCCACGGTCTTTTCCATGACCACAGGATCGGAGGCGTGATAACCGCAGGCTACGTTGGCGGAGGTGATGTGCGGGATCACTTGCCCGTCCATCCCGATTTCGTACGCGCCAAAGCTCTCCCCCAGGTCGCAGTTCAGATCCACACGGAACATTGTACCGCCTCACTCCTTCAAATGCGCATTTTTGATATCGGTAATGAACATGTGGCCCGGCGCGTGGGTGATGGCAAACGCCGGCTTCACCCGCATGACCACCGCCTGGGGCGTTACGCCGCAGGGCCAGAAGACCGGCACTTCCCCCGGGTTGATGGTGACGCTCTCGCCATAATCAGGCTTGCTGATATCCGCTATGCCGATGGCGGCAGGATCGCCAATGTGCACGGGCGCGCCGTGGACCCTGGGCATGGCGGCGGTCACCGTAACGGCCCGCACCACCATTTCCCGGGGCACAGGCCGCATGCTGACCACCATATTTCCGTGGAAAACACCGGCGGGCATCAAAGGGATATTTGTATTGTACATGGGCACATTGCGGCACTCCTCGATATGACGCACCGGCACCCCGGCCTCCAGCAGCGCATCCTCAAAGGAAAAGCTGCATCCGATAAGGAAGCTCACCAGATCGTCACGCCACAGGCCGTCCGCCTTCAAAGGCTCGCCCGTCAAAACGCCGTTTTCATAGACCCTGTATTTGGGAATATCCAGGGCGATGTCCCCGTCCGGGGCAAGATACGGCAGCGCGCGGCTGCCGGGATCGCTTACCTCCAGCACCGGGCAGGCCTTGGGGTTGCGCTGGGTGAACAGCAGAAAATCGTACGCCAGGGCTTTGGGAATGGCTACCAGGTTGGCCTGGGCGTACCCCAAACACATGCCCGCGGTAGGGCCCGTGATCTTTCCCGCCCGGATCAGCGCCCGGACTTCCTTTGGCGCCATATGGCCGTAGTCCATGCTTTCTTCCTCCTATCCTTCCAGCGTTTTTCGCAAGGCTTCAAACTGCCGCCGCCGCTTTTTGTACATACGCTGGGCTGCCTTAACGGAAACCGCCGCAAAGCGCACCTTGTCCCCCGGCCTGCACTGGGCAATCACCGGGATATCCACGGAGATCACCGCGGCGATTTTGGCGTAACCGCCCACCGTCTGCCTGTCGTTCAGAAGGATGATGGGCTTTCCGCTGGAGGGTACCTGCACGCTGCCCAGGGCGATGGCGTCGGAGATGATGTCCGCGCCGTTTTGAAAAGCCAGCGGCTTCCCGTCCAGCCTGCATCCCATGCGGTCCGACTCGCCGGTGACGGCGTATACTTCCTTCAAAAAGGTGTCCAGGCCTTCTTTGGCAAAGGAGGTCTTCGCCTGCGGCCCCAGCACCACGCGCAGCGTTTTGACACCAGACTCCCGGCGGGGCAGGGGCAATATCCGTTTATCAGCGTTCGGCAAGGCCGTTTTCGGCGCGGCAAACGGGATCACATCCCCCGCCTTCAGCGCCCTGCCCTCAAACCCTCCCAGGCCATATTTCATCTGGGTGGATTTGCTGCCCATCACGGAAGGAACGGCAAGCCCGCCGGCAAAGGCCAGATACGCGCGGCAGCCTTCCTTCACGGCGCCGACAGACAGGGTGTCCCCCGCTTTCATCGCAACGGCCGCATACATGGGCACAGGTTCTCCGTTGCGCGTGGGTTCGCACAGCCCGCCTGTGATGGCCACCGTATTGGCCTGCCCAAAGACCATCTCCGCGCCCAGCAGCGTCATTTCCAGCACCGCTTCCCCGGAACCGTTGCCAGCCAGCAGATTGGCTGTAGCCATGGCATCCTGGTCCAGCGCGCCGCCCGGGGAAAAGCCATACTGCTGATAGCCGAAACGGCCCGCGTCCTGGATGGTTGTGAAAAGCCCCGGCAGCAGGATGGTAATGCTCATAGCAATCCCTCCTGTGCCAGGCGGTATTTGTACGTTCCGGCCTCCACCTGCTTCTCGATTTCCAGATAGCGCGCTTCATCAACCGGCAGGAACTTCAAATAGTCCCCCGCCTCAAACAAAATGGGCGTTTCCCGCCGGGGATCGTAAGGCCTCAACGGGGTCCTGCCGATCAATTGCCAGCCGCCCGGCGAGGCGATGGGATAGATGCCCGTCTGCTCCCCGCCGATGCCCACGGAGCCCGCCGGAATGCGGGTGCGGGGCGTTGTAAGCCGCGGGGTGTGGATGCGGCTGTGAAGCCCGCCAAGATACGTAAACCCGGGCAGGAAGCCCAGCATGTAGATACGGTAGGCAAACGCGCTGTGGATGCGCACAGCCTCCTCCGGCGTGATACCGGCATGGGCGGCCACAAAGGGCAGGTCTTCCCCGTATACTCCCCCATAACAGACCGGTATTTCCCAGGTGCGCTTTCCGGATTCCGTGTACAGCCCTCTGGTAATGACCGCCCGGACAATAAGGCGCAGCGTAAACACCAGGCGGCGGCAGGTGATGACGCAAGGGTCATAATAAATAAGCAGCGCACGGTAGGTTGGCACCCATTCCAATACGCCGTTTATGTTTTCCCTTTTCAGCGCCAGGGCAAGGGCGCGCACCTTGGCATTTGTTTCTTCGCTGATTTCGTTTGCGAATTCCACACTCAGCGCGCAGTCGCCCACAGGCAGGAACCTGAAACCGGCCATGGCTTTCCCCTTTCGGCCTCAATCATGAAACGGGGCGGCTTCCGTCTCATAAAAACCCCGCTCCAGCACTTTGTCAAACCAGGTTTTGCAACTTACTTCCACCCGCTGGGGGTACTTGATGCATTCCCGCATCAAGTCTACGATCAGCACATGCATCTTCAAATCAAAACCGTCGATGGCGGGAATCAGCCAGCCGTTCATATCCACCATGCCGTTTCTGACGGCTGTAAGCAGCATTTCCTTTTCCATGTCCCCGTCGTGCAGCACATCCATGTCCCTGAGCAGGAAAGCCAGCGCGGCCATGAGCCCGTAGCAGCCCCAGTCGGACACGGTGGCGGTGATCACATGGTCGGCCTCCGTGCGCACGCAGATGCCCCCGCCGCACCCGCAGGCACAGGCGCCGGGCGCGGCGTAAGGAATGTACTTTTGGATGTGCTCTTTCAACAGCCCCAGGCCCATCTCGTTTCCCAGATCGCCGATGGCGACGGTCAAAACGCCCTTTTCATGGAGCAGCGCAAACAGGATGTCCGACTTGTCCTCCAGGACGCTTACATCCCTGCCGGCAGCGTTGTGGTATACGCCCAGGCTGTTGGCGCCGGGATGTTCGATGCTGATGCCGGCCGCGGGCATCCCTTGGGCCAGAATTTCCTCCGCCTGATTCCCGGCTAGAGAGGCGTCCTTTGTGAAGGGCACGATGGCCATCGCCGCGGGAACCTTCCGCGCTTCTTCGATGGTATCATACGTGTGCAGCCCCGCCACGGGCGCCATGTTCCTAGCGGCCGTCACACAGCCCTCGGGGCAGATGAGCACCGGCGTTACGGAAAACCCGCGAATCAGCGCCCGGGCCAGCAAAACGGCGCTGACGATGCCGTCCGTCTCCGGTTTTTGGTGGGCGAGCAGCACGAAGCCCGCAAAAATATAGACCAGTCCGCCCGGCTGAAGCGTTTCCTTCAGGGCCAGCGCCGCGTTCATGGTAAGGGGGATTTTGCACTTTTCCCGCGCCCCCGCATAGAGGATACGGCACACGCCGTATCCTCTGGGGTCAAGATTCATCAGATCGTCCAGGTTTTGCCCAATATTCAGGCGGGTCAACTGCTGTTGGTTCATGATGAACTCCTCACAGAATACTCAAACGGGTGTCGTCTCTTTGCGGAAGCGTGCAAGATAGGTATCCTGCAGCTTTTTCAGCAATTCAAGCGCCTTGCCGCCCACGGGCTTGCCATCGACCTCGGACACGGGATTGCACAGCGCGCCGGAGCTGGTGTAGATCACCTCGTCGGCGTCCATCATTTGGGCGATAGTGAAGGCTTCCTCCAATACGGGGATGCCGATCTCCTTGCAGATGGCGATCAAATGCTTGCGGGTGATGCCGGGAAGGATCATATTGGAAAGGGGCGCGGTACGGAAAACGCCGTCCTTCAATATGATGATGTTGCTGTGGGCGCACTCGGTTACCATCTCGCCCCGGTGGAACACCGCCTCGTCACAGCCGGCCTCCACCGCCTGCTGGAACGCAAGGACGTTGGGCAAAAGGTTAAGTGTCTTAATATTGCAGAAAAAATACCGGTTGTCTTCCACGGTCATCATCTTGTACTTTTTATGGATATCCTTCATGGGATTGTGGCGAACGGTCACCCAGAGATTCGGCTTCATGGGGGCGCCGTTGAAGGCATGGTTGCGGGGGCCCGTGCCGCGGGTGATCTGCCAGTAGAGCATGGCTTCGTTGCTGTCCACCTTTTTGACAAGGTCCGTCAAAAGCGCCGCCATCTCTTCTTTGCTCATCTCAATGGGGATCCGGATCAGCGCGGCGCTGTTGTAAAACCGATCGATGTGATCCATCAGCGCGAAGGGGATGTGGTTCACCGCATAGGTGGCATCGTACACGCCGTCACCAAAATAGCAGACCCGGTCGTTCATGGGTACCATCATTTCCTCAAGCAGGCCGATCTTCCCATTGTAATACCCCAGGTTCTCCATGATTACGCCTCCGATTTTTTTCGGAAAAAGAGCCGTCCGCCGCGCGCAAATGAACTTTGCCGCCCCCGGCTTCCCCTCCTCCGCCATTTTCCATAGTATCATACTGCGATATGACCTGTTTGTAAACCGATTTTGCATATATATAGCGTATTCCACATTTTTATTGTGCTCCGCGCGTATATCTGGCATAATAGAGGTACACATATGCATTTTGGCGCGGACCGCGCACCGGACAACAGATCAAGGAGGCTTTTTATGCGTGCCGGCAAACAGTATGCTTTTGTCCCCACTCCCGGCCAGGTGAAGATCACAGGAACCTGGATGGGGGGCATCTTGAGAGGGGTCAGGACACAGATGCTGCCCTATCAGTGGCGGGCGCTGAACGATGCGGTGCCGGGAGCGGAGCGGTCCGGCTGCATGGCTAATTTCCGTATCGCCGCCGGCCTAGCCGACGGGGATTATTACGGCTTTGTATTCCAGGACAGCGATTTGGCCAAGTGGCTGGAAGCCGCGGCTTACCAGCTTCAAATCGCCCCTGACCCCGAGCTGGAAAAATGGGCGGAGGAAGCCATTGACCTGATTGAAAAGGCACAGATGGAAGACGGCTATCTGAATACCTATTTTCAGCTCACCGGCATTGAGCAGCGCTGGACTAACCTGAAGGACTGGCACGAGCTGTATTGCGCCGGGCACATGCTGGAGGCCGCGGTGGCCTACTATCAGGCCACCGGCAGGCGCAGGCTGCTGGATGTGATGATCAGAAACGTGGCGCACATCGCCTCTGTTCTCGGGCCGGAGGAGGGCAAGCTGCCCGGTTACCCGGGCCATGAGGAGATCGAACTGGCGCTGTGCCGGCTGTACGACGTCACGGGCGAAGACCGTTTTTTGCGTCTGGCTTCCTATTTTATTGATCAGCGTGGACAAAGCCCCAATTTCTTTGCGGAAGAAAGAGGGCGGAGGGGCATGCCGCCTTCTTTAAGCGGCACCGACCTGCAATACCACCAGTGCCACCTGCCCGTCCGGGAACAAAAAACCATGGAGGGGCATGCCGTGCGCGCGCTGTACCTGGCCACGGGTATGGCGGACGTTGCCATCCGCACGGGGGACGAAGCCTTGTGGTCGGCCTGCACGACGCTTTTTGACAACATTTCGCAAAAGCGCATGTATGTAACCGGCGGCGTTGGCTCCACCCACCATGGGGAAGCATTCACCTTTGATTATGACCTGCCCAACGATACGGTATATGCCGAGACCTGCGCATCCATCGCTTTGATCTTCTTTTGCCAGCGGCTGCTGCGGGGCGAACAGAACGGCATCTATGCCGACGTGATGGAACGGGCGCTGTACAATACCTGCATGGCCGGCATGCGGCTGGACCAGGAGGCGTTCTTCTATGTCAATCCCCTTTCTGTCCAGCCGGAAGCCAGCCATAAGGATCCTGGCAAAAGCCCTGTGATGCCCGTGCGCCCGGCGTGGTTTGGGTGCGCCTGCTGCCCGCCCAACCTGGCCAGGCTCCTGTCCTCCATCGGCGCCTACCAGTACGCCGTGGCCGGGGACAGGGTGTATGTCCACCTGTACATCGAAGGCGAAGCATCCCTGCCGGTGAACGGGAACCCCGTAAGCCTTGCCATGAAGACGGACTATCCCTTCGGCGGCCAGGTGCGCATCCTGCCCGGCCCGGGTGAATATACCCTGATGCTCCGCCTGCCGGGCTGGTGCGGAAAATATACGGTGCAAAGAGGCGGGAAAGCGGTCAATGCCATTGCGGACAACGGGTATTTGACACTGCCCGGCCCGTTTGCGCAGGATGAAGAGATCCTTCTTTCCCTGGATATGCCTCCCCGCAGGGTATACGCCCATCCGAAAGTGCGGGAGGACATTGGCAAGGTGGCGGTCATGCGCGGCCCCCTGGTATATTGCCTGGAGGAAGCGGACAACGGGCCGGAGCTGCAGTGCCTGTCCCTTATGCGGGACGCCGAATTGACGCCGGGCTTTGATCCCAAGAAATTGGGCGGCGCGCCTGTGGTGCTTGCGGAGGGCATCCGGGAGGTGCCCACAGGGGACGCACTCTACGGCGACGATCCCGCCTGGCGGGAAGGAAAGGCTAATTTGACCTTCATTCCCTATTTTATGTGGGCCAACCGGGGAGAAAACGAAATGGAAGTCTGGATCAGGGAAAGAAGATATTGCTCTGCCAATTAAAGATTGCGGCAAAGCGGCGGGAGATTTTTGCGCAGAGCAAGGAGCAGAACCGAAGGAATAGCAGCGCTATTTCAAGATTCAGCGAAGCGGCTATGCGTGAAAAGATCCATTGTGACGCGCAAGATATAGTTGGTAGAGCAATAACAAAATGCCGCCTGCGCCCGTTTTGCGGCCCGCCTTGCCGGAATACCTGCGCGCTCCCCTGCGCATACTGCTGTTGCGAAGGGGGCAGGCAATTATGAACGGAAACGCCGAACTGCTGAACTATACGTATCAAAATGCCCAGATGGGCGTGCTTACCATCGACCCGCTGACCTATATCGTCAAGGACGAGGAATTCAAACAAACGCTTCAGGTGCAATTGGAGGAATACCGCAGCGTCTTTTCCGGCGCCAGGGAGCTTTTCCATCAGAACGGCCTGGAGGAAAAGGGGATCGGCACCTGCTCCAAAATCAAAACATATCTCGCCCTCCGGCTTCAAACGGCCAGGGACAGCACCCCTTCCCACGTGGCTGGAATGCTGATCCTTGGCAGCAGCATGGGGGTCATTGACGCCACCAAAAATTTAAAGCAGTATCCGGACGCCGATCAGGACATCCGGGTACTGCTCCAGAGGCTGCTGTCCACGGAAGAGGACAACATCCATCAGCTCAAGCACTTTCTCTGACGGGCATACGTCAGCCGCAGCAGGGTGTGGCGCAGCCTGAAAGGTCTGCGGGGCCGTGATCCCCACCCTTCATGCACAGGTGCACCGCGGTGGTCTTGAAGGTCAGAGGCAGCGCCAGGATGTTGGGATTTTCGCCCACGAACTTCTTTTTCGCATCCTCCAGGGCCTCCTCGAAGGTGGCCCTTGTTTTGAGCCCCATGCCCCGGGCAAACCCAGGGTCCTGCGCCCCCACCAGGTAGATGGCTGCGGTATTGGCTTCGGCGATATGGCCGCAGGCAATCATGGAAAAGCCGTGGAAGGGGTGGAACGCGTTGGCGAAGCGGTATTTGCGGATGTATTCCTCATTGGTGGCAAACAGCTCGCCCAAGCGGTTCATGTCCGGCAGGGTGTTCATGTAATCGTGCTGGAACATTTCATACATTTCCCTGGTATACGGCCATAATTCCTCATGGAAATAGCCGTTGCAGATGGAGGAGCACAGGATGACGCACCTGTCGCTCAGCACCCGCTTGTGCCTGATGATCTGGGCGGAGAGCGCCTGCATCAGCATGATGGGGTTGGTGCCCATGCCGTCGCCATAATGGAAAAACTGCGGCATGCCGAACACCAGCACATCGTACTTCTTGTCGGCCCAGTGCACATAGGTGCGCTTGTCCGCCTCCGCAAAGGCTATGGGCTGCATTTCCTTGGCGTAGCCGGAATTGACGGCGATCTGCCTGGAAGCCGTGTCCAGCACCGCGTCGCAGCAGAAAAACTTCTTGCCCATCTTTTCTTCCATGTGCATGCTGATCTCGTCAAACTTGGTGCGCATGAGGCTGGAATTGCTTACAGGCGTAAAATCCTTGCGGTGCATCACCTGGGGCACATGGTGGCTGGCGATGGAGCGCCAGTGGGTGATGCCGGTGGCGGAGTGCTTGTATCCGCCGGAATACCCGCCGTAGGGGTTGCCCTGGGTGTGCCCGATCAGCACGGCCACGTCTGCGTCATACACATACTTGTTCATCAGCACGGGATCGCCCCTTGAGGTGGTGCCCAGGTCCACCAGGTGGTCGTAATCCTCGCTGTCATGGTTGATGATTTGATGGGTGTGCCAGAATTCGTTCATCAGGTCATCGCCCAGTACGCCCCTGATCTCCTGCTCGGTGTTCTTGCGGTGCAGGCCGTTGGAGCAGATCAGCAGCACATCCTTTTTCTCCACGCCCGCTGCATAAAGCTCCTGCAAAACAAGCGGTATGGCGGTCTTCCGGTGGGAGGTGGGCTGCTCCCCGCCCTTGACGCGGTCCGGGAAAATGATCACGCATTTGGACCCCTTATGGGCCAGCTTCGACAGTGGCTCCATGCCGATGGGGTTCCTAATGCTTTCCAGGGTTTTGGCCTTCAGCTCCGCCTCAGGGATGCAGGGCGGGTCCGGTACCGTAACGCCGGGGATGAACACATCCGTGGTATCCGGCAGTGTGGCGTTCATGGTTCCGTGCCCGTATTCAAACGATAACTTCATGGGAGGCTCCTTTCAAGTACAGATCGATAATTTGGATATATTCGCCGGGATAAAACCCGATTTCCCCCGAAAAGCGCGTCAGCGCGATCAGTCCGCCGTCGATTTCCGCAATCCCGGCCAGCATTTGCGCGTTGTCCGCCTTCAGCCCGCCGCCGTAGGACACCGGCAGCCCCCCGGTGGTTTCCTTTAAAAAGCGGGCGATCTTAGTGATGTATTCCGGGCCGGGAGGTGTCTTTCCGGGGCCGATGGCCCAAACGGGCTCGTAAGCGATGGCCACATTCGCGGTGTCCACCCCCTGAAGCCCCACGGTGATCTGTTCCCGAAGCACTTCCTGCCAGCGGGGCTGCTCCTCCATGGTTTCCCCCACGCAGTACAGCACATGCATGCCGCGGTTCACCGCCGCCTTGACCTCTTTATTCAGCAGGCGGTTGACGGCGGCCGGGTCCTGCACGCAGGCTTCCGCCAGAATCCCCGCCTTGTCCCGGCGCTCTTCGCAATGGCCGATAAGCACGGCTTCGCACCCCATCGCCCTGGCAACGGAGGCGGGGCGGTTGGTGGTAAAGGCGCCGAAATTGCCGCCAACCGCCGTGTCCTCCCGGTACACTCCCTGGCAGCCGATCTTCACCGGGCTGTCCTTTGCAAGCGCGGCCGCCGCGGAAAGAAGATGCGCTTCCGGAAAGAACATCACGAACGAGGCTTTTTCAGGCAAAAAACGCTTCAATTCCTCCTGGGTGCCTTCCACGATGGTTTTCCCCCAGCCGGAAACAGGGGCCAGACGGTTGACGCCCCCCATTTCCACGGGCACATCAAAGCGTTTCAGATTTAAATAAATGGTTTTCATACGTTTGATCCTCCTCTTTCCATGGCTCGGTAGCGCCGCGCCATATCTTCAAGGGAAACCTGCCTGATAAGCGGCGCTTTCCCCACGCTGCCAAAGGCCACGACCAAGGTGCCCACCACCTCTTTGACACCCTTTTCAATACATTCGGAAACCGCCTTCAGGTCTTCATGGTCCTCTCTTCCGTACATCACCATGTCCATCACGGGCGTCAAAAATACTCTGGGATCAAAGGCGGCTTTGTTCCGCTCCAGCAGGCTATAAACCGCTCCCACCTTTTCGCTGGTCCGCAGCTCCGGCCTTGCGGCAAACAGTTCCTTGAGATTTCTTGTCACCGCCAGGCGGATGTCGGTATCCACATTGATCTTGCCGATACCGCAGGGGATCACGGCCAGCAATTCGGAAAGAGAAATCCCTTCCGTGTCCTTAAGCTCCCCGCCCAGGGCGTTGATTTCGTCCACGATATACTTGGGCACGGTAGAGGAGCCATGGCTTACTAGCACGCCGAAGATCCCTTCATGGAGCAGGCATTCCTTGACGGCGACGGCGATCTCCCGGCGGAGCTTTACGTTTTTCCCCTTTACGGCGCCATGCTTGGTGCCGTAGCTGATGGCCAGGCAGTCCACGCCCGTTTTTCTAAAAAATTCTACGGCATCAAGGGGGTTGGTATAGGAGGAATGTTCGCTGAAAACATGGTCCTCCATCCCGGCCAGCACGCCCAGTTCCCCCTCCACGGTCACGCCCCGCGCATGGGCGTATTTCACTACCTCACGGGTCAGTTCCACATTGTCCGCAAAAGCCAGGGAGGAACCGTCGATCATCACGCTGGTGTAGCCCCCCGCGATGGCGGCCTTCACGCTGTCAAAATCCCGCCCGTGGTCCAGGTGCAGCACTACGGGAAGGTTTCCTTCACCGGCCAGGCGTTTCACCGCATCGGCGATGTTTTTCGCGCCCTTCTTTTTATCCTCCAGGGTGGCGTTCATAAAATCGGTCCGTCCGCCCATAAAACCGTTGGCCAGGTCCGCCCCCTGCAAAAGCGCGGGGGAGCGGAACATTTCGTGCACTTCCAAAGCAGCCTTCGCCTGCGCCACGGCATTGACATTGAACGCGCCCTGGGCAAAGCCGTACTGTGCGGTGGCTTCCAGCAAGGGGCGCAATGGGATCAGCGGCATGGTCTTTCCTCCTTCAGTACGGCTGCCTAGCCGCGTTTTCATTTACAAGGATCATGGCATCGGGATGGCTTTGCAGGAGCGTAACCGGGAAATGGGTCCCCGGTTCGCCATAGGCGGCCTGCCGGACCACCGCCCGGTGCCAATCCCGGAAGCAGCCCAGCCGAATTTTTTTCGCGCCCAGAATTTCCCGCATGCCGATGGTAACGCACCTGCGGGGCATGGCGTGAAGCGCGCCCCCCAAAGAGCCCGCCGCGTTCACGGCTCTGGTTTCCGGGCTGATGTTAAGCGCCCTGACGGAAAGGTTCCGAAACGCCTCCTCCGGCATGCCGGATTCCGGCTCATTGAAGGCTACGTGCCCGTTGATGCCGATCCCGCCCACGCACAGGTCCGCGCCGCCAAGGCTGTTAAGCAGCTTTCCAAGGGCCGCGGTATCCTTGGGGTCCGGGAAAATGCGTTGCGACGGCGGCATGAGGAGACCGGGATCGATCCTGCCGTACACTTCCCGCTGCATGTATCCCCGGAAGCTTAAGGGGTCGGACGCATCCAGCCATTCATCGCCGTCCTGAAGGTATTCGTCCATGTTGAAAAAATAGCAGTTTTCCAACGAAAGCCGGCTTTCGTTCACCAGCCGCACAAAAATGGGATACTGGCCCACCGGGCCCACCGGGCAGATGATGGCCGACTTTTTCCCGGCAAGATTGTTCCTTTCTATTTCCCGAAACATGCACAGGGCCAGCTCATAAAACACCTCGCCGCTGTCGCCAAGCTTCAAAATGGGAATCCTGGCGTCCTGCCCCAGCGCTTGGGGACTGATCCTGAAATAATCCATGGCTTCCCCTCTCATTTGGTCGGTTTTCCCAGCGCCGCAAACATGCTGCGCTTGTAGGCTTCCACACCCTCCTGGTCAAAGGGGTTGACGCCCAGCAGCTTTCCGGAAACGGCACAGGCGGCCATAAAGAAGTAAAACAATTCCCCCAACGCCCGCTCGTTCAGCTTTTCCGTTGTCAGGCGGAGGCAGGGCACACCGCCCTCACTGTGGGCTGAAATTGTGGCTTCCTGCGCCTTGCGGTTGATGCCGGAAAAATCCTGGCCCGCCAGATAGTCGAACCCATCCCGGAAGGCCGCGTCCTTTGGCACAACGACGGACGCACCCGGGTCCAGGACATCCAGGAAGGTCTCCATCAGGCACCTGCGCCCCTCCTGCAGGTACTGGCCGATGGCGTGCAAATCCTCGCTGTAGATGGCCTGACAGGGAAAGATGCCTTTGTGTTCCTTTCCCTCGCTCTCGCCGAAAAGCTGGCGCCACCACATGGCGAAATACGCAAACCGCGGCTCGAAGGCCACAAGCTGCTCAATATCAAATCCCCGCTCATACAGGCAATTGCGGGCGGCGGCGTACAGAAGGGCAGGATGTTCCGCGTCCCCCCGCCTTAAAGATGCTTCCATTTGTGCGCCGCCCTCAAGATACGCACGGATATCAAGCCCTGCCGACGCCAGCGGGAACAGCGCCACGGGGGAAAAGGCGGAATACCGCCCGCCGATCTCCCTTGGGAAGGGAAGGAAGAGATGGCCGTTTTCCCGGGCGATCTCATGAAGGCGCGTGTCTTCCGTGCCGGTGATGACCACCCGCTCCGCCATCTCGCGCGGGGTATACCGTTTTTTCAGGAAGGAGCGGAGCACCCGGTAGTGGCTGCCCGGCTCCAGTGTTTCAAAGTTTTTGGCGATCACATGAAGGTAAACGTTCTTGCCCTCGATCTGATCAAGCACCCGGGAAAGTTCAAAAGCCGACAGCGTGTTTCCGGCGTATAAAACCGCCGGGCCCCCGTGGGGCAGGGATTGAAGTACGGCCCGGGCCGCCTGGTTGGAGCCGCCCACACCGACGATGACCAGCGCATCCGCCTGTTCAAATACTTCCTTCGCCTTTTCCGTAAGGCGGCCAATTTCCCCGGCGGCAGCATCACAGCTTAGCCATCCCAAGGCTTTGGCATCTTCCCCGCCGCCGGCATACAACTGCCCGCGGATGCGCGCCGCTTGGGCCGCCTTTTTTTCAAATGCCTCCGGCTCCCAAAAACGCCGGGCATGGTCAAGCGCCAATCTCATTTTTCATCCTCCGGGCATCGCTTTGAAGAGGCCGGCCCGGACCGAGCATCAGTCCGGGCCGGCCTTCTTCCATTAACGAATTACATGGTATTTCTGTGCGTCAAGCCTTGCGGCTCAGTACCCCTTGGTGGCCTCGACGGCAAAGGTACCGATGAACACATCATTGATATCCTTGACTTCCGCCTCGGTGATCTTGCCGGCAGCCACCTGGCCTTCGCGAAGGTTCACCAGCATGTCTACGAAGCCGCCGTTGGCATAATAATCCTTCAGCTGAGCCCCGGTGGGCCAGATGGCGAAGGGGATCTGGGAATACATGTCATTGGCCGCCTGGCCGGCTTTCTCGGACGCCCACTCGCAAGCTTCGTACATGTTCTCGGCACGGTAAGCCATGGCCTTGGTCAGCGCGTTGACAAATTTCTGGACGGTTTCGGGATTGCTCTTCACAAAATCCTTGTTCACCACCCAGACGCTGGGGAACGCCTTGTCGGGATAGTCGGCGTTGGAGGCGATCTTGATGCCGTCGTCGCCCAGAGCTTCCAGGGCGGCGGTGGTGCCGGGCTGCCAGCCCGCGATGGCATCCACGCCCGTTGCGCCGGCGCTGGCGATGGCGGAGGTCAGGTTGTTGTTGTCCATGTTCACGATGGTCACATCATCCCGGGAGATACCGGCACGCTCCAGGGCGATGTTCAGGATGTTCTCACCCGCGGTGCCCAGCTGGGTGGCAACGGTCTTGCCCTTCAGGTCCGCAACAGTCTGGATGCCGCTGCTCTTTTTGGCGATGATCTCGTCAGTCAGGGCCAGGTTGTCCAGGGCGATGATGTTGACGTCGCCGCGGAAGGCCAGCCAAGCCGCGCCGGAGCCGATGAAGCCGATGTCCGCGCGCCCGGCCACCATGGCCGCGATCTCAGGCGGTCCGGAGGTGAAGCGCTGATAGTTGATTTTCAGGCCCTCCTCCTCGAAGAAGCCCTTGGCCTCGGCGATGGCGATGGCGGTGGTCCCGCCGATGGTGGGATGGTAAATCACGGTGATGGGAGTGAGATCGTCTGCCAGCGCCGCGGTGACGGACAGTGTCAAAACCAGCGCCAACAGTGTGCAAAGGAACCGTTTCATGGTCTTCCCTCCTTTTATTCTATTTACAGCCGGCCGTAGCCGGTCTATAAACCCCATTCGCGTTTCAGATACTCCCGCTGCAATGTAAGCCCCTGCCGCACCTTAGCAGGGTCGCACTCATAGAGGTAATCTTCCATTTCAAAGCTCAGGGAACCCGAATAGCCGATGTCGTTAAGGGCTCTTTTGAATTTGGCCCAATCGATTTCCCCCTGGCCCATCACCGTGTGCCGCCACCACTGCATAGGATGCATCCCCCGTTCGGCGCCCACGTTATGGAGGATCCCCACGCGGCTTAGAAGCGCCCGGTCAATGGCCGTATCCTTCAAATGGATATGGCCGATCCGCTTTCCGAAATCATAAACCGGCTGGATGGGCTCGATCATCTGCCAGACAAAATGGCTGGCGTCATAGCAAAGCCCCAGCCGCAAATCGGGAACGCGGCGGAAAATTTCCTCAAAGAGCACAGGCGATGTGGCGATGTTGCGGTACATGGGGCAGTTTTCCAGCAAAAGCCGCATATGAAGCTTTTGGGCATAGGCCAGCGCCCTTTCCAGAAAGGCCACCACCGGGTCCATGCTTTTCATGGGGTCGCTGCCGCTGGCCGCCGGCAGGGACAGGCGGCGGGAAATACCGGTGGAGATCACCATGTTTTCAATGCCCAGGGAGGAAGCGAAGGCCATGCGGGCAAACAGCTCCCGCTGCTCATGTGCCGCCTCCTCCTCCTCATCGCTGATAAAATTGCGGCAGTAGATAAAATTCGTAATGGAAATGCGCTTCATGGCGCGGCGGAATTTTTCTTCTTCAAGGGGGATGCCGGGGCCGATCTCCAGAGCGTCATACCCCATTTCCAGGGCATCATCGGCGATGGTTTGCAGATCCGTAACGCCGGCCCATACAAAGGCGTTGGTGTGAAATGCGATCTTCATGCCAGCCCCTCCCCCGCCTTCTGCGCGCTTTCCTCGGCCATGGCCAGCAGCTGTTCCACGTAATAGCCGTGGTACAGGTCGGGGTATTCCCCCGGCTTGCCGTACAGGCCATCGATAAAAGCGGTATCCTCACCTTCAAACCAGCCGTCAAAATACGTTTGGGGAACGGGGTCTACCGTGCGTATCTCCCCGCTGTAGCCGCCGTTTTTAGCCTTGGGAGAAAAATACAGCTTTCCGTTCTCCGAAAGGGACATCCTAACCAAGCCGCCCTCCCCCGTGACCAGCACGCTTAAAGCGTCCATGCCCACGCGGCTGACGGTAAAGGAAGCCAGCGCGTGGTTTTGCGCGGCGGCGATCATTACCGCGGCATCATCGTTTTCCACAAAGCTGCGCCCCTTCGCATCCGAGGGCCGCTCCCCCACAAAAACGGAGGTTCTGGCCGTCATGGAAGTAAAGCGGAGCCCTGCCGCGAAATAGGCGTTGTCGATGAGATGGCTGCCAAAGTCGCCCAACGCCCCCGAGCCGGAGGTTTCCCTGCGCATGCGCCATTCCAGGGGCAAGGTGGGATCGGACAGGCGCTTGCCGCCAAAGGAGGCGCTATAGGTGTACACCTGCCCCAACTCATTTTGCACGATCTCCCTGAGCATTTGCATCTGCGCGGCGTAGCGGTACACGAAGCCCACCATGTGGAAGGGGGCATGGGTCTTGAGCGTTTCCAAGATGGGGGCGCAGTCTTTCAAAGAAATGGACAGCGGCTTTTCCACCAGCAGCGCCTTGTCCGCCTGAAGCGCCTCAAGCACATACGGGACATGGAACGCATTGGGGGTACAGATCATAACCGCGTCGCACAGGGACAAAAGCTGCTGACCGCTTTCGCACACCAGAGCGTCCATCCCATGGGCCGATACGAACCGCTCCGCATTTTCGCGCTTGAGGTCATAGACGGCGGAAACCTTTGCGCGGCCGTCCTTTTGAATCCCCTGGGCGTGGAAATGGGCGATGCCTACGGTTTCCCCCGTGCCTACGATGCCGATCTTCTTCATGCTGCGTTCCTTACTTTTTTACTTCCAGGTATTCCTTGTACACGTTGGCCCAGATCCGGTTTTTCAGTTCCGCGAACCGGCCGCTGAGCTTGGTCTCCTGGTTGCGGGGGTAGGGCAGGTCAATGTCCACGATTTCCTTGACGCGCCCGGGCCGCGCGCTCATGATAACAACGCGCTGGGACAGGAGCACGGCCTCCTCCACATCGTGGGTGATGAAGAAGCAGGTCTTGCGCTCCTTCTCCCAAGTGCGCAGGAGATCCTCCTGCAGCTGGGCCCTTGTCTGTGCGTCCAGCGCGCCGAAGGGCTCATCCATCAAAAGCACATCCGGTGAAATGGCATATCCCCTGGCGATGGCTACCCGCTGCTTCATGCCGCCGGACAGCTCCTTGGGATAGCTGTCGGCAAATTCCTTCAGGTCCACCATTTCCATGTAGCGCTCGGTGACTTCCGCAGCTTTCTTTTTATTATAGCCCTTGTACTTTAGGCCAAAGGCAATGTTGTCGCGCACCGTCAGCCAAGGGAATAAAGCATACTGCTGGAAAATGACGCCCCTGTCGTTGCCGGGCCCGATAATGGGCCGGCCGTTCATGGTAACGCTGCCGTCCTCGTAGGGCTCCAGGCCAGCCAGGATATTCAAAAGGGTGGATTTTCCGCAGCCGGAAGGCCCCACGATGCAGACAAACTCGTTATCCCCTATCTCCAGGTCCACATGGTTCAGCGCGACCACATCGCCCTTGGTGCTGTGATAGGTCTTGCTCAGGTCCTTGATCACGATCTTGGGGTTTTTCATCCTCTTATCCTCCTTCCTTATGCTATTGTAAAATATTATTTCGTCCAACGCGGCGAGGAATTTTCGATGCAGGGCAAGGAGACGGAGCGAGGCGTAGCAGTGCTACGCTGAGCGGAAGGCGACACGGTCCTGCGCGAAAAGAACCGCCGTAACGACGAAATAATGTTTGGAAATAGTATTACAGCCAGCGGGTAAGCCGCTTCTCCACCAGCAGGAGGATACGGTCCAGAAAAAAGCCGATAGCGCCGATGCAGATAATGCCCAGCATGACCTTATCCATCCGGAAGTACAATTGCGCCTCCTGGATCATGTTGCCAAGTCCGTAGATGGTGCCCGTCATCTCCGCGGCGATCAGGGTGGTGAGCCCCGTGGATATGCCAAGCCTGGCCGCCACCAGAATATAAGGAAAGGACGCGGGAACGATGACCCGGAAGAAGATATCAAAATCCCCCGCCCCAAAGGTATATGCCGCCTTCACCAGCGTCCTGTCCACATTGCGCACGCCCTGGTAGATGGTGACCACCATCACCAGAAAGGAGGTGATATAAATCACGATGATCTTTGCTTCTTCCCCGATGCCCATAAAAAGGATCACCAGCGGGATGAGCGCGATAGGCGGAATGGTGCGCAAAAACTGGATCCACGGATCCATGACGTTCTTGAATTTGTTGTACCAGCCCATGAGAAAGGCAACGGGCACGGCGGACAAAAACGCCAGCCCCCACCCGGAAAGGACCCTGGTGAGGGAATAGAGGATGTTCTTCTGCAGGCGCCCCGCAGCCCATTCCTCCCTGAGCGCCTTCTGGATCACATCGTCCGGACCGGCCAGAATGACACCGATGACCCGGTCCTTTGACAAGGCATACCATATCAGGATGCCTCCGATCAAGGATGCGGCCATCAGCAGGTTACGCACTTTTTTGGAGCCTTCCCCGAAGTCCTTCAGTTTGCGCGGCCTGGAGGATGAATTGTGCCCGAAAATTGATGCCATATAAATGTCCCCCTCCAGATTTCAGGATAGCGGCCATGGTGCAGGAGCAGTGGTTTGTCCTCCGGGGCTGTTATATTGGCGGCTTTATGCCTTTTTGTAAGAATATTATATCAGCCGCTGATAGGTTCAACAATGTATAAAATACACAAACGTTTGCTCTAACAGGTATAAAAAAATCATGCCGGAATATCCCAGGCGCAGCTTTTCCTTCAGCTGCTTTTTCGGCGCACGATGCTGCCGGGGAATTCCACCCGGAGCGGCGAGGAATGACCGCCCTGCATACGGTCAAGCAGCACTTTCACCGTCATGGCGCCCATCTGGTCAACAGGAATATGGATGGTGGTGAGCGCATGCTCCACCCGCTGCGCCTTTTCGATGTTGTCAATGGAGATCATCGCGGGTATCGCGGCATCGGGCCGCGCCCACCGCAAGGCTTTCAGGAGGCCGATGGCCGTGGCGTCGTTGGCGCAGAACAGGGCGGTGGGCGGCTGTTCGGCTTTAAGTACCTGCTGGGCAGCCTGCGCTCCACCCTGTTCTGATTGGGACGTCTCAAAAATCAGCCCGCGTTCAATGGCGATGCCGTGCTTCTGCAGCGTTTCCCTGTACCCCCTGTAGCGGATCTCGTTGACACATTCCCCCATGTAGCCGATGCGGGTATAGCCCTGGCCCAGCAGGTGCTCCACAGCCATTTCCGCCGCCAGCTTGCCATCGCACAGCACCTGGTCCATCTCCTTGGGAAAGGGGTTAAGCCCCACGCAAGCGATGTATGGATACAGATCGTTCAGCCTATGCAGCATGGCAGGTTCGCAGCGGCCCATGACGACGACGCCCGCGGTCTTGCCCTGCTCGGGCTGCGGGTCCAGAAACTCGTCCACATAGGCCATTTTGCCCAGCATACAGCCGCTGCGGGCCGTTTGTTCGCTGACCGCCTGGACCAGCATATGAAAGAAATCATTGTTATACGTATCCCGGATGGGGCTGATAGCCACCAGAATTTGATACGGTTCCCTGCTTTCATGCTTCCCCTGGAGCACGCGGGCCGCTTGGTTGGGAACGTATTGCAGGCCGCGGGCCGTTTCCCAGATCCTGTCCCGGACATGCTGGGAAGCAAACTTGGGGTCCTTCCCGGAAAGGACCCTGGATACCGTGGAAACGGAAACACCTGTCAGTTTTGCGATTTCTTTCAGGGACATACAGATCACCAGGCAAAAAATTCCGGCAGCGGCCCGCCTATCAGCGGCCGCGCCCAGCGAAGGAATTCCGGCGTCACATCAAACCCATCCTCCGCGATGTAGTTCTCCGGCAGCGTGCGCTCCGTAAGCGCCGCGGTTTCCAGGGGGATGCGGATGATGCGCATACGGTAAGGCTCGCCGCTCAGCCGCTCAAAGCCGGTCATGATGCCGCTTTGACCCTCCAGAACGCTGCGCACCGCCTCGGCGCCCGCCTGCACCGCCTCTTCCCTGTCCACGGGCGATTGCATCATGATGGAGGCGCGGCCCAGGATCCCGGGTTTTTCGCTGCGGGCCTTGATCCCCAGGCGGCGGATGACAAGCCCCGCCAGATGGGTGCCCACATCCCCGTAGTAGGTGGCGCGCCCGCTTTTGAAAATTGCCGGCGTGACCGGTTCGCCCGATTTGCCCTTCAGACCTTCACTGGCCACCACCACCACGCCGCCGTATCTTTGATGCAGCGTTTCCACCCGCTGCAAAAAAGCATCCTCGTCAAAAGGCCTCTCCGGGAAACATATGATATGCGGGGCATCTTCCTGGCCTTTTCTGGCGAGGGCGGCGGCGGCGGTGATCCAGCCGGCGTTTCTTCCCATGGCCTCCAATATGCTCACATGGATTGGCATGGACCTGACATCCTCCGCCACTTCCTTGCAAGCCATGGCGATAAACCGCGCCGCGCTGCCATACCCCGGCGCATGGTCGGTGGCAGAGATATCGTTGTCCACCGTTTTGGGGATGCCGGCCACCAGGATACCATGCTTTTCACATGCCCTATGCATTTTCAGGCAGGTGTCCATGGTGCCGTTCCCGCCGCTGAAAAGCACATATTGGAAGCCATTTTGAAGGCAGATGTCCGCCATCCGTGCATAATCCGCTTCCGAAAGCGGAAAGCGGGAGGTGCCGATCACGGTACCGGGGGTATAGCGCAGCTTGTCCAACTGATCCCGGGAAAGCATGTCAAGGCGCAGGAACTTCTCCTTGAGCAGCCCGTTCGTGCCGCCTTGGGCGCCGTACACTTCCGAAATTTCATCGGATTCCCCGGCCTTCGTAACCGCCCCGTAAAGCGAAGCGTTCAATACCGCGGTAGGGCCTCCTCCATGGACGATCAGCAGCTTTTTGGACATTGGCAGCGCTCCTTTTCATAAAAAACAAGATCTTTTGCTCCAGGCCGCCCTTGCGGGCGGTTTTAGTTTTTCGCCGGTGAATATGAAAACTCCTCCCTGCCCCGGAAGATGCAGGCTTCACAGAACTGGCCCAGTGCAAAACCGCGTCGCGGAGCAGCTCATATGCGTGCATGCTGGCTTGCGGCCTCTTCTGTGCCTCCCATGGCTCACGCATTCATCCTTCACGCGCCGACCCAGGGATTTTGTTTTTTGTGATTGACAAGCTCCTGCTGCTGTGATATGATATGTCCCGTCGCCAGTGATGGCGATGGGAAAATTTCCTGGTTCGCGTCTGTTCTCACCCGGTTGCAAAGGCTGTCGCAGAATGAAGACAGGAAAATCGTTATGGTCTGTTGGCTCAGTTGGTAGTCCATTGTGGCTAGTTCACATAAAACACCAACCAATACCGTTCACCAAAACGGATTGTGGATCATGGTCTGTTGGCTCAGTTGGTAGAGCCAGGAGCGCAATATACATAGAAAAAGCCCATTGCGGGCTTATTTTTTTGCTTAAATTCAATACAATTATCCAGCAAGTGTATCTTTAGTATCGCCGTTTTGCATCTGAGCACGGTGTAATCAGCTAATCCTCCTATAATATGCATTTAGTTTGTCCTCACACACACGTAATATTTCTTCTTTTTCATCCGGCTGCAACTTTTTCCATACTGTCTGATCCACTTCGATGATTCCCAGCGTCTTTGTGTGATGCAGCATCTGCATATCTTCAAAGCGTTTGAACGGATTGGAAAGTATGTTTCTTTCAGCCTCTTTGTCAGTATAATCGCCATTGGCAAAAAGGCTGTTAGGCTTTTCGACGAAAAGATCATGGTTGGTACGATCCGCGTAAAAAGCCCGGAAGTAGGCCACGATGTCCGATAGTTTCACACGGCCCTTCTCGTCAGCATTGGCAAGTATAGCTTTCAGGAGCATAGGCTTGTAGGAATAGCTCATGTCCATCGTTCGCACCATGTCCATGAACAACTGCTTCCTGTTATTATCATCGATCAGCGTCCAGCCAAAGTCTGCGGAATAGGCTTTCAGCGTATCCTCCTTGAAATACTTGAATGTGCGGTGCTCGCTCATTGGCACGACAAGATCAGGCAAGAGCTTGCCCTCTCGCACCATTCGTTCTATCGTTTCAGCCTGCACATTCACGCGCCGCACAAATTCCATCTGGCTGATCATGTTTTCGGCTTCTTCCTGCCAATTGAAGATGTCTACGGCTTCGTAATCCGTGACACTGACAGGATAGTCCACCAGTGCCTCAGGCTTCTCCCCTTTCATATATAGCGAATCCTCAACAGTCCTCTGTTGAGCTGGAGCGATGGCCAGCGCACCCGGTTTGTAGTCCTTCAGTTTGAAAAGGCGATGTATGGAAAATGGCATGTTATACTGGCTGGCATTGTCCACAAAATCGAATACCATCAAGCTATCCTTACCCTCATATAACCGCATACCACGCCCCAATTGCTGCGTATACAGGACGCGGGACATCGTTGGCCGAGCCATGAACAGCACTTCCGTCTGAGGGCAATCCCAGCCTTCGTTTAGCAGGTCGCAGGCGCACAGCACATTGATTTCACCACGTGCAAACCGCGCCAAGTACTCGCTACGGGCGGACGTCTTCATTCCACCCGATACAGTAATGGCTTTGACTCCCCGATCGCGGAACAAGCCAGCAATCTCCTCCGCATGTTTGACAGATGCAGCGAATACTACGGTTCGCTTGTCCTTCACAAATTCCATCCATGTATCCACGATCAGGCGGTTACGTTCTGGTACATATATTCTGCTTTCCAGGTCACGGATATTGTACTGAATAGAGTTAAAGCGTACTTTTGTCAGGTCAATATTGGTATGAATGCGGATACAACGAATCGGTACCAGCTCGCCGATTTCCACTGCCGTTTCGATGTCCAGCTTATGGGCTGTATTCTTGAAGATTTCTAGTATATTCTGATCGTCAGCACGCTCAGGCGTTGCGGTAAGTCCCAATGTGAATTTCGGGTGGAAATAAGACAGTACACGTTGATAGGTGTCAGCAGATGCATGATGAGCTTCGTCTATAATCAAGTATTCAAACTCGTTCTCGTCGAAGTCCTCCAGATGCATGGCCACAGACTGGATGCTGCCGCACACAACATGCGCATCTTTTTTCTTAACCGATTCCATATACTGTCCAACTGATACTTCCGGCCATAACATGCGAAAAGTGTTTTCAGCCTGCGCTAGCAGTTCTCGTGTATGCGCAACCATCAGCACTCGTCCGCAGCAGCGCTTGGCATCAGTGACTGCCGTAACTGTTTTGCCAGTTCCTGTGGCATGGTATAGGAGAGCAATGGTAGCGCGTTCGGAGCGCAGTTTTACCAGAGCCTCCAGAGCTTCCTGCTGATGGTGCTTAAGCTCCAATTTACCGCCATCCAGTGAAACCGCACGCTGGGTTGGCAGATAATCCTCCATCTCGCGGAACTTCGGATGCGAGCCTAGGAACACACGCAATTCGTCCTTAACCGTCTCCGGCTGTGTCTGCATCTGGCGGACAGCCCAGCGATAGAAATCCCAGCCCTTGTAAACCATGCTGTTCTGCTTAAGCAGATCGTCCCAGAGTTTGTTCTGAGCAACCAGCCGTGGATTATGTGATGCTTCATCATCAATTTCAATAGCAATGCGCCGGAATCCGCTTTCAATCAGAAAATCTGCAAAACGCTGATTCTGATAAATATCAAAAAACGGGTACTGCGTATATAAATAGCCAGCCTTTTCCGCACCGAAGGTTTCTGAAAACAGATCAATGAATAAATCCTCTGCCGTGCTTCCTGAAATGGCATGTAACTGCATTTGTATTCCTCCGTATCAGTCCTCTTCATCCACTGATATCAAGAATATTCTTTCTGTGAATCCCCCACGCTTATTAGCTTTATGAGCGCGCACAGCTTCCAATTTCTCTGGCGTACTGCCACCAGCAACAGCCAGCGCATGTAGGATTTCGAGGATATCGGCGAGCTCTTCCAATTCGCAGCTTTCTTCATATTCAGCTATTTCCTCGTGCAGCTTGATTCTCAACATTGCGATATATTCCTCATCAGAGAGGATACGGGTATCACATAGCTTCCCGGAGGCTGCAATGATTTCAGGAATGCGATCACGCACAAGCTTATTGTAGACTATATGTTTCATTATTGCCTTCGCTCCCCTATTGATATATCATCTACTGGTAATAAATGCTTTCTATAC
>JAEWVC010000084.1 GCA_023459275.1 Bacillota bacterium | reverse complement strand
GTCTCAAGGGGCTCCGAAGCCGAAGCCGCCCCCTGTGGGGGCAATAGGCGAGGCGAAGGAGGCCGGCGAAACGAGCAATGCGAACAGCAATGAGCAGTGCGACGATTGAGCCGGATGGGAGGGGCGTGCAGGAGGCTCCGGAGCCTGGCCCCCGCCTGTGGCGGAAATGGGCCAGGCGGAGGAGGCTTGCGAAACGAGCTGCATGAGCGGCAGCGAAATGCAGCGACGATTGAGCAAGTTGGAAGGGGGGACATCGAAATCCCCCCTACTCCCCTCTGCGTCCTTGTACACAGCATGGCGACTTGATTGCCGGGGTTTTAATGCCCTGCGTCCTGGTCTTCCGCCCCTGCGAGGGCGGCCAGGGCTTTCCGGTCGCCCTGGACCTTCGGGTGCATGTTCCCATGGGTGAGAGCGTTCAAGTTCCGCCCCAGCGAGGGCGGCCCGGGCTTTCCGGTCGCCCTGGACCTTCGGAGGCATGCTTCCGTGGGTGAGAGCGTTTAAGTTCCGCCCTCGCAAGGGCGGCCAGGGCTTTCCGGTCGCCCTGGACCTTCGGACGCGTGCTTCCGTGGGTGAGAGCGTTCAAATGCACCCCAACGATGCACAGCCCAGAACAATTTATAGAATTCTTCGATGCTCCGCCTTCTGCCCGGCGCGTTCAAGTTCCGCCCCTGCGAGGGCGGCCAGGGCTTTCCGGCCGCCCTGGACCTTCGGGCGCATGTTTCCGTGGGTGAGAGCGTTCAAATGCCGCCCCAACGATGCACAGCCCAGAACAATTTATAGAATTCTTCGGTGCTCCGCCTTCTGCCCGGCGCGCCGGAATTCCACCCCGCGGGGGTGGCCAGGGCTTTCCGGTCGCCCTGGACCTTCGGGTGCATGCTTCCGTGGGTGAGAGCGTTTAAGTTCCGCCCTTGCGAGGGCGGCCAGGGCTTTCCGGCCGCCCTGGACCTTCGGAGGCATCCTCTCTTTTGCGGGAGAATTTCAAATGAGACTGCCCTGCCCTCATCAGACCTATCCCTGGCTTCTCCCGCCCCTTTGTGGTACAATGGGCATCGCCGTGCGCCGCGGCGCAACCGCCGCCCGCATCCGCGATCCCATGGCACCAGTACAAAGGAGGCCGCCCCATGCGCAACCTCTCCCCCGCGAAAAATCCCACCGCCAGGCCCATGCTGGCGGCCCTTACGGTATTCACCCTCTGGGGCTTTTCCTTTCTGGCCTCCAAGGTAGGGCAGTTCCATGCCTCGCCGCTGACGGTTTTGATGTACCGCTTCGACATTGCTTTTTTTGTCATGGCCCTTTTGTGGCTTGTGAAGCGCCCCAAGATCCGTTTGCGGGGCAAGAACCTCAAGGGCCTTTTCGCCCTGGGCCTGTGCGAGCCGGTGATCTACTTTCTGGGGGAGCAGTACGGGCTGAAGTACGCCAACTCGGCTTTCGCCGGGGTGATGATCGCGCTGATCCCCATTGTGGCCATGCTGCTGGCCGCCGTTTTCCTGAAGGAAAAGCCCACCACGGCCCAGTGGCTGTTCAGCCTGCTGTCCATTGGCGGCGTGGCGGCCATCACCCTGATGGCCGGGGGACAGGGGCAGGTGACGCCCCTGGGGGTGGCGCTGCTCACGGTGGCGGTGGTCACCGGGGCCGCCTACAGCGTGATCAGCCGGGGCATCGCCAAGGATTTCACCGCCTATGAGCGCAGCCTGGTGATGCAGGCCATGGGCGCGGTGTTTTTTACCTTCCTGGCGGTGACGGAAAACGCGGGCGAACCGGCCCGGCTCCTGGCACCGCTCATGAACGCGGATTTTCTTTTGGCCACCCTGTACCTGAGCCTTGGGGCCTCGGTGGCGGGGTATTACCTGTTCAATTACGCCGTGGCCAACGCGCCCATGGCCAACGTGGTTTCCCTGAGCAACCTCACCACGGTTTTGTCCGTGCTGGCCGGGGTGGCGCTGCTGGGCGAGCCTTTCTCCTTGGGCTCCGGCATCGCCCTGGCGGTGATCCTGCTGGGCATATGGGGCGTGCAGAAAAGCGGGGCGGACAGGCCGGAGGCGTGACCCGCCCCGCCGCAAAAAAACGCCCGCCGCGTATTGACACTGCTTTGAAACGATGCTATAATCAATATACGAAACGGTGTTCTGCATTATAGAACGCCACCGCGAAATCTCATGCCCGGCACAGGGGCCCGCGCCGCATCCAGGCGGTCTTCATGAACCGGCAGCGCTTTTTATGGCGCTTTGGGGGAGACGCATGCTGAATCAAGGGTAAATCCGGGCGGCAAGGAGACGGCGGCGTTCAGCGCAATCATTTATAAGAACAGCGTTATCTATTAAAGAACACAAGGGAGCAAATCAAGTGAAGCAGGAGATCAGCGCCGGGATATGGCCAACGATGGTGACACCTTTTCTGCCGGATGGGGCAATTGATTACAGCGCGGTGGAAAAGATGGTGGAATGGTATATCCGCCAGGGCAGCACCGGGATATTTGCCGTATGCCAGTCCAGCGAAATGTTTTCCCTGAGCGCGGCGGAAAAGCGGGAACTGGCCCGGCAGGTTACGCGCTTTGCAGGCGGGCGGATTGAGGTGATCGCCTCGGGCGATACGGAAACCGACCCCGTGAAGCAATATGAAAACATCGAGGGGATGGCGGAGGCGGGTGTGGACGCCGTGGTGCTGGTGACCAACCGGTACGCAAGCCCTGAAGAGGGCGAGGGCGTGCTGCTTGAGCGGATCGGCGGCATACTGGCAAAGTACCCCGAGGTCTGCTTCGGCATGTACGAGTGCCCGTACCCCTATAAGCGCCTAATGAGCCAGGAAGCCCTGCGCACATTGGCGCAGGCCGGCAACATGGTTTTTTTGAAGGACACCTGCTGCGATATCGGCCTGATCCGCCTTCGGCTTGACGCTTTGCGGGGCACCGGGCTCAAGCTCTTCAACGCCAACTCCGCCACGCTTTACGATTCCCTTGCCTACGGGGCCGGCGGCTTCAGCGGCGTGATGGGCAATTTTCACCCCGGGCTCTACCGCTATATTTTTGACCATATTTCCGGCGCGGAGGAGTCCGCCCGCCTTGCGGCGGACTTTACCGCCCTGGCCTCGCTGATGGAGACCGCGGCCTACCCGGCCTGCGCCAAGTACCATTTCAACCTGCTGGGCATCCCCATGTCCACGGCTGTGCGCACGCCCGGAGCAAAGCCGCTTGGCGATCTGGACAAGCGGATGGCCGCGAGCCTGCTTGCGCTGGAAACGCTGGCGTATGAAAAGCTGGGGCTTGACCTGTACTGACCGCGCGGCACGCTTTTTCGCGCTGTCAATTGCGGAACCGCGGCTGTTTGCCCGCGCTTTTGTCCCCGGAAAACCCGAGAGCTCGCGGGTGCATTTATCCGGGGCGCGGCGGGGCGGCATGCGGATCCCGTACTTGAATAGACCCAAGATTCCCTAATCAACCAACACACAGAAAGGGAGAAGAAGATGAAACAAAGCAAACGCAACCGTATCCTAACCGGCGCGCTCGCCGTGCTCCTTGCCGGCGTGCTGGGCATCGCAGGCCCGTTATACGCCGCTCCGCGGGCGTTCGCGGAGCAGGGGCTTCTGGACGGCGGCGTGACCAACCCCACCGGGTACCCCATCACCAACGAACCCATCACCTTGAAGGGCGTTGTGCTGTACAGCTCGCTCCGCCCGGACATGGACACCACCCGTGTGTGGGATTACGTGTTTGAAAAAACCAACATCCGCGTGGAATGGGAGATCGTCAAGGACAAGGACAAGATCGCCCTGATGTTCGCCAGCATGGATTTCCCGGACATCGCCGCCAATATCGGCGTGAGCGACCTGCAATTGCAGGATGCGGCCGAAGGCGGCTCCCTGGTGGCGCTCAACGGCTACATCGACCAGTACGCGCCCACCTGGAAGGCCTTTTTCGGGGCCAATCCCCAAACCATCAAGACCGCCGCGCTGCCGGACGGAAACCTGTACACCCTGCCTTTTATCGATTTTGACCCCCAGGACAGGGAGATCAGGGACGAGTGGTTTATCAACAACGACTGGCTGACGCAGCTGAATCTGCCGGTGCCCACTACCACGACGGAGCTGTTTGACACCCTGAAAGCCTTTAAGGAGAACGCGGGCACGGGGGCCATCCCCGAAAACGTGATCCCCTACACCTACCGCTTTGAGCAATGGGTAGGCGGGCAGTTTGACATTTACGCGGCTTTCGGGCTGTATACCTCCGACAACAATTACATGTACGTGGACGATAACGGCGTGGTATCCTATCAGGCCGTGAACCCGGACATCAAGGAGCCCCTCAAGTACCTGCGGGACATGTACCTGGCGGGGCTGACCCCCCCGGAAATCTTTACCGACGACTTTGCCACCTACCTGTCCAAGGAGTCCTCCTACCCGGGGATCGTGGGTTTCTGGAGCGAATACTCCAACAAAAACCCCAAGCAGGCCATTGCCATGGCGCCGGTCTCCTCACCCAACGGCAAGGCCCCCGTGGTCCGCACGCAGAACTATACCGGCGGCCCGGCCCATGCCTTCATGATGTTCTCCTCCAACAAGTACCCGGTGGCTACCATCCGCCTGTGCGAAGCCATTACCGAGGCGGAAATGGGCACCACGGTCAACCGCGGGCTGGAGAACGTGTTTTGGAAGTATGACAGCGACGGCAGGATTGTGGACCTGATGTGGGAGTCCCAGCCCACCGAGATGGCCGCCGCCAGCAAGGAACTGGGCATGTGGAACAGCTTCCTCGCCCTGCGCGACCAGAACTACCACGCGAATTACTACCATAATACGGACTACGACACCGAGGGCACCCGCGCCTGGGCCTACGAGAACATTTACAAGCCCTACGCCACCATGGGCAGCCACAATTACTACGCCGGCATGCTGGAACGGGCGGACGCCGAGCTGCTCAGCCAATACACGGCGGACCTGAAGCAGCTTCGCGCCACCACCTTTGCCAACTGGATCACCGGCAAGGGCGATATCGACGCCGAATGGGATGCCTATGTGCGGCAAAGCTACGCCGTGGGCCTTGCGGAATTCCTGGCGCTCAAGCAAAAGGCCTACGACATCGCGTTCAAGTAATCCCCTGCGGGGGCGGGAGGAATAACGGGTGAGCGGAGCAAAGGAATCTGCCATGGGGGCGGGCTGGCGGCGTGCCGCGCGGCTTGCGGGCAAAAAACTTTTTGTCAACTGGGAGCTGTACCTGTTTCTGGTGCCGGCCGTAGCGTATCTGGCCATCTTCTGTTACGGCCCCATGTACGGCGCCGTCATCGCGTTCAAGGATTTCAAGCCTTATCTGGGGATCCTTGGCAGCCCCTTTGCGGGCGTAAAGCATTTTGCGCGCTTTTTCTCCATGCCCATGTTTCCCACCCTGATGCGCAATACCCTCACCTTGAGCCTCTACTCACTATTGGCAGGGTTCCCCCTGCCAATAGTGCTTGCCCTGCTGATCAACGCAAGCGACCTGAAGCGTTTCAAAAAAACGGTGCAGACGGTGACCTACGCGCCGCACTTTATATCCACCGTGATCGTCGTGGGGATGATCAATGTGCTTTTTTCGCCCAGCACGGGGATCGTGAGCAACATGCTCAACAGGCTGGGGCTTATATCCGGGCCCCTGGACCTGCTTACCGACGAACGCGCCTTTGCCCACCTGTACGTGTGGAGCGGCGTATGGCAGAACATGGGCTGGGGCTCCATCATCTACCTGGGCGCGCTCTCCGGGGTGGACTACGCACAGCACGAAGCCGCCATCGTCGACGGCGCCAACCGGCTCCAGCGCATCATCCACATTGACCTGCCCGCCATCCTGCCGACCATTGTGATCCTGCTGATCCTGGACTGCGGAAAGATTATGAACGTGGGCTTTGAAAAGGTGTTCCTGATGCAAAACTCCCTGAACCTTACCCGCTCGGAGATCATCAACACCTACGTCTACAAGATCGGCATCACGGAAGGGCAGTTCAGCCTGTCCACAGCCATCGGGCTGTTCAACTCCGCCGTCAATTTCCTGATGATCCTGCTGGTAAACACCCTGGTCAGGAAAATCGGCCAGGAATCCTTGTGGTAGGAGAAGCAGCAATGAAGAAAAACAGGTTTGACCGATGGTTCGCCGCGGTATCCACCTTTTTGCTGGCGCTGCTTTTGCTGGCGGCGGCCTATCCGCTGTACTTTGTGGTGATCGCCTCGCTGAGCAACCCTTCGCTGGTGAGCACCGGGCAGGTGTTTTTGTACCCCCGGGAGATCACGCTGACGGGGTATCAAAAGGTGCTGGAATACCGCGCGCTGTGGGCGGGCTATGCCAATACCGTTTTTTATACGGTCGCCTACACGGCCATCGCCACCGTTGTTACGCTGATGGCCGGGTTTGCCCTGGCCAAGAGAAACCTGGTGGGGCAAAAGGTGATCATGGCGTTTATGACGCTGACCATGCTTTTTTCCGGGGGGCTGATCCCCATGTACCTGCTGATCAGGTCCCTGCACATGAAGGATACCGTCTGGCCGGTGATCCTGCTGGGCAGCGTGAACGTGTACAATATTATCATCACGCGCACGTTTTTCCGCTCCAGCATTCCCGGCGAGCTTTATGAGGCCGCAAGCCTGGACGGCTGCAACCAGACGCGCTTTTTCCTGTACGTGGCGCTGCCGATTTCGCCGGCCATCATCGCGGTGCTGGTGATCTTCAGCGCCGTAAGCCAGTGGAACTCCTGGTTCAACGCCATGCTTTACCTGAACGCGCCCAGCATGATGCCCCTGCAGATGGTGCTGCGGGATATCATCATCAGCCAGCAGACCTTCATGAGCGAAATGAATTTCGGCATGCTGGGGGAGGATGTGGCCAACCAGGCCATGCTGGCCGAAACGATGAAGTACGCTGTCATCCTGGTATCGGCCCTGCCCATCTTATGCGTATACCCCTTCGCGCAGAAATACTTTGTCAAGGGCATCATGATCGGCTCCATCAAGGGATGAAAGGAAGCATCAAGGCATGAACGGCATTACCGGCTGGAGCTACCGGCCATACACACGCCTTAGCGAGCGCGCCCCGCGCCCGCCCTATATCTGCGCCCTGGCGCCGGGGGAAAGCACCCTCTGCCTTGCCTGGCTTGACGGCGGGAACCAAGAGCATACCGTGTATTACCGGCCCATGAAAAGCTATATCGCGCCTGAAGCCCGCGCTGTTCCCGCGGGGGAGAGCAGCGCCGCCCTCGGCGGGCTTACCCCGTATATGGACTATGAGGTCTGGGTGGAGCGCGGCGGCAAAACGCCGTCGCAAAGCGCCGTGCGCTACGCGCGCACGGGGCCGGTCCCCGGCACGGTGGTCAATTACCTGCACCCGGAGGACGAGATCTACGCCTTTTCCGGCAGAAGCCTGTGCAGCCCCTCGCTTTTGAAGCTGCCCTCGGGCAGGCTGCTTGCCTCCATGGACGTATTCGCCTCCGGCGCGCCCCAAAACCTTACCCTGATCTTTGCCTCCGACGATGGCGGGCGGTCCTGGGACTACCTTACCGACCTGTTTCCCTGCTTCTGGGGCAAGCTGTTTTTGCACAGGGGAGAGGTGTATATGCTGGCCAACACCACCGAGTACGGGGACCTGGTGATCGGCAAAAGCAGCGACGGGGGGCAAAGCTTCTGCGCCCCCGCGCGCCTGTTCCCCGGCGCCGCCAGCAGCCTGGACGCCGGGCCGCACAAGGCGCCGATGCCCATTGTTTCCCATGGGGGCAGGCTGGCGACAGCCGTAGACTACGGCGCCTGGAAGCTGGGCGGGCACATGTCCTGCCTTTTGTCCGTGAATGAGGACGCGGACCTGATGTGCCCCGGGAACTGGACGCTCAGCGAGCCGGTGCCCTACGATCCGGCCTGGCCCGGCACGGTCTGCGGCCCGTGCCGCGGACTTCTGGAGGGCAGCGCCGTGGTTTCCCCGGCGGGGGAGCTGATGGTGTTCTACCGCTACCAGATCACCGACTGCGTGCCCAACCACGGCAAAGCCGTGCTGCTGCGCGCCGCCGCCGGGGACATGGAGGCGCCTTTGTCCTTTGCTAGGGTGGTGGACTTCAACGGCGCCAACAGCAAGTTTGATGTTTTGAGGGACCCGGCCACCGGCAAATACCTTGCCGTTGCCAGCAGGGTGGCCTCCCCGGCCACGCCCAACCAGCGCAACGTGCTGGCCCTGAACGTATCGGATGATCTGATCAGCTGGCGCTGCGCCAAGATCCTGCTGGACTATTCCGCCATGCCCCCCGGGGAGGTGGGCTTCCAATATGTTTCCATGCTGCTGGACGGCGAAGACCTGCTGTATCTTTCCCGCACGTCCTTAAACAGGGCGCGCAACTTTCATGACGCCAATTACCAGACCTTTCACCGGCTGGAAAACTTCCGCCGGTATCTTGCGGCGGACAGGGAGGAAGAAGCATGCATTTGACCAGGGAAGTTTTTTTGGTTTCCGGCATGAGCTACGGCCTGCTGGGCAATGTTTACGCCGTGCGCCATGGGCAGGGGCTGTTTCTGGTGGACTGCGGCCGGCCGGACCGGGAAGTGGTGCCCATGATCGAGGCCAATCTGGCCTACTGGGGCCTTGAGGGCCTGCCCATCACCCACCTGCTGGTTACCCACGGCCATCCGGACCATGTGGGCAACGCCCGGTATTTCCAGCGGAAGGGCGCGCTGGTGGTAGCCGGAAAACCCGACGCCGACCAGATCATCGCCCTGGGGGATTATGACCCCAGCCTCTTCCCCTGCGTATTGCACGATTTTGAGGACGATTGCCTGTTTGAACCCTGCCAGGCGGATATCCGCATCGAAAAGGACACCACGCTGAAGATTGGAGACCTTCAGGTGGATGTGCTCACCACGCCGGGCCACACCCAGGGAAGCGTTGTCTATGTGGTGTACGCCGGCGGGAAAAAGCTTTTCTTTACGGGGGATACCCTTGGCTTTGACGGCAGCAAGGGCGACCGGCCCATTTTGGGCACCTCCGCCAGCGTGGATTACGACAGCGCGGCCTTTGTGCGCAGCATGCAGAAGCTGCTCAACCGCCACCCGGACGCCGTGTTCGGCGGGCACGGCTGCCCGCGCCTGATTGAGAGCAATCACGCGGTGGCCGCCGCCTGCATGCGCGCCATGGCCGAGCGGCAGCGGTGACGCCGCCCGTTCCGCCGTGCTTGCCAGGGAGCGCGCGGGCGTTTATAATGAAAAGGAAGTATACGATACGGCAGGAAGGACTTTGCATGAGCGAAGAAATCAAGGTCAAGTCCCTGCGCAAGGCGCTGAGCATTCTGGAGTGCTTTACGATCAAGGCGCCCGAACAGGGCATTACCGAGATCAGCGAAAAGCTGGGGCTGAACAAGAGCAATGTCCATAACATCATCTCCACCTTCGAGCATTGCGGCTATGTGGAGCGCAACCCCGCCACGGCAAGGTACCGCCTGGGTTCGCGGATCCTGGAGCTGGCCTATGTGCTCAACGCCGGGCTGGGGCTGCAGCAGGTGGTGCGCCCCTTCATCAACGCCCTGGCGCAGCAGGTGGGCGAGGTGGTGTATTTCGGCATCCCCAAGGACGGCAGGGTCCTTTACATGGACGGCGGATACCCGGACAACGCCCTGACCGTGCGCTCCATGATGGGGGAAAAAGCAGAAATGTACTGCACCGCCATCGGCAAGGCCATGCTGGCCTTCCTGCCCGGCGAGGAGATGGCCCCGGCCCTTAACAGGCAGAGCATGCTCCCCTTTACCCCCGCCACCCTCACAAGCCGCGCCGCCCTTCTTGAGGACCTGGCCGCCTGCAGGGCCAGGGGCTACAGCGTGGACAACATGGAACACGAATTTGGCATCCGGTGCGTGGGCGTCCCCGTGTTCAACCGCAACGGCGCGCTGATAGGCGCCGTCAGCGTATCCGGCCCCTCCCCCCGCCTGGAACAGGACAAGGTGGAGGCCTACGCCGGACTGCTCAAGGAGTGCGCGCAAAACATCAGCCAGCGCCTGCCGTGAACCGCCCTCTCCGCCCCGCCCCGCCCGCCTGCGCCGGGCGGTTTTTTTTTTGCGGCCGCGCGCCCTTTGGAACGGCCGCGCCGCCCGCCTTCCGCAGGCCATATGTTTTTATTTTAACAATGAATAAATTTCCATTCTTATAAAAATATGCAAACCTATTGACACGCCCTATCCGTGTACCGTATAATTACGATAACGATTAAGGAATAGATTGCGGCCGGTGAAGCATATGGTAACACTCAAAGATGTTGCTAAGCGCTGCGGCGTTTCGGCCGCGTCGGTGAGCAAGGCGCTCAACAATATGCCGGATATCGGCGCCGATACGGCGGCACGGATCCGGGAAGCCGCCAAAGAACTGGGTTATTTTCCCAATGTAGCCGCCCGGGCGCTGAAAACCAGCCGGTCCATGACCATCGGCATATTGGTTTTCCTGAATACCGGAAATATCTGGATGCACGAGTATTTTTCCAAAATTATCGGCAGCGTGCAGAGCCAGGCGGAAAAAAGCGGATACGACATCACCATCGTCAACTGCAACGGCGCCACCATCATGGGCAGTTATTTAAAGTATTGCAATTACCGCAATTATGACGGCGTCATCATCGTGAGCGCCCATTTTACGGAGCCCACGCTGATGGAGCTGGTGAACAGCGATATCCCCCTGGTAACCATCGACCATCTTTTCAGCCACCGCAGCGCGGTGATCTCGGACAACGCCCGGGGTATGCACGACCTGATAAACCATATATATGAGAAAGGCCACCGGCGCATCGCCTACATCCACGGCGAGGACACCCCCGTTACAAGAACCAGGATCGCCGGTTACTACAAGACCTGCGAGGAGCTTAACCTGGAGGTCCCTGCGGGATATGTCCGGGCCGCGGTCTATCACGATCCCCAAAGCAGCGCGGAGGCTACCAGGGAGCTTTTGTCCCTTCCCCAAAGGCCCACCTGCATCCTGTACCCCGATGATTTTTCCTGCATCGGGGGCCTGAACGAACTGGAGCGGCAGGGCATGAGCGTTCCCGGCGACATGAGCGTGGCGGGCTATGACGGGATCTACCTGGCGCAGGTGATGCATCCCAGGCTCTTAACCCTGGAGCAGGATGCGGCGGGGCTGGGGGTCCAGCTTTTCGGCATGCTGCTTACGGCCATCGAAAAGCCAAAAAACTTTGTTCCAAAGCATGTAACCCTGCCGGGCACCATCCGTCCCGGCGAATCCGTCAGGGAGATCTGACCGGACTTTCCGTCCTATCGGCGCTAATGGCCGGCAAGGCCATCACAATAAAAACGCGCGGAGGTATACGTATGGAAAAACGGAACCGGAAACTCCTGGCATTGCTGCTCACCCTGGCCATGCTCCTTGGTACGGCTGTGAGGGCCGTTGCGCAGACGACGGTCACGGAGCTGCCCCGGAACGAAACCCTGTATTTCGCCGGGCAGCAGTGGAACCCTGTGGTTGGCTGGAACCCCCTGTCCGACAGCATGAACAACGCCATGGCCATCACCCAGGGGGCCGGCGGCTCCCGTACCCCGATGTTTGAGACGCTCTACATGTACAACATGCTGGACGGCTCCTTCACCCCGCTGATCGCCGACGGCGATTACATGTGGAACGACGCGCGCACCGAGATCACCTGCAAGATCAAGGCTGCCGCCAAGTGGAGCGACGGCACCCCCATCACCGCCGAGGACGTGGCCTACACCTACGCCACCAACGTGAAGATCGGCAACGCCCAGGGCGTTGGCTTCGCCCCCTATGTGGACGCCGTGGAAGCCACCGACCCCATGACCGTTGTGGTCAAGGCCAAGCTCACCGAGGACGGCAAGGCCACCAACCCCCTGATGCTGATCACCTACATCGAGCAGGTGTACGTGCTGCAAAAGGCCTGGATCCAGACCGTGGAAGCCCGCTGCAACAATGACGCCACCGCCATCAAGCAGGACCTGGGCGAGGACGCCGTGTACTCCGGCCCCTACCACAAGTATTATGCCGACGAGCAGAAGGTTGTCCTTGTACGCGATGACAGCTACTGGGGACAGGATGCCTCCATGTGGGGCAAGCTGCCCGCGCCCAAGTACCTTGCCCACACCATCTACGCCGACAACAACGCCGGCCAGGTGGCCTTCGCGGCCGGCCAGGTGGACGTTTGCCAGCAGTTCATCTCTAACATTCAGGACCTGTGGCTCAAGGATAACCTGCCCATTTCCACCTACATGCAGGATCCCCCCTACGGCATCTGCGTGAATATGCCCACCGCCTGGTACAACCTGTCCGTTCCCGCCCTGCAAAACGTGGCCATCCGCAAGGCCATCGCCATGGCCGTGGACTATGATTCCATCATCGCCAACGCCATGACCAACCAGTCCCCCACCTTCCAGCAGATCCCGCGGTCCCTGATGAACCCCACCGACGGGGAGCAGGCCGCCTATGACCACGACGCCGTGAAAGACCTGCAATGGGCCGGCAACGACATCGAGGGCGCCAAGAAGCTGCTGGATGACGCCGGCATCGTGGACACCAACGGCGACGGCATCCGCGAACTGAACGGCGAGGAGCTTGCCTTCAACGCCTGCAGCCCCTACGGCTGGACCGACTGGAACGCCTCCATGGAGATCCTGGCCGCGGCCGGCCAGAACATTGGCATCAACATCACCACCGAGTTCCCGGATTGGGGCGTATACCAGACCGTGGTCACCGCCGCCACCCAGGACCAGTATGACATCTTCATGATGTGGACCGACAGCGCTTCGCCCATCCAGCCCTGGGGCCGGGTGCGCATGATCATGAGCAGCGAGTACATCGGCGTGGAAGGCAACTGGAGCGGCAACTGGGGCCACTACAGCAACCCCCGCATCGACGAGATCATCAAGGCGATCCCCACCGAAGCCGACGCCGCCAAGGTGAAGGAGCTCTACACCGAAGCCGTGAAGATCTATTTGACCGATGTGCCCTCCTTCTCCCTGATGTACCGCCCCGACAAGTTCCACGCCGTCAATGAGTCCGTATGGACCAATTACCCCGAATCCGGCGACGGCAGGAACATTCCGCCCATGGACTGCACGGACGGCTACGGCATCGCCGCTCTGTATGGCCTGGAGCTTGTAAATCCCTAATATTTGATACCCGCTTGCGGAAGCGGCCATGCCCCGGGGTTCCCTGGAG
>JAEWVC010000083.1 GCA_023459275.1 Bacillota bacterium | reverse complement strand
TTGCTTCGGCATTAAAATATAGATCTTTGATGTTTTTTGGGGGGGCGGGGGGCGGGGCTTTTTTCAAAAAGCCCCTCCCCGCAGTTTCCTCCCGCCTTTTTTTCCACCTCCCCTGTTGCGGCGGCGTGGGATTTTCTGTATACTATTGCCCATACGGAAAGGAAGTGCCCTATGAAGTATGTAATGGTCATCGGCGACGGCATGGCGGATAAGCCGGTTCATGCTTTGGGCGGCAAAACGCCTCTGGAGGCCCTGGATCTGCCCGCCATGGGGCGTTTGGCGGGCAGTGAGCGGGGAACAGCCCTTACCGTACCAAAGGGCGTGGCCCCCGGCAGTGACACGGCCATATTGAATATATTCGGCTATGATCCCAGAACATGCTACACAGGCCGCAGCGTGCTGGAGGCGGCGGGTGTGGGCGTGATGCTGAAGGAGGGGGAGGTTTCCCTCCGGGTCAACCTGTGCGCTTTGGAAAGCACGCCTGGCGGGCTGGTCATCCGCAGCCATAACGGCGGCGGTATCGAAGGGGATGAGGCTGAAACCCTGATGCGCGATTTGGCTGCCCACCCGGCCTACGCGGCCATCTCGGAGGAGATGGGCCTTTCCGTCACCATCAGCCGCAGCTTCCGCCATATTGGCGTGCTCTGCGGCCCGGTGCCTAAGGATGCCGTCTTTCATCTGACGGAGCCCCACAATGTGCTGGACACACCCATGGACGGCCACTGGCCCAAAGGCCATCTAGCCGCCAAGATTGAAAAGCTGATGAAGATGAGCTACGAAATCCTGGACGGCCACCCCATCAACGCTTCCCGGCGGCAGCGGGGCCTGCTGCCCGCCAACATGGTCTGGCCCTGGGGGCCGGGCCGGGCCATCCGGTTGCCGTCCTTTCAGGAGAAGTACGGCCATTTCGGTTCCGTGGTCAGCGCCGTGCCCCTGGTGTGGGGCATCGCCGCCCTGGCCGGGCTGAAGACGCCGAAGGTTCCGGGCGCCACGGGGGACCTTGATACCAATTACGAGGGTAAGGTGGAGGCGGCACTCAGCGCGCTCCGGTCGGGAGACGATTTCGCGGTGATCCATGTGGAAGCCCCGGATGAGATGTCCCACGCCGGGGACCTTGCCAAAAAGCTGGAGGCTATCCGCAGGCTGGATAAGCGGGTCATTTCGCCGCTGCTGGACAAACTGCCGGCGCTGGGGGATTTCCGGCTGCTGATGCTCAGCGACCATCTGACGCTGCTTGAAACCAGGGGCCATGACGGCTCCCCCGTGCCCTGGGCGCTGTACGACAGCCGCCGCCCCGGCACGGCCTCGCGGCTGGACGAAACAGCCTGCCTGAAAGGTTTGCACCTCCCGGAAGGCACACAGCTGATGGAGCATTTGTTTGAACGCAGCCTTTGAAAATGCGCTTACCATGATTCACCCTGCGGATTTTGGGGTACATATCACACAAGAAATCTCTAGGGAGGTGTCAGACATGGAGAATTCCCAAAACAAAAAGGCCAAACCCGAACAGCAGGTTCAGCAGGAGGAGGATCTCTCCTTCGATGAAAGCGTGTGCTCCGCAGAATTTTCAGAAGGCTGCACCATACCGGTCAGCGAGCAGCAGGCGCAGCCGTAATATGAATGGAAAACATGATTGCGGCCATGGGCGTAATCATGTTTGGAATTCGCATAAGGCTTTTGCATAACGTGCCCCGTCCAGTCTCTTTCAAGGGATTGGACGGGGTGCTTTTTATTCAGCTTTCCATGTTCTCCAGCCATTCCTCCAGGCCGCCCATGGAATCGAAACCCTTGCCCTGGCGGATCTCCTCCTGCAGGGATTCGGGCAGGCTTGCAAGGCTTGTCTCCAGGGACTGCACAAAGACCATGGCGTCGCCGTATTTGTTTTGATACACGGCAAGCATGCCCGACTCATCAGGCATCAATACCACGTGCTGGGCGCAGTACAGCGGGAACAGCCTGGACATGGTAATGCGCTTTGGCAAAAATTCCGTTACCTGCCAGCCCTCGTAAGCGGCTTCCACATCCCGGAGCGTCTTCCCCGCAAGCTCCTGGGGCAGGGGTATCCGCCGCGTGATGGTATGGCCGCAGCGGGAATAGGTCATCTGCTGTACAAGCTCGCATCCCGCCTCCACCAGGGTGGACACCTGGGTGCCCGCCGCATCCGCCATGGTTTCAGGAGGGGCGGTGTCCGTGACATCCGGCGCCACGGCATTCCTGGGATACAGCCCGATAATGAGCAGTACGGCGGTGACCACCAGCGCGGCGGCGCCCAAAAAAACCTGCCGGTTGAACGGGATCATGCCCCGCATCCGTATTTTCCGGCCGCTTCGCCCGTTTCTTTGCATTAAACCTCGCCCTCCTTTTCCTGCCAACGCGTAAAGTATGCCCGCAAATGCGGATTTGCATGCTTTTTCTCCCTGTGGTACAATGGCCGGGCAACAGGAAAGGACGGTGGCACCATGGCCGTACAAGCCGTATTGTTTGATCTGGATGGGACGCTGCTCAACACCCTTGCCGATATCGCCGACAGCATGAACAAGGCGCTGTCGGATTCGGGGCTCATGCAGCATCCCCTTGACGCATACCGCTATTTTGTGGGGGACGGGGTCAAGGAACTGGCTATGCGGGCCACAGGTTTCAATGCCCAGGCCGCACCCGGCGTACTGAAAAAGTATCAAGCCTATTACGCCGCGGGATGCAGGAATAAGACGCAGCCTTATGACGGGATATTGGACATGCTTTCGAAGCTGAACCGCCTGGGCCTGCCCGTATGTATTTTCTCCAATAAGCCGCACGCCGATACGTTGAACGTAACGGCCTACTATTTCCCAAAAATCAACTTTGCCATTGTCAGGGGCCAGCAGGAGGGTGTGCCGGTGAAGCCCGACCCTACGGGCGCAAACCGGATTGCCAGGGAAATGGGCCTGGCCCCGGAGCATTTTTTGTATGTGGGCGACACGGCGGTGGATATGGATTGCGCCCACAACGCCGGCATGGTTCCGGTAGGGGCGCTGTGGGGCTTCAGGCCCCGGGAAGAGCTGGAAACGCACCGGGCCAAACACCTGATCGCCCATCCGGGAGAATTGCTGGCGCTGGTATAGAAACACGGGGTAGAACTTTTTGCAAAAAGTTCTGCCCCGCTTGCTCAATCGTCGCCGCGATTCACTGCCGCTCCCGCGGCCCGTTTCGCAAGCCTCCTCCACCCCGCACATTTCCGCCACAGGCGGGGCGGCGTTCCGAAGCCCCGTATCCTTCCCTCAAAAATTTTATTGGGAAAGAGGTTCCCCCGCCGCCTTGCCCGGGGGCAGCGCATTTTGCCCTTGCGCCAGCAGGGGCTGATCGAAGATCACGAGGGGCGGGGCCATGGCCGTGCGAAGATTTACAAGCCTTTGGGTGCGCATTTGAACACGGCGCCCCGTAAGGATGCGCAGCTTGTACCTGTCAAACATCGCACGCACGCCCACCGTCACCGGAACAGCGGCCAACACCCCCGCGGCGCCTGCCACCAGGGCGCCAACGCCCATGGCGGCCCCGGATTTTGCCATGCGGAAGGCCGCGTCCTTCATCCCGGTCTTTGCCGGCTTGCGCCCAAGCAGCACCTTGGCCTGCTCCGTGACCGCGATGAGCACAAAGGGAAGCGCGCCAAAGGCGCCGTTGAGCAATTCATCCAGTATGCCGGTATCGTGCAGCACGCCGACGTCCACGCAGATTTCGTCCACATAGGTCAGACTTGTGGCCAAGGCATCCACCAGCGTATCGCGGCGCTTTTTTTGATACTCCTTTACGATCTCCCGGTAGGAACGCACACAAAGCCCTCCTTCATGTTCAGGCTTTCTTCCTGTCATTTCAAAAGATTCAGCAAGGTGACAATGACCCAAGCCCCCGCCACGATGGCAGCCAGCACCGTCACCTGGGAAAGCCACCCGTTTTTTTTGGCCTGCCTGCTCTTGTGCGCCTCCAACGCCTGCATTTTCTTTTGCATGTCGCCAAGACGCGCGGCAAGCTCTTTTTGCTGCTGGTCGAGCTTTGCCAGCAGCTCCTCCCGGCCGTCAAGGACCTGTTGGGACAGGATGGTCTGCTGAGCGGATATATCCTCCACTTCCTTGCGCAGCCGCATCTGATCGTCGTACAGGCCTTCGGCCACCAGGGTCATCTCATCGGTAAAGTGCTCCATCAGGCCTTCCACATCCGGCCCCTTGAGGGCGCTTATCGCCCCGCCGATCAATTCCTTGGGTTTTTTGATGATCGAGGACAGCTTTTCATCCATAGATAAGCTCCTTTCCGGACAAGCTTATCATACCATACTCAGGGAAAAGTTACAAATAGCTGTGGTCATCCCTTTCACAAACAGGTATACTGTGGGATAGGGGGGAAGGGCTATGTGGGTGGACCTGAGCTGGCCTATGGAAGATGGAATGCCCGTTTATCCGGGTGACAGGCAGACGAGCCTTGTCAAGGAAAAAAGCGTTGAGAAGGATTTTTATACCGCGTATGCCCTGGATACCGGCCTGCACGCGGGCACGCATATGGACGCGCCCATGCACCTTTTGGAAAACGCGCCGGGGATAGACACAATTCCCCTTTCCCGCTGCCTTGTCCCGGGTGTCCTGCTGGACGTGCGCGGCCAGCGGGAAATCAAGGCGCCGGAGCTGCCCGAAGGGGCGCTTGCCGGCAAAGCGGTTCTTCTGTATACCGGGATGGAGGCGTACTACGGCACGGACCGGTATTACCGGGACCATCCCGTGGTATCCCCTGATCTGGCGCGGCGGCTTGTAAAGGAAAATATCGCCTTTCTGGGGATGGATATGCCCTCGCCGGATGAACCGCCCTTTCCCGTGCACAAGCTGTTGCTTAAGGCAGGCATTCCCGTTGTGGAAAACCTGCGGAACCTTGGCAGCCTTAAAGGGGCTTTCGAAATCGCGGCCTTCCCCCTGCGCCTGATGGCGGAGGCCAGCCCGGTGCGGGCCGCCGCCAGATTGCTCCATGACAAAAATACCCCCGCATGATATACTAACAAAAAACACACCGAGGGAGGGAGCACATGGAAGACCTGCTGAACAGGCTACGAAACTGGAACGAAAAAATGAACGACATCCCCCGGCGGTTGGTCCTCGTCGCTCTGGTGCTTGCCGTTTGCTTCGTGGTGGTCAAGCTGTTCCCTCTCTTCTGGCCGTTTGTGGTGGCGCTGCTGTTCGCCATGATGATGGAACCCCTGGTGCGGCTTTTGCGCCGGGCGTTTTCCAAAATGCGGCTGGGCAACAAGCTGGCCACCCTCCTGGGGATGCTGGTATTGTTCGGCCTGATCGGCTGGCTGCTGAAGGCCGTGTCGGGGCGGCTGATCCGGGAGGCCATTTCCCTGGCCCAGGCCACGCCATCCCTTTTACGGTCGCTGAATATTCAGATCACGGTATGGATGACGAATCTGAGCCAGCACTACGCGGACGTACTGCCGGAAAACCTGACGGGCATGATTGAAGGCGTGCTGAAGGAGGCGGAAAACGCGCTGACGCCCCTGGCCCGGACCATCGCGGCCGGAGCCTGGACAACGGCAACCTCGGCGCCCAAGGTGCTGCTGTCGGTGGTGCTGACCATTATGGGCACATTCTATCTGAGCAGTGACCGGGAGCGCATTTTCGCCTTCTTCCACCGGACCTTTCCCAAAGGCGTGGTGCGCAAAAGCATGCTGCTCAAGCGCGATATCTTCAAGGCACTGTTCGGGCAGATCAAGGCGCAGCTTCTGGTTTCCCTTTTGATCACGGTGGTGGTCACCTGCGGGCTGCTGATCCAGCACAAACCCTACTGGCTGCTGCTTGGGCTGCTCATCGGTCTTGCGGACGCCCTGCCCGTGCTGGGAGCGGGGTTGTTTTTGATCCCCTGGTCCCTGGTGGGGTTTGCCATGGGCGATACGGCCACCGGCATTGGCATGGCGCTGACGTATGTCTCCGTGGTAGTGGCGCGTCAAATTGCCGAGCCGCGCATCGTAGGCAAAAACCTGGGGCTGTACCCCCTGGCCACCATGATGGCCATGTTCGCGGGCTTCCAGCTCACCGGCAATGTGCTGGGGCTGCTGCTGGGGCCGATCCTGCTGAATTTGTGCAAGGTGGTCCTGCAGGCTGACGGCGGAGAGGATCTTCCCATCGCCGCGCCCAGGCTGAAGCTGCCTTTCAAGCGCAGGGCCAAGGAAGCCGCCCCGGAGGACGCGAAGCCCGCCAAACAGGAAGAGCAGTAGCCGGAAAGGAGAAGCCTATGCCCAGCCTGGAAGCTTATCATAGCAGCCTTGCCTACTCCTACGCGCCGGGGGTTTTCCCTTCTTTGGAATGCCTGAAAAACAGGCCCGGCGAGGCGAGGCGGCTGCTGGTAAGCAGCCGGGGCGGCAGAAACGAAGGGGTCCTTGCGCTTACCGGCCTGTGCGAAAAGCTGAAGGTGCGGGTGGAGACGGCGGACAAAGCGTTAAGCCGCATCTCCGGCAAGGAAAACTGCTATGCCGCCGTGGTCTTTGAGAAATTTCAGGGCAAGCTATCGAAAGACGCGCCCCACGTGGTGCTCCACCAGCCAAGCGACGCGGGTAACCTGGGCACGATCCTGCGCACGGCGCTGGGGTTTCAATTGACAAACCTGGCCATCATCCGCCCGGCGGCCGATGTGTTCGACCCCAAGGTGGTGCGGGCCAGCATGGGGGCGCTGTTCTCCATGGAGGTGGCCCAGTTCGATACCTTTGAAACGTACCGGGAAGCCTATCCCGGCCATGCGCTGTACCCCTTCATGCTGGATGGGGCGTCGCCGCTTTCCAAAGCGGCTCAAAACCCCGGCCTGCCCTATGCCCTGGTGTTCGGCAGCGAGGGCAGCGGCCTGCCTCCCTCCTTTGCGCAGTGGGGGCAGGCGGTGCGCATTCCCCACAGCGACAAGATCGATTCCCTGAACCTGTCGGTGGCCGCGGCCATCGGCATGTATGCATTTATCAACCGGGAGGGCTGAATATGTACGAAGAAATCACCAAAAATATCAAGGCGGCCGCCGCCTTCCTGAAACAACAGGGCAGCCTGGAGGAGGGGGCTATGGTGGTGCTGGGCTGCTCCACCAGCGAGGTGCATGGGGCGCGCATCGGAAAGGGCAGCGTTCCGGAACTGGGGGAAGTTATCGCGGCGGCCATGTGTGAGGCCTGCCGGGAAAATGGGCTGATCCCCGCCTTCCAGTGCTGTGAACACCTGAACCGGGCCATCGTCATGGAGCGGTCAGAGTTGCAAAAGCGCGGCCTGATACGGGTGCACGCCATCCCCCAGCCCAAGGCCGGCGGCAGCGTGCCCGCGGCCGCCTGGAAATTGCTTCAAAGCCCTGTCCTTGCCCAGTTTGTGCAGGCGGACGCCGCCATCGACATCGGAGATACGCTGGTGGGTATGCATATCCGCCCCGTAGCCGTACCCCTGCGCATGGAGATTTCCAGGATCGGGGAAGCCAATTTGGTGATGGCCTATTCCCGCCCCCCCTACACCGGCGGCCCCAGGGCCGTGTATGAATGAGCCAGCGTCAGGAAAGCGCAGTGTGCAAAAAAACTTTACAAGCCTCCTCCTTCGTGATACGCTATAAAAGTTGTGTAAGAAAGAAGCGAAAGAGCGCGTAAAAGAGTGAACGCGCCCGGCATGCACAGGAGGAATGCGCATGGGTCTGATGGATGTCTGCACGCTGTTTGGCGGGCTTGGGTTGTTTTTATTCGGAATGAAGATGATGGGAGAGGGCCTGGAGCGCGCAGCAGGCAAAGGGCTTCAAAGACTGCTGAACGCGCTGACCAGCAACAGGCTTCTTGCCGTGCTGGTAGGCCTTAGCATCACGGCCGTCATTCAAAGCTCCAGTGCCACAACGGTGATGGTGGTCGGCTTTGTGAATGCCGGCCTTCTTTCGTTGGGGCAGGCGATCGGCGTCATCATGGGCGCAAACATCGGCACTACGGTAACGGCGCTGATGCTGTCGGTAAAGCTGGATTTCGGCGTGATCTTTGCGAGCCTTGGCATGATCCTGATCTTTGCGGGGCGAAGGGAAAAGATACGGCAGGTAGGCAATGTCCTCATGGGCCTTGGTGTGCTTTTCATCGGCATGAACACCATGTCCAGCGCTATGGCGCCGCTTCGTACCTGGGAGCCCTTCCAGGTGCTGATGACGGGCATCAGCAATCCCGTTCTGGGCGTGCTGATCGGCGCGGGCATCACGGCCATCATACAGTCCAGCTCCGCCTCGGTGGGCATATTGCAGGTGCTGGCCGGCCAGGGGCTGATCGGCATGGACGGCGCAATCTTCATCCTGTTCGGCCAGAATATCGGCACCTGTGTCACGGCGCTCATCGCTTCCGCGGGCACAAACCATACCGCCAGGCGGGCGGCGGTGGTGCATCTGCTGTTCAATGTGCTGGGTACCGTGACATTTATGATCCTGGCGCTGACGCTGCCCATCGCCAGCTGGGTCACTTCCCTGGCGCCGGGCAACATCCGGCTTCAGATCGCGCTGATCCATGTGGCCTTCAACGTGGGCACTACCCTCCTGCTGCTGCCCCTGGCCAATGTGCTGGAAAAGCTGTCCTGGCTGGTGGTCCGCGGGGTGGATGAGCCTCGGGAAGCTATGCGCATGACCCACTTCGACCACCGCCTGCTGGCTACGCCCCCCATTGCCGTGAGCCAGCTTTTCAAGGAGGTCGGCCGCATGGGCGAGCTGGCCGCCAGAAACTTCAAAGCCGCCATGCATTGCTTTTTGGAGGAGGATCTGACATCCTCCAAGCAGGTGACGGATACCGAGGAAGTGCTGGATTACCTCAATCAGGAGGTTACCGACGCGCTGGTGGAGGTAAAGTCGCTGGACCTGGATGATCGCGATCAGCACCTGGTGGGTTCGCTGTTCCACGTGATCAACGATCTGGAGCGCATCGGCGATCACAGCATCAATATTCTGGAGGCCGCCCAGCACCGGAAGGAAGAGAAAATCAAATTTTCTGCCAAGGCGGAACAGGAACTTGGCGACATGCATGCCCGGGTGGCCCATATGGTGGACCAGTCCCTGCGCATCTTCAACCAACAGTTAAGCGACCCGGACATCCTGGCCGGTGTGGAAAATGAGGAGCAGGCCGTAGACGACCTGACAGCGGCGCTTCGGGAGCACCATGTGGAGCGGCTGAAAAACCGCAAATGCTCCGCCCGCAACGGCATGCTGTATCTGGACATGCTCACCAACCTGGAGCGGATCGCCGACCATGCCAACAACATCGCGGGTTCCGTGGACAAGCCCCACGAAGCCAGCGCATGGATCCAGTGACGCGAAGAGGGGCGGCCAATGGCCGCCCCTCTTACGCTATCGGCAAAGTGGCCTTGCCCCTTTGTCGAGGTTTTCCCTCGCTGCACTGCAAGACCTGTGGTCTTGCAGCCGTTTGCTCGGGCAAGGTAGGAATTTCTTCGAAATTCCTGCGAAAATCACCGCACATGCCGCTGATTTTCGATTAGAATTGGAGGGCTACGGCCCTCCAATACCTCCCGGGATTTGTCAACGGCCTTGCCCCCTATGATAGGGATTCTCAAGGGATTTTATCCCTTGAGCGGGATTCCCAAGGGCAGGGCCCTGGGACGGAGTTCCTGGTTACTCGGGTTTCTCCACATGTTCCCGGTCCCGGTCCTTGAACAGGAGCGAGATGCACCACAGGCCGGCCGCGCCCACCAGGGTATAGATGATGCGGCTGACGGTGGCGCCCTGGCCGCCGAACAGGTAAGCTACCAGGTCAAATTGAAAAATCCCTATCAGCGCCCAGTTGATGGCACCGATGATCACCAGCAGCAGGGAAATGCGATCTACCATACCATTTCACAAACCTTTCCTTGTTTTGCTTACAGTATGCACGCCCCCGCTTTTTGCTATGCGGATTTTTTTGCGGCCGCCCGGTGCTACCTGGCGGCGAAACCAACCTTTTTGTAAACCTTGCGCAGCGTTCTGGCAGCCAGAGCCGCCGCGCGCTCGGCATTTTTGTTCATCACCTGCTGGATATACGCCTTATCCGCCACGAGCCTGCCGTATTCTTTCTGGATGGGCGCCAAGGTTTCGATGACAGCCTCCGCGGTGCGCTCCTTCAAAACGCCGTAGCCCTGGCCATCAAGCTCCGCCTCCAGCGCGGGGATTTCCCCGCCGCCCATGACGCTCAAAATACTCAAAAGGTTTGAAACCCCCGGCTTTGTTTCCGGATCGAAGCGGATAGCGCCATCGCTGTCCGTAACCGCCCGGCGGACCTTTTTGCGGATGATCTCAGGCTTGTCAAGGATGGCGATGTAGGTATCCTCCGGATCGGATTTGGACATCTTCCGCTCCGGTTCCTGCAGGCTCATCACCTTGCCGCCTATCTTGGGAATGTAGGGCTCCGGAATGGTGAACACGTCCCCGTACACGCCGTTGAAGCGGGCCGCCACATCCCGGCACAGTTCCAGGTGCTGCTTCTGATCCTGGCCCACGGGCACAAGATTTGTCTGGTACAGCAGGATGTCCGCCGCCATGAGCACGGGATAGGTAAAAAGCCCGGCGTTGATATTTTCCTCATGCTTTGCGGCCTTGTCCTTGAACTGGGTCATGCGGCCAAGCTCCCCCATGTAGGTGAAGCAGTTGAGCACCCAGCTCAATTCCGCGTGTGCGCTGACGTGGCTCTGGCAATAGATGAGATTCTTGTCCGGGTCCAGGCCGCAGGCGATGTAGGTGGCAATGAGCTCATTGCAGCGGCGCCGAAGCTGCGCGGGGTCCTGCCTTAAGGTGATGGCGTGCATATCCACCACGCAGTACAGGCAATCGTAATCCTCCTGCAAGAGGGCAAAATTGCGCAGCGCGCCGATATAGTTGCCAATGGTCAGCGTGCCGGAGGGCTGGATGCCCGAAAAGATGACCTGTTTCCCGGGAGCGGCGGATAGGGACGGTTCCATGATGTTGACCTCCTTACAGTTGGGCGGCAGGCATAAAAAAACAACCGTTCCCCATATGGGGACAGTTGCCTGCGGTGCCACCCCGATTGGCGCTTGCGCGCCCGCTCAACGAAAGCAAAATTGCCTTCCGCCCATGTAACGGCGGGCCGCCGTCGCAGCCTACGGGAATACCCCTCGGTGCGCCCTCCGGGGCCCATTCACCGCCCTTCAAAGGCCGGGCTCACACTCTCCCCGGCTCGCTTGGCGTATCAAGGCGGTTACTCTTCCCCTTCATCGGTGTAACGCCATTATAGCACGCAATACGTGGGGAAGCAAATAAAAATGTATCCGTCCGGGCATAAATAAAACGGAAAGTGACCCATACAATAATATAAGAATGTCCGGCTTCTTGCAGGAACTTTACGCGGTGCAAACCGGGGAAAAACGACAGGATGTTACACTAATCTCCCTCTTTTTTCGGGAAGCCCTTCTCAGTACCCGGAATTTAAGGTATAATGTCAGCGTCAAAAACGCTTGCGGAAGAGGATGATGGCGTGACAGATTTCATGAGTGACTGGAACAAGGATGCGTTTCTTTCCGTACCTGTAGGGCCTCTGGGGCTGATCGCCATGCGCGGCACCGAGGCGCTGGGCGAAAAGGTGAACGCATGGCTGATGAAATGGCGGGACCACCAGGAGGTGCAGGAGGAGCGGGACCTGGTCACCGCACCGGGATATGACAGGCCCGACTTTCTGATCAAAGCGTACTGCCCGCGGTTTGGCACAGGCGAGGCCAAGGGTATGCTCAAGGAAAGCGTCCGGGGTTATGACATCTATATTCTGTGCGATGTCGGCGCCTACAACTGCACCTACCAGATGTATGGAAAAGATGTTCCCATGTCGCCCGACGACCACTATCAGGATCTCAAACGCATCATCGCCGCCATCGGCGGCAAGGCCAAACGCATCAACGTTATTATGCCTATGCTCTACGAAGGCCGCCAGCACCGCCGCACTTCCAGGGAAAGCCTGGACTGCGCCATCGCCCTGCAGGAGCTGGAGAATATGGGCGTAAGCAACATCATCACCTTCGATGCCCATGACAACCGGGTAGCCAACGCGGTTCCCCTGATCGGTTTTGAGAGCGTAATGCCCTCCTATCAAATCTTCAAGGCCCTTCTGCGCAAGGAAAAAGATTTAACCATTGACAAACAGCATATGATGATCGTCAGCCCCGATGAGGGGGCTATCGACAGGAATATCTTTTATTCCTCCGTGCTGGGGGTGGATATGGGCCTGTTCTACAAGCGCCGGGATTACACCAAAGTGGAGAACGGCCGCAACCCCATCATCGCCCATGAGTACCTGGGCGACATCGTGGAGGGAAAGGATGTGTTCGTTGCGGATGACATCATCTCCTCAGGCGAGTCGATCCTGGACCTGGCCAGGGAACTTAAAAAGCGCAAAGCCAACCGCATTTTCGCCTCCACCACCTTCGCTTTCTTCACCGCCGGCCTGGACGCCTTCAACAAGGCGTATGAAGAGGGCATCATCACCAGGGTCATCGCCACCAACCTTACCTACCGCACGCCGGAGCTGATGGCCGCTCCTTGGTTTATTGAGGCCGATATGAGCAAATACATGTCCTACATCATTGCGACGCTGAACCATGACCGCTCCCTGAGCAAGCTTCTCAATCCGTATACCCGCATCAAAACACTGCTGTGCAAATATTACGAAGAGCAGGCCAAGGCCGGCTTTCGGTTGGTGTAAGTATGGCGGTACGCATGATTCGCCCGGCCAGGCCGGAAGATATGGACGGACTGCTGAAGCTGAACCGCACCTACTGCCAGCAGGCTTATAAAGGTTTCGATGTGCTGTGCACCATGCCGGATGACCAAGCCGTAGCCTCAACCTATGGACAGTGGCTCACCGATCCGCAGGTCCGTATGCCGCTTTTGTATCTGGACGACAAAATGGCCGCTTTCTCCGTTTACCGGCTGCCCGCTTTAGACCCGGGAGAAATCCTGAGCCTGGAGTATACGCCGGATGTTTCCCTTACGGATGTTCAGGCACTGGTGGATTCCATCCTGAAGGATATGACACACCTTGACTCGGACATCGTTCAGGTCTGGCTCCTTCGGGACAATCTGCGCGCGCGCTTTTATTACCAGCAGTTTGGCTTCAAGCCGGCGGGCGGTGTAAAGCAGACGGTGGTGGGAGATCTCTCTTTGCAGTATACACGGTATATCTACCGGCTGAGGGAGCATCCGTCCGAATATCTTCAGCAGGCGCAGGAGGATTTTGAAATGTGATCCCGGCCGGAATCGCTGGAAAACATTCAGGGGAAAGGCTCAACCGAGCTTTTCCCCTCTTTTATTACAAAAAGAGGGGATATTGTCATCGTTTCAGCAATTGTTACTTTTTTGTCATTAAATCGGAAGAAAATGTTGACTTTTTTTCCGAAATCGTATACCATGTAGTGGGAAAGTGTCGGAACAGATATGGAAAATTGTCCCATTCTCAACGACCTTCTCATCTGGGAAAGGGGGGATCGCCGAAAGAAACCCGAAACAGCCGTGCGAAATGCAACTTGCCGGTCCATATGAGGGAGACCGCGTTCTTCCCAAAGGCAAAACGGGTGAAAGCCCGCGACGCAAAGCTATAGGGTCTAAACGGCGCAAGCCGCATGGCAGCCAGTTCCCGCAAAGGGCAAAACGGGCGAAAGCCCGTGACGCAAAGCTACAGGGCCTAACCGGCGCAAGCCGCATGGCAGCCAGTTGCCGAACCAAAGGCAAAACGGGTGAAAGCCCGTGACGCAAAGCTACAGGGCCTAACCGGCGCAAGCCGCATGGCAGCCAGTTACCGAAAAAGGCAAAACGGGCGAAAGCCCGCGACGCAAAGCTACAGGGTCTAAACGGCGCAAGCCGCATGACAGCCAGTTTCCGAAGGGAGAATTTTCATGATCCGTTCCGCAAAAACATTGGCCGTCCTTCTTCTTGTTCTGACCGTATTTTCCACCACCCTGACGGGTGCCTTGGCTGACAAATCCTCCGACGTTCTCGCGCTGGTCAACGAAGAGCGCGAAGCGGCCGGTTTGAAGGATCTTAAGTTGGACCAAAATCTCACCCGCGTGGCCCAATTGCGCGCTCAGGAAATCGTTGAAACATGGAGCCATACCCGCCCCAACGGCGAGGAATGGAAGACCGCTTTCTCGGATTCCGGTGTCACTGCCTCCTACCGTGGTGAAAACCTGGCCATGGGGCAGTCTTCCGCAGAAGTCATCGTGGATGGATGGATGTCCTCTGAAGGCCACCGGGATAATATCCTGAACAAGAAGTTCACCAAAATGGGCGTTGCCACCGTCGTCATCGACGGCGTCACCTACTGGGTGCAGGTGTTCGCCAATGAAGTGAAGACCACCAAAAAGTCCTCCACCAAAAGCAGCACCGAAAACTCACAGGCGACCGCCAACTCGCAGGCGGCCAGTAACTCGCAGGCGGCCAGTGCGCCCTCCTCGTCCTCTCAATCCGGGACAGGGAGCGGAGGAAAATCCACCCAAAGCCAGTTGGAGCTCAAGCAAAAGCTTTCGCAGTCCATCGACCTGGAGGCTTTGAAAAACAAGCCGGCAGCCACGCCCACAGTCGGGAAAAATCCCGGCTTGTGAGAGCTGGTGTTTGAATGGCTGAGGAAAGCTTGCGCTGTAATCAAACAGATGCGGCAGGCAAGCGTATCCATTTGATTTGTCCCCAACCGTTTCGCGCACGGTGTTTCCCGGTCATTTCAGGCGTTCAATAAAGCGGGGCCCCTCTGGGTTCCGCCCAAACCCGCAACCCCTGCGGAGCTTGCTCCGCAGGGGTTGTCCGTTTTGTGAAAATGACTTTGTTATTTCCGGGAGGCTGCAGGATTCCCTTGTAAAGCCACGGCCTTGCGGCCAGTGAAGCGTGTATGGAAAACTTGCTCCGCAGGGGCGTTATAGAGAGCTCCTGTACTCCTTCCCGAAGAACCCCCGCTGCAGGCGGGGCAGGCGGTCCGGGTGCCTGAGCATATGGACGGTCAGCAGCATCAGCAGCGCCGAAAAAAGGGCCAGGCCGGCCCCGAGTTCCCTTTCCAGCATGCCGTTTTCCACATACCGCTGGTTTACATCCTCCATGGACAAATAGCTCCATTCCCTGTTTTCGATGGATACCGCATCCATGGGCGACACACCTGCGTCCGCCTGGGCGGTTGGCACCTTCAGGTACAGGATGTCGCCTTTTTGAATATCGTTCAAAAAATCTTCCGCGGCAAAAACATCATAGGCGAGACTGCCGACACGGTAGGCTGCGCCTTTGTCATTTTTGAAGAGAAAGCGCTTTTGATCGCTGTTCTTATCCGTTATCTCCCCGCTTTCATACCGTATGGCCGCCGTGCGTACGTTGGCGTGGCTGTACGGCGCATCGGTACTGGAAAAGGCGAAGAGCGCGGCGCCGAGGCCGAATAGCAGGAGGCCTGATACAAGCAGGACCGCGCCCACCAGCTGCCGCCTGGACTGCATCTCCACCCCCAGAAAGCGCGGCCTGTTTTCCAGAATCGCCTCCGCGGCGCCCGGCATGGCCAAAGCCTTGTGCAGCAGCAGCATGAAGGCGCCGGCGTTGATCCGCTCAAAGTGCAGCTTGTTGCCGTCCTTCATATGCACGATCAGGCTGTCCGCCCCGTGGGAATAGGAAAGAATGTCGGCGTAAGAATAGACCCGTTCGTTTCCCAAAAAGGTATGGTAGGTAAATCCGCCCTCACCAAGCTCCACCCGCCAGTTCGCGTACATCAGGAGTGCGCCAAAGGAGGCGGCCAGGAAAAAAAGCATAAGGGCCCCTGCAATCCAGCCGTCTTCCAATAGGGATGGCGAGAAAACCAGGATCACCAGGAACGCCCCAAAGAAAAAGCAGCCAAAGGCTCCTGTATACAGCAGTATCTTGGGCTGGCGCAGCGTATTGGCGTCCGCTTTGGGCGCCCGCCGGATGCGGAAAGCCAGGAAAACCGCCCCCAAAACCAACAAGGCAGCAAGCAGGATGACCGGCATTATATGTTTCCTCCGTTTTTCTGCCCCTGCGCATTTGCCTCTGTCCGCGCCATATTCTGCACCATTTCCACTGCGGAGGCAATATACTGGCCAACGGACGCGTCTCTAAGCCCGGCGATCTCCACACGGCACTTGTGTACCGGGATCAGGATCTTAACGGCCAGGGTTTCCCCCAGCCCCGCCGCCATGCGGGGCGTAACCTCCCCCATCAGGCCATTGGCCACCAGGATGCCGATAGGCCCCAGGATGGCGTCCGCCTGGCGCATATTGAACACAGCCGCGTTTTCCCCCGTCGCGGCCTGGTTCGCTCCGGCCTTGAGCATAGCGGAGGTGGCGGCGGCATTGGTGCCCACGGCGGTGATATCAAGCTCCGGCAGCGCCTGCCGAAGGCCCTCCACCAGTGCCCGGCCAATGCCTCCGCCCTGTCCGTCCATCACCAATACGTTCATAGGCTGCTCCTTTTTTCAAGTGCCCTCTGCGCCAGCAAAAAGGCACCCCGGATGCCGCTTTCCGTCCCAAGCCCAGGCGGGACGATGTACCCCTCCATACCGCTCTGGATCGCGGGATGGCGCACATAGTCATTCAAAAGCCGGGCCGTTTCTCTGCGGATCATGGGAAACAGGTGCGTTTGCTGCATTACGCCGCCGCCCAGGATGATCTTCTCGGGCGAAAGGGTAAGAATGGCGTTTGCGCACATCTGGGCCAAATATTTCGCTTCCAGCGGCCAGGCGGGATGGTCCAAAGGCAGTTCCCGGGCGGGTTTCCCCCAGCGTTTTTCCATGGCAGGCCCGCAGGCCAGACCTTCCAGGCAGCTCACATGATACGGGCAGAACCCGGCAGGGGAAGGGTCATCAGGCTCCGGCCGCAAAAGCATGTGGCCAAGCTCCGGGTGCACCAGGCCGTGGACCAGGTGCCCCTCCATCACCAGCCCGCCGCCGATACCCGTGCCCACCGTAACATACAGGCAGTTTGAAAGGCCCCGCGCCGCGCCCAGGACACTTTCCCCCAGCGCGGCGCCGTTTACATCCGTATCAAAGCCGACGGGCACATGCAGCCCGTCCGCAAGCGTTTTTAAGAACGGAAAGTTCTTCCACTTCAGCTTAGGCGTTGAGGTGATATACCCATAGGTAGGGGAGGACACATTCAAATCCACAGGGCCAAAACTGCCCACACCCAATGCCTCCACCTGATATTTCCCAAAAAACGAAAGGATGCCCGCCATGGTTTCCTCCGGCGTGGTGGTAGGAATACTGACCTTGCCGGAAATGCGGCCCGTATCATCCCCCACGGCCATGACCATCTTGGTTCCGCCCGCTTCCAGCGCGCCCAATAACATACGCGATTTCCCCACAATTCTTATAAATTCTTCTGCCATTTTACAGGACAGAACTTGTTTTGTAAAGGCGCGAAAGCAGGCTCTGTCTGTCCTTCCCAGCATATTTTCACCGTGCCGCGCCCATGTTATGGCTGAACAACGCGAAGAAGAGGCGACCTCATGCGCAGATATCGGTTCGGTAAAAAGCGGGACAGGGTCCGGCATCTCATCGGCATCTTGTTATCCCTGTTTCTTGTCATCGGGTATTTTACCCCGCAGGCCCAGGCAGTGATGCACCTGCCCGACCGTCTTTCGGTCACCGCCGGTCACCGTCAGGCGCTGTCCTTGGGGCTGCCCTTTTCCATCCGTGTGGAAAAGGGGAATGTGTCCGTTCTTTCTTCCACCGATGAAACGCTGAACGGCCGCGCGGCCAGCAATGTCCACCTGACGGGGAATCAGGAGGGCAGCGCCGTGCTTTCCCTTGATCTGCTGGGCATCCTGCCCCTTAAAAAAGTGGAAATTTCCGTGGAACCGGAGCGGGTGCTCATCCCCGGCGGGCAGGCGGTGGGCGTTGCGCTCACCACTCAGGGCGTGCTGGTGGTGGGCACCAGCGACCTGGGCGGAGAAAACGGCGCCAGCCCGGCGCGGCTGGCTGGCATCCGGCCCGGGGATGTGCTGATGCAGCTTGGCGGGCAGAATATCGAAAGCAGCGAACACTTGAGCGAGCTGGTAGCCAAGAGCTCCGGCAGGCCTGTGGTGGTGAAGATGCTGCGGGACAACCGGCCCATGGAGGTATCCTTAACGCCCAAGCAAGACCAGTCCAGCGGCAGTTACCGTCTGGGCATCTGGGTACGGGACAGCACCGCCGGGGTAGGCACCCTGTCCTTCTATGATCCGGAATCCAAGTCCTACGGCGCGCTGGGCCACGCCATCACCGACGCGGACACTGGCCAAATCCTTACCGTGAACTTTGGGCAGGTGATGCGGGCCGAGGTGGTGGACATTCAAAAAGGAAAAAAGGGCACGCCGGGGGAATTGAAGGGCTCCTTCCTGCGGGAAAAAGAAAAGCTGGGGGATATCGCAAAGAACACCACCTACGGCATCTACGGCAAAATGGATGAAACCCCTGAAAACCGCCTGTACCCCAATGGGCTTCCCATCGGGCTGATAAGCTCCGTGCATACGGGGCCGGCCACCATCCTTTCCACCATCGACGGCGAGGGCCTGAAGGAGTACCAAGTGGAAATCATCCAGGCCAACAAGCAAACCTCCCCCGCGCCCAAATCCATGGTCATCAAGGTCACGGACCCCGTGCTGCTGGAGAGAACGGGGGGCATCGTCCAGGGCATGAGCGGAAGCCCCATCCTGCAGGACGGGCATATCATCGGCGCGGTGACCCACGTGTACGTCAACGACCCCACCCAGGGATACGGCCTGTACATAGAGTGGATGCTTAAGCAGTCGGACGCACTGTAGCCTGCACCACACATAACAATATAGAGATTCCAAAGGGATATCTCCCTTTGGCAGCAGGGTCCAGGGGAGACAGGGTCTCCCCTGGCAGGAGAAGGCCCGCTTTCCGGCGAAACAAACACGCGGAAAGGGGTCTTCTTCATGCGGGTGCTGCTTGCCATGCGCTCAGGTGCGCGAAGGGAAACACTCCGGCTGCTGCTGGAGAGTGAGCGCAGCGACTGCTCCGTTCTCCTCGCCGATGACGGTAGGAGCGCCCTCCAAAAGTCTGCCGCCTTGGGCCCGGATGTGCTCATGCTGGATCAGGTGCTTCCGCTGCTGGACGGTCCGGAGGTCCTTTCCTCCTTGCGGAAAATGGGGATGCCCTGCCCGCCGAAAGTGGTCTTCCTTGCCGCGCCGGGCCAGGAGGAGTGCGGCATTGCCGGCGTGGACGAAGCGCTGCCTGCCGGCGCGGATTTTGCGGTCCTGTTTTCCGCCCTGCGCCGGGCGGAAGAAAAGCTGCAAGGCGCATTGGCACTGATGGATGCCTCATTAAGGAAGGGGCGCATCGAAGCTTTTTTCCGGGAGCTGGGTATGCCCGAAGGCCTGAAAGGCCACGGCTATTTGACCTTTTTGATGGATCTTGTCATCCCTTCTCCCTTGCTTATCGACACCCTTACCGCCCGGTTGTACCCGGCCGCCGCGGCCCGGTTTTCCTCCACCCCGGCGGCGGTGGAGCGCTGTGCGCGCCATGCCATAGAGGCCACCTGGAGCCGCGGGAACATGGCGGCCATTGAAAGACACTTTGGCCTGTCCATCGATCCGGACCGGGGCAAACCCACCACGCGGGAGTTTCTGGCCATGTCCGCCCAACATTTACGCCAGAGGGCTCTGCCCTCTGGACTCCCGCCAAGGGGGGTGACCCCCCCTTGGAACCCCCGGAAGGGGATGGGG
>JAEWVC010000082.1 GCA_023459275.1 Bacillota bacterium | reverse complement strand
AAGAGACCGGCCAGGCCCCGGGGTCCCCTGGAGGCTGGGCCGCTTCCCACTATGGGAGGCTTGCGTATGAAGGGCTATCGGAAATATTTTGGGAAAAAAATACTGTGGCTGTTTATTACCTTTGTGGCCGCGGTACTGCTCAACTTCATCCTGCCGCGCCTGATGCCCGGCGACCCGGTGGCCGCCATCACCGCAAGAACCGCCCGCGGCATGTCCGAGGTGGCGGCCGTGCAGAAAATCTACGCCGAATATTCGGAGCAGTTCGGCACCAGCAAACCCCTGTACCAGCAATTTTTCATTTATATCGGCCGGCTGGCCCACGGCGATTTCGGCCTGTCCTTCAGCCAGTATCCAAGGCCTGTATCCGATATCATCAGAAACGCCGTTGGCTGGACCATCGGCCTGCAGCTCCCCGCCATCCTGCTGGGATGGATGCTGGGCAACCTGCTGGGCGCGCTGGCGGCGTACATCCGCAAGGGGTTCGACAAGGTGATTTTACCGGTATCCCTGTTCGCCAGCAGCATCCCCGCCTTCGGCATGGCCGTCACACTGCTGGTTTTGTTTGCCATCAACTGGAAGATCGCGCCCATTTCGGGCGGTTACAACTATGATATGATCCCCAATTTCAGCTGGGCCTTTGTCCGGTCGGTGATCGAGCATTACCAGCTTCCCTTCTGGTCCATTGTGCTGGTGTCCATCGGCGGGCAGGCCATTGGCATGCGCTCCATGTCCATCTATGAATTGAACGCCGACTATGTGAAGTACAGCCGGTTTCTGGGCATCAAGGACAGGACCATCGTGCGCTACGTGTTCCGCAACGCCATGCTGCCCCAGGTAACGGGCCTGGCGCTGTCCATTGGCACCATGATCGGCGGCGCGCTGGTGGCCGAGATCATCTTCAGCTATCCGGGGCTTGGCTACATCATGCTCAACGCCATCAACATGTCGGATTACCCGCTGATCTCCGCGGCCACGCTGATCATTACCATCATGGTGCTGGCGATTACCTTCCTGCTGGATATTGTGTACGGCTTTATTGATCCCAGGGTCAAAGCCGCCCAATTTGATTGAGGGAGGGGGACGACGCCATGAAAAACACACTGCGGCAGATATTCCATTCCTCCAAGTTCGTGGTGGGATTTGTGATTTTTGCAGCCATCCTGCTCACCATGATCATCTATCCCCTGGTCAATCCCGGGGACCCCTTGAAGATGATCGGGCTTGGCACCTTCTTCAAGCCCGGCACCTATGTCTCCCTGTATGACAGCGTGGGAACAGAGCCCGAAACGCTGAAATTGGAGGACGCCGCGGACAACCGCCTTGCCAAGGTGCTGAGCGACACGGACAAGGTTTCCATGGTCACCTGGCTCACGGCGGCGGGGGTCAGCGCGGAGGAGATTGATTTAACCGACGTGCACAGCCTGGTGGCCACCTGGAACGCGCATTACGACGCCTCCGTAAGGCCCAAGGGCATGACCATGTCCCAGCGCAACTTCTACGCGCGCCTGGACACGCGCCTCAAGAGCCTGGAAAAGGGCGAGACCGTTTATCTGGCCGCCAAGGAGGATGCCACCGGCGCGCTTACGGAAACCGGCACCATAACCACCACGGATTACGTGAATGTGGGCGATATCGCCAACGTGAAAACCCTGCCCCTGGGCACGGACAACTTTGGCCGGGATACGCTCAAGGAGCTGGTGTCCGCCTGCGGCACCTCCATCATGATCGGGCTCATCGCGGGGCTCATCGCCACCTCCATCGGCCTTCTTTTAGGGCTGCTGGCGGGGTACCTGGGCGGGATCGTGGACGACATCATCATGTTCTTTACCAATATCTTTACGGTCATCCCCTCCATTGTGCTGTTGATCCTTATCGCCTACAGCATCAGCCAGGACCAGCGCGGGGCGGTGACGGTGGCCGTGGTGATCGGGTTCACCTCCTGGGTGTGGACTACCCGTTCGGTAAGGTCCCAGGTGATTTCCCTGCGCAACCGGGACCACGTGAATTTAAGCAAGCTGTCGGGCCACAGCGTGCCCAGGATCATACTGACGGACATCCTGCCCTACATTGCCTCCTACGTGGTGATGGCCTTCATTTTGCAGATCTCCTCCGGCATCCTGGCGGAGGCCACGCTGTCGCTGCTGGGCCTTGGGCCCAAGACCACAGAGGTGCCCACCCTGGGGCTGATGATGAACTGGGCCATGCTCTATTCGGCGCACATCAACGGCGCCTGGTGGGCCTACTTCCCCGTGATCCTGACGATCGCGCTGATATCCTTCTCGCTGAACCTGATGAACACCGGGCTGGACCAGGTGTTCAACCCGACGCTGCGGGATTAGCAGAACTTCACTAGGAGGCCGCATATGGGCAGGACGATATTGGAGGTCAGGGAGCTTACCACCAAATACATCACCAGGTTTCATGAGGATGTATACGCCGTGGACCATGTATCCCTGAAGATAGAAGAAGGCAAAACATTGGGCATCGCCGGGGAATCGGGCTGCGGCAAGTCCACCCTGGCGCTAAGCCTGATGGGCTACTATTTCCCGCCCCTGTACTACACCAGCGGGGACATCATTCTGGACGGCAGGAACATTTCCGGCATGAAGCCCGACGACGTGCGCAAAACGGTGCTGGGCACGGAGATCGCCTACATCCCCCAGGCGGCCATGAACGCGCTGAACCCCACCCGCCGGATCATCCGCTTTGTGGAGGATGTGATCCGCGCCCACGACCCCAAAAAAACCTCCAAGGAAATCTACGAGATGGCGGCGGCGCGGTTTCACGAGCTGGGCCTTCCGCCGGAGGTTTTGCAAAAGCACGCGGTGGAGCTCTCCGGGGGCATGAAGCAGCGCACGGTGATCGCGGTTTCCACCATTTTGGGCCCCAAGATGCTCATTGCGGACGAGCCCTCCTCCGCGCTGGACGTGACCAGCCAGAAGATGGTGATCAAAATGCTGCGCAGCCTTATGGAAAAGGGCTATATCAAGGGCATGATCTTTATCACCCACGAGCTGCCGCTATTGTACAACGTTACCGACGATATCATGGTGATGTACGCCGGGCAGATCGTGGAGCAGGGCAAGGCCCATGAAATGGTGTTTGATCCCATCCACCCCTATTCCAAGGGCCTGATGGGGTCCATCATCGTGCCGGAGGAGGGCCTGCGGGGGCACAAGCTGACGGCCATCCCGGGCACGCCCCCGAACCTGAAAAACCCGCCCTTCGGCTGCCGGTTTGCCGACCGCTGCAAGTATGTGGTGCCCCAGTGCAGGGTGGCGGGCATCCCCATGGTGGAGTTCCCCGTAGACCGTGCCTACCGCTGCGGCCATTCCGTAGACCATTTAAGGGAGATGTATGCGCATGAGTCAAAAGAATGAGGCACGGCCCCTGTGCCTGAGCGGGAGCGGCGTTACCAAGGTGTTCGGCGTCGGCCCCCGGGCCGTTACGGCGGTGGACCATGTGGATTTCCAGTTCCGGGAGGGAGAGCTGGTGTCCATTGTGGGCGAGTCCGGCAGCGGCAAGACCACCCTGTCCAAAATGCTGCTGGGGCTTTTGAGCGTAACGGAGGGCGAGATCCTCTTCCAGGGCAGGCCCAGGGGCATCTCCACCCAGAAAAAGAAAAAGGAATACTGGCAGGGCATCCAGGCCATTTTCCAGGACCCCTTCTCCTCCTACAACATTTTCAGCAAGATTGACACCGTGCTGCTGGACTGCATCAACATGCGGGGCGGCAAGCGCCTGCCCAAGGAAAAAAAGACGGAAATGATGGAGGAAGCCTGCAGCTTTGTGAATTTGAAGTACGCGGAGCTTACCAACAAATACCCCTTCGAGCTTTCCGGCGGGCAGATGCAGCGGCTGATGATCGCCAGGATTTTTCTGCTGAAGCCCAAAATCCTGCTGGCGGACGAACCCACCTCCATGATCGACGCCTGCTCCCGGGCCACCATCCTGGACATGCTGCTGAACCTGCGCAATGAAACGGGCATGACCATCATCTTTATCACCCATGATATCGGCCTGGCCTACTACATCTCCGACAGCGTGTACATTATGGAGCACGGCAAATTTGTGGAAAGCGGCACCGCGGACGAGGTGATCCTTTCCCCCAAGGCGGAATATACCAAGCGCCTCATCAGCGATGTGCCAAAGATTTATGAGCCCTGGGATTTGTCCACGGTGTGATCCTGTTTTGCAGCCGTATGAGCACTCCGGCAGGGGGGCCAGCGGACAAGACCTGACGTAGGGGCGCTTATGAAGCGACCTCCTTCCGGCGCCTGCGGGCGCCACCTCCCTTCCAGGGAGGCTGAGGACGGCATTCCTGCCTCCCTGGAAGGGAGGTGGCACGGCGAAGCCGTGACGGAAGGAGGTTCCCCCGATACGGTTTTCCTCCCCTGGGGAGCATTTTGTTTATGATGGTCAAGCAGGGCCGCGGTAATGTGCCGCGGCCCTGCTTGTATTATTGTTATCAGCTTATTGAAATGATCCCTAAATGGGGATTCCAAAGGGATTCTATCTCTTTGGTGGGGTGCAGGGGCAAAGCCCCTGCCAGCGTGTGTCCCGCCTTCCTTCCCCTCACTCTCCCATAAACAGCGCGATATCCTCCTCCACCCCGCCGATGCCCGCGATGCCGAAATTGTCCACCAGAACTTTGGCCACGTTAGGGGAAAGGAACGCCGGCAGCGTGGGCCCCAGGTGGATGTTTTTGACCCCCAGGGACAAAAGCGCCAGCAGCACGATTACGGCCTTCTGCTCGTACCAGGCGATGTTGAAGCTGATGGGCAGCTCATTGATGTCCTTCAATCCGAAGGCTTCCTTCAGCGCCAGGGCGATCATGGCCAGGGAATAGCTGTCGTTGCACTGCCCGGCGTCCAATACCCTTGGGATGCCGCCGATGTCCCCCAGATCCAGCTTGTTGTAGCGGTACTTGGCGCACCCGGCGGTTAAGATCACGGTATCGGAGGGCAGCCTTTTGGCAAACTCCGTGTAATATTCCCGGCCCTTCATGCGGCCGTCGCACCCGGCCATCACAAAAAACCTGCGGATGGCGCCGGTCTTTACCGCCTCCGCCACCTTGTCCTTTAAGGCCAGCACCTGGTGGTGGGCAAACCCGCCCACAATGCTCCCGCTTTCAATCTCCACAGGCGGGGGCAGGAGCTTGGCCAAAGCGATGATTTCCGAAAAATCCTTGCGGCCGCTTTCATCCGCCGGTATGTGAACGCAGCCGGGATAGCCCGCGGCGTTGGTGGTAAAAATGCGGCTTTTTACCTCCGCGCTCCTGGGCGGCACGATGCAGTTGGTGGTAAACAGGATGGGCCCGCGGAAGGACGCGAATTCCTCCTGCTGCTTCCACCAGGCGTTGCCGTAATTCCCCGCGAAGTGGGCAAACCGCTTGAAGGCGGGGTAATAGTGGGCGGGCAGCATTTCGCCGTGGGTGTACACGTCCACCCCCGTGCCCTCCGTCTGCACAAGAAGCTGTTCAAGATCGGTCAGGTCGTGCCCGGAGATCAGAATCCCGGGGTTTCCCCGCACGCCGATGGAAACCTTTGTGATCTCGGGGTGGCCGAAACGGTCCGTGTGGGCCGCGTCCAAAAGCGCCATGGCCTTTACGCCGTATGCGCCGGTCTTTAGTACCAAGTCGGTCAGGTCCCCAGCGGTCAAACTGTCCTGAAGGGTGGCGGCCAGGGCTTCGTACAAAAAGCCGTACAGGGAAGCGTCCTCGCGGCCAAGGTTCAGCGCGTGCTCCATGTAGGCGGCCATGCCTTTGAGGCCGTAGACGGTCAGCTCCCGCAGGGAGCGCACGTCCTCGTTCTCCGTGGCCAGCACGCCCACCGATGCCGCCTTTGCAAGCATCTGCTCCCTGGAGGATACCCGGAATACCGCCGCGTCCGGCAGGCCTTTTGTCTCCCCGGTCCGCAGGCCGTCCCGGAGGGCCAGCATTTTGGCAATCTGATTTTCCAGCGCCCCGTCATCAAAGTTGGCGTTGGTAATGGTCATGAACAGGGATGTGATTACCTGCCGGCTGATCTCCGGGCCGGCCGCCTCCATCTTCCCGGATACCGCGAGGGCCGCGATGCCCTTCAATGTGTACACCAGCAGGTCCTGCAGCGCGGCGACTTCCGCGGTCTTCCCGCAGACCCCCGCCACGGTGCATCCCCGCCCTTTGGCGGTTTCCTGGCATTGATAACAAAACATGCTCATGGTATTTCCTCCCGCGTGAATCGTTTTTGGAATCTACGGGAGCATGATAGCAGGAAAAGGACGGGATGTATGTTGTATTTACAACAAACAGAATAAGAGAAAAAGAAAGCGGCCCCCGCTGTTCCGCCATCACCACCGGGAGGCGGAAGGGAAAGGGGGCCGCGGCACGCAAAGGGGAATGGCATTATGCCATCATGGTGCACTCCTTGGCGCAGGCCGTGCACTCGCCGGCGCATTTAACGCAGTGGTCGTCCTTGAACATCTGGCAGTCCTTGGCGCATTGGGTACAGATGACGGCGCAAAGGCGGCAGACATCCTTGGCATGCTGTGCGTCCATGGCCATGAAGCCGCTGGCTTCCTTGCAGATGCAGGCGCATTCCATCAGCATGCCGATGCATTTTTTCCGGGCGGCCACATCCGGCTCGTTGAGGCAGGCGCCAACGCATTCGTGGCAGGCCTGGGCGCAGCGGTTGCAGGCGTCGATGCATTTTTGATACTTGTCCGTTGTGTTCGTGACGATACCCATGGTAAAAACCTCCTTGTGATTGCCTGGACATAGTATGCCAATATGACAGTGTTCAAAACCGGGAATGCCTGGGACGTTATAATCAGCCCGGCCGGGCTATTGTTTTGATCAGTCACCGGGGGACGGGCACCGTTTTGGGCCGGCTTTCAGTTGCCGCCCCCGGAAACCGCTTTCTCCTGCGCCTTTTTGAACCGCCCGGCGATCCATTTGATGATGACATCCATGGCAAGATAGATCGGGAACGAATACAGGATGTTCCAGCGGACCAGCTTGTACTGGCCGATGAGCACGGCCAGGGGTTCGGCGGCAAAGGACTGCACGGCGGCGGAGAGCAGGCTGAACAGCAGGTATTTGCCCCACTTGGGGCATCTTTGATAGACATACATCTGGATCACGGGGAGCACAACGAAGTCCACCGGGACAAGCACCGCCGTTTCCGGAAGCATATGCACCCTGTATACCCACAGGCCGTAGTCCGTGCCGATGACATCCAGAAACGTGGCGGTCAGGCCCAGCAGAAGCCCAAACATGCTGATTTCAAACAGCCGCTTTTTGTCCACCAGCTTCCACCAGATGATCAGCGGGACAACGGCCAGCCCCAGCAGCATCCACCATACGGCTGAGAAAAGCTCATACCTGGCAAAATGCTCAAAGGCCGCGTCCCTCAGCTGCATTTTCAGCTGCAGGATCAGGTCCTGGAGCGCCTGCTCATTCATCCGCAATCCTCCCTGGGCATAGCATGCCCAGGGAATAGTCTTGTGCTTTATGGGAATTATATCCCTGATATTCGGTGAAATCTGCGTGTGTGACCATAAGCATCTGTTTGCGCACCAACCGGGGCCGATCCCCAGGAAGCTTTATACCATGAAACCGGTACTGTCTGCACCGCACCCCCGCAGGCCCCGGGCCTTTGTCTCCGTATGGGGCACAACGCATCTGCACCTGCGCAACCCCGCCGTCATCGCGCTATGGTCGGCGGTTTTCCCCGGCATGGGCCAAATGCTGCTGTGCAAGTACATGCGCGGTTTCATTCTTTTCATCTGGGAGGTCGCCGTCAACCTGATGTCGCACCTGAACCTGGCGATCTTCTACACGTTTACGCTGCGCTTTGACATGGCCAAGGCAGTGCTTGATACAAGGTGGCTCCTGCTCTACATCCCCACCTACCTGTTTGCAATAGCCGACAGCTACCGGACCGCCGTAGACCTGAACAACCAGTTTCTGCTTGCCGCGCGGGAGGATGCCCCCGTGGGCATGTTTGTGATCAACGCGCTGGGCCTCAACTATCTGGACAAAAGCCCGCCCTGGTCCGCTGTGGCCTGGTCGGTGCTGTCCCCCGGCGCCGGCCAGCTGGTAAACAACCGCATGATCGTCGCGTTCTTCCTGCTGGGATGGTGGATCGTGGTGGTCATGTTATCCAATGTGATGACGGCCATCCACCTGACCGCCCTCGGCCTGTTCGCCCAGGCGAAGGAGGCCGTGGACGTCCAGTGGATGCTCAACATCCCCTCGCTCTTTTTCTTTGGCATCTATGACGCTTATGTGAACCAGGTGGAGTCCAACAGGCTGTTCGAGTGGGAGCAGGCAAAGTTCCTGAAGAAAAACTACCAGAGTGCCTCCTTCAAAATGCCCTTTGCAAAAAGGAGCTGAACGATGTACGTCATATCCGCCTTTGAACAGACGCTGAAAATAGAACTTGCGCTCACGGCCCTGGAAATGAAGGGCATTCCGAAAAAGGACATCCTCGCCGTGCCCCTGGACAAGCGCAGCGAGGACAGGCTGCTGCTGGACAGGCTGCATTCCTCCGACAGCGTCAGCCTTATGGATTTTCCGGTGATCCTGGCGGCGCTGTTCTCGCTTCTTGGCATCATCTACGGCTTCCTGCTGGCGTGGGGGCCTGTGCTCTGGGCGCTGATCGGCACCGGCTTCGGATTTTTCCTGGGGCTTGGCATCAAGCTTATCTTTTTGAAAAGGAAGCAAAAAAAGCGTAGCGGCAAACAGCCCGGGGTGGTGGTTATCGTCTCCTGCCCGGACGAGCGGCTGCAAATGGTACAGGACACCCTCTGGGCGTATTCCGCCCTGGGTGTGGCCAAGCTGAATTTGGACGTAAATTGAACAGGGGCGTTTAAGCGGCGTGGCTGTGCTTTGTATTTAGGCGGCAGGCGTGCAGCGCCGCGAAGGCCCGCTATTGACTGGTATCCGTATGAAAAAACACGGATAGGGTTTCGCCCGTGTAGGCGTTGAGCAAAACCCGGCCGGTGTGCGCTCCGTCCGCGCCGAACAGGTCCACCTGGTAGCACGGTTCCGCGGAGTCTTCCGCCCCGGGGCCGCTCAGTTCCACCTGCACGGTAAGGCCCCCCTCCCAGCCGGGTTCCAGCAGGTATCTGTCCGCAAGCGCCGCCAAAGCCCTGGCCAGCGCGGCCTGCCGGGAAAGAGGCTCCGGGGCGGGCGTAGCAAGGGGCGTTTCCGTAGGCGGCGGCAGGGGAGAGGCTTCCGTATCACCGGGTATGGCGGGCTGTCCCTCCGGGGAGGCCTCCGGGCCGTTGGCGCCGGCTTGCGGCTTTGCGGTGGCTGCCGCCGGCGGTTTCGGCGGGGCAGGCGTCTTTTCCGGCATGGTTTCCCCTGCGGGCGTCTTGGCCGGGATGGGTTCCTCCTCCGCTTCCTGCTCCCCGGCCAGAACTTTCTGGGAGTCCGGGGAAAGACTGAGCAGCGCCGTTTTCACATAACCGGCAAGGGGCGATTCCACGCGGCACCAGGCGGTGCCCAGCTCCGAAATTTGGACGGCTTCCCCCGCCGCAAAACTGCCCGCCGCCCCGGCGGATTCGTCGGGAAGCAGGTAAACGAAGGCGTCCGCCGAAAGGGCGGCAACAAGGGACGCGGCGCCGCCCACCCCCATGGGGCCCGCGGGCCGGGCATAGCCGGTGTGCTCCCCGCCCGCGCCGTCTTTGCAGGCGACGCGGTACCAGCCGTTTTCCCGGGCAAGCACCTGCACCTCCGCCCCCGGGGCGGTATACAGGATCTGGGAAAAATCATCGGGAAGCAGGCGGATATGCACCTGCCCGGAAAAAGCCGGGGCACTTTCGCCCGGCTCCAAAGAGGGCACAAGAGCGGGGTCCGGGGTCACGAATTCCGCCATGGCCCAGCCCTCAAATCCCTTGTATGAAAGCAGCACCCAGCCGTCCCGGCCGCACAGCACCGTTACCTCCTTGCCGTTTGGGAGGCGCGCCACCAGCCGGGATTTGATGTCGGGCTCCTTCCGAAGGTTCAGCGTCCCGCCTCCCGTGGTCACCGTGGCCGCCTGGGGAAAGCCATCTCCCAGGGCGGGCAGGGACAGCGCACAGCAAAGAAGCGTAAGCACGCACAGCCCCATCAGCCGCTCTTTCATGCCAACCATGATGCGCCTCCCAGCCCGGGGCAGCGCCTTTATGACGCTGCCACACTATTTTCTTAACGAATATGTAATAATTATCGCACACCTGCCGCCCGCTGTCAATGCGCATACCTGTAAAAGTCAAGCGGGAGAAGATACCTGAAAACCTTGCTGCCTGTAGGCATAATGGGTGATCCGTATCCATATGCTTAACCGGCCCATCTCCCCCAAGGCCGCAAGGGAGGTACATCCATGCGGAATACACGGAAACTCTTTGCTCTGGCACTGCTGGCCGCCCTGATGGCAACGCTGCTGATGCCGGGCGTCGGGATGGCAAACCTGCAGACCACCTGCAACCCCATCCCCACGTGCGTGACAGGCCCCACAGGCCCGACAGGACCCATGGGGCCGATGGGACCCACAGGGCCCATGGGACCTATGGGACCCACAGGGCCGCAGGGCCCCGCCGGTCCGGCCGGCCCCACAGGTGCGGCAGGCGATAAGGGAGACCAAGGCGCGGCCGGTTTGCCGGGCGCGGACGGTGCAACGGGCGCCACCGGGGCGGCGGGGGCAGTTGGCCCTACCGGGGCGACGGGGGCAGTTGGCCCCACAGGTGCGGCAGGCGATAAGGGAGACCAAGGCGCCGCCGGTTTGCCGGGCGCGGACGGTGCCGCAGGCGCCACCGGGGCGGCGGGGGCAACAGGCGCTACTGGAGCAACAGGCGCTACTGGAGCAACAGGCGCGGCGGGTGCGACGGGGGCAACCGGGGCAAGGGGCCTTCAAGGCTTTATGGGCCCCATGGGTCCGATGGGCCCGATGGGACCCATGGGCCCCATGGGCTTCCGCGGCTTCCCGGGTGAAAAGGGCGACAAGGGCGATCAAGGCGATCCCGGCCTGCCGGGTGCGGACGGCGTAGACGGCGTGGACGGCGTAGACGGCGTGGACGGCGCGGATGGCGCTGCGGGTCCCGAAGGCCCCGTAGGCCCTGTAGGCCCCATCGGCCCCGTAGGCCCCATGGGTCCCACGGGCGCGGCGGGTGAAAAAGGTGAAAAAGGCGACAAGGGCGATCCCGGCCTGCCGGGTATAGACGGTGTGGACGGTGTGGACGGTGTGGATGGTGCCACCGGCGCTACCGGTGCGACGGGCGCAACAGGAGCCACGGGTGCCACCGGGGCAACCGGTCCCCAGGGCCCCACGGGGCAGCGGGGAGCAACAGGCGCGGCGTACATTCCGCCTGTGGTCACCCTTTCGTCGGACAGGGTAAGCGCCGCTGCCGCCGATCCCCTCTCCGTAACCCTCTCCTTCCTGAACCCTGATGAAGCCACCTATGACCATGTGAACGGGTTTACCGTCCGGGCGTACACCATGGACGACACCGCTCTGCCCGGCGGCGACTATGAAAGCTACGAGCAGACCTTTATCTTCGGCAGGGACGGCGACCCCACGGAGTATACCATTGATCTGTGCACGAACCCCGAATGCGCGGGCAAGAGATTCACGCTGCGCATCCAGAGGGATATCGGCGTCATCGGCGTATGGGACATCTGCGAGGCATGCGTCCGGTAACCGGCTTCGCTGTGCCGAAAAGCACGCAACCGCAAAAACGGCAGCTTCCGCTGCCGTTTTTGTTTGCGCCTTGGGTTGGTTTGATCAGGCCGTTGCCGCGCTTCTTCTTGGACCGCTTGCTTACGACACTTCCACAATGGTCAGGTTGGCCTGGACCGCCGTAGTGCCGTAGCTGACCGTTGCGCCGCTGTTGTTGAACAGGTTGAATACGGTGGGCACGGTGGTCACGGTCAAAAGTGCGCTGCCGTTCAATTGCAAAGTGGTGACGGGAGAGGGCGACGAAGACAGAATGGTCGGGCCGCTGACCACACGGATGCCGAATTCCACCGTGGTTTCCGCCTCCGCTCCATCCGTGTTCACCCACCAGGAAATATAATAGTTGCCCGCCTGGTTGATGAAGAACATGCCCACGCCGGCGTTGTACGTGATGTTCGCCGAGGGCGCGTTGATGACCGTGTCAAAAAGGACGTTGGTGCCGTTGGCGACCGTTCCGCCGCTGCTGCCCTGCAGCTGCACCTGAAGGCCGGTAAGCGCAATGCTTGACCCCGTGGGGCCGGTGGCTCCCGTGGGACCGGTGGCTCCCGTGGGTCCGGGAACGGTGCTGGCCGCGCCAGTGGGTCCGGTGGGTCCGGTGGCTCCCGTGGGACCGGTGGGACCGGTGGCTCCTGTGGGCCCTGTGGGTCCGGTATCGCCCGTGGCGCCTGTGGGCCCGGTGGGCCCTGTTGCCCCCGTGGGGCCGGTGGGTCCTGTGGGCCCTGTGGGACCGGTGGGTCCGGTATCGCCTGTGGTGCCTGTGGGTCCAGTGGGGCCTGTTGCCCCCGTGGGCCCGGTGGGTCCTGTTGCCCCGGTAGGCCCGGTGGGGCCGGTTGCGCCGGTGGTGCCTGTGGGTCCAGTGGGCCCTGTTGCCCCCGTGGGCCCGGTGGGGCCTGTTGCCCCGGTAGGCCCGGTGGGTCCTGTGGGGCCGGTGGGTCCAGTGGGTCCGGTATCGCCTGTGGCGCCTGTGGGTCCAGTGGGTCCTGTTGCCCCAGTAGGCCCGGTGGGGCCTGTGGGTCCGGTAGGCCCGGTGGGGCCCGTGGGCCCGGTGGGCCCGGGAACGGTGCTGGCCGCGCCGGTTGCGCCTGTGGGTCCGGT
>JAEWVC010000081.1 GCA_023459275.1 Bacillota bacterium | reverse complement strand
AGATACCGGGATCGCCGACGCCGACACCTGCCTTAGCGATTACCGACAGCCAGCTAAGCGAGTTTACAACAGCCCTCAACAGCATTCTGGGTTCCGAGTACAGTTCATCCGAAGCTGTGATATGGCTGCAGCAAAAGCTTGGGGTAACGCAAAGCGGCATTTACGATGATGCCACAAAGACCGCCGTCAGCCTGTATCAGTCCGGCCACGGCCTTACAGATACCGGGGTCGCCGACGCGGACACCATCAACGAGCTGAACCGGTAATCCGGACGTATCCAAAGGCGGGGCTGCCGCAGCAATAAGCTACGGCAGCCCCGCCACGCATCGCGGCAAGCTGCCGGATGCTAACCCTCCGCCATTTCTTAGACGATATCCGTGGCCGGGGGATCGAAAGGCGCCGGTTCCCCCTCCAGGAATTTGGGAGCAATGCCCAAAAGCTCGGAAACAGTCACCAATTGAAACCCGCGCTCCAGCAAAACCGGGATCGCCTTGCGCAGCCCGTTTACATCCTTCGGGTTGCTGTGGTACAGCAGAATATCTCCGTTACGCACCTTGCTCAGCATCTTATCTGGGTCCGTCTCGCTGAGGCTCCACAGGATGATGTAGTGGTAGCCGTGGTCACCGATCACCATCCCGGTCTCCCCCCATGCGCCGGAGCCGTAGGGCGGGCGCATAAACCGCATCGGATAGGTATAGCCCAGCGCCTTGTTCAGCCGGTCCTCCATAAAGTGCAGCTCCTCCCCCACCCGCCGGTAACTAAGGTTGGTCAGCCGCTTGTGGTTTTCCGTATGATTGCCGATCTCGTGGCCATCGGCGATCATACGAAGCCATAAATCCCGGTCCTCCTCATGGATCACCGTGCCGCAGGGGAAAAAGGTCATATGAAAACCGTATTCCTTGCAAAGGTCCAGCATCTCCGTAACAACGCCCAGCTTCCAACAGTCATCCATGGTAATGGCGATCTTGGGGATTTCATCATCCCCGCTATAAAACACCGTAGGCGCGGTAAAGGCGGAAGCGCCGCGCAAAAAAAACGCCGCCGCAACCACCGTGACCAGCGCGAACCCCCATACGCTTCTCTTAACCCGCTTCATACAGGCACAATACCTCATGCTTATTTTTTTGCATCCGCCGCGCTTATATCCGGGAAGCAGCAAGCGCCGCGGGCTTCTTTGCCCACCGCCGCTTTGGCCGCGAATCTCACCAAAACCGGCCAATCGCAAAGCAATCGGCCGGTTTTGAAGCGGATGCGAGCGCGGCCTGTAAGCCGAGTTCTGTCGTGGGCGGTCATCTATCCAGGCCTGCAGTTGCCAGCAGGCTCCAGCGATTACCCGGGAGCATGACGGGCCGCCATATGCGCTCCCCTTTCAATCTTGCACCAGGTGGGGTTTACATCGCGGACAAGTCGCCAAGCCGCGGGTGAGCTCTTACCTCGCCTTTCCAGCCTTACCGCGCTTGCGCGCGGCGGTATCTCTCTGTTGCACTTTCCTTGGAGTCGCCTCCACCGGCCGTTAACCGGCACCCTGCCCTGTGGTGCTCGGACTTTCCTCATGCCAAAGGCACGCGGCCGCCCAGCCGCCTCACATCCTGCAGGATAGCATAGCACGGCCTCGCCGCCCTTGTCAATGGATATTGAAGGCGCCAGCAGGGATTTTACGCGCGTGCGTTGTATATATGTATATACGCAAGCGTATATATGGGATGAAGAAACAAAGCAGCTTGCGATACGCGCTTTGAAAGGATGGCCGGATATGACGCCCCGGGAGATACAGGAACAGGAGGAGCAGACGCGCTTAAGCCCGCTGGCCGCGTGGAGCGTGCGTTCCAAGGGCCGTGAAAGGCCCATGGAGCCCTGCCCCTTGCGCACCGCGTACCAGCGGGACCGGGACAGGATCATCCATTGTAAAAGCTTCCGCCGCCTGAAATTCAAAACGCAGGTGTTCCTCTCCCCGGAGGGCGACCATTACCGCACGCGCCTGACCCATACCCTGGAGGTTTCGCAAATTGCCAGGACTATCGCCAGGGCGCTCCGGCTCAACGAGGACCTGACGGAGGCCGTCGCCCTGGGGCACGACCTGGGCCATACCCCTTTCGGCCACATCGGTGAACGCTCGCTGGACGCGCTGCTGCCCAATGGGTTCCGTCACAACGAGCAAAGCCTGCGGGTGGTGGAAAAGCTGGAAAACGAAGGCCAGGGGCTGAACCTGACCTATGAAGTTCGGGACGGTATCCGCAATCACAGCGGCGCACAGGAGCCCGCCACGCTGGAAGGGCTGTGCGTAAGCCGGGCCGACAGGATCGCCTACATCAACCACGACATTGACGACGCGCTCAGGGCGGGGATCCTTACGCCGGATGACTTGCCCAAGGATTGTCTTGAGGTGCTGGGGCATACCCATGGGGAGCGGATCAATACCATGATCCTGGACATCGTCACAAACAGCGCGGGAAAAAATCAGGTGTCCATGAGCGCGCCCATCCTGGAAGCCTCCGATGCGCTCCGGGCCTTCCTGTTTGAAAGGGTGTACAGGGAGGGCTGGCGGGAGGCCGAGGAAAAGCGCTGTGACTTTGTGATCCGCACGCTCTACGGCTATTACATGGCGCATATTACGGAAATGCCGGCGGAATATGGGGCGATCGGAGAGCGGGAAGGCGCCTGGCGCGGCGTTGCGGATTTTTTGGCCAGTATGACCGACCGGTACGCCATCCGCCTGTTCCAAAGGCTGTTCGTGCCTTCCGGCTTCCCCGCGCCCTGAGGATTTTTTGCAAACGAAGGCGAATATACGCCGAATTTGGAGGAAACAAGCAGGAAATGACATCAAAGCGGCGAATGAAAGGATTGCAGGTGAAAATGCATGGCAGGTAGATTCCCACCCGCATGGTTGGACGAGCTTCGCGCCCGCGCCGACATCGTGCAAGTGGTCTCCTCCTACTTGCCGCTGAAAAAGAACGGGCATAGATATTGGGGTCTGTGCCCGTTTCACAACGAAAAAACCGCCTCCTTTTCTGTGGACAGCCAGCGGCAGCTGTACTACTGCTTCGGCTGCAAGGCCGGGGGCAATGTGATCCAGTTTGTGATGGACATGGAGCGGCTGGATTTTCAGGAGGCTGTACTCCACCTGGCGGACAGGCTGCACATGACGCCTCCGGAGGTCAAGGAGGACGAGGCGTTCGAGGCCGCAAGGTCCTTAAGGGAGCGGCTGATGGGCGCCAACCGGGCCGCGGCCCAGTATTATCATCAGCGGCTGTTTTCAAGAGAGGGCGAACCGGTCCTTGCGTATCTTAAAAACAGGGGCCTGGATGAAGGTATCATCCGCAAGTTTGGCCTGGGGGCCGCCGTGGGCGGACGTGAGGAGCTGACAGGCCACCTCCTGTCTCAGGGATACACCCTGGAGGAAGCCCAAAAGGCAGGCCTGATTCTCCTGCGGGACGGTAAGACCATCGACATGTTCCGCAATAGGGCCATTTTTCCCATCATCGACCTGTACGGGCAGGTGCTGGGGTTCGGCGGCCGGGCCATGGGAGACAGCAAGCCCAAGTACCTGAACACCCCGGACACTCCGGCCTTCAACAAGCGGCTGGGGGTATACGCAGCCAACCTTCTGCGCAAGGTCCGCACCTTGAAAAGGGTGATCCTTGTGGAAGGATACATGGATGTGGTGGCGCTTTCCCAGTTCGGCGTGGAGGGGGTGGTGGCCACGCTGGGTACCTCTCTTACCCAGGAGCAGGCCAGGCTCCTTCGGCGGTTTGCGCCCCAGGTATGGGTGGCTTACGACGGGGACAGCGCCGGGCAGCACGCCACGCTCCGGGCACTGGATATTTTTGAAGCGGAGGGTTTTCCCGCAAGGGTCCTGGCTTTCCCGGACGGCCTGGATCCGGATGAGTTCATCCGCCGGGACGGTTTGCAGGCCTTTGAGGCTCTTGCGCCCATGAACGCGGCAGAATACCGCATGGCCCGCAAGGCGGAGGAATTCGACCTTGGCACCCAGGAGGGCAGGACGGAATACGCCAAGGCGTGCGCGGAGATCCTGCGCCGGGTGCGGGAGCCGGTGGAGCTGGAAAACCACTTGCAGCAGCTTGTTTTGCAGACCGGCTTTCCAAAGGAAGTGCTCAGGGCACAGATTGGCATCGCCCCGGCGCCCGAAAAGAATAGCGCTTCCATACAAAGGGAAAGATTATCCACAAAGGCGGAAATAGCGCCCGACCGTGCGGAACAGTCGCTTCTGTCACTGATGGCCACCGGGCGGCTGCCCCAGGGTACCCTTTCCGCCGAGGAATTCCGTGATCCATTTATGAAGCAATTATGCCAGGGGTTGCTGGACGGCCATACGCCCGCGGAACTGATGGAACTGCAAAGCGACGAAAAAAGCAGGGGCCTGGCTGCCGAAATTTTTACGGCCCCTATGGAAGGCGAACCGGACACGCTGATGCGCATGGCGGAGGATTGCCTTGCAAGGCTGCGCAGGCAGCGCGTGGACGACCGGCTCAGTGAGCTGAAAAAGCAGATTCCCGGCCTGAAGGGTGCGGAAAAGGACGCCGCCCTTCGCGAAACGATGACACTGATGCAGCGGCTGAACCAGCTAAGGCCCGGCCATTAGCCTTTAAAGGCGCCCCGCCAGGAGAAGGCGCCCGGTTTTCCGCCACGTGCGGAGCAGAAGGAGGGTTTTTATTGAGCATGACGCCCGATGCACGTCAAGCCAAGCTCAACGACCTGTTCGAGCAGGGAAAAACCAAGGGGACCATGACGTACAAGGACATCATGAGCCAGTTGGTGGAGTTTGAGATTGAGCCTGACCAATTCGATAAAATATTGGAAACCTTTGAAGCCCTGGGCGTGGATGTGGTCAACGAACTAGACCCCATCGAGCCGGAGCTGATTACCGAGCCGTTGGAAAAGATCGACCTTTCCGTACCGGAAGGCATTTCTATTGACGACCCCGTCCGCATGTATTTGAAGGAGATCGGAAAGGTCCCCCTTCTGACCGCCGAGGAGGAAATCGAAATCGCCCAGCGTATGGAGCAGGGCGATGAGGAGGCCAAGCGCAAGCTGGCGGAGGCCAATTTGCGGCTTGTGGTTTCCATTGCCAAAAGATACGTGGGCCGCGGTATGCTCTTTCTGGATTTGATTCAGGAGGGCAACCTGGGGCTTATCAAAGCTGTGGAGAAGTTTGATTACCGCAAAGGGTACAAGTTTTCCACCTACGCCACCTGGTGGATACGGCAGGCCATTACCAGGGCCATCGCGGACCAGGCCCGTACCATCCGCATCCCCGTACATATGGTAGAGACCATCAACAAGCTGATCCGCGTCTCCCGGCAGCTTCTGCAGGAATACGGCCGGGAACCCACGCCGGAGGAGATCGCCAAGGCCATGGCTATCAGCGAGGGCAAGGTGCGGGAGATCATCAAGATCGCCCAGGAGCCGGTGTCCCTGGAGACGCCCATCGGTGAGGAGGAGGATAGCCATCTTGGCGATTTCATCCCCGACGACGATGCCCCCGCCCCGGCGGAGGCCGCCTCCTTCTCCCTGATGAAAGAGCAGCTCCTGGATGTGCTGGACACCCTGACTCCCAGGGAGGAAAAGGTGCTCCGCCTGCGCTTTGGGCTGGATGACGGCCGCCAGCGCACCTTGGAGGAAGTGGGCCGGGAGTTCAACGTCACAAGGGAGCGCATCCGCCAAATTGAGGCCAAGGCCCTCCGGAAACTTAGGCATCCCAGCCGCAGCAAGAAGCTGAAGGATTACTTGGATTAAAAAGCCTATGGGGGAGGGGCATTGCTCCTCCCCCTTTCTCTCGCGGTACGAAAGGAAAAACCTATGGTCCAGTATGGTGCGCTGCTTGCCATCGCATTGGCCGCGTATTTTCTGTATTCCATTCTGAACTCCCTGAAAGCCGCGCGCAGGCGCAGGGAGGAAGCTGAGGCGAATTTCGGAAAATACCGGGAGCATCCCCAGGAGGATTTTTCAAGCCTGCGGGAGAGATGGGCTGCCGGGGTGCGGAATCCGTCTTTTGAGGTGGATGATATCACCTGGAACGACCTGGAAATGGATACGGTATACCACCGGATCAATGCCTGCCTCACCACTCCGGGGGAGGAAGCGCTGTATGCCCGCCTGCGCTCGCTGCCTGGCGGGGAAGCCGGCTGGGAAGATGCTTTGGCCGCCCTTGACAACAACCCGGCCCTTCGGCAAAAGATTCAGGCCCTGCTTGTGCAGTTGGGCAAGGACAGTGAAAACGGATTGCCGGAACTGATGCGCACGCCCGATGATTACCGCCTGCCCTTTCCCTGGCTGATCCGTATCGCGGCGCTTTTGCCCCTTGCCGCCCTTTCCATGTTTTTTCTGCCCCTCCCCCCGGGCGCCGGCTTCGTCGCGCTGGTGCCTGCGTTGCTTGCCTCTTTTTCCGTCCATTATTGGGGGGAGAAGCGGCTTCAGGGTAGGCTGCATACCCTGCGCTACGCAAAAGCGCTCTTCTGGTGCGCCAAAAGGCTCGGGCGTCTGGATATGCCGGGCCTTGCAGTCTGGCAAACGGCGCTGCGGGAAGCCTACCTGCCCTTTGCCAGGCTGCGGCGCGCTCTTTCCGGGGCAGTGCAGGACGGCATGGCGATGGGCGATATCGGCTCACTGATGACGTTTGTCCAGTTTTTCTTTCTAAGCGACCTTCGGGCGTACAACAAGGTCACTTCTCTCCTTAGAAAGCACGCCAAGGAACTTCGGGCGCTGTATGATGCGGTAGGGATGATGGACGTACTGATCTGCACCCTTTCCTTTCGCAAAAGCCTTCCCCTGTTCTGCCTGCCTGCGTTCCACCCCCAGGCGGCCCTGCACGTAAGCGATGCGGCGCACCCGCTGCTTGAAAAAGGGATCGGCAACAGCGCGGATTTCACAAAGGGTGTGCTGATCACAGGCTCCAACGCCTCGGGGAAATCCACCTTTTTAAAGGCGCTGGCGGTGAATGCCATCCTGGCCCAGGCCATCCACACCTGTTCCGCCGCCTCCTTTTCCCTCCCACGGGCCAGGGTGATTTCCTCCATGGCGCTCCGGGACAACCTGGCGGGAGGCGAGAGCTATTTCGTGGTGGAAGTAAAATCCTTCCGGCGCATTTTGCAGGCGGTGCGCCAGGTTCCTTGCCTGTGCTTCGTGGACGAAATCTTGCGGGGCACCAATACCGTGGAGCGCATCGCCGCCTCCGCCGCCGTGCTGAACAGCCTGCAGCAGGGAAACAGCCTGTGCGTGGCTGCCACCCACGATATCGAACTGGCATCCATCCTGGGCGGGTCGTATGACAACTACCATTTTCAGGAGGAACTGAAGGACAAGGCGGTTTCCTTCGATTACAAGCTCCGCCCCGGTCCTTCCCGCACGCGCAACGCCCTCCGCCTTTTGCAGGCGTATGACTTTCCCGCGGAGGTGGTGTCGGAAGCCCTTGCCATGGTAGATACGTTTGAACAGGAGCACCGCTGGCCGGCACCTGATGCCCGGAAAGGAGGGGATCTTCCTGCACCTGCCGAAGCTGGATGACAGGCTGTCAAAAGCGGCGGAGCTGTTTCCCTCCTGCCGCCTGGGCGCGGATATCGGCGCGGACCACGGGCGGCTGTCTCTGCACCTGCTTGCGTCGGGCCGGTGTGAGCGCATGGTGGTTTCGGACATCAGCGGGCCGGCGCTTGATAAGGCCCGGACGCTGCTTTCCCGGCATGGGCTTGACCGCAAAGCGGTATGCACGCAGGCCGACGGGCTGGAGGCGCTTGCGGAGCCTGTCCAGGCTGTGTCTATCCTGGGCATGGGGGGGGATACCATCGCCGCCATCCTAGCCCGGGCGCCTGAAAGGCTGGCGGGTGCCTCCCTCATCCTGTCACCCCATACGGAGCTTGCGCACCTGCGGGCCGCGTTGCCCGGGATCGGGTACAGGATCGGGCGGGAGTGCATCGCCCGGGCAGGAGGCCGGTTTTATGTGCTGCTGCTGGCGGTGCCCGGAGATAGCGCGTATACGGAAAAAGAACTGCTGCTGGGTCCCGGCCTGCTTCGTGAACGCCCGCCGCTGTTTCAGGAATACCTGCTTTGGCGGCAGCGCGTAGCTCAAAAGGCTGTTGGGATACCGAAAAGCGCAAGCGATGCCGGCCCCCGCCTTCAGGAATGGGAGCGGCTTATCGCCTATATCGGGGAGGAGCTTGCATGATAACGACCGTGCAAACCATTTGCGACTGGGTGGACGCCTTCGCGCCCTTTAAGACTGCGGAAGAATACGACAACGTGGGGCTTATCACAGGCCGGGGAGATACTCCCGTCACCCGCATACTGACGGCGCTGGACTGCACCCTTCCGGTGGTTATGGAGGCGGAAAGGCTTGGGGCGCAGGTCATCCTCACCCACCACCCTCTTTTGTTCCATGCCAGGAAAAACGTCACGGAGGAAGATGCGGAAGGAAAAATCCTCTGCGCGCTGATCCGGGGGCATATGGCCCTAGTGGCCGCCCACACCAACCTGGACAGGGCGGCGGGGGGCACCGGCGATGTGCTGGCTCGGCTCTTTTCGCTGAAGGATAGCCGCGGAGATGGTTTCCTGCGTCTGGGAGAGCTGCCCGCGCCACTGACCGCGAAAGCCTTGAGAAACACCGCTGCTGAGCTGCTTTGTGCGCCGGTGCGGCTGTACGGGGATCCGGCCATCCTTGTCAGCCGCTTGGCGGTAGCTGCCGGCGCGTATGATGAGGGCTTTGCGGAGGCCTTCGCCCTTGGGGCGCAGGCCTTGCTCACTGGGGAGGTGCGCCATCACAATGCGGTCACGGCGGTTGCCCAGGGCATGGTGCTTCTGGAAGGCGGCCATTATGCCACGGAGGCTCCAGGCCTCCGGGCACTTGGCGAGTGTTTACAAAAGGATTTGAATCGGTTACAATGTTCCGTGGAGGTTTACCATTTTCCCGGCGTCCCCTATCAGGGTGCGCTGGACAGATGAAGCTTGCTTCAGGAACGGGCGGAAAATCTCTTGCCCTTCCTTTTGACAAATATGAGGAGGTCAATGTATGGATCAACTGGAAATGCTTTGGGAGTACCAGCAGGCGGACATGGAGGCGGACAGGCTGGAAAACGAGATCCGCCGTTCCCCCAACCGCATCAAGCTGATGAAAAGCCGCGATTTTCTGGTGGAACAGCAAAATACCATCAAGCGCATTGAGAGCGAAGTTATTTTGATGAGCGACCGCATCGACGTGATCCGTGACGCCGTGGTACGGGCCGAGGAGCAGTTGAAGGCGCTTACCGCAAAGCTGGAGAAGGAGCCGCCTCAAACCCTGGAGGATGCCAGGCAGCAGACGGGAGACGCCCGTAAACTGCTGGATACATTGAACGGCTTTGAACAGGAAATGAAGCGCATCCGCAAGGACGCCGCCGATAGGGATCATCAGCAGCACGATGTGCGGGTAAAGGCCGCCAAGGTCAAGGCTGATTTCGATCAGTTAAAGGCCGCCTATGACGTGGAGTATAAGGAACGCATGGGCGCCCTGGAAAAACAACGGGCGCTCGCGAGCCAAAAAGCCAAGGGTATCCAGCCTGATCTGATGGATAAATACAAAACCATTAAGCTGCACAGCGTGCCTCCCATGGCCAGGCTGCTGAACGACCAGTGCGGCGGCTGCAACATGTCCCTGCCCTCGGTGGTCCTGCGGGCCATCAAGGCAGGCGGCACGGTGGTGGAGTGTGAGACCTGCGGGCGGATGATCCTGCAATAGCTTTTTTCAGGACAAACCTTTCATTGGCTCTTGACATGAATCTGGCGGCGGCCTACAATATTTTGCGTGGGAATGAAGTGCTCCCACGGCGCAAGCCAAAACGCATCCGATGCTGATGACTTCTGCAATAACCCGCGGAAGCCATCAGCTTTTTTATGGCGGGAGGAAATACAAATGCGTACATACGCATACATCGGCTGTGGCGGGTTCCTGGGCGCCGTTTTGAGGCATCTCATCGGCCAGCTTGCCGCACAACGTGGCGGCCATGTTTTCCCTGTCCACACCCTGCTGATCAATATAAGCGGCGCTTTTTTGCTGGCCTTTCTCCTGACGGCCATTCTGGAGACCCGGAAGATAGAAGAAAATGTCCGGCTGGGCGTTACTACAGGCTTTTTGGGGGCGTACACAACCTTTTCGACGCTTTGCAAGGAGTCGGTAACGCTTTTAAGCGTAGGACATTATCTCCCGGCGCTTTCCTATATGGCCGCATCCGCTGTGTTCGGGCTTGCGGCAGCCTATTTGGGCGCAGCGTTGGCGAAAAAGGCAGGCGCATGGCAGGCAGGTAAGCGGGGCAGTCCGGATAACGACCTACTGGCAGAAGTCCATGAAACCCATGAAGAAGAAAACGGAGAGATATGATGAGCCTTATCTTGGTGGGAATCGGGGGCTTTCTGGGCGGGATCACGCGGTATGAATTAGGTCGGCTCTTGTCCCGGAAATGCGGCACCGCTTTTTATGCGGGTACCTTTTTCGTCAACGTCACGGGAGCATTCCTTCTGGGCGTGCTTACGAGCCTTGATCCGGGAAAAAATGCCTACCTTCTTTTGGGGGATGGCTTTCTAGGGGCATACACCACGTTTTCCGCCTTCATGTACGACGGGTTTTCGCTTTTTGCGCAAAACAAAGCATGCTTGGCCTCCTTCTATGTGTTTGGCTGCCTGCTGCTGGGGATTGCGGGGTATGCCGGGGGCTTTGTCCTGGGCAATAGCTGGGTTTTTTAACCGCAGCAGATAGTATCTTTGTAAGATGGGACTATAATGGCAAAAGCCAAAACCAGATGGGAAGAAAACAATATCAGATCGCAATACACGCATCAAAGGAATATCACGCAGTACTTTCAGATTTGCGAAATACGCTTGGCCTTGCCGCTGGCTGAAAACATGAATGCAACAAAAAACCTGCTATTTCTAGCAGGTTTAAGTGGCTCCCCAGGTACGCACTACGGCGTGTTCACATATTATATCCCCCGAAATGAGCTTTGCGCATAGAAAATTCGCTCTAATTCATTTCATTATCTCCGGAAATCTTTCAAGACGATGATTTCCGGATTTTTATATTCACCCAGAATATCCCTACAAATAAATATTCCGGTTTTATAAGGTCATCTCCTCGGAAGGAAATCAAAATTTTAGGCTCAAAAACTAGGGAAAGCTCGGGCTCGGCAGTGGCGCTATGGAAAATACTGGTTTTCACAGTACCTTTTTCACCTATCCCATCCGTTTCCAAAAGTGAGCATCCATCATTTCTCATTGCATTTATCTTCAAAGCGTGTTATCATTCAATCGATATGAGAACACTTATTCTCTTATCCTGCGGAGGCGCATTCCATTGACCGATAGAGTAGTCCTTCATTGCGACGCCAACAGCTTCTATGCGTCGGTCTGCACGGTATTTTATCCGCAATATCGCGGCAAGCCGCTGTCTGTGTGCGGGGATCCCGAAGCAAGGCACGGCATTGTCCTCGCTTCCACCCGTGAAGCAAAGCAGATGGGTGTCAAAGTCGGCATGGCCATCTGGCAGGCAAAGCAAGTCTGTCCGAAGCTGATCACCATGCCCCCGGAGTATGAGCGTTACATACGCTTCAGCGAGCACATGCGGAAGATCTACGAAGAATACACAGACCGCGTGGAATCCTTTGGCCTGGATGAAGCCTGGCTTGATATCTCAAACCGCGGTGTCACGCTGATAGAAGGCGAAGCCCTTGCCAATCGTCTCCGTCACCGTATCACTGATGAGCTGGGCATCACCGCATCTGTGGGCGTCTCCTTCAACAAGATTTTTGCCAAGCTCGGCAGCGACATGCGCAAGCCTGACGCAACCACGGTCATCACCCTGGAGACCTATCAGCAACAGGTATGGCCTCTCCCCGTTGGGGATCTGCTGTACGTGGGCCCGCAGACTACCAGAAAGCTGCAGGCCTGGAATATCAACACCATCGGTGATCTTGCAAACCACCCCACTGATCCGCTTGCACGCAAGTTTGGCAAAAATGGGCTTATCCTTCAGGATTTTGCCCGCGGCCTGGATACCTCCCCCGTCATGCCGGTGGACGCGAAGGCCGCCATCAAGTCGGTGGGCAACAGCACCACGCTTCCCAAGGATGTGGCAACCATCCAGGAGGCTTCCGCCGTGTTTTATCTTCTTGCCGAATCTGTGGCCTCCCGCCTTCGGGAGCACGGCTTCCGCTCCGGATGCATTGCCATCAGCGTCCGCGATACCAAACTGAACGTTGCAAGCTGCCAGCGCACGGTGGGTTTTACCACGGCCCTGGCCGGTGATATCGCCAAGACTGCGATCTCCCTTTTCCGGGAACGGTACGCCTCCATGCTCCCCCTGCGCTCCATGGGCGTGCATTGCTCCTCCCTAGTCCCGGATGATTCCCCCGTTCAGCTGGACCTGCTGGGGAAGGCCCTCCACCGTGAAAAGGAACTGGCCGCCGCCCGCGCCATTGATGATATCCGCAGCCGCTTCGGGCAGCTCAGCATCCAGCGCGGGATCGTCCTCGCGGAAAAGCCTTTCTCCTCCATCAACCCAAAGGATGACCACACTATCCATCCGGTCCCTTTCTTCACCGGCAAATAGATTCGGAGGTGCTTTATGGAATCGCGTGATCTGCTCCTGGCCTGCTACGAGGCGTTATCCTCCGGCATCCTTGACAACATGGATCAGCGGTGGGACGTGGCGACAGCTGACATGCTTCGCAGCTCCATGCTCCACCACACGCTCATCCCAAGCGATATCACCGCCCTGGATATCTATCGGATCCTGCTGCCGGCGCTTGATATCGGCACCACTGATACGGACAAAAGCCCCTGCTCCTATCAGGCCCCGGATTTACCTGCCCTTGAAAATGAAGGTATCGACACAACGAAATTTGAGAAGGATGGCGGTCAAAATATGGTTCGCACCTATTTGAAGATGGAAGTCCTTTATGATGAGACCGGCAAAATGACGCCAACCGTCCTGCACTGGGTCAATGGGAAAAAGTTTGTTATTGACAGGGTAACCGATGTCCGCCACACTGCAAATATCAAAAACGGCGCCGGTGGCGGCGCCGGGTTTCGGTATACCTGCATGATCCTGGGGATGGAACGGTATTTGTGGTTTGTGGAGGGGAAGTGGTTTGTGGAAGCGCTGACTTAACGGTAACTGTTAATGAGAATAGGCTTTGCAATCCATAATATCATAGATGATAGGCAAATCTGGAATCACGAATGACTTCGTCAAAGCGTGAACCCTTGTGGAACTTGATTCCTAAATACCATTCCATATCTCCCATCAGCGACATTCCACATTTTTCTATGATAAGCAGTCCTAATGATGACAAACTATTATTAACCAGTTTCGTAATTACATCTGCATATTCCTTTTTGATTGTGATTTCCCTATTTTCTTCTTGATCTAGCAATGTAAACACTGAAGGCACATATTTCAGCAATTCGGTGGTATCCCTATTGATCACATCCCAATACATGTAATCATTTTCAAATTTTTGAACATCCTGTATAAACTTATCGAGACCATTCCGTTGCGGAACGCTTCCTCCAAGCGTTCTTGCTATCGTGTGAAATAGTAATCGGATACCTTCTTCTTCAGTGATATTAATAGCTGTTAACAATTTAAATGGCAAAGGCAAATTATCCTTTGCCATTCCCGAATGACATATTGGTACGGTAGGAATATCTCTAACCCAGAAAGCCCCTGCTTCAAAATTAATCCATGGTCTCCCAATAGATTGCTTTGATGTAAGGAAGAGTCCTACCTTGCATTCTCTTAGCTCTCTTGTTATGTTATCAAGCCAATTTCTCCCTGCCGGATTGCTAACCTCATCTGATGAAACAAAAATATCTATCATGCCCAAAAACTTTTCTTCAAGTAATTCCTTTACCAACAAAGCCAACGCCTTTTCTTCATGGATATGAGACAAAAAGACATGCATTTTCCCCATTATCATTTCCTCCTGCTATTACATCAAAATAGCTCTTTCATTGAATTGTATGGCACCACAAACAAACATATCTATCTTATCTTTTATTTCTAGTCTTATTTACATAATCCTTCTATATCAACTAAATAATTTCCCCTTTCCATTAACAATGAGTGGAATTCGCCTACAGATATGCTTTTTCGCTTCGTTTAGTCGTTTCATTTTGTGACTTCAAATAAATTAACCTGCATATCCATTGCTCCAGACCCAAAAAGATGATAGCATGTTTTACATGAAAAACATTTTTTCCGTTCTGATCTTTACTCTTCTACTACAGGTCTTTTCTGCTGGTGTAGCTGCGCCGACCTCCGCTCCCGTCATGCCTACGGAGGGGCTTATCTCTGCAACCGTCGACCATGTGGTGGATGGGGACACCGCATGGTTTTGGGTGGATGGAGAAAAACACAAGGTCCGCTTCATCGGCATGGACACCCCGGAGACGGTTCACCCGAACAAAGAAGTAGAAGCCTACGGCCTAGAAGCATCGGCTTTCACAAAATGCATGCTGCCTGAAGGTCTTGTGGTTTATCTGGAATATGACGTGGAAACACTGGACCGGTATGACCGCGACCTGTGCTATATCTGGCTGAAAGACGGCTCAATGCTGAATTATACTCTCGTTCTCCAGGGCTATGCGCAGGTGGCTACCTTCCCACCAAACGTTAAGTATGTTGATTATTTTTTATCCGCCCAGCGCGAGGCCGTGGAAGTCGGGTCAGGGTTATGGAAAAAATGAAGCGCCCCGGATCACTCCGGGGCTCCGTCCTGTTTGGCTGCTTTGCTTTTTTTATAGCGCTGGTACTGGCTTTCTTTTGCCGAAGCGCGGGTACGCTTTATTCTGCACTCATCGCAATATCGCGCAGTTTTTGCTCCTAGAAACTTACTTCCGCACTCTTTGCATATCTTTTGCTTCGCATCCACTACAACAAAGCTCCGGGTGTTCGATTTGTTGGGGCGATCGAGCGAAGCACGACCTGCACGCCCTTCCCGCCTTTTAAAAACAGGAAATCCCTTTGCAGCGCTTTCTTCTGCCGCATCGCGTGCCGCTATCGCGGCATCAAGCGCAGGGTATGTGCCGACATACTCTGTTACGCCGGCGATCCTGATTTGCACAGAGAATGCATCATCTCTTGTAAAATATATGCCTCGACACCCGGTTTTGCTTTTGTTGCGAAGGTTTTTGATCCTTGTCCCCAGCCTTGTGGTAGGAGGCGCCAAACGTTCGACAGCTTCCGCGGCCTCTGCTACGCGCCTTAATTGGCAATCCAGGCAAAAAATTCCTATGCCTTCCTTCAGTTCTTGCCGATCCCTTATGTGCTCCGCACCACAGTAGTGGCAGCGCAATCTGAGCGCTTGCTGATCATCTTTAACGCGCCCCAGGTACTCCCAATCTCCAATCAGATCCACCTGCCTCACCTCCCGTGCTCCTCCAGTATAGGCCTGTACAGCCTTTCTTCCGCTTCCTTCCGCGCCGCATCAGCAAGCTGAACGGTATCGTATATCCCAAGATCGTACTGCTTCCTCCGCAGCGTTATGGTCGCCCGGTATCTCCCGTCCTGCATCAGGGACACGCCCCGCACGCCGGTACGGGAGTTTTTGTTGACTTTCCGATCGGGCTTGATGGCGTCCAGAGCGGTTCCGTCCACAAGCAACGCCCGATGCTCCGCTTGCCCACGCTTGCGGTCTTCCTCCATTGAGGCGATGCGGTCTACTCGCAGGCACCCGCAGGAAGCGGTGCTCCCGTACAGTAGATACGCCCCTTTGATTGTGACGGTATTTCCGCAATCGCAATGACACAGCCATTTTCCGTCCCGCCTGCGCTCAAGCACTGTCAGCCTGCCGAATCGTTTTCCGGTCAAGTCTTGCGCACTTGCACGGTGCACCTCCGCCGATAGACACCCGCAAGATAAACTGCGCCCGCTGGACAGACTATAGGACGGTACATTCCGTACTGCTCCGCAGTCGCACCGGCATATCCAAAGGCGCTGGCCGTGATATTGGCCAGGCGCCTGTTCGATTACGGTCCAGCGTCCGAAGCGCTGGCCTGGAGTTACATTGCTCATACGTGATGCTCTGGATTCAGTTCGTCCGGCACCTCTAGGACGCCGAAGAAGCTTTCCACCCGCTCCGCCATTTCCTTTGCTACGCACTCGTCCAGGCCGCGCATGATGGCCACAGACTGCAGGTAGCTGGACAGCGTGCGAGTCTTAATCGGGAATCCGGCTTCCTCCATAGCCCCCAGCAGCGTGGTGCGCCATCCGCGCCCGCAGTTATACTCGGTCACGTCGAAGTCCTTGTTATACCTGCGCCGGATGACAAGATCGGATGCTGCATCTTCGATCAGCTTTGCGACCCACTCCGGTGGTGTCCTGTTCCCAAGCTCCCAGTCCTGCCACGTCCTGCGCGGAATACCAATTCGAGCCGCCATCCCCTGCTGCGTTAGTCCCAAATTTTCTCGATATGCTTTGAAGTCCATACTATCTCCCTTCTTCCCGCCTTTAGCCCGGCGGGCGGGGCTTGATGCTTTTATATGATTATTGTGATTCCATGTCGATTGAAAATGGCACCGTAAGCTTCTGGATAGATACATTTTGCTTCTGTTTCCAGGTATAGGCCTTGGCTTTCCATGAGCTTATCTGCCGTATCAAAGACCAAACAGTTTCCATTGTCATCCTCAATGCTGGAGTGCTCGCATCCCATCAGGCGAAGAATATCAATTACTTTCATTGTTAATCCTTTCTGCCGGGGAGCATCCTCCCCGGCTCGGCCTGGTTTCAGATCTCGTATACTCCGTAGCCTTGGTCGACCATCCAATAGTCGCGGCTTACGTCGTTCCCTAGGCGGTCATACAGGCGGCGGCTGTCTTCGCTGTCCGGGGCCAGGACCACGCTGCCATATTCTTTGCTCAAGCCCATCAGGAAGGCGGTGCCATATCCGTGGTTGCGGTATCCGTCGTAGATGTCAATCCGGTCAACGTAGGTGCTCTTGTCATCCGTCATGACACTGGCACATCCAACTTCGATGCCATCGACAGAGGCGGTGTAGACTTCGTAGGTGAAGGTTTCGTCCGGGGTGGATCTTACCTTTTTGATCTCGACGTTGGCTGCCATTCTCGTGTCCCCCTTGCTTTTCTTTACGACTCATTATAGCACGCATTGCGTGCGTTTGTCAAGGGTTTTTTAGAAAATAGTTAGAAATTTTTGAATATTTTCTAATAAAATAAGCCCCCGGCTTGCGCCGGGGGATGTGTGGTTTTGCTCTTTCCGTTTATCGGAATGACGTTCAACTATTTGCGCATAGGCACCACCTTCTGAAATGTATGCACACGCCGCCTGGCGGTTTAGCCTTCGCCTATATCGCGCGGGCCTTGGCCGGGCAGCTGCTGTGTCAAACGGAGGTCTTGGCGTCGGGCGGTTGCTCCACCGCCTCCACCGCGCCGGCTTCAGCCTTTTTTCCCTCCGCTTCCTTAATCAGCTTTGTGTACGTGGCCATGGCCGCCAAGGCCACCAGAACGGCATTGAAAGCGCACAGGATCCCTGAATCCCAGGTGAGGCCGCCCAGCCCCGGAACAAAAATCTGCGCCGTGATCAAAATGGAAAGGGCTACGGTATACACAACAATTCGCGTGGGTACGTGCCCGAAAACCTTGTCCACCGGCAATTTCAGAAGCTGCACGATGTAAACGGTCAGTCCGGCCGCGACGCCAAGAATCCCAAGGTCCCCCCAGGAAAGCAGGTCCGTTGGCAGCTGCGTTTCTACGGCCAGGGCCGCCAGCGGTAGCATGATCAAAAGGCCTAACATCAGCAAAAGCCCAAACAAGAATTTCTTCATCCCAATCCCGTTCCTTTCTTTTGTTCGTCGGTCGTTGTAAATGTTGTTTTCGGCCCTTCCCCGGTGTCCCGCATTTTATCCAGCACTTTTTTCAGCGGTCCGGGCATGGGCACACCAAGAAGCTGCAGGTTTTCATAGAAGGAGATTCCGTCGTTTGCGATGTAGCACCAGCAAACCAGGTCCCGGAAAGTGGACGTCCCCATATTGACCCCCACGTCCAGTTGGTGAGCCAATGCCACCACCGCAAGCATCAGCGCCTTTTTGAAAAGTCCCAAAAACCCCACCTTGCTGGACAGCTTTCCGTTGGCCGTCTTTTTGCTCTTACCGAAAAGGCCAACCAGGAAGCCCGAAATATAGTCCAGCCCCATGGCGAAGGCAAGCGCCCTTGTGATAGGTTCCCATCCCCCAATGGAGGTCGCGAGAAATCCGGCCAAGGCGATCATCACCTTGGCTGTCGATTCTGAAATCCTATCCCACCCGTTTCTGGTTTCCCCGTCCTGCGGCCATAGAAGGGCGGCTGTCATGATGCCGCAGATCATAGCTGCCGTAGCTTTGAGCTTTCCCCATAGCCTTTTCCTGTCTCTTTTGTTCATGACGCACCGCCGCCTATAGCCCGGCATTCGCCAAGGCCTGTTTGATTTTTCCCCACGTTTCCCTGGGCAAAGAAACAGCCACCGTATCGGTGGCCTCGCCGTTCTGCTCCTGCAGGAATTCCGTTGCGCAGTATCCAATGGTCCCGTTGTAGTCCACCTTCCACTTGGACCCGGACGTCTTTTCCAGCAGCGGAAGCGTTGTCCCATTGAGGATGTCCCCGATGTCGTTCCCGTTCACGTCCCTTATGTTCAGGTATCCCCCATTGGGCGTTACCACTTTTACCTTCCCGATAACCTCCATTTCCTGGTTCACCTCCTTTCCATAGTCCACTTTGAGGATATCCGCCACCCACTCCCAGGCCTTCCAATTCGTGCTGATGGCCGGGCCATCCCGCATGCTGTCCTTATTGCTGTCCACAATCTCGCCATCCCCCAGGAACAGCCCGATGTGGTGGTAATCCCGGTAATCCTTCGTGTCGCAGTTTCCGCCCGCCTTATACCTGTCCGGCAGTTTGTACCCGCTTTCCGATGGCTCACGGCTGCGGAAAAGTGCTTTCCCCGCTGCGATCTGGCTTGCACTGGTCAGCCGCTGAAGATTTTGTACCTCATACCTGGCAAAGTAGTTGCTCCCGATGTATGCAAACTTCGCGCCAACCGCCGTCAGAGGGTTAGTGATCACCCGGATGCAGTCTACCTGGTCATAGGTATATTTTCCTGCCATCGCCCGTGCGGCCGCGCAGATTGCCTCCGCAGTCAAGTAGGTTTTCGCCAAAGGTATCACCTCCAAAATGCTTCAGGGCGGATACCCTCCGCCCCGTTTTATAGGCTGCTTTGCGCCTGCCGTATCTGATTGATAATGCCCGCGCTGGGCGCGTTGCTTGTCCGTGTCAGCCAGGTGGGTACCGTTGCGCCGCTCACTGCGCAGGTATCCGCCAGCCCCTGCTGCAGCGCCTGGGCGTTTGCCATCCAGGTATGAAAATGCTTGATGGTGTTCCCGCCCGTTGTCCCTTCATAGGGGAGGCTGATGGCCGCCAGCCCGTAGAAGGAGCGCACCTGGTTCACCCTGGTTTTCAGGTCCATCAGTTCATTGGACGCCCGGTGCCCTGCGTTCTCATCCCAAAGCAACGTGCCCTGGGCGATGGCCCGCGCGTAAGTGTTCGCCGCCACCGTGACGGTGACGGCGGTTTGACCGGAGGATGCGCCTTGGCTGTCTTTCAGCCAGAAGCGAAGCGTTCTTGCTCCAGCCGTAAGCGTTGGCATTCGCATCTTCTTTGTTCCCGCGGCTACCGCCCCGGCGCTTACCTCCGCGCCTCCGTCCACGCTGTAGTACAGCGTCTGCGCCTGCCCGTTGGGCTCCGACCCGATGGACAAACCAACGTAGGGCTGCACGTTGTAGATCGTTTTTCCGGCTCCCGGGAAAAGGATCGACGGCGTGGCCGGCGTGCTGTTCCGCTCCACCTCGTTGGAGGCCTTCCAGGTATCCGCCTCCGCTCCCAGCTTGTCCACCGATTTTGTCTGAAATCTGATTTTCGCTCCACGGTTTAGCGTTTGCGCGGTGGTGGTATTGGACCCCGTGGCGGTTTTCAGGTCCGCCCATGCGCCGTAGGAACCTCCTGCGGGCTTGACCGCATACTGGATCTTCTGATGCTTGATATTCCCGTCCACGTCCGCTTCCCCGCTCCAGGCAAGCGAAATGCTCCCATCCTCCGTCAGGAAAGGGGTTGCGGCAAAGGATGTGGGTGAGATGGGCAGCCTGTTTTTTCTGATTTGCCCAATGGCTTTGTAAGGGCTGTAGTAGTCCACGCCTGCCGCGCCCATGGTCCGCACCCGGTAATCCCAAATGTTTCCCCGGGTGCCGGGCGGCGGAAGCGTGGTTAAAAATCCAGTGGAGGCTGTGCTGATGGTTTTGATCACGGAATAAGCTCCCCAGGTTGCGCCATTGTCCGCGGATTCCCTGGCGGAGAATTCATAGCCTGTAATGCCGTTTTCCGTTCCCGCTGCCGCTCCCGTACCTGTGACCGTCACATCCGTGTCCGTCTCGGCCAGGGCTCCCTCCGCGTTATCCTTGGCGGGATCGCCGCTCTTTAACACGGTCGACGGCTCCCGGCAGGCGGTGAAGGTATATTCCCATGTCACCGTCAGCGTGATATACGCGCCCGCGCGCAGGGACAGTGAGGTGCTGGATCCTCCTGTCTCCGTTGCGATCCAGCCGATGGAGGTGATATTCGCGTAGTCATACGCCGGGTACAGATTGAAACTTTTTTCGTGCCAGTTTGGCAGGTATTGGCTTATAAATTCATCCGAAATGAATGCGGCTCCATTGTTCGCCTTGATGCGGTAGGTGCGGTTTCCATAGGGCTCCGTGACCATGGATACCACAACTTGCGCACCAGTGACTTGGTAGGGTTGCGTGGGAAAATCTCCGCTGATTTTGCTGATGGCAAAGTCACGCAACGGGCCCACATAGTACACACTATAGTTTTCACTAAGCGGTCCGGTCTGAAATACCACTTGAGGCATCCCGTATCACCTCAGCTTTCGTAGGTGGCGCCATGGATCACATGTCCGTTCATATTAAGGTCCCCAGAAAGGCTCATTCCCGCAAATGTCGGCGTGCTTCCTGGGTTCACCGCCTGCCCCAGCCGCCCGTCCAGTTTTTCCTTATCCTCCGCTGACACAAACCCGTCCGCTTCCGCCGTGGCGTTATCGTGCCGGTGGTCGTACTCCGCCCACAGCATACCCCCCGTCTCTACGGTGACCTCCGCGTCTTCGCTGATCTGAAATGCAAAGCGGATCCTTCCGTCCATGCTTACATTGCTGCTTCCCGCGGGAATGTAAACCGCTTCTTCCCCCGCGTTGTCATAGGCAAGCAGGACCTCCGCCCCCGCGTCCAGTTTGGCATAGACCGCTATTTCCCGCAGATAGTAGCCTTCCGTAAGCCCGCTGTTTGCAAGATCGGATGTGACGGTTACCTTAAGTCCATTCCGAAGCACGCCGCTCACGGACAATTCATACAGCTTGTTCTCCAGCGCCGTGGTTGTATCAAATCCCGTGCTCTTTGTCCCGTCTCCCACTTCTGCCTTTGTAAATGCGATCGCCCCGCCCAGCAGCGCCTGCGCCAGCATGGTTTGTCCCGCGGTGGTGATGGTCAGATTTCCGAATGCCATTTACGCTCCCTCCAATTCCATCCTGAATCCGATTTCCAGCACTGCCGCTGTGAACACCGTCGCGGTGTTTGTCGCCTGCACAATGAATCCATCAAAAACCCGGCTTAGCGGCTTGAAAATTTCCACTGCTTTTTGCGCCCAGGCTTCCATGTCCCCGGCCCGGTTTCCGCCGATCTCCACTCTGAAATGATACGGATCACCGTCGTAATCCGGCCATTCCAAGATGTTTACCGTCTCAAAGACCGCCTCCAGCATGTATTTTAGCAGTCCCGGCGTTCCGATCCCCCGGCTGATGGCCTCCGCACGCTTTACCATTTCCCGCTTGATGTCCAGCGGCATGGAAAAATCATACCAGGTCATATTCCATTCCCAGGCCATTTCATCCAGCCGCCATTCCGGCATGTTGTCCGGGTCGTTCAAGATCTGGTCTGCGGAAAGCATATCCGTGCGGAAGGTGGCAAGGGCGGCCTGCATAGCCATGTTTAGCGCGTGCCCGCTTGCATCCGCATCGATGAAGCGCGGGATTTGCATCACGATATCAGGCAGGATCATCAGGATCCCTCCATTTCCGTGAGCGTGATGGTCCCCTTCAGACACTGATAGGCTTCCATAGCCGTTCTGGCAACTTCCCCGCTGTTCAGGTTGCTTGCCTCATCCCACTCCGCCCGGGTCGCCCCCGCAGTATAGAGCGCCGCCAGCAGCCTGTAAGGATCAAAAGGCCGCCCTACCGCACCTTCCTGCCAGGCTTTGTATGCATCCGCAGCCTGTGCAAGGAGGATCGCCATGTTTTCAGTGGATGCGCCTTCCGCTTCATACAGGATGTTCAGCTCATAGGGTACCTCCTCCGCCTTTCGTACCGTTACCGTATCCGCAATGGGCCGCGCGCTTTCACCATTCAAAGCCTCCAGCACGTCCGACTGGATCTGCGTTTCTTCTTCCTCCGTCAATCCTTCCTCCAGCAGCAAGGAAACCTCCACCTCCCCGGCTTCCGCGCGCCTGGCCTTTGCGTCCACAATGCTGGCGCTTACCGCCTCCGCCCTGGATTCATAGGCGCCGGCCGGCCCGGTGGTCGCTCCGTAGAATCCGCCCGTCCGTATTCTTTCCCGGTATGCTTCGTCCGCCTCTTCTTCCAGGCCTCCCCGCGTTGTTTCCGTTACAATTACAGAGATCGCTTTCGCGTCCTGTTGGATGGGGTATAGCAGCGTTCCCGCCATCAGCGCGTTCCCCACGCTGCCCGCCTCCGTGCAGGTGCTGTCCGCGCTAACCGTGACATTTTCCGTCCCGGCCGGCACGGCGATTCCTTCCGAAAGCTGATAGGTCCTTGCGCCGTCCGTATACAGCGTTCCGGCTGCCAGGACATGCCCCGCCGCGCCCGGTTTGATGGTAATGTTAATTTTCCCCGTTGCGGCCACCGCGGCGATCCTTTCAATCCCGCGCTTTTCCCCGATCAGATCCAAGTATTCTCCGGTGGCATACCTTAGTGTCTGCATCCGCGCGGCGTGATCCGCCGCCGCGTAGCATTGCGCCAAAATGGCCATTGCCCCGCGCAGCAGCATTTCCTTTTCGTCCCCCGGATAAAGCGGGTCCCCTCCCTGCCCCAGGTAGGCAAGATGGATCTCACGCCACATGGCTTCCGGGTCATAGGTCAGGTAGTGCAAATCCGCCATACCGATTCCCCCTCTCCCTACAGGTTAAAGCGTTCCCGTCCCTCCGGCGCATCGTCAACCTCCACCTCGCAAACCACCCGCAGTCCTTCCGGCGTCTGGTTTACCTCCGCTCTCAAAAGCCTTACGTTTGGCTCATACCGAAGCACACGTCCAATTTCCGCCATGATGCGGTTCTGCACAAAAGAAAGCGGCTTATGTTCCATATTCCTGTTCACGCCGCGCATCCTGTCGTAGGGTACTTCCCCCATGCGCATCATCAAAAGGTTTTTTGCATTTTGCGCGATACGTTCCCCAATGGTTTTAGGCTCCCAGTTGATGGGTGCATGGGTTGTATCCATGGTATAGATCATAGCAAACCTCCTATTTGGCAGGCCCGAAGGCGGATTCAAATACCGGCGCTGCCCGGCTTGCCGCGTCCGTGACCGCCTTTGTGGCTGCCGTAGCCTTCTCCCGCATGGCGGCGATTTGTTCCGCCGTGAGCGCGGTGTACGTTGTAGGATCAGCGGACTTCCATTCTTTTTCCGCGATCTCTTTCAGCCGGTCCTGTCCTGATTTCTTTGTTGAACTTGTTTTTTTGTTTTCTACCCCGTACTGCTGAAAGGTAAGCTGCAATTTTGCGGCCTTCAGCGTGCCGTCCCCCGCAAAAACCATTTCCGATGCCGGGCATCCTGTAAGGATCATGTCTTTCCCAATCATGTCCTTTCCGCCCAGGTAGATCCTTCCCGCCGCCCCGTCGATCCTGCTTTGCCAGCTTTCCATCTCATCCTGTACGTTGACGCCCGCTGCATGAAGCAGCTGCACAGTCATGGAAAAATTCACAGGTTTCAGGCTCTTCAGGGATACCGCCGTTTCCGTTCCGCTGGTTTTCTCCTGGAGATTCGCTTCCGCCGTGATTTCAGCGTCCATGAAAGGCTCCAGGATGTGGCTATCCACCTTCAGTTCCTTGTCCCTCCAGGCAAAAATCACCATACGCCTTCCCCCTTACGCACTTTGCTTCCAGGGCGGAAGCGGGCTGTCCGATGTTTCCGTAAGCTCCGGCACTTTCAGCACCTCGCCCCCTGAAAAGATCATCTTATGGCATAACCCCGGGTTTGCCATCATAAGGTCCGCCGCGTACTTTTCATTCCCGTACAGTGTCAGCGCCAGGGTATCGAAGGTTTCTCCCTGGATGGCCGTAATATTGTTCAAAATCACCTGTGCCATGGTTACATCTCCCTCCTGCTGTTCTCCCATAGGTAATCGTCCATCTGGTCCCTGAACCGCTGCTTGTCCTCTTTCAGCTTTTCCTCCACGCCCGCCGCGTCCGCTGCGTGGATCACCGGCGCATAGACGATCTTTACATTGTATGTTCCCGTTCCCGGGTTTCCGGTAAGCCCTCCCGCCATGGCGATCAGCTCCGGCCAGGTAAATCCGCTGGCCGACCGCGCCAGGTTCAAAAGCTCCGCCGTGCGCTCCGTGTGCCCCTCCGGGATCGCCCACTCCGGCCCGTTCTCCCCGAAGATGGAATCCGTGGTGGCACGCCCGCCCTCCGCAAACTCAGGGATGTAGCTGACTTCCGGATCCCCGTCCGCTCCGGTCCCCACAATGGAAGGCGGCTGGATTTGGGACTGCATGCTGCTGTTGAAGGCTTTCCCCGCCTCCGCACCCAAGGCGCCCATCTGGCTCACAAGCCCCGCGAATCCTGATTTTTGAATCAGGTCCTTGTCTACCTGCGCGCCAAACTGCTGCGCTACACCGTTTTGGTAGGATGCACCGCCCATGATTCCGTACTGGGTCATCAGGCTGCTCAGCACGTTTTCATCCAGCGGTTCCTTGAAGTCCGTATACCCGGAGAAGTAGTCGTAAGGCCTGACCCACCCGCCGCTGGCCAGCTGTTCCCACATGGAATTTTTCTGCGTGCTTTCAATGACCCCAAAGATGTTGTTCCAGGTGCGCGCCTGCTTCAGCCATTCCGGAGAATCCATGTTCTGGTCCGCGTAATACTTTTCATACGCGGCGATGGTGGTTTCATCCATGGCCGATTGGTAAGGGTCTATCATTTTGTCAAGGAAGACCCTCAGATCATCCCCGGTGATTCCCAAGGCCCCGGCGTTTTTCTTCAGGTAATCCAGCGCATATTGCTGCACGTCAAGGTCCGGGTTATTCGCAAGCTCTTGCAGAATCCCGTTCATCATGCCCGTGCCAAGCTGCTCCATTTCCGGGAAAGCATCCTGCATGGTGACGTTGATCATGCGGACAATGGCTGCCATGGTATTTTCGTTGTTTTTCGAGATCAGGTCGGTGGCCCGATCCCGCATGGTATTGGCTTCCGCCTGGATATCCTCCTCGGACAGTTTCCCTTCCTCGCGGGAAGCGGCGACAAAATAGGCGATGGTTTCATCCAGCATGTCCGTGGTCCGTGTCTCCACGTCCCGCTTCTGCTGATCCAGCGCCGTGAGGGTGGACTGGAAAGCCTCTGGCCCCAGACGCATCCCTTTTTGCAGGACCTTCTCAACCTCCGCTGCGTTCTGGATGTCCTGGATTTTTGCGCTCATCTCATTAAAGCGGTTAATTGTTTGTTTAATAGCCTCCCATTCATTCTCATCCAGCGTGCCGTCTCGCATGGCTTCTGTCAGCTTACTTCTAAATTCTTCTCCGATGTTCTCCAGCTCAAGATACATCCCGCCGAAATATGAATTAAGTGTTGTCGTTAGCGTTGCTCCCTGTGTTGGATCATCCTTGAAAAGAAGGTCTACAAACCCCGTGATTTCCATTTGCTTTGACTTGATCCCATTTTGCACCGCGCTAGCCATCTGGTCGCCGATGGTAAATAGGGCTGCTTGTTCTTCTTCCGTCAATTCCCGCCCAAAGATCACGGAATCCATAATGTTCCCGGACAGCGTCTGCGCCAGGGCATTGTACTTTTCGCCCGCCGTTTCGGTAGCTGTCCCGTACTTGTCCAGGTTGTCAAGCGCGGTACCCAATCCCCCGTCCAGGTTGCTCACCCGCTGGGCCAGCGTGTCCGCGTTGATTTCCAGCTCCCCAAAATGCCGTTTGATGGCGTTGTACCGGTTGGCCTCCGCCAATTGGGCTACATGCAGCGCCAGCACCCCCAGCGCCAGGACGCCCGTCATTACCATGCCCACCGGGGAGCCGATGAACCCCAGCAGCGATGCGATGGCTTTCAGCCCGAACCCCGCCAGCATGGCGGCCGGCCCCATCCCCGCGATCACCGCCGCAATGTCCACAAGGGTGCCCTTTACATTTTCCGGCAGACTGGCCAAGGTCAGCAGTGCGTCTTTTACGATTCCGACCACCGACATGAGCTTGTCCGTCAAAACTTCCCCAAAGGAAAGCTGCAGCTCCTCCGATGCGCTTTTCAGCATCCGGATGGCGCCCCCGATCCCACTTTCCCGGGTCTCCGCCATCTTTTTTGCCGTACCGTCCGCTTCCTCTATGGCGTCGCTGATGCGCTCCATGCTGGTTCCCAGTTCCCCCAGCAGGTTTGTTGCGGCGGATAGGGTACGCTTTGGGAAGAGTTTTGACATGATGTCGTTTCGTTCCTGTTCTGTCATGTCCTTGGTGAGATCGTTCAGGTCGTTAAGGACATCCATGAACGGGCGCAGATTGCCTTCCGCGTCATAGGTCTTGAGCCCGATATTCTCCATGGCTTTGGCGGCCTGCCCCAGGTCCAGGTCTTCCAGGTCCGCCAATTCTTCATCCGTGGCGCCAAGTTCCGCCAGCACTTCCCCGGCCTTTTTGGTGGGCGCCACAAGGGACAGGATCACGTTGCGCAGGTAGGTACCCGCCTCCGCACCCTCCGTGCCGCGCTGCGCCAGCATACCCAGCATGGTGAAAAGTTCTTCCGTTCCACCTTTGGCGTACCTGGTGATACCGCCCATGCGCTCCACGGCTTCGCCCATGCTCTGGATGTTGGTTTTGCTGCTGCTTGCGGCAGCCGCCAGCTGGTCCACCAGGGTGGAAGCCTCATTAAGCGGCGTACCGGTGGAGTAAAGCATGGTCAGCAGCTGGTCCATGGCCGTTTCCAGCTCCATGTTTCCGGCAGCCGCCATGTTCAGCGTGGTGGGCAGCAGGGAGATGTTATCGTTAAACTCAAGGCCCGCCTCCGCGCCGAAGGCCAGCGCCTCCGCCGCCTGGGTAGCTGTGTACCTGGTGGTGGCACCCGCCTGCCGCGCCGCGTTCTCCACCTTGGCCAGTTCTTCTTCCGTCAGGTTCCCGATGGCCTTGATATACTTCATGGAATCATCAAAGCCCGCGTACAGCGTTGTGATCTGCTTTCCCGCGTTGATCAGCGGCTGTGAGATCTGGTTGATCCCGGAGGCCAACGCAAGCATTTTGTTCCCCAGGCTGTCAATGCTTGTGACCATCTTCCCGAAAGATCCGTCCAGCCTTCCGGACAGTACGATCTGCGCCTGCAGCATTTGCTGCGCCACGTTCATCACCTTCCCGCTTTTGTACGAAAAAAAGGAAGGTGCTTTCGCGCCTCCCTTTCAGCGTTTCTCAATTTCTGCTTTTCGTTATAGCCTGATACCAAACTTTGCCAATGCTGTTTTTATTTTTGCGATATCATCGGCAACCGCGCCCATTCCCATATCGGCGACCGCCTGCTGCACCTGCGCTTTTAGCGCATCCTGCGCGGCTTTGGCTTTTTCTGCGACTCGGGCTTCAATTTGACTTTTGATGGCCTCCATGTCTGATGCTATTTCTTCCGCAGTGCGCTCCAATGCCTGTTCCCCGTCCCACCAATAGCGGGGCACCCCCTTGGTATATAATTCTTTGGGCATATAATTTCCTTGAGCGAGGGCATACCGATCTCCTAGCCCTTCATCGATCTTTACCCACCCATCAATATCTTTCAAAAAAGCAGAGCTATTGATAGCAAGGATTCGCCCGTCTTCATCCATGCGGACATATACAGCAATCTTTTCCATTGGCGCCCCTCCTATCGAATTTCTGCATCCAGTCCTTCAAAAACTACATAATAGTCTTGTGTCGTTCCACTGGCTAGGTTAGTTCCCGTTAGCACGTAGAGGCTTCCTGTTTCATCTAATGAAAAAGTCCCGACTAAAGGGTATTCATAGCTTCCGATAAGTCCATATTTTGCACTTGTTACGGTGGGAATAACGCGCATCTCTACCGGGAGGTTTCCAGGGCACGCCCAATAGTAGCTTCCTGACTGGTATATTAAGGGTGCGGTGTGTTTTGGTATATAGTACCGCTTGCACGCCGCCAACTCTTCGCCATATTGTTTGGGCACAAAAGGCGTAAGGATCGACCCTTTTTCAAGTTTTGCATGTTTGATCCAGTAATGGCCCCCGGCTATCGCCACAGCGGATACGGTGAAGGACGTCATGCCATCTGGCAGGTCTACGATATGGGTATACCACCGCCAGCCTTGCCCAGTCATATCGTAGAGTGTCACCTGCCATGTCCCGTTGACTGTACATCCCAAATGCAGGGCACCTTCACCGTTGGCATAGATGGCGATTATATGCGTACCTGACAGTAGTTCGGGATGTTCTACTGGCTGACTAAACCATGCGTGGGTGTCAGCAGTCGCTACTATATGTAATGTAGCTCCGTCACGAAAAGTACCTCCCGCCCCATCAAGCCGCCACCTGTCATATCCGTAATCTCCGGGGGGGTAGTTTGGATTCCCGCGCTGATTGACAGGGTTGATAAAATTAGCGTTTATAAGTAGGTTTGAATTTGATGCTATCCCCCCCGCAGTTTTCAGTTTTTCAAGCACCTGCTCCGGCGTGTCTGGTGATCCATCCGCACCGGCAAGACCGGCTGGACCTATTAGGCTTTCCAAATAATCTTCCACCGTTCCGGTGTTCCCGGCGGCAATCCAAACCTCATAGGCGCTTTTTCCTTCCGGTCCTTCCGATGCTTCGTCCCTGGATATGCCTGGATCAATATGGCTGATAATCACACCATTCCCATTTTCAAATTCCATGAAAAAAACCGGCCATCCTACCTGGACCGGCTTCAGAAAAAGGGGCTTCAATGGCTTTGTTACAATCCCTGGCCTATCATAGCTTGCTACTTTCGCCCCGGCTTCGGTTACGCTTACCACGATCCCGCGCTCTGCGCGCCCATCATAGGTCCTTTGATCCATATGGCTCACCGCCTAAACAATCGTTGTAATGCACCGGCGCAGATACACCCTCGTTTTTCGCAAGATCATATTTTGTGTGACACGGTTGGCGATCCATGCGCCTTCTGTGGCTTTCATCCCGGTAATGTCCATCCGGCTCATGGCCGCTATTTTGGGATCAAAGTCCAAGTCGATCATGAGTACACTGCTCATGCGGTTTTTGTGAAGAAGCTCCCCCATGGCCCAGCGTTTCGCTTGCGTGCTGTTTTCCGGGGTGATCTCCCTGGGGCGCAGCGTTCTGCTTCCCGGCACCTGCGTATCTGTCGCCGTACCATCAATGCCCATGCCGGATACCGTGCAGGTACGGTATCCGGCGTACTCTTCCTTATAGAGGCAACCCGGGGTGGATGCAGTGATCTCAAAGGCATGCACCGCGCTTTGCTGCTGAGCCCAGGCGATGTCCACGGCGGTCAGCTTCCCGCCTGTAACTTTTAGTACGGCCCCTTCCATGCGCAGCACCCGGCGAAGAAATTCAGCCTGCGTTTCATCCCGCCTGATCATGCGCCCGTATTTCCTGTCCGTGATTCCAAATTGCTGATATCCCATGTTAAGCTCCAGCGCGGCGATATGCACAAGCTCCATCAGCGTTACGTTTTCATAGGCCGCCCATCCTTTTTCCCGTCCCTTGGCTGGAGTTCCCCTGGCAAACATGGTCGTTTCCCCATCTTTGGCCGTGACCGCGTCCACGTACATTTTCCCGGTGGTATACCCTTCTTCCGATACTTCCATCAGGGTATCCTGCCCGGCTTGTGCAAGCTCCGATGAGGCAAGGTCTCCCGCCGCGGTCAGCATGCATACATCCAGGCTGGACCCGTCCGTATCATCAGTTTCCACGTCCTGCCATGGGTACCTGCCCGTGATGTCCGTTCCAGCGATCATGATCCGCATGTTACCGTCTCCTTCGTTTCCGCACGGCGCTGCTGCCTGCTGCCTGCTGGGCCGCCTGCTGCTTTTGCTGCTCCGCCGCCGCTTCCCGCTCTTCAATGATTTCGTTTATGCAGTTGATCAGCGTTTTCCGGTACCGCACAAAAGCAAGGCATGGCATTTCCATCAGCATGGTGTACGGTGTTCTTCCAGCCAGCTCCGCGCCTACCGCTTCCTGCTCATACGATTCCGCGCCCCAAGGAATGCAGTGAGAAAAAAACCGATGGCCACCCGCTGCCCGGAAAAGATATCCTCCGGTGTCAGCTTCCCGGCCAGGCCCTTCATAATCTGGTCATCCCATTTGTTCGCTGTCCGCACGGCTTCCAGATACAGTTTCAGCGCCTGCCGGTAGCTGAATCCCGCCTTTGTCCCGCTGGTGGCGCTCAGCACCTCCACATACTTGGTACCGGTCATCCTCCCGAAGTCGTAGGGGATCCTGGTATGCGCTTCCCCGTCGATCTCGATTTCCTTTTCCAGGCGCATGGTTCCCTTGCGGTAGTAGCTGTCCGGGTTTTCCCCTTCCTTCCAGGCAATCATCCTGCTCACCAGGGCCACAGATTCTAGGTGCTCCAGGTACTGGCCGCCGATCATGACGCCGGCCATGGCATCCTCTGCCGAAAGCCGCTCCAGATCCTTTTCGTCCAGTCCTTCATACCCCCGGCACGAAAGCGCAAAGACTGCCATCTGCTGCTTGGGGTTCATGCTACCAATGTTGGGGCCCAGATTCCTGTCCATGGCCTCCGTCATATCCCCCGCCGTGATTTTCGTAAAATCATAGGCGATTTCACAAAGGTCCTTCCCCTGACTTTTCATGGGCTCGGAAAGCGTAAGCACCCCGTGCTTGACCTCTTCCACCCGCTTCAAGGCTTCCTCCACCTTCACCTGGTATTCCGCCGTGTCTTGCATGGCTGCTTCCTCCTTTTTTTGCACGAAAAAAAGGCAGGCAATTTCCTTGCCTGCCTTGTTCTCCTGCATATACTATATCACAGGTAGCGGTCTCATATGGTATCTTCCGGTCTCCACTTTTATTCCAGAAGATTTTTCACGGTGCTTCCGTAGTCCACACCGTCGATGATCATGAGGCCCCCGGGGATGTCGATCAGCGTAACCACATTCCCGTCTGCTTCCTCCTCATAGCGCACGCAGCTGTAGTTGGCCGTGCGGCCGTTGGCGTTTTTCCGCTGGATGCTTCCCTTGTCCTCGCCGGTGAAAATACCACGCACGCGCACCTTCATGGACTGGTGCCGAAGTTCCCCGCTTTCCTTGTCATACACCTGCTTTGCCACCCTGAACTCTTGCTCATGCACGCCGGGCCGGGACAGCCGCTGGCTGTTCAGGCCGCAGTTGTGCGCCAGGCTGTAAGACATGGCGCTTACTTGGGACCCGTCCGGCATATCGATCTCTCCGGCCATGCCGCTTCCGGCAATGGTGGTGGTGGGATGGGTGATGTTGGGCAGCGTTACCGTCTGCACATCCTCCACCATATTCCCGCCGTCCAGGACCCTGAAATCCTCCACAATGCTTACGATCTGCTTAGCCATCACGCATCCTCCTTAAAGTAGCTGCTCAGGCCCTTGGCCGTGTAGCTCAGCGTCAGCGTCAGGCTCTTGGCCAGAGGCGTTGTGGTGACTTCATACACAAAGGAGAAATCCCCGCGCTGAAGCTCCTCTATCCCCGCCGCAGACTGGTTGATCACCAGGCTGCAGAAGCCGTACAGAATCATGCCCATGCCCACAAGGCGCTGCGCATATTCGTTTTCCGCCGCTGCAATGGATTGCAGCGCGTTTTTGCTGATGCTTTTGTCGATGATGTTTCCATACTTGATCTGGAACCTGTTTCCCAGGTAGATGAGCATGGCCCGCCTGGTCTCCGACACATGCTCCCCTTCGTCCGTCTGCGCATCGTAGGCGGCGGCATGCGCGCCCCAGAGCTTCCACTCGCCGGCCACAAAGGCAACGCTTGTAATGCCGTTGGCGTTCAGCTTTTCGTTGATGGCTTCCTCATCCGGCAGGTAGGTGTCCCTTTCCTCACCGAAGTAGTAGTGCCCGGCAGGCAGCGCCGTATTGCTGGCGCTCTGATAAGGCACGCCGTTCGCTCCCGCCTCCAAAATGGCCAGGTTGCAGGCGTTCAGCACGGACAGGTGGTAGATCTTCCCCTCCAAGGTTTCCCACATGGGAAAGAATACCTTTTCATTGGCGGCGTTGTAGCCGTTCGTTCCCTTCCAGGCGGCTGCCCCGCTGAGCGTCATGGCCGTTTCCCCGTCCGCCAGGGGGACGTCGGTGTAAAACATGTTGTCCCAGTGGCCGTTCACCTTCTGGGACATGGCCAGCATAGCCGCCCGTACCGTAGGCAGGTGGCTGAATCCCGGGCAAAGGATCGTCCCCGGCATGTACCCCGTGAGCTGGTACACATTCCGTATGGCCTGCAGGCCGGTGGATACCGCTTCCCCATCATAGGTCCCAATCAGATCATCATCCTCCACCGCCTCCGGGTCTACGATATCATAGGTGATGGTCAGTTCCTCCGTGCCCAGGCTCCCGCTTGCCGTCTCCGTGATGGTCAGTTTTTCCGTGTCCGGATCATAGGAAAGCGTATAGGTGGATGCCGTCTTTCCGGTGATGGCCACCGTATCCAGCACCGCAAGGCTCATATCCGTAAGGATCACCTTTCCGCTGGCCGGCGTGGCGGTTTTTGAACCGCCCGTTTCCTCCTTGTGGCTGGCGGGGTTCAGCACATTGATGAGCACGATGGGCCCCACCTTTTTTTCCACAAAGTGCGCATACATTGCCTCGCACAGCGTGAAGCTGGCCCAATCATCGCTGTACCCCAGCGCGGCCTTTGCCTGCTCCAGGTCTTCCGCCAGGACCGGCGCATTCACATTCCCCGATCCGCCCAGAATGCTTTGCACCGGCGCGGTCCCGCAGTATACAGGCACTTTAAAGGCCTGCGCGGCAGCAAGCGCCGATGTGCCCAGCGCCGTATAAATTCCGTGTCTTTCCATGGTGCCCTCCTTTAGTCCAAAATGGAGCTCAAGTCATCTTTTTGAACGCCCTGCTCCAGGCTTTCCGTGGTGAAGGTTCCGCTAAGCGCCGCGTAGTAAAGCGGCCACCTGTCCGCCAGGTAACCCGTTTCATCCGCCAGCATGCCGTACTCCCAGGTGTTCTTTTCCACCGCCCATCCGGTTCCAGGAATGCTTCCCGCCCGGATCAGCTTGTTCATGGTCTCTTCCGCCCAGATGAGCACCGTTTTCACGGCCTCTTCGGTATTGTCGTTGATCTTTTCATAGGCGGATTTCTCCTGGCTTTCCGCCGTCCTGTGCCCCGGGTCATAGGTGACGAACAGCAGCTGCACTTCCAGGAAACCGCGCCGTGCTTCGGAAATCTGGTTATCCTCCTCGTTCCTTTCTCTTCCGCGCACTCCAGCTTTTCGCATTACGATCACAACGCACGGCGCCGCCCGGCTGTCCGCTTCCTGCGCGGATTCATTGTTCTTGATGCGCGGCGGGGATTGAAGAAAGCATTTCGGTTCCCGGGTCACGATTTCCAGCGCATTTTCTCCCTGGGCCTTCATCTCTTTCCCCTTGCACACCTGCTGAAAGACCCAGTCTTTCAATGCCTGCAAGCCGCTCCCGATCATGCGCGCCTTCCTTTCCGCATGGAAAGCATGATCTCATATGCCTTTTCGTTTTTTCCCACGCTGGTCACCTCGCAGGGGATCCCGTCAAAGTTGACGGTGTCCCAGCGTTCCGGGCGTTTGGATAGATCGCTTTCCGGTACATGGATCATGAATTCGTTCACGCTGTCTTCCAGGCTCCCCAGGATCTGCTTGAGGCGCAATTCCTGTTCCCTGTCCTCAATGACCCGGATGGCGGTATCGTTCCACCTGTGCTCCGTCACAAAGTCGGTGAAGAAAACGCGCCCGATATCAGCCGCCATTGTCTCCTTTAGGCCCATCCTTCAAGCCCCCTTCGGAAGAAGCCTTTTTCCTGGCGGCGGGCTTCGCTTTTTCTTTCGCGGGTTTGTCCGGCACGGCTACGCCCTGCCCGACCATCCTTTCCGCCAGCCCTTCCTTGATCTGCGCACGGTCGCCTCTTTTGTGCTTCCCGTGCGCCTTGACAAATTTCAGGTACATCAGGCCTTCCCCGCTTTCCGTTTTGTTCTGGGGTTGGTTACTACCATGTCCCCGGCATCAATGGCCGGCAGGGGCGGTTCCGTTCCTAGATCCTTCGCCCCTGCGGCTTTCTTGGCTTGCTTGCGCACCGCCTTGGCGGGCGCCGCTTTCTCCGGCTCCGCGGGCTCCGCTGCCTGATCTTCCGGTGCCTCCGGCTCCGCGGGCTCCGCGTCCTGGTCTTCCGGTTCCTCCGGCTCCGTGGGCACAGGCGATTCATCCGCCTCCAGCATCGCCTCCACCGGATCCGGCCCGCCTTCGATTGCTTTTTTTGCCCACAGGCGCTTCCATACCGCGTCGCTCATCATGTCCTGCGGTACTTCCTCGCCCGGCTTAAAGCTGCGCGTCCCTATGCGTACATGTTGTTTGGCAGTGTACATGGCGCTTCCTTCCTTTCCGTTACAGCACGTTCCCGATGGCCCATCCGTCCACATTGAAGGGCATGATCACCGGGCGGCTGGTCACCCGCTGCAGCAGGCTGTTCCCCTTCGTGCTGCCGTAGCGCAGCGGCACTTCCTTTTCCAGATAGGTCCGGAAGTTCCTGTCATCCTCCACCTGGGTAATGGGCCCGTACAGGCTGTGCAGCATTTTTCGGCTGCCCAGCAGGATCTTTCCGTCCGGCACCAGCTTCACCTCGGTGCCCGTATGGTCCACCACGGTCCCGAAGTATTCATACATGGGCGTCCCCAGGTGATTCACGCCCAAGAATAGCAGGCTTTGCCCCTGGAATTCAGGCGTGAAGAGCCCGGCGTTAAAGCGCCGGTTGTCCAGCTTCGCCATGTAGGCTTCGTTGTTGTACATCGCGGCCTTCACATCCGCAGCCATGATGATGATGTCCACGGCGCCCTGGCCCGCCAGCACGATCTTGTTCATTGCTTCCATGTCGGCCACGATATCGCTGCCATCCTCATCCCATGGGGTATCCGGGGTGAATTGATTGGCGAACCCAAAGTCCACATAGTCCGGGTTGTCCTCCACCATGCCGCCGTCCACATACACCGGCAGGTCCATTTTCCCCGTGAACAGGATCTGCGCGGCCATCCATTCCCTGCGGCAGGCGATCTCTTCCCGCAGCTCCTGCAGGTCTTCCGCCATCAGCTGCAAAGCCCGCTGCTCCGGCGTCATGCTGGACACAAATCCTTCTCCGAAAGCGCGGCTCAAAAGGTCGTCCATGGTCACGGGCCGTTCCGGCGCGATCTTGGGAAACTCGATCTTTTCCGTGTGGTAGCCGGTCCTGGACGTTACCACGCCGCCCACGTTCTTTCCCACAAAGGGGGCCATGCGGCGCTTGCCCTTTTTCACGTCCCAAATGGCGATTTCCTGGGGAACGGCACGGCCTTCCTGCACAAATGCCGTCTGCAGGAACATGGAGATAGGCGTCATCTGCCTGATTGCCGCCAACTGGAATACCGGGCTAAAGATATCCAAAGGCATATCTGATTCCTCCGTTCATTTTTTTGCATGAAAAAACCGCCCGAAGGCGGCTATGGTCCTGCTGTTCCTCCGTTACGCCGCGATGGTGTAGGCGGCGGTCAGCACAGCGGAATTGTTCATCCCGTCCTTGACCGCGATGGCCTTGATGGTCACAGGTGCGGTAACTTCAATGGCAGCGGCATAGAGCGTACTGCTGGCGGTAGGCGTGGAGCCATCCACCGTGTAGTAGATCGCAGCGCCGCTGGTAGAGGTGGCCAAAGCCACTTCCGTGCCGGAGGCCACTTCCCCGGCGCCAGGCGCGGCTGCCGGTGTCGCAACGGTTTCCAGGATCGCGTTGTCCAGCGTGTCTTCCGCGCCGGTGGCGGGCACGTACTCCTGCAGCAGGATGCCCATGGCGTTCAGCACGCCATATGCAGCCGTGGGCAGCGCGCCGGTGGCCAGCTTGACCATTCCGCGCAGGAATTCGCCGCGGAAATAGGCGCTGGTGGCCACCGCAAGGCCCGTTTCCGCCGTGCCTGTCTGCGTATCCTCCGCAAGGACCGCCGCAATGCTTCCGGCAATCAGCGTTTCCGATGTCGCGGGCGCGTACATCCCGGTGGAGCTGTTCCGCACCACCACGGTGCCCTTTTCAAGCAGCCCGTTTCCCAGCGTGACCACAATCCCCTTTTTTACCGCCCCCATGGGATCCGCAAGAAGCATGTCCTCGCTCAAGGTGTCAACCGTACCGTAAAGATTTCCCATTTCGTTCTCCTTCCCGGCGCTTTGCGCCTGTTACTTCCTCTCCACCGTCACGGTGGACTTGTCCGCGGCGAACCCGGCGCACATCTTGGCCATATCCGCCTCCTGTTTCGCCTGCAGCTCTTTTGCGGTGGCATCACTAGGCGCACTGGGCGGGATCTCCGTAAGCGCCCCTGTCTCTTTGGTTCGCGCTTCCATGTATGCGATGCCCTTGGCCTTCATGGCCTTCGCCTGGTTCATGCTGAACGCGGCAGCATCCACAGGCTTTTCGTACTTGGCCTCCGCGGCCATGCTTTCATAGCCGGGCATGGTCACCTCATCGATTGCCTGCATCCGCTTCCGCTCCAGCTCCGCAGCACTGTCCGTGGCGGCCTTTTCGATTTCCGCCACCAACTCCGGCTGCTGCTTTTTCAGTTCCTCCATGGTCATAGGCATTTTGGGATCCTCCTTTTGTACTTTATCTGAAATCGCCGCGGCTGCGGCGCTTTCATGCGTTCCTTCCGGCTCCTTTTCCGGGAGCCTGTTCATAAGTTCTCCCGGCACCTGCTTGTAGCCCAGCATCATCATCTGGCCTTTAGTCAGCATGGATGCGCTGTCCGCCTTGCTCATCTTGATGACCTCATCCACGCAGCCGTAATCCTTCGCTTGCTGCGCCGTGAACCAGGTTTCGGCCTTCATCTTTTCCCACACGTCGCTTTCCGGCTGTTTCCATGCGTCGGCGTACATTTTGCAGATCTCTTTTTCCTTGTCGCTCAGGGCTTGCGCTTCACGGGAAAAATCATCCGCATTCCCGATGAATTCGGACGTGGGCCGGTGGATCATGTAATCCCCGCCTTCATACATGGAGGTATGGGTGGCGGCTAGGGCGATGAGTGTTGCGGCACTGCAGCACATGGAAATGAACATGTTTTTTTCGCTTGCCGGATGGTCCTTGATTTGCCCCATGATGTCCACCGCTTCGGTGATGATCCCCCCCGGGCTGTTCATGTGGATGTTCAGGCGTTTTGCCTTGGCCACCTTTTGCAGTGTTTCGCGCATCTCTTTCCCTGTAACGGTGGAATCATACTTGTAGGGGTAGATCACACCGTAAATTGCAACCTCTCCGGCATCCTCCGCTTTCATCTGCGCACTTACCTGCAGATGCACAAAGGAATCAGGCATCTTCTTTTCCCTCCTCTTCATCGTCACTGTTCGGATCCTGTTCAACGGGCACCGCTCCCGTTTTCGGCGCCGCCTTGATTTCACGGTCCCGCTGTGCCGCGTTCTCAAAGAAATCGCTGCCGTTGATCTCCGCCGCTTCCCGCTCCCCGGTGGACAGGTTTCCATTGATGCGGATCATGGCCGCATCCGCTTCCTTCTTGGGATCCACGGAACCCATGGTGCTACCCTGCCACTGCACTTTGCACCAGGCGGCCCGCGCCGCGTCGCTTTCAAAGAACCCCGGCGCAGCGATCCGGCCGGTGGCCACCGCCTCCGCCAGGAAGGCTTCATAGCATGGCTGGCAAAAATCCCGTACAAGGCCCATCCGCCACAGCCGCACCTCTTTCCAGAATTCCAGCAGTTCACCGCGCGCCGCGGTGTAATTGCTTTCAAACTTTTTGATCAGGATGGACTTGGGGATTCCCAGGGAAGAGGCGATCAGCAGGCAAAGAGATTCGAAATACTTGTCATAGTTGGTGTTGGGCCCGCCCGGGTTTGCCGAAATGATATCCTCCCCCGGCTTCAGCTGGATCACCGCGCCCGCCCCAAGCTCCAGCCGTTCGTCGCTTTGCGTCACCCGCTCGGCTTCGCCTACGATTTCGTCTATCGTCCCGGTGCTCCCGGCCCCTTCCGTGGATTGCTTGATGAAAACGGTAAACATGGCGCGGATGACGTTGCTCATCAGTTCCGCTTCGGTGTACCTGGTAAGCTGCTTCAGCGTCAGGATCATGGCGGATATGAAAGGGACGCCCCGGCGCTGCTCCGGCCGCTCGAATTTCATCATGTGCAGCACGTTGGGCATGCCCGTATTCTTCCCATAGGCCTCAACCCTTGTCCATTTGATGGCGGCGCCGCTCATCCCCAGCGGGTGCCTGTCCGCAATCCAGAAGGCCACCACCACCCCGCTTTTGTCCATCTCCACGCCGTCCACGATTTTTCCGCCGTCTTGAAGTTCCCTTACGCTTCCCACCCCGCCGTATCCGCAGTTTTCCGTGCAGATCCTGTCCGCCTCCAGCAGCCTGACGTGGGTTTGGTAAGGCGTTCCCGGTGTTTGAAACATGGGCAGCAGCGCGAAGCTGTCACCGGATACAAGCTGGCTTCTCATGGCCAGCTCCTGCAGCTGGAAGAAGTCCATTTGCAGGTCCGCCCCGCATTTCTTGCTACCGGCCCACAGTTCAAACTCCCGCTTGCAGGTGTCTATCCACTCCGCCGCCTCTTTTTCCTTAAGGCCCAGCAGTTTTCCATCCGGCTTGGGCTTTGGCACAAGCCCCACGCCCACAATGTTGGTGGTCATGGTAATGTTGGCGCCCCTTGCCAGCCCTCCGTTCACGTCCAGATCCCTGGCCCGCTGCCTTAGCACCGCCGTGTTCCTGTCGATGTCTTCTTCCGGGCTCCCGCCGTTCATCAGCCATCCGATGGTTGCATTCTTGGTGGTGTTCGCGCCAAAGTTCCCGTACCCGCCGCTCAACATCATGCGGCGGATTCCGCTTAAGTGAAACCGCTTTGGGTTTTTCTCCACGGTCTTTTCCGCTTGCGTCTCGCTCATAGATCCCTTGGCACCCCCATCCTGCTGGACCGGCCGCTTTTCGTGCCGTTCAAAACCTGCACAAGCCCATCATAGTACCCTTGGTATTTGTGGATCAGGTCCAAGTCCAGCCTAGTCAGCTCCCGGTTCCCGATTTTGTAGCTCTTGGCGGTTCCATCCACGATCACATGTTCCGCCTCATAGTAGGCGTCCCGCATCTGCAATGCCTGTGTAAGCGTCATCGGCATGCTTTTCTCCTCCTCAAAGCGTTATCCCATGGCTTAGGTACCTGCTGGCCGGTTTCTTTTTGACAGCGGGTGCTTTCCCGTTCAGCCGGTTTTCAATTTCCAGCAGGTTCCACTGAAATTTCTTGAACGCCGCCCGCGCGTAGTTCCGGCAGTCCAGCGGTTCGTTTCTGTCCGAAGTCACCTTCTGCCATACCATCACGCTGCGTCCGTTCCTGGTATGCACCACGGCCTTTTCGGAAAAGAGGCCCTTGTAATAATCCTTGTCATATCCGCAGGTTGGATCCTGCGGCCAGTGACAAAAACGCGGCCCCGGTTCTTTGACCGCTGCCGCGTACTGGATGGCCTCTTTCCCATCGTCCACCCCGATGATGAACAGGTTTTGCTTTGTCTTCGTCTTGCTCAGGTAGCAATATTGCCTCCCCTGCCCATCCTCGCCCTTGATGGGGAATACCCGCTTTCGTTCCCGCTTCTTGCACTGCCTGTAAACGTCCTGGGTCCTGTGCCCGCCGCTGTCCACAAAGGTTACGGCAATCTTCAGCGCCTTTCCGTCCTTTCTCATCCATTCCCGGTCCAGCAGCGCGTCCAGCTCGTTCCATACGGCGTCTTCATCCGGCCGGCCCATCAGCAGCCCTTTTGCAATCCCCCAGCTTTCTTCATCATGGCCCCAGCCCACCACCTCATACTCCAGCCGGTAATCCTGAGTATCCACGCCCATGGTCAGCACCAGGGCGCCCTCCGGCACCTCCACGCCATGGCCGTAATCCTCCCGCCGTAAAAAGCAGGTTTCCGCCAGCCCTTCCGTCTCCGGGTGGTTTTCATAGATCACGCCCAGCTTCGTGTTGTAAAAGGGCTTCAAAAGCTGCTCGTTTGTGCCCGCCTCCAAAAAGGCCTGTACAATGTCCTTCCACTTGGCCCAGGGGCTGATCAAAGAATTCAGGCGGAAGGAACGGCGGTTTTTCACCTTCGGGTTTTTGGCAACCCATTTCCCCGGCGAATGCTTCACCGCGCTTTCCTTGAATCGCCCCCGGCAGTGCGGGCATTCCCACAGCACCCATTTCACCGTGTACTGCTTTTTCCCGCGCTTGTCCAGGTAGGCTTCGTACTCATAGCGCATGTGCTCCCACAAAGGATGCGTGTATTCTCCGCAGCCCGGGCATTCCTTTTGCCATTCCTCCTGAGATCCCTTGTAATACTCCTCCTCAATCTGGCTTGTTTCGTCGGTGGGTGTTGAGGCCATCACAATCTTTTTGTTGTAAAATGTCTCCGTTCTGGCCATCGCAAGGGCGATGGGGTTTCCCTCCGTCCCCGCACTGTCCGGGAAGCGGTCCGTTTCGTCCAGAAAAAGATCTTTGATGGGCCTGGCCGCCAGCTCCGAAGGGCTGTTCGCCCCTGTCATGGCGATGCTTCCCCCCGGGAAGGTCTTCATGTTGATGGTGTTTGCGCTGTCCCGGCTCTTTGCCTCCGACACCAGCTGATTGACCACGGGACAGTTTTTGATCATGGGCGCCACGCGGCGGACGGAAAAATCTTTTACCGTATTATCCGTGGGCTGCACATACAGGATCGGCCCGGGATCCTTTGCGATGGCATACAGGACCATGTTCAGCATCACGGCGGTTTTCCCGGTCTGCGCGCCGGCCACAATGACGATGACCTCCACTTCCGGCTCCGTGAAGGCGTCCATCACTCCCACCTGGTAAGGAGCCCGGCTGTTGCGCCAGGGCCCCCGCTCCGCGCCGCTTTCGGACGGAAGAATCACATTTTGTTCCGCCCACTCACTCACCCGCATTTTCGCCGGTGGTTCCAGCATGGCCATTGCCTGCTGCCATACCGGCCGCATATCCATCCGGCATGGGCGGGGAAATCGCGGAAAGCACCTTTCCGTAAGGTATGGCATAATCCTTGGTGACTTCTTTCGCGGCCAGTGTCCTGACCTGGCTCCCCGTCCTGTTCAGCACCCGGTACAGCAAGGTGTTGTATTCACTGGGCGTCATCGTCCTTTTTAGGTCCGCAAGCAATCCCATCACACTTGTGGTGTCCAGCGAAAGCATTGTGTTCGCCGCTTTTGCTCCCGTTTTCACGGCCACCAGCATCCCTCCCAAAAACCTTACAGCCTGCCGGTGCCATGGGCCCCCGCAGACCGCAGGAGGGAGAAGCGCCATGCCTCACTTCTCCGCATATACTATATCATGCGGTATGGTATCATGTGGTCTCCGCAGGTATCATCTTTTTCCGGGCATACTTTTCCCGCACCTTTTTATTGATCCTGCAGGCCTTGGCCTTTCCCATGTACATGCATCTGCATACCTCCGACAGCGGCTTTTCCTCCACGTAGTACAGGCGCATCAGCACCCGCATGTCTGCGTCCCCTTCCTCCTGCAAAAGCTGTTCTGCTGTCCGCATCTTCTCATACAGGCATGCGATGGATTCCCGCTGCTCGCGTTCAAGCGCCTCCTTTGCAGCTACCGCCCTGTCCAGGCCCTCCGGCATGTGCTGGTTCCTGGGCATATCAGATATGGTAAGCGACCGGAAACCGCGCATCTCCACCTCCTGCTTGCGTATGCGCTGCTCCAGCACGCTTAATTCCAAACGGATATACCTTAGCCCCTTCAGAAGTTCAAGCGCCGTTTCCATTCCCGTACCCTCCGGATCTTCTGTAATCATGCATACACCCTCACGGGAAGCACCAGCGCCTTGGCTTCATAGGTCCTGATGTATACTGCCGCCAGTTCGGTCCGCACCAGGCATTCCCCACCCACGATGTTCAGCATCTGCATGACCCGGATCAGATAGTCCGTATTCAGGTAGGCAGGTCCCAGCTTTGTAAAAAGTCATCCTTTGTATTTGTCCATTTCATCCGCACGGTAGGCGCGGTTTTTCCCGATCATCTCATACAGATCCGGCAGCTCCACCGGCTCCCCCTGATTCGCTTCCTCAAAGATTTCCTTTGCTTTCAAGGGCTCCACGTCTTTTGCAATCTCCGGCATGCCTTCCCAAGGCTTTTTAAAAGCGATCCCGATAAAGCCATCCACCAGCACCTGATGCGGTTCTCCGGAAATTTCCGCCATAAAAGCGCCATCCAGGCAGGGGCGTTCCAGGGATACGCAATGCTTCGCGAAGGAAAGCACCGCGTTGTACTGCTTCCTCCGCCCGCTGGCCATGCTCTTGCGCACGATCTCCCGCCGCAGCGTGGCGGCCAGGTCATCCAGCATGGATTTCGCATTTCTCCCCTGACCCATAATCTGCTGTACTTCCGATATGCTTTTCAAGATGCTTGTTAGCTCCATTGATGTGCTCCTCCTCTTGCTTTCTTTTGCACTCCGCACACCGGTCCACCCGGGCGCCGGTTCTCTTGCAGGTTCCTTTCCGTACCCCATCCGTCCGCTTCGCGTCCGGCAGGAAGGCTTTGCATTCCCCGCACAGCAGGCATACGCTCCCCGCTGCCGCCTCCGCCTTCCCGCCGCTTCCGGCGATCTTCTTTCCCCGGCTTGCGACCTCTACTTCTCCAAACATCTCTTTCAGTACCACACTTACAAGCCGGTCCCATCCGGTGGAAAGCCCGATCTCCACCGTGATCTGCTTAATGGATAGCGGCATGCGGAAGAGCTGCGAAAGCCTATCCCGCACGCCGGGCCTGCTCAGCCAGGCCGCCGCTTCCGCGCGCGATGTTCGGATCATAGTCCCATCCCCATCTGCTCTGCCTCCCTGCCCCGTGAGGCTTCCCCTCGAGGGGAAGCTGCCGTCCGCGCCGGCTGATGAGGTGTCACCCCCAAATCCCGTACCCCACCGCGTGCAGCCTTTCCAGTATCCACTCCATCACCCGTTCCAGGATCCCGCCGTGCTGCCTCCACTGCGCCGGCCGGTGGCTGACTACCGTCAGCTTTGCCCACTTTTCCGGCATCCCTCCGGTCACCCGGTCCCTTCCCTTCGGCCACTTCATAGGTACGTCCCTCCTGCTTGCTCTGCTCAATCTCCTGTATCCAGGCCTTTATCAGCTCCGCCTTATCGCGCTCCCGCTCCCAGGCGCCCCGGCATTCCGGGAAAGGCTCGTTCAGCACCCCGTTATGGCACAGCCTGCGCATAAAGGTCTCCGCGATGTCCTTTCCGTTGCGCAGTACCTCCAACCGCCTTTCCAGGGTGTCCGCTTTTTCATCGGTCTTCCCCTGTTCTTTTCCGCTTTCCATGGCTTCCATCTCGCGGTACCATGCCCGGATGGTCTCGCCGCGCTGCTTCTGCAGTGCCCATACCCCTTCGCACTCCGGCAGCGGCATGGCGCACCTCCAGCTGTCGCTCACCATCCGCAGGATCATGTCCACCCTGGCCAGCAGGTCCAGCAGCAGCGCCCTTCTTGATATGCCCACGGTTCCTCCGTTCTCCCCGCGCTTGCATGATGATCTGCTTTGTGATATGCTCATTGCGAAGCGGGGCTTTCGTGATTTGTCCCGGTTCCTTTGCCGCCAGCGGGTGCCAGCCGCAGGCGGCTTTTTTGTCATATGCATTTGATGCCCGTCTTCTTGATGAAGGCTTTTACCAGCGGTGCGGGCAGGCCCTTAGCGATGGTCCGCGTCTCCCCGTCCTTGTTGGCCGAAAGGCTGTAGCTGTCCCCGTCCTGAAGGATGCACGGCTTTTCACTCTCCGCCATATCCCATAGGCCCACCAGCATGTCCAGGCGCGCCTTCCGCTGCGTTTTGTTTTTCCCCGGCATCCGCTGCACCAGGTCCGTTGCCTGGGGCCGTGTGAGGATGTAGGTTTCCATCACGCTTCCCCTTTCTCTTCCATGAGCTTTCCGTTGCTGTGGAAGCCGTAGTAATTCAAGGCCTTATTCATGGCCCGTACGCTGGGATAACCATTACGTTCTGCTGCCATGGAAGGAGGCGCATAGTCGCATCGAAGCTCCATCGCCGCGTAATACGCCTTTAGCCTCCCAATAGCTGCCCGTTCGGCGTTCGCCGCATCCAGTGCTTCCTGCCTTGTGAGCTTCACGGGCGGCGGCGGTATTCTCCCGGGAGGCGGTGGTACCGGTCCCCGCGGCAGGTCCGGCATGTCCAGGGGCCGGCAGGGATCCTCCACGGTATCCGTGCTGCAGCTTTTTCCGTCTGTCAGGTAATCCTCCAGCATTCCCATGGCGGCCTCCATCGGCCCTTCATACTCCGGCAGGATACCGCCCGTCTTTACGCTGATCCGCGGCTTGATATCATCCTCCACCGGCCTGGCCAGCAGATCATCCGGCTCCTCCACCCGTTTTCCCGATCTCGCCACCCGGATCATCACGATGACAAGAAGAACTATCATTCCGGCCACCATCAGAAAAGCAACCGCCCAGATAGTACCCATCTTGGCGCCCGTGATTTCTTCCAGCTTCTGCGCCATGCTCATGCCGTTCCCTCCTTCCTCTGCGCCGGATCATCCTTCATGGCGTAGAGCGGAAAGACGATCCTTCCCAGCGGCCCGCCCTCTGCCCTCGCGTATCCGATTTGCACCAGGTTCTTGCAGGCTTCCGGCTTCGTGACCGTCTTGTATGCCCCGGCATACTCGCGCTTCGGTTCCTCCGCCACTTTGCAGCCGTCCCGGTACGCCTCATATGCCTTCACAGTCACCCTGTACTGGTGGCGCACCTTCATGGCCGGAAGCTCCCTTTCCCGGATCGCCCGCCTGACCGTGCATTCCGATACGCCCAGGTCCGTTGCGATCTCCCCGATGGTGATGTAGGCTTGTCCCTTCACCCGGTTTCCCTCCTTTGTAAAACATCGCTTCTCCCGAAGGCTTCCCCTTGAGGGGAAGCTGCCGCGCAGCGGCTGATGAGGTGTCCTCCCAGGTTAAGCCCGCCGCCGCCGCTTCTTCGCCAGCGGCGGGCGTGGTTCCGTTTCTCCCATAACCTCCGTGCATAAAAGCACCGCTTTCCCGGGTTTTCCCGCTTTCCCGGGTTTTCCCGGTTCGGTATCGGGATGCCATGATCCCAATTTTCGGAGGGGCCCCGTTCATCCGTCATGTTTTCATGAACCGTCCCTGGGGCGCATTTTGATTCCTGATTGTGTCTTCACTCCTTGCCCCGCGTACCTAGCCGCCCGTGGCGCTTGTGCTGTGCCGCATCATGTGGATCCTGGCGTATGCCCGGGTGCAAGGATGTCCCAGTGCTGCTTGATGCTCTTCCGGATTCGCGCGCCGGAGGAGTGTGGCCGGCTGCGTCACCGTTTCTGGCGGGGCCGCGGTGCAGCCCACGCGCTGGATGAAAAGGAGTACCGCCAGGAGGTAAAGGATCTTCAAGTGCTGCCTCCTTTCATTTGTGATATGTATAGACACCACTTTTGTGTGGGGCCTTCGATGGGAAATAGCTTACGGGATCACATTCCCGTTTTTATCAAACTCAAAATCAGCCCAGCTTGCCTCTTGGCAAAACTGCTCAAAGGGAACGGTATATTCCCGATTCAGATCATCGTCCATCGCTTTGCAATATCCCTCATAGGCATGGCGCTGCGCCTCCGGCGTCAGATCCCAAATGGTGAAAACGCCCCTTTCCTTCTTCTCCCGAATCCGTTCCCGCTTCCGTTCAATCGCCCGCCGCATATAGGCCTCTGCGTCCCCCTGAGTAAAATGCAAGGCCAGCGCTTGCGCGGCGCCCTGCACATCCGCCTTCTGCTCCACAAACTGAAACCGTATCGGCAGCTGCTCCTGTACCTTGCTTTGCATGGCGCTGTCCTCCAACCCTCTTGATATTTTCTGGAAACTTTGTATACTTGTGCTATCCATATCCTCAAATCCAAAGGCGGCTTGTCCCCGCAGGCGGTAACGCTTGCGTGCGCACCGGGTGAATTCATTGAAACACCTTCATGGTCAACGATGATCCAATCCACGGACCCCGCGTTTATTGTCCATGGAAGGAGCAACGCACAGGCGGTGAGATGCGGAATCAATACCCCGCCCACGAGCGCCCGGCAGCCCATCGGGCTGATGACATGTGCTGGCCTGCATGGCAACATGCAGATGCATCGGATAAAAAGCCGGTGCGGTAACATCGCGAAGGAAGCTTCTCTCAAGGCATCTCTCGGTATGACCAGTCTCGCGCAACTTGGTGAATCTGCGTCTCGCTTGCAGAATGATCCGTTGGGGGCTCTCGGCCTATCCGAAGAAATGAAGGAGATGGTAACAGGCATCTGCGATGAGCCGCCTTTGGGTTTCAGGATACGGATGATCTATGTTTCGTATATAACGCACACCGCTTTATCGTCCCAGTATTCGTCCGCGCTTACCTTGCGGCAGTTGTTCCCATACTCTTTCCGGCGCTCCGGCAAATTGTCGTTGACCGCATCGAAGGTCAGCCCCTGGGCCATACACCACATCACCGCCTCATACAGCAGCTTCCCTTCCCTGCACGTCCAAAGGATCAGCTTGTCCCCGGCCTTCCGCCGCTTGATCAGCTCCCGGATAGCCTTCCCGTTCGGCTTCCCGATCCCCGGCCAGGCGCTTTCGCATAGGCACCCGTCAAAGTCCACCGCGATTACCTTCATGCTCTGCTCCTCCACGGTCCCATGAAAGCCTTCCCCTTGAGGGGAAGGTGGCGCGCAGCGCCGGATGAGGTGTTATGCCGCGGCATCAGCTCTTTTGAACAATTCACCAAGCGGCACATTTGGGAAATGGGTTGCGTGGATCGCAACACATTCATCCCAAAGCCACGGAGTAAGCCCGTTCATTTTGTTTTCTACGGTTCGAATGCTCTTGTTAATACAGATGGCAAGATGCTCATTTCGGAGCTTTCCTTTTTCCATCATTTCCTCAAGCACGGGATACACCATTTTTCGACCTTCCATCTATTTCACTTCCCCTCCAGAAACGTAATATTTTGCGATACATGAAGAATAACGCAATATTATGCGTTTGTCAATATATTTCCGTAATATTTTTCGAAACTTATTGCGCTATTGCTTTTTTTCATGTATACTCATAGCAAATCGGAGGTGGTCATTTTGTCCAGTGCAATTTCTCATATAATCAATAGCCGTATTAGTGAAATGAACCTGACAAATAATGAAATAGCTTCAAAAATCAATTGTACTGAAGGTACTGTACGGAACATCCGCCGTGGTGACCTCGGTTCTCGCTCATTTGAAGTGATATCCGCGTTATGCAACCTTCTTGATATTCCAATTGAAATGCTTGCCGAAGTTGAAAGATCGAACATGTTTTCTAAGGAAGACCTTTCTTTTTTGATGTCTTTTAGAAATGCTGATTCTCGTGCCCAAGCAGATGTTTTGCTTATTCTCAATGCTCATCAAAAATCTATTCCGGCTAATTCCGATATCTATGAGAAATCCTTGGAAAGCCTATCCAAGGCCCAGCAGCAAAACGGCTCCCATTCTTCCGAAGAAAAAGAAATCGCTCCATGACCGGTACCGGCCATGGAGCATGCAGGCATTAATAATTAGGCGATAAGCGGTCGTTCGGTAATCAGCACAATCACCCCTGTGGGGCAAGCGGATCGATTGATATATAAAATCCCTTCCCAGGGATTATATATCCCCCATATAAGTGGGTTTTCTTCGTCCGTGTAGTAGCAGCGCGTCATCCTATTTCTCCTTTGTTCTATCGCTCCATGGATCAGGCCTGCATACCGCTGCGCGCAAGCGGTAAACCCATTTTAGCACTGCCCCAAAATGGAGAACAGTTGTAATTTTAGGAAAGGGGTACCTTTATGAAACGCATGCTTTCGTTTCTGCTGGTAGCGATGCTGGTTTTTCCATGTCCTTTTTCTCTTGCTGAAGCAGTATATCCTAATGAAGGAGACCTCTCTGTCATCAGAAAAACCATCAAGCTCCTTTCTGATGACGGAATGGTCATTACAAGCAGTGATTATGTCCTATCCTCTGATGAAACCGGCATGTTGACTGCAAGGTTTCCAATATGCACAGGTATTGACCTTAGTGTTTCGTGCCGCGACGGTAAAACGCTTTCTTTCATAGCCTCCATCGATCCGCAAAACAAATATGCCAGATTAAAGTATCCCACCATATATAATTATCTTCTCCAAACCTTTTTCATTGACCTGGATTTCAATTCTGCCTATGAGATTCTTTATTATCTGGGTTCTAATCTCCAACCTGGCGAATTGTATGATCTGGGAACGTCCGCAAGTCTGCTTAAAACGGGATACGAGATTAAACTGTTCAAAACTGACTATGCCTTGATTTTGGGTATATATCCTGTCGATTACAATGCTTAATGTGTGGAGGTGTATGGTATGACGGGATATATCGTAGTTACTTGTATTGTTGCGTTTTCTCTCGTTATTCTGATAGCCGTTTTATATAACAAAAAGCACCGTCCATCAGATATTCCAATGGATAAACCTGATCCTGTTCCAACAGAATTTGCTGCACAGTCTGAAAAGGTGGACCTGCGCAAAAACATAACCTTTCGCCCAAGTCCAGAATTGGAAGACCGTATCCGCTATGAATCAGAAACAACGGGCCGCACGATGAATGCCATCATTTCGGAAGGCATGGACCTATATTTTGTGATCAAAGATTCCCTTGCATCAGACCGCTAAGGCCATTTCATGGATGAGGAGCGTGATCAAATGGGTAACAGCACCCCTTCCGTTGTCCGTGCCGCCGCCTATGCCCGGTATTCCACCGCGCTGCAGCAGGAAACCAGCATTGCCTCCCAGATGCGTGCCATCACCGATTACTGCCTGGCCAATGGCATTGATCTGGTGGATTCTTACGTCGATGAGGCCCAAACCGGCACCAACACCCATCGGGATTCTTTCCAAAGCCTGCTGGCCGCTGCGTCACGCCATGCCTTTGATGCCGTGATCGTCTACGATATCACCCGCGGCAGCCGTGATGTGGTGGACTGGTTCAACTTCCGCAAGTCCATGCAGAAGCTGGGCATCCGCGTGATCTCCGTCACGGAACGCCTGGGCGATCTCCTGGACCCTAATGCTTTCCTTACCGAAGGCGTCACCGTACTGGTGGGCCATCATAAGGTGCTCCAGGACCGGCAAAAATCCATGGACGCAAAAAAAATCCGCGCGGAACGCGGCCTGTTCTGCGGCGGATATGCTCCCCTGGGCTATTCCATTGTGGATGGGAAGTATGTCATCAATCAGCGCGAAGCGGCCGGCGTCCTGATGGCCTTTGAATGGTACGCCTCCGGAAAGAGTTACAAGCAGATCACGGAAAAATTGAAGTCCATGGGCATCTCCGGCCGGCGTGGCCAGGCTATCGGCGCCAATACCCTGCATTTCATCCTCCGCAACAAGCGGTACACTGGTGAATACATCATGTTTGAGTACACTATGCGTGTCATGCATGAGTGGGTGGGCAAAAAAAACGACAACCCCACCGTGATTCCAGATATGATCCCCCGTATCATCTCCGACGAACTTTGGGAAAGGGTGCAAAACCGCGTGAAGGACAACACAAAAAACAAGCAGAACCATTCCAAAAAGCACCGGGAATACATCCTGAGCGGCCTGCTCCACTGCGCCCACTGCGGCGGGGCCTACGTGGGCGTCACTACCGTGTCAAAAGGCCATGAATACAAGCTCTATACCTGCGCAAACAAAAAGCGGCTGCATAACTGCGCCGCCAAGAACATCAAAGCGGACCTCATCGAGCCCGCGATCTTTGCCATTCTCCATGATAAGCTGCTGAACAGTGACATGATCGAAAAAACAGCCGATGCCATCATGCAAACCCTGTCCGCCCAGGGCACCGAATCCTCCGAACGCCTCCACCGTGAAATCTCCGCGATTGATACAAAAATGGCCAACCTCATCCATACCCTCGAAACGGGCTTTGATTCCCAGGTGGTCCGGGATCGCATCGGGGAGCTGGCCGGCCAGCGCCAGATCCTTTCCGACCGCCTCAAGGAGGCATCCCACACGGTGGAAATCGACCGCGACGCCCTGGTCTCCCTCCTCCAGGAAGATGCCCAGCGTCTCCGCGCGGATTCTTCCTGCATCAAAGACCTTCTCAAGAAGTATATCGTCCGCATCGATATAGGCGATGATGAAATAGTCGTTCATGCCGTCGCCGATCTAAAAAAGGAAGGGGTACAACCCGCTTTACGAGTTGTACCCACGATTGGCTCCCCAGGTAGGACTCGAACCTACAACCCTTCGGTTAACAGCCGAATGCTCTGCCATTGAGCTACTGAGGAAAATGGAATCCGGCGGCGACCTACTCTCCCGGGCCGTGTCCAGCCAAGTACCATCGGCGCTGAAGGGCTTAACTTCTGTGTTCGGAATGGGAACAGGTGGATCCCCTTCGCCATTACCACCGGAAATTGTAGCAACTGTGTTGAGCGGCACTGGATGTTTTCCATGGGTTATCCCATCTGAACTTGCCGGTGCTGCTGCATCCATACCGTAGGCTTCCGCCTACTGCTTGCCTCACAGAATGGAAGCTTATCACTTCTTCTCCTGTTCGTCAAGATGGTTTTTGACACCTCCGGAAGTTTTTAAGCTCCCGTGAAGTCCTATTTGTTTCAGGGCAAGTTACAGCACCCTGACAACTGCACACTGGAGAAAGAAAGGTGACCATGTTGTTGGATTGTTCAATTGATCGTCAGTTGATTTGTCAGCGACGTTATGTCATGTGACATGA
>JAEWVC010000080.1 GCA_023459275.1 Bacillota bacterium | reverse complement strand
CGGTTCTTTTCACGCAGGGCTGTGTCGCCCTCCGCTCAGCGTAGCGCTGCTACGCTTCGCTCCGGCTCCTTACCCTGCATTGAAAATCCCTGGCCGCTTTGGACGAAATAATATTTTTCAATAGTATCATTTCCCAAGCGCCGCGCCGCGCACCTCCCGGAGGGTTTGCAGAATGTCGCCCCCGGCGATCAGTTCGTCAATGCGCTTAACGCCCAGCTTTTCGATGATCCTGTCGTAATCCATCATGCACAGGATGCTCTCCTCCACCGCGCCGATGGCATCCTCCCGGTAGGGGAAGATGTCTACGGAGAGATACCCCTTGTACCCGTACTTCTTCAGCAGGTAGATGGCTTCCAACTGCTCATTGAGCCGGACGGAGCCCACGATCATGTCATCGTCCCAGGCACCGTAGTTGTCGTTGATGTGCAGGTTATACAGCGCGTTATATTGCATGGCAAGCGTCAGCGACGCGCCCAGCCCCTGCCCCCCGGCCAGCACATGGCCCGTATCCAGGGTGACGCCAAGGTTTTCCCGCCCTGTTTCCAGCCGCAGCAGCAGCGCGGTCTGCACGTTGTCGACGAGGGAGCGGTTGCGGGGCTCCCGGGGCTTGGGTTCCAGCGCCACAGGCAGCCCGTCCGCATAATCGCAGACCTCCTTGAGGCTTTCCGTGAAATTTTCCCACTGGGACTTGTAATCCGTCTGGAAGGCGTAGTCGAACCCGTCCTGCCCCAGCCACAGGCTCACGCCCAAGGCATTGAGCTTTTTGGCGTAGCGGATGGTTTCCTTGCAGCGGTCCACCGCGTCTAGGCGCGTGGATAAATCGGCGGCGGAGAGGGAGCCAAAGCGCCATTTCCTTTCCCCATACAGCCAGGTGTTGACATAGGTAGGCATAAGGCCGCATTCCTTGATTAGGCCGCAAAGCTCCTGGGTGTACGCCTCATCCTCATTTCCCCGGTGGTGGATCTCCACGCCTTTGGCCACGCCGCGGGCGTACATCAGGCGGATCACCTCCGGCACGGTGAGGATTGTTTCCTTGTAGCCCGAACGCAAAAAGCGGTCGCCGCTCTGGCACAGCGCGCCGGCGATAAAAGCATAGTTTTCAAGCATGGCCTGCTTCCTCCATTCGCTCCCGCAGGAACCGCGCCGCTTCGGCCAGTTCCCTGTCCACATCCCCTGCAAGCCGCCGCCAGATGTTCAGCCGCCCCGCCACCGAGCCGTAGGGACCGGGGAGGGACTCCATCACGACAGGCCCGTCATACCCGATGCCCCTGAGCGCCGCGAAGGCCGATTTCCAATCGATATGCCCGTGGCCGGGCAGGGAGCGGTCGTTTTCGCAGGCGTGGAAGTGGATCAGCTTCTTCCCCGCCAGTCGGATGGCTTTTGCCGGGTCGGCTTCCTCAATATTCATGTGAAAGGTGTCCAGGTGGACGCCCAGGCGCGGGCTGCCCACGGCTTCCGCCACCCGCAGCCCTTCCGCGCAGGTGTTCACAAGGGGCGACTCGAAGCGGTTCACCACCTCCGCGCCAAGATTGACCTTACGCGTTTCTGCGGTCTGCGCCACCTCCCGAAGGGCGGAAACCGCGTTGTCCACCGCCTGGCCGCGCCGGTGCTCAATCCCCTGTGGGAAGTTTTTTCCCACCCCTGTCAAAATCCCGCCCATGGAGAGGCCGCCCATGGAAGCGATCATGGCAAGATCATCCTTCATCTGCCGGACGCCCGCAGCGCGCAGGGCGGGATCATCGCTGGAGACGTCGGTTTCCGGCGTCAGAGCCGTGGCGAAGGTGAGGGAAAGCGACAACTGCGCCGCCCTCTCCGCGATGCTGTCCCGGAGGGCGGGGGGCAGCGCCCGGACCTTCGGCACGCTCATCTCCAGAATATCAAGACCCGCCGCCTTTGTTCTTGCAAGGCAATCAAGCCAGTCCACATCATCCGACACGGCCAGAAAGGCATAGTAGACCCCCAACTTGTTCCGCATGGCATTCATCCCGTGCCCTACAGCTTTTTGAGCAGGTTTTCCACCGCGCCCACCCAGGCGTGGTCGGGGTCGCTGCTGCGGAAGAAGCCCTGGTGCTGCCCGGACATCAGCCACAGGAAATAACTGTTGTAGCCCGGCGCGCCCACCGTGGTATGGTATCCCCGGGGAAATTCCACCAGGTCATCGCTCTTGACGCGGTAGGCTTCGTCGATTTCGCCGTCCTTGGTGTACAGACACTGGATGCCAAACCCCTGGGGCGGATCAAAGAGAAAATAATAGATCTCTTCCAATACGCCTTCGGCGGGCATGCTGTCCACATCATGCTTGTGGGGAGGGAAGCCTGCCCAGTTGCCCGGGGTGATGTACGCCTCGCCGATGGTAAGCTTTTTGGCGTTGGTTGCGCCGTCAATGATGAAGCTGGTGTCCCGCTCCCAGGGCTTTACCCCAAGGCGCATCACCCGTACGCCGTCCTGCCGGATGGCCTGGGGCTTGGAATCCGCATCCACGGGCGTGAGGCACACGGCGATCTTCACATGGAAGGGGCTGCCGATCTTCACGTTGCAGTTCCTGGGCGCGTAGAAGGCCTCGGCCTTGGGGCTTTCAAACACGCTGCGGCGGGCGCCCAGCAGGCCGTATTCCACGCCGTCCGCGGTGAAGGCCGCCTTGCCGCCTAGAATGATAAACGCGGCCTCCCGGTCATGGGTCTCAAAAGCGTAGGCCTGCCCGGGCGAAAGCTCCAAAATGCCGAATTCCAGGTCCTTCAAGGAGCATTGGCCGATGGTGCACAGGGGCGTGTAGCCGTTTTGGGGGACATAGGTCTTTTTGTAATTCACGAAAATTCCTTCCTTTCTTTCAGATAGCGTATCATGGCGTCCGCCGTCTCCTCCCATCCGGCTACGATCCCGTAGTCCGCGCAGGAGAAGATGGGGGCGTTCTTGTCCGTATTCACCGCGATCACCGTATTAGCCCCGTTCATGCCCGCAATGTGCTGCGCAAGGCCGCTGATGCCAAAGGCCAGATAAAGTTCGGGCCGCACCGTGACGCCTGTCTGGCCGATTTGATGGGCGTAGCCGATGTAACCCGCGTCCACCGCAGCCCGGCTGGCCCCCACCGCGCCGCCAAGCAGGCGGGCAAGCTCCGCAAGCTTTTCAAAGCCCCGCCTTCCGCCCACACCCTTGCCGCCCGCCACGATCACCTTGGCCTGGCGCAGGGAAACGCCGTCTTCGTTTGGGGTAAAGGACAGCCGCTCCATCAGCGCGGCTGCGGGGCCTGCTGAAAAGCTGCGCACAGCGGCCCGGCGCAGGGGATCTGGCAAGGGGCAGGGGAATACTCCCGGCCGCACGCTGGCCATTTGCGGGCGGTTCTCCCTGCACAGGATGTCCGCCGTCAGGCTGCCGCCAAAGGCCGGGCGGCTTTGCAGCAGCAGGCCTTCCGGGGTGATGGACAGCGCCGTGCAGTCCGCCGTAAGCCCCGTTTGCAGCCTGGCCGCAGCCCAGGCGGACAGGAACCGCCCCCGTACCGTGGCGGGGAACAGCACGATGTCTGGCTTCAGCGCGGCCAGCGCATCCGCGATACGGGTGCCCTGGACGCAGTCGTCCGCACCAGGTTCAACCTGAATCACCTCGTCCGCGCCGCAGGCGGCGTACAGGTCCGCAGGCGCGCCTTCCCCCTCCCAAAGGGCTGTGACGCGCCCGCCGGGGTCAAGGCTGCGGGCTTTGCCGATGAGTTCAAAAACCGCGCTGCCGTTTCCCTCGCATACCACGGCCAGAATCATGGCAACACCCCCTTGGAAAACAGCTCCTCCACGGTGAGCATCCGGCAGGCGCGGGCCCCGGCGGGGCGGGCGCTCACATGGATCACCCGGGTGGGAGAGCCGCGCAAGCCGCACTCCCCGGGGGAAAGACCCAAATCTGCGGGGGAAAACCGGCGGATTTCCGCCTGCCGGGCGCGGCGCAGGCCGGTTAAGCTGGGCAGGCGCAGGGGATAGCTCCATTCGCAGAAGGCGATAAGGGCGGGCAGCGCCATCCGCCAGCGAAAAAATCCGCTTTCCGTCAGCTGGTCCGCGAGGGCGAAGCTCCCGTCCATCTCAAGCCGGGTGGCGTTGGCCACGCAGGCAATATTCATGAGGGAGGCCAGCATAGGCCCCACCTGGCCCGTCTCACCGTCGGCTGCCCTGCGGCCGGACAAAATCAAATCAAACCCGCCCAGGGCCATTACCGCCGCGGCCAGAGCTTTGGCCGTGGCCAGGGTATCGGAGCCGGCGAAGGCCGGGTGGGTAAGCAGCACGGCTTCGTCCGCTCCCCGGGACAAGGCTTCCCTAAGCATCCGCTCGGCCCGGACGGGCCCCATGGTCATTACCGTGGCCGTGCCCCCGTTTTGGTCCCTGAGCAGGAGCCCCGCCTCCAACGCGGATTCGTCCGCAGGGTTCATGATCTGGGAGACAAGGTCCCGGCGCAGGGTAAAGTCCCCATTAAGCGCAACATCCGTGGTGTCCGGCACCTGCTTTGCGAGAATCAGTATCTTCATAGCGCGTGATAGATGGGTGCCAAAGCGGCCTGTACGCGTTTGTACACAGGAAATCCCTCATCATAGAAGGCGGCACCTTCCGGGTCCGGCTCCGTGACGCCGTGTATGCGCACACAGGCGCGCACCGCCTCTTCATGGTTTGAAAATACGCCGGCTGCCACCCCCGCCAGCATGGCGCTGCCCAGGGAACTGTCCACGCTGTCCACCGTCGTAAGGGGGATGTTCAGCATATCCGCCAAAATTTGACGCCAGAGGGGGGATTTGGCTCCGCCGCCGATCACCGCCGCCTCCTTGGGGGCGATGCCCATGGCTTTGAGGGTTTCATAACAGTCCTTCATGGAATAGGCCACGCCCTCCAGCACCGCGCGGTTGAAGTGCGCTTTGGTATGATAGCCCGCCACGCCGATGAAGCTGGCCCGAAGCTTATCATCCAGATAGGGCGTGATCTCCCCTTGCAGGTAGGGATGGAAAAAAAGGCCCTCGCAGCCGCGCCTCACCTTGGCGGCCGCCGCGCTCATTTCATCATAATCGCCCCCGAAGGTATCCCTGTACCAGCGGTTGGAGGCGGCGCAGGACTTGGTGGCCGTGCCGGGATACCACAGGCCGTTAGCCACGTGCCGGTAAGTGACGAGTTTGGGGTCCACCACCGCATGATCCGTGATGGGGCATATGCGCCCGGCGGTGGCCAGTTTTACCGTGGCCTGGCCAACCCGGACGGCTCCCGCGGCGTAGACCTCCATCACCGTGTCCGTGGCCCCGGCGATGACCATGGTGGAAGGGGAAAGCCCGGTGTCCGCCAGCGCCTTTTCCGTAAGGGGCGAAACCCTGGCCATGGGGTCCGCGATGGGCGGGAGTATTTTTTCATCGATCCCCGCCAGGGAGCACAAAAGCGGCGACCATTCGTTTTTCTTTACGTCCAGCAGCATAAAGCCCATGGCCTCGATGCTGTCGGTTAAGTAATCGCCGGTAAGCCTGAAACGGACATAATCCTTGACAGACATCAGCTTGCGCGTTTTATGAAGGGTTTCCGGCTCGTTTTCCTTCAGCCATACAAGCTGGGGAAGCGTCCACAGGCTGGACACGCTGTTGTAGCACAGGCGGATGATCTCTTCCCCATATTCTTTTTTGAGCCTTGCAGCCTGTTCCCCGGCCCGGGCATCCGTCCAGTAGATGGCGGGGCGCACCACCCGGTCCTTTTCATTAAGCAGTACAGCGGTATGGGTGGCCGCGTCCAGGGAAAGGGCGATGATCTGCTTGGCGTCGATGCCCGTTTTCTGTATAATCTGGCGCACGTTTGCAATAAGCGCGCGGTAGGAATCCTCCGGATCCTGCTCCGCCCAGCCGTTGCGGGGGTAATAGGTGGGGTACTCGCACTCCGCTGTGGCCCGCACCCGGCCATCCTCCTGAAGCAGCGTGGCCTTGGAGGCGCTGCCCCCGAAATCCACGCCCAGCAGATACCGCATGGAAAATCTCCTTTCCGCTTATTGAAGGATCACGCCCACACCATCGGGAATGACGGCGACCGTGGCACTTTCTCCCATCGCCCGCGTTGCTTCCGCAAGCGCCGCGTCGGGCGTGGGGGCCCACAGCATATGCATGCTTTCGATGAGACGGCGGTTTTCTTCCCCTGTGACAAAGATGCAGACAGCTTTTCTCATGACCCGGGCCAGGATTTGGGCTTCCCACTGGTCCATGCGCGTTTCCTCCGGCGGGATGTTCTCGATTGCTTTTGCCACGGCCTCGGGCCCGTCCCTGTCGGCAAACCAGCGGTAAAACGCCTCCCCGCCGTGGCCGTCTCCCAATGCCGCGCAGATGATGATCACCCCGCCAAAGTCCACGCAGGCCTCGGCGGCGGTCATGGCTTTTACGGCCTGGTACACGTTCTGGTCCAGCGGATAGCCGCCGTTCCCGGTGACGACGATATCGGCGGAGACGGGGGTGACGCTTGTCAGGCGCGCGCAAAGTGCGCAGCCCTGCCTGTGGGCCTCCTCCGGGTCCCCGGCCACCGCGGCGATGATCCGCTTTTCCGCGTCGATAAGTACATTGAGAATGAACGCCAAACCGGCGGTTTTTGCGGCAAAGAGCATATCCCGATGGATGGGATTGTCCTGCAGGCTGCCCTGCACGGCGTTTCGGTCCTTGATAAACATTGCGTTGTGATTGTACAGCACGGTTTTGCGGGAGGCGATGCCCGGAAGGATGCTCTTGCGACCGCCGGAGAAGCCCGCGAAGAAATGCGGCTCGATGAATCCTTCCGATACGATGAGGTCCGCCCAAGTCACCAGCTTGTTCAGCCAAAGCTCGCCGCCGGAGGGCAGCGTGCCCAGATGCACCATGCTTCCCTCATCCTCCGACCGGTGCACCACGATGCGCTCATGATCCACGATCCCGTCGCCTAGCTTTGCCCGAAGCTCCGCCTCGGTGGTGGGCCTGTGCATCCCCGTGGCGATAAGGATCACGATCTCCGCATCCGGATTGCCGCTGCGGATCTCCTTCAAGTACAGCGGCAGGGTAATGCGGCTGGGAACGGGGCGGGTATGGTCGCTGGTGATGACCAGCACCCGGCGTTTGTCTTTGGCAAGTTCGCAAAGCCTTTGGGAGGCGATGGGATGCTCGAGCGCCTGCGTCACCAGCGCCTTCTGGTCCAAAGCTTCTTCCTTTGGGGCGTGGCCGGGCCGTAGGATGCCCACCAGGCGCGATTCCTCCACATGCAGGGTAACGGTTCCTTTTCCGTAGGGCAGGTCAATGGCTTGCATAGCAATTCCCCCGGTTCATGAAGTGCCTTATGTCCGCTCGTTCAGCAGCACGAAAAGGTCCTTGTAAGTATACCCTTCCGGAACGGTTTGGGCAAGCGCCTCGGTGCTTTGGGGGCAGGCCGCCACCAGGGTTTTGGCGGAGGTGCGCATCATGTCCTTCCAGCGGTTTTCCGCGGCACCCTGCCTGACCCTTGGCATATACTGGCCGGCTACGGCGCTGCCGCAGCATTTGGAAAGGCGGCGGTTCAAAAACATTTCATGAAGCTCACAGCCCACGGAGGCCAGCAGGTCACGGGCGGGCTGGTGCTCGTTGAGGTCCCTGGCCAAGCGGCTGCCGTCGTGGTAGCTCACGGCAAGGGAGGCTTTGCGGGGGGAAAGCTTTCCTTTCTTTACAAGGCCGTCTACAAAGGAAGTGGCGGTGACGATCTCGGGAAGGCTGATCCCCCAATCCTTGTATTCATGCAGGAAAAGCGCCGCGTCATAGCTGTCCAGCACCACGACGCGCTTTGCACCGGTTTTAAGGATGGCCCCGGCGGCCTTTTTCGCCTGGGCGCGCACATCCTCGATGAAGCCCGTAAGATCGCCCAGCATTGCGCCGGAAGCCGGTTCATCCTTCAGCACGGCGAAGGCCACCCCCGCCTTTTGAAGAAGGCTCAAAAGCGCAACCGCTGTTTCGGGAACAGCATACCTTGCGGTTTCGCCAAGCCATACCAGGGTATCCCCGGTTTCGGGAATGCCGGCCAAATCAACCTTGCATTCCTTTGCACCGTAGATATTCCCCGTTTCAGTTACGTTATCCAGCACCCGCTGCACATACGGCGGCACAAGGCCGTTCAGTACCGCCTGGGTCCTGGCCTCCCGGATGTAGATGGGCGGCTCGAAGCCCGTGGCGCAGTCGTTGACGCAGGCGTAGCACATCATGCATTCGTACATCATGGCGGCGGCATCCGCGTCCATGGGATAGCCGCGCTCGAACATGGACACCATCAGCCCCTTGGCCCGGGGCGTGCCCGTTTCCTTGCCGGTTGCAAGCTCCACGGGGCAGAGGTGCCGGCACATCCAGCAAAAGCGGCAGGCGTCGGCGTGTTTTCTGGCTTTTTCGCTGTACATATCGCTTCCTCCTTACAGCCCCAGCTTGTAGGGGTTCATAATCCCGTTGGGGTCCAGGGATTTTTTCAGTCCCTCCAGCACCTGCATGGCGGGTCCGTACTGTTCCTTCATCAGGCGGCTCAGTTTCAGCCCGATGCCGTGGTGGTCGTTGATCACGCCGCCGTTTGCCATGGCGGCCCGGACGCCCGCGTTCCAGATTTGGTTGTGCAGGCGGATGGCCTCCAGGGGGTCCTGAGGGGGGTGATCCATGATGAACCGGTCATAGATCATGGTTCCCCACTCGTACCAGTGGCTGCAGTGGGCGATGAACTTCACATTGGGGAAATTGTCTTCGATGGCGTGCTTCATGGCCCAATAGATTTTTTCGATATTGTCAAAGGTGGCCACGGTATCCATGGTGCCGAACATTTGCGGAATGTCCATGATGTGGCCGGGGTAGAAGAAGGTGATGCGGTTTTGGTACCACTTTTCGCCGTAGTCGGCCCCCAGGTCCTGGGCACCCCACTTTTGGCAGATGTCCAGGATGATCTCCATCTCGATATCCGCGATGCGCTTGACGCCTTCCACCGCCAGGTTCATGAAGCAGCCCTTTTTCTCAAAGCCCAGCACCTTTTTGATGATGCTGGTAGTCTCCGCCTCGTCGAAAAAGCGCAGGATGGAGGGCTTCACCTTTTGCAGCATGTCCCGCCCAGCCATCAGCCCGGAATGCATGTCAGGGAACAGAAAGGCACGGAACTGCCTGGATTCCGGCTGGTCAAACAGCTTGAAGGTGGCCTTGGTGATCACCCCCAGGGTGCCCTCGCTGCCGATGAAGATCTGGTTGAGGTCGGGGCCGGCAGCATGCTTGGGCACGGGAAGGGTGTTCATGATATCGCCGTTGGGCAGCACGATCTCCATGCTGATGCACTGGTCGTCGATCTTGCCGTACTTGGTGCTCATGATGCCGATGCCCCGGTGGCCCAGCGCCCCGCCAACGGTGCCGCAGGTGAGGCAGGAAGGGATGTGCTGGCAGGAATAGCCCTTTTCGTTGGCGTACCACTCCAGCTGCTGAAAGATCATGCCCGCCTCCGCCGTGATGGTGCGGGACTCCTCATCAAGCGCGATCAGGCGGCACATGCGCTTCATATCCATTAAAATGCCGCCGGCCATGGGCAGCGCGCCGCCCTGGCTGCCGGAGCCGCCGCCCCAGATATTGACCGGAATTTTATAATAATTGGCGATTTTCAGAATTTTTGAAACCTCCAGGCTAGTGCCGGGGCATACGATAATGTCCGGCATAGGCGGTATCTGTCCCCGGTCGGCCCACATGCGGCCCACCCAGAAGTAGTCCACGCCATAGATCATGCGGTCGCTCTCCCGGGTGGACACGTTGTCGACACCCACCACATCCTCCAGCTCCGTGCGGATCATATCGCCCATGAATGCCTTTCGTTCCATGCTTGCTCACCTCAGTAATTGATTTGATAATTTTCGCCCTGCAGGCCGGGATATGCACCCCTGCTGACCGTAGCCAGGTTCTTCCCATGGGCAATGAGCCATTTGTTTTTCGCCCACAAAAGGCGGCCGTCCCCGCCTTCCGGCCGCGGCGCGTCCAGGGGAAGGTTGGTGCCCCGGGGCAGGATGACGATGCTGATGAAGCCGCTGTCCTGTGTCTGGCAGGGGCAGAAGTGCAGCGAGGTGGCATACACCTCAATGGCCGCGCCCTTCGGGAAAAAGAAGGCTTCTATTTTGCCTTCGGGCAGCGTAAAGCCCTTCATATCCTGCTGCCGGGCCAGCAAAAGCACCATGTCGGTGACGGCGATGTTCCATTCGCTGGAGCGGTGGTATTCCAGGCAGTTCAGCAGCCGGTTATATCCCCAGCAGCAGCCGATTTCTATATCCAGTTCTCCGCCCAAGGTGTGGCTTATTTCCGCGAAACCGGGCAAAGCCTCCAGTTCCTTAAGGCTGGGCACATACCGGCTGCCGGATTCCGGCATCGCGGCAACTGCCTGGCAGGCTTCCGCCAGTGCGCCGGTATCCATGTCAAGCACCCGGCCATAGGCCAGGAAAGCCGGATCGTAAACCGAATGGAAGGGAAGGCCGGGGTTTTTTGTTTTCAGGGACGCAAGCGTATCCACGGGGCATCCTCCTTATCCGATGGCAATGGTGTGGACGTGTGTCCTGCTCTCCCCGGGCGCGAGCCGCACACAGCCCGGCTTGTTGGCAATCTGCAGGTCGTGGTCCACAAAGTCCGGGGCGTTGAGCCAGGGCTCAATGCAGATATACCCCGCGCCCGGCTTGGTCCAGAGCATCAGGACATCATGGCCCGGATAGGCAACCTGTACGGTGCGGCCGTGCAGCCTGCTTTGAAGCGTGACGCTCCGGCTTTTGAGGGCAGGGAAAACCAGCGCGTCCACGGTGAAATATGCGTATTTCAGCGGCAGGGTGCTGGCGTGCTCCGCCAGGACTACCGGTTCCCGGCGGATGAGGTTCCCCTCCAGCACGTAGTTTTCCAGCCGCTCCTCTTGGTCAAAGACGATCTCATAGGCCTCGATCCCCTCCGGCGCCGCGTAGGCTTCATGGGCGCCCAGACCGTAGTAAAACGCCCTGTCCCCCTTATTGTCCACAATGTATTCCACCCGCAAAGCACTTCCCTCCAGGGTGTAGCGGGCGCGCAGCTCGTAATCAAAGGGGAAGCCCGGGTGCTTTTCCGTTGTCAGGAAGGTGGCGGAAACATCGCTTGCCGTCTCCGCGCGCCATTCCAGCTTGCGCACGTGGCCGTGCTTAGGCATTTCATACCTCTGCCCGTCCAGAATATAGCAGTCTTCCTTGAGACCGCCCGCCATGGGGAAGAGGATGGGTGCCCGGCCCGTCCAGAAGGCGGGGTCGCCCTGCCACAGCCTTTCGGCGCCGCTTTTGTCCAGGATGGACTGCAGCTCCGCCCCCAGGGTGGAGATGGTGACTGTTAGATGTCCGTTGCGCAAGGTAACAAGGCTCATAGCGTAATCCCCCTTTCATGCAGGAAAGCGCGGCATTCCGCGTCCGTGGGCATGCCCAGACGGGCCCCAAGGCGTGTGCATTTGATGGCCGCGGCGGCGCTGGCGTACAGGCAGGCCGCATCGTTGTCCATCCCTTTCAGCCGGCCCGCCGCAAAGGCGCCGTGGAAGGTATCGCCGCTGCCGTTGCTGTCCTTTACTTCCACCTTGAAGCTTTCATAGCGCCGCAGGCCCTTTTCATCCAGCAGGATGCCGCCCCGCACGCCCTGGGTAAGCACCACCAGCTCTGGATGATACGTTTGATACAGCGCAAGCGCCGCGTCCTCCGGAGTTTTCGCCCCCGTGATCTTCAGCGCGAACTCCTGCGAGGGGATCAGGTAATCCACATGGGGAAGCAACTTTTCAATGCCCGGATACGTGCCGCCCGCGTCATGGCTCACCTTTACGCCCATCTGCCTGCACAGCCTGGCGGCGTGGATGGCGGCATCCAGCATGTGGCCGTCCAGGTGCAGGACCTTGGCGTGGGAAAGTACCTCCGTGTCTACATCCGCCGGGGTGGGCGGCTCCACCGTGCCCCGGTTCCACACGCAGGTACGGCTGGCGTTTTGCCTGTTCAGCAGCACCACCGCGTGAAAGGAGACCCTGTCCGGCACCCGGCGCACATAGGCTGTGCTCACGCCCCATTTTTCCAGGTCATCCATCATGTAGCGGCCAAAGGGATCGTCTCCCACAGTGCCCATGTAGGCGGCGGAAACCCCAAGTTTTGCGGCCGCCACCAGCGCGGTGGCGCAGGGCCCACCCCCCTGGATCTTGGTCTCGATACCCTGCATTTTGGTGTCCTCGGCGGGAAAGCCGTCCACCACCATCAGCGTATCGTATACGGTGGAGCCGATGCCGATCACCTGCGGCCATGCCTTATCCATTGCTGCCCTCCGCCATCAACAGGCTGATCTTGGACAAAGCGAACCGTTTGACGGCCTGGATGGGTTCTTTCATGAACACGTCCACGGCAATCAGGCCACGGCTGGTTGCGAATACCTGGTCCAGAAAGGAACAGCATACGTCCGTGCCGAAGTTGATCTTGCGGACGCCGGCCTTTACGGCGGCCTGAATCTGGTCATCCGGCACGCCGCTGCCGCCGTGGAGCACCAGCGCGGTTCCGGTGGCGGCCTTGATTTCCCGTATGCGGTCCGCGGCGATCACCGGAGCCTGCTTATAATGGCCGTGGGCCGTGCCCACCATAACGGCCAGCGCGTCCACTCCGGTTTCCTTCACATAGGCTACGGCTTCGTCCACCCGGGTGTATTCCGTGCCGATCTCCTCGCTGGTGGAGCCGATGTGCCCAAGCTCACCTTCCACCGATACGTTTACGGGCCGGCAGAAATCCACCACTTTGCGGGTAGCGGCGATATTTTCCGCAAGGGGCAGGGTGCTGGCGTCCCGCATTACGCTGGTGAAGCCCCACCGCACCGCTTTGACGGCCACCTCGTCATTGGCGCCGTGATCCAGGTGCAATGCCACCTTTACCTTGGCCCGGCGGGCGGCTTCCAAAAGGGAGGGGGCCAGAAATTCCGCTTCAAAGTTGGAAAACAGGCGGCTGTACATTTGCAAAATCACGCAGGCGTTGCTTTCCTGGGCGGCAAAAAGCACGCCCAGCGCCGTTTCCTGGTTGTAGACGTTGAAGGCCGGGATGGCACAGCCCTTTTTTTCGGCGATGTCCAAGAGGGTTTTCATGTCCGTGAGCAAGGCGGGACGCTTCCTTTCATACGGCGCGAAATGCCGGTTGTGTAGAAAATCAACTTGAATTAATGGAATTATACGAAAATATTCTACATTTGTCAATTGTCATGGAAAAATTTCTGTGCTATACTTGGTTCAAAGAGGACGAGGAGAAGCAAATCTATGGAAAATTCGCCGCTTTTAATGAAGCTTTCGGCCCTTCGGCCCACCATGACTGCGTCGGAACGCAAGATTACCGACACCATTCTTGCGGCCCCCCGGGAGGTGATCCACCTGTCCATCACCGGTATCGCGGAGCGGGCGGGCGTCAGCGATGCCACGGTGGTGAGGCTGTGCAAACGGCTGGGGATGCAGGGGTACCAGGAGCTGAAGCTGGCCATGGCCCAGGACTTGGTCTCCGCCACAGACCGCATTTATGAGGACGTGCGGGAGGATGACACGGCGGATGATATCCTGAACAAGGTGTTCACCGCCACGCAGCGCGCCCTTCTATATACCCTGAGCGTTATCGACCGCAGGCAGTTTGAAGGCGCCGTGGAAGCCATCGCCAAAGCGGGGAAGGTGTTCGTCTACGGCTGCGGCAATTCCGCCGCCGTGGCCATGGACCTGCAGCACAAGCTGATGCGCCTTCAAATCAACGCCACTGCATATGTGGACGCCCACATGCAGTGCATCTCCGCCATTCAGCTGAGGCCCGGGGATGTGTGCGTGGCCGTCAGCCATTCCGGCTCCTCCAGGGCCATCGTGGAGGCGGCGCAGCTGGCCAAGAATGCCGGTGCCACGGTGGTTTGCATGACGGGCGTTGGCCCCTCGCCCCTGAGCCGGATTTCGGACTGCCGGCTGGATGCGGCCTCCCGGGAGGTAAAATACCACATTGTGGCGCTGTCCTCCCGCATTTCCCAGTACACCATCATCGACAGCCTGTACACGGCTTTGGCCATCCGGAAAAACGCCCTTTCCCCCCAGCACGAGGATCTGGTGGAAAGGGCGCTCAAAAGCACAAAATACTAAGAACTCATTATTTTTCCACCATATCCGGCAGAAGGCCGGGCACATATTTGCAGAATTCCCGCAGTTCCTCCGTCCAGTCCCCTTCGATCTCCGCCATGTGGTGGATATAAGGGCCCTCGATAAGCTTGCGCTCCCAGTTGGACAGGTTATCAAACTTCGCCCACAGGTAGGTGCCGAAGGTGTAGGGCCCCTCCATGCTTTCAAAGGTGCCGTTTAGCAGGCTGTATCTGCCGTCATCCTGGTCCATCCGGGCGATGGTGTACTTGCCGTCCTTCACCTGGAACCACTGGCGCATGTTCACGTTCTTGCAGGCGCAGCCCTCCTTTTTCAGGCTGTAGGCGAAGGGCCCGCAGTGCCAGAGCAGCTCGCCGTTGGGATCATCCGGATGGCGGACGGTGAATTCCCCAAAGAAGGGGATTTTCTTTCCCTGGGCGGCGCAGGCCAGCAGTGCCATGGTGATGGCGCCGTGCATGTCGCTTTCACACGAAATGATGTAGCCCATGTCCGCCAGGATGCTGTAGGCGGTGCAGGGCATGGCGCCCACGGCCAGCTGCATGGCCGTCCAGCATTCGGCGGACACCGCCTGTACGCGGTAGGTTTCAAAGACCCACTGGTACAGCAGCACAAAGGCGTATACCTTTTTAAGCAGCGGCGGCGTCAAATCGTCCATCTCATAGCGGCTAAACAGGAGTTCCCTGCCCTTTTCCAGCTCTTCATCGCTTTCCTTGAGGATTTTGTTGTATTTGTCGATGATCACCGCCAGGTTGACGGGGATTACCTGCAGGCCGAACTTCTGCATCAGCTCGCCCTCGTTGAAAATCACCGAGCAGAAGGGCTTGGGCCGCATGCCCACCTGGGCGATGCGCATGCCACGGAAGTTTTTGACCATGCAGGCTACGGAGATGAATTTCTGAAAGCCCTTGGCAAAAATATCGCTGTCCGAGGTGCACGTCTCGATGTAGCTGAAGGGAAGGTTGAAGCGCTGAAGCTGCCGGCTGACGCCGAACAGCCCGCATTGGCTGTCGGTATACCGCATGCCGTCGGGCAGGAAGCTGTCATCCTTGGGCGCCCAGATGCATACGGGCTTGCCTACTCCCCTGGCTACCTGAGCGGAAATTTCTTCGTTGCCGAAATTGCAATTGATGATCAGGACCGCGTCCACCTTTTCCCTGGTGAAGCGGTCGATCACCTTTTCGGCGTCGGCGTCGCAGTACATCACATCCACGGGATTGATCCCCTGAAGATCCACAAAGGTGACAAGCTCACTGGCGAAATGTTCCTTGATGTAGGCCACGGTTTGATGGCCCCGCTCCTCGGCCTTTTCCCAGTTGAAGATTCCCGGGCGCGGCGTCACATCCCGGCGCATGGGTGCAAGACCGATTTTTACCGTATAATCCAGCATGCGATTGCCTTCTTTCCCCGCGATAGGGTCAAATTCACGCTGATCTTATTGTAGGAGCCGGAACCGGGAGCGTCAATATCCCAATTTCATGATTTTATAAGTATAATCCATGATCCTGTATATTGCGCGGCGGCCAAGGGGCGGTATAATAAGGGAAAAGGGGGAAAACAGCATATGGAGAAGCTTGGTGTGGGGATCATCGGGCTGGGCTTTATCGGGCGGCTGCATCTGGATGCGGCGCGGCGCGTGCCGTGTGCCGAAATCAACGCGCTTTGCGAGGCGGACCTGAACACGGCCAGGGATGCCGCCGCGCAGTACGGGGTGAGAGCGGCCTACGGGGACTGGCGGGAGCTGATCGCCGATCCCAACGTGCAGGTGGTGCATAACTGCACGCCCAACGCCCTGCATGACGAGATCAACCGCGCGGTGCTCAAGGCCGGGAAGCACCTGTACTGCGAAAAGCCGCTTTCAAACAGCGCAGCCGAAGCACGGGAAATGTGGGAGCTTGCCGTAAAGCAAGGGGTTGCCCATGGCCTCAATCATCAGTACCGGCTCAACGCCGCGGTGCAGGAGATGCGCGCCCGCGTGCAAAAGGGGTTGGCCGGCCGGCCGCTGATGGCCTGCGGCTGCTATCTGCAGGAGTCGGGCTCCAGGGCTTCGGACTGGTCGCACCGGATGGCGAATACCGGCCCCGCCCGGGCGCTCAATGACATCGGCGTGCACTGGGTGGATACGGCAACCTGCGTGCTGGGGCAGCCGGTGAAAGAGGTGATGGCCGAGCTTGCAACGCATCATCCCCTGCGCATGGGCCCGGACGGTGTGCAGCATGCAATGGACACGGAGGATACCGGCCTGATCCTGCTAAGGTTCATGGACGGCATGCCGGGGCAGTTGCTGGTTTCCAAGGCTGCCAACGGCCACAAAAATGACCTGCGGCTGTCCGTAGCCTGCGACGGCTACGAAATGGAATGGCGGCAGGAGGAGCCGGACCGGCTGCGCCTGGGGCTCAAGGAGGAGGGCACGGAGATTTTGTATATGAATCCAAAAACCTGCCAGGAGGAGGCGCGCCCCTACGTCACAACGCCCATGGGCCATGTGATGGGCTGGACCGACGCGCTGCGCAACGCACTGGCGGCGTTTTACGGGTCCATCCTGGACGGCAGCTATACAAAGGAGAAACAGCCCTATTCCACCTTTGCCGACGGGTTCCACGGCATGGCGTTTGTGGAGGCGTGCATCCGCTCCTCTGGGGAACGGCGCTGGGTGGAGGTGGAACGGCCATGATCCATGTGCTTGTCTGGTATGAAAACATGCCCCTGCCCGAAGCTGCCGTGCAGGAGCATGAAATTTATCCCAAGGGCATCCATGGCGCGCTGAAGGAGCTTTTTTCCGCGCAGGAGGGGATGGAGGTCCGGGCGGTCGCCCTTCAGGACGAGGAGCAGGGCCTCTCGGACGAGGCCCTCAACTGGGCGGACGTATTGGTATATTTCAGCCACAAGCATTGGCGGGAGGTAGAGGACGGACGGGTGGACGCCATCCAGAAACGAGTGCTCCAAGGCATGGGCCTTATTTTGCTGCATTCCTCCCACGCCAGCAAAATTTTCGCAAGGCTCATGGGCACCCGCACCCAGTGCCTGCGCTGGCGGGAGAATGATGAGTGGCAGCGGGTGTGGCTGGTGTCTCCCTGGCACCCCATCGCGAAAGGGCTGGGAAAGGAGTATTTCACCATCCCCATGGATGAGACCTATGGTGAGTATTTTGAAATCCCCCAGCCGGAGGAGCAGGTATTCCTCACCACCTCTCAAGGCGGGGAAGTGCTCCGCAGCGGCTGCTGCTGGCGCCGCGGGGCAGGAAAGATCTTTTATTTCTCCTCCGGCCACGAGACGTACCCGGTTTATTACCAACAGGAGGTGCGCCTGATCCTGGTGAACGCCGTCCGCTGGGCCGCCCAGACGGAAAAGCGCCCGGGCTGGCCGGACTGGGCCCGGCAGGCCGCGCCGCTTCCCGGAGAGCGCTGATAGGGAGCGGTTCCCAGGGGCGCTGCCCCTGGACCCTGCCAAAGGGACTTGTCCCTTTGGAATCCCTATTTTTAGGGGGAGGGGGAAAGGGGAGGCCATCAAAACCCTCGCGATGACTATGCTTGCTGTAAACTGATGCACAGCACGATGCCGGCAGGAACGTGTTTGGCTCATCCGTCCAGGCTCAGTTCCCGCTCGTCGTACATCAGCGGGATACCGATGGACACCAGCGTGCCTTCGCCCGGGCTGCTTTGGATGGCCAGGGTGGCGTGCTCCCCGTAGATCAGCCTCAGCCTGTCCCGGACGTTGCGCATGCCGATGCCCGCGGAGGCTCTGCCGCCGTTTTGCGGATCATCCGCCTGGCCGTGAAGGATCATCTCCACCGTTTCCGGCTGCATGCCGCCGCCATTGTCCGTAACTTCAATCACCAGCCATTTTTCTTCCTCCACCCTTGCCGTGATCCGCACCAGCGCCTGGTCGCTGGCGGGGCGGACCCCGTGCACCAGGGCGTTTTCCAGCACTGGCTGCAGGATCATGGTGGGAATGAGGGCGTCCGCAGCCCCGGGGGAAAGAATGAACGGGGTGGACAGCGTTTCGCCGTGAATATGGCGGTAGATATAAGCATACTCCTTCAGGCTGTCAAATTCCCGCCTGACGGGGATGAACCGCTTCTGCATGTTTCCGGTGTTTTGCCTGAAAAAGGCGGAGATGTGCTGCACCACCTCGCAGATCTCCTCGTTGCCGTCCAGCTTGGCCAGCGCGTTCACCGTTTCCAGTGCATTATAGATAAAGTGCGGGTTGATCTGGGACTGCAGCGAGCGGTATTTGTATTCCAGCATTTCATATTCCGCCTTGCTTTTGCGGTTCTCCTCCTCCACCACCCGCTGCAAAAGCTCCCGGGTCTGCTGGATCATCGTATTAAAATGCGCCGCCGTCTGGCCGATCTCATCCCGGCTTTCCACGGGCACCGAAATCGCCATATTCCCGGCGGCCACCTCATCCATGGACCTGGCCAGCAGCTTTACCTGGCGTGTCATGCGGTGGGTGGAAGCCAATACCGTCATGCCGCCCAATGCCACACCCAATAGCGCCACCACAAAGCCCGTGCGTGTCATGGTCTGCCGGATGGCCTTAAGCATTTGTTCCGGCAGCATGCCAACGGCTGTCCAGTCCTCCGTTATTTGAATGGAGGCCACATAGCTGACCCCCTGCATTTTCCATTGCGCCAGATTCCCCTCAAGGATCATGCCTGCTGCCTCGTCCATGCCTTCCGCTGTCTCGCCGGCCATGGTCAGGGTTTGCCCGCCGGCGTCAAGAAAGATCACGGCGCAGTTCAGATCGTTGTTGTAGCTGCCAAGGCTGGCCAGCATCTCCTGGCGGACGTGGGCTGCTACCTTTCCCACATGGCGGATAGGCGCCTGGTTGTATACATCGCGGACCAGGTATACCTGGCCGCTTTCGCTGCGTGTCCATTGGGCGCGTCCGTAGGTGTTGACGCCATAGACAGGGCTGTCAAGGAGCGCGGCTGCTTCCTGCAAAAACGTGTCCTGAGGAAAAGCATTCGTAAAAGAAAGGCCGCTGTCCATGCGGATGTAGAGCTGGTCATAGTAAGTGGTGGCAGTGATCGTCTGGTTGACGGCGTAGACAAGGGCCTGTGTGCTTTGGTAATACCCGGCGTCCCCGGCCTTCAGGTCACGGTAGGTGTACATCATGGAGGAGACGCCCTTGCTGCCCAGCATATTGTTCAGCTGCTGCGCGGCCGCGCCAACGGAATCGCTGAAATTGACAAGCACCTGCTCTGTGAGCAGGTTCAAATGGGCCTTCATGTCCGCCTCCATCCTTTGCGTGGCGGCGATGGTCAGCGCAAGGGAGATGGAAGCGGCCACCAGGATCACCGTGACGCTGTAAATCAATGTCAGCTTGACGCGGTAGGACAGGCGGGGGCCCTTGTCATGATGCCTTTTCATAGGGTGACCTTCTGGTTGCGGTACTCCGTGGGCGTCATATGCTCCATGCGCTTGAAAGCGCTGTAGAAAGAGATGTAATTTCCGTAGCCCACCGCCCTGGCCACCTCCTCCACCAGCACCCGGGGATCGGCCAGCATGGTGCGGGCTACGCTCATTTTTGCTTTCAGCACATGCTCGTGGAAGGTGATGCCCGTCTCCTTGCGGATCAGCGCGGACAGATAATTGGCGCTCACGCACAGTCTGTCGGCCACATCCTCCAAATGCAGGCCCTCAATGGCGTGCAGCTTGATATATTCCAGCGCGCTTCGGGTCAGAAGCGACTGCTTCGCCCCCTCCTGCTGCTCCTTTGCGGCCCTGAGTGCCGCAAACAGCTTTAAAAGGCAATCCTGCACGTCCCTTTCGCCGGTAACGAACCAGGTATCGGAAAGCGCTTTGTGGATGCCCTCGTCCGCGATGTAGTCAAACTTCCAGTGAAGGGCGATGGTGTACAGCGCCAGCATGGCGCGCATGTTGCTCAATTGCTGGCCGCTTTGCTCCGCGATAACGGCTGCCGCGGCTTTTGCGGAGGTTTCGGAAAGGTCCGCCCGCTCCACCAGCTGATCGATTTTTTCTTTCAGCGCGGCGACGCGCTCGCCCGCGAGCTGGGAGGCCTCGTCCTCATAAAAATTGCAGCCCCAGGGATTGCGGCGCACGGCGATCTCCCACAGCGCGTGCCTGGCCTGCTGGTACGCCTGACGGACCTGGTGGCGGGAGGTGGCCGGCTTGCTGATGCCGATATGCACCGATACGTCCAGTTCGCTTTGAATGGCCCCGCAGATATGCTCCGCCTCCGTGCGCCAGTTCTCCCAAAGCGCACCGCGCATCACAAAGGCCACCAGGCAGTCGTACATCAGCACGGTTACGGCGGAGATCCCGTCCCGGGCAAACACATCGTCCACCCGGTTGATGGCGGCCTGGGAGAAGACGCGCTCGTTTTCCAGCTGGATCACCAGGATATAATACGCACCGAAGTTGAGCCCCGCGTCGGCCAGCATTTCGCCCACGCCTTGGCCGCGGTGGGAATCATTGGTGATCAGCGAAAAGATCTGTGCGCGGCTCTTCAGCAGCTCCGCCTGCTCAAGGGCCGCGTCCGCCTCCCGCTGGCACAGCAAGGACGCTGCGGCCCGCCGGATGGCGCGCACCACCTCGTCGTTTTGGATAGGCTTCAATAGGTAATCAAAAACCGCCAGCTTGATGGCGCGGCTGGCATACTGGAACTGGTCGTAGCCCGTGATGATGATCACCTTGCATCCGGGCAGCGCCTGCCTGACCTCTTCGATCATCTGAAGGCCATCCTTTTGCGGCATGCGGATGTCGGCCAGTACGATATCCGGCCTTGTGTCCAGCAAAAGCCGCCGGCCTGTTTCCCCGTCGGATGCCGTGCCGGCCACCTGGCAGCCAAGCGCCGCCCAGTCGATGGTCTGGACCAGCGAACGCACCGTTGCGGGATTGTCCTCGATGATCGCAACTTTGAGAGGCATCTTTCTCCCCTTGCCCTTATTTCATTTCTCATCCTGCTTGCAATGATTATATCAAAAAGCATACTTTCAGGCAATCATGCTCCTCATATGGAGAAATGGAAGCATGTGGATTATTTGTAGCCCAAGGCCTCCCAGATATATCATGGAATTGCCGCAGCGGGGTGATAAGGACGCAGGAGGGAGCAGGGGGGATTTCGATATCCCCCCCTCATTAACTTGATCAATCGTCGCCGCATTTCGCTTTCGCTCATGCGGTTCGTTTTGCAAGCCTTCTCCGCCTCGCTTCATCCGCCACAGGCGGCACGCGGCTCCGGAGTGCACCCCCCTGAACCCGGGGAGGAGGCGGAAGCCTGTGTCAAAAATGAATACGTGAACATTTCTTTAACAGGAAACTAAGCTTCAGCAGCAAACCAGAGCGGCGATTGCGCAAGCCGAACAGGGGAAGGGGGCTTTTTTCAAAAAGCCCCCTTCCCGCATCATCCGATGCCGGCCTACCCCTTCACCGCGCCGGACATGATGCCGGATACGATGAACCGCTGGGTACACAGGTAGAGGATAAGGATGGGGATCATGGCCAGCATAAAGAAAGCAAAGGCCAGGTTGAGCTCCGTCATGTTTTCTCCGAAATACATGATCTGCGCCAGGGGGAGGGTGCGGCTGTGATCCTCCCGCAGGAGCACCACGGCCACGCTGTAATCGTTCCACACGAACAGCGTGTTCAATACCGCCTGGGTCACGTTGACGGGGGTCATCAGCGGGAACACAATCTGCCAAAAGGTGCGGAACTTTCCGCAGCCGTCAATGGCTGCCGCCTCCTCCAGATCTCTGGGTACGCCCTTGACGAAGCCCGTCACCGTGAGGATGCTGATGGAGATTTGAAATCCCGACCTGGCGATGATGAAGCCGCCGTTGGAACTGGTGAGCCCGGCCCGATACATGTTGACATACAGGGCTAGCATAATGCACTGGAAGGGCACCAGAATGCCGCTGATGAACACGGAGTACATGATTTTATAGAAGCGGCCGTTGTTGCGCGCCAGCACGAAGGAGGCCATGGAAGTGGAGAACAGCAGGATCAGCACGGTGGGAATGGTGGTCAGAATGCTGTTTTTGAAACCGATGGCCACGTATTTGTTTTCCTTGATGACACGAAGATAATTTTCCAGGGTGGGGGTTTGCGGCCAGGCCAGGCGGTTCAGGCAGATGTCCGAGTGGCTTTTGAGGGAGTAAAGAAGGCTGATATAGAAGGGGACCAGCACGATAGCTGTGACGGTCAGGATAAAGGCGATCCGCAGCGTGTTTGAAAGCAGTGATCTGCTCCTGCTGCCGCCGGCGTGCCTTAAGAGGGGCGCGTTGATCTCAGCCATTACAGTTCCACCTCCCGCCTGCGCAATATGGTGGTGACAACGTTTGTTAAGAGCACCAGCACCAGCGTCAGGATAATGGCTCCGGCCTGGCCCAGGCCTGCCCTGGAGTTGCCGAAGATGTATTCGTATACAAACACCGCGGTGGTATTTGCGGTCTTCATGTTGATAACCATCTGAGAATAGTCAAAGCACCGGAGGCCCCAGGAGAGCAGCAGCGTCACATTGGCGGTGAAGGCGGGAACGATCATGGGGATGGTGATATGCCGGAGGGAATGCCAGAAGCCGGCGCCCTCCACGCTGGCAGCCTCGTAGTATTCCATGGGCACCGACTGCAGCGCGGCGATATAGATCAGCATGCAGTAGCCCATGTCCCGCCAAATGGCGATGAAGGAAAGGCCATAGATCACCTGGGAGGAGATGCCCAGCGGGCTGGGCAGCCCCGTGATGGCGGAGAGAACATCGGTATACACGTAGCTCCATACCTTGGTGGAGGCCACCAGAGACACGGTGAAGGGCATGAACAGCAGCGTCCTGACCACGTTGTTGAACCGGCCGGTGCGCCAGAGCATCAGCGCCAGCGTGAGGCCCAGCGCGTTGGCGCCTACGATATACACGGCGGTGAACTGCACGGTATGCAGGAAGCTGTCCTGAAAGGAGGAGCTTTTAAGGAGCTTGATATAGTTATCAAAGCCGACAAAATTCCAGGAATTGGCGAACAAGGCCTTTTTATCCGTGAAGGATACAGGGATGCTTTGGAGAAAAGGGATGAGCACGACGTAAGCGAAAAGGAGAAACGCGGGCAGCATGAACAGAATATTGCCCCCATGCTCGCGAACGGCGTATCTGGACAGCCTGCGCCTTGGAAGGGAACGCCCCGGTTTCATGGCGATCATATACGATCAGCTCCCGCATGGAAAATTCGTTTTAGAAAGCGGCCGCCCGCGCACGCCGCGCGGGCGGTCCGCAGTCCGTCAAAATAGTGCCTATTTTGACGGAGGTCCCGCAAAAGCGAAAATTCACTTTTGCGGGCGTACACTTTTTGCCTGCGAACCCCCACCGCCGTGCGCGTCGCTTACGCGATATAGGGTTCGCGGTCGGCAAAAAGTGTAAGGAATGCTTGCTTCGCAAGCGCCCCGCGCGCCCAGCGAAGCCGGGCGACACGATTTCAATTGAAGGGGCCTGCCCCTTCAATGCATCCCCGAATATTGGTCAGACTTTGTTGATGGTCTGATGCCGCCCGCGCGCGCCGCGCGGGCGGTCCCGCTGTCTTAAAACAATCAGGGGTGGAAGCTCAGTTCAGCGCGATGGCTTCGTCAAAGGCCTTCTGCAGGTTGGCAAGGCACTCGTCCACGGTCATGGTGCCGCCGGTCAATACGCTCTCGGCATAGGCGGTCAGTTCCGTGCGCCAGGCCTTGGTGAAGGCGGTGCTGAAGGGCTTGGTGAAGTCGCCGTAATGGGCGATGTTGCCGGAGGCCTTGATTTCGGCCAGGGTCTTGACCAGGGGAAGGAGCTTGTCGGAGGTGACGCCGGTCAGCAGTGGCATCTGGGACATTTCAGACCAGGCGACGCCCTCGGTGATCCAGTACTCCATGAAGTTCAGGGCAACGTCGCTGTGCGCGGCCTGGGGGTTCACCATGAAGGCCTGGTCCACCTGCACGTTCAGCTTCGCGGAGCTGTTATCGTCGATGGGGGCTACGAAGAAGCCGATTTCAAAGCCGGGGTTTTTCTTGAGCAGATCGCCGATGCACCAGGTGCCGTCATACCGCATAGCTGCTCCGCCGGCGGCGAAGATCTCCAAAGCCATGTCCTGGGTGTTGCTCATGTCGTCCGCGCGGGGCGCCACCATCCGCTGGGTCCAATTTTGAAGCGCTTCGGCAAAGTAGGGATAATCCGTGAATTTCCCTTCGCCATTCATCAGCTTTTCAAAAAGATCCTTGTTTCCGGCGGCCAGGGCGCGGGGCCATACGGTGTTGCGCATTTCGATGTCGCCGTACACCGCGTCGCCAAAGCTGCGGACATAAGGATCATACCCGGCGGCGATGAGCTTATCCTGCAGCGCGTTGAGCTCTGTCAAAGTGGTGGGCTCAGTCAAACCAAGCTCGCTGAAAATGGTCTTGTTGTAGAAGATGCCCCAGCTCTTGAAGTCGATGGGGAAGCCGTAGATCTTGCCATTGGACGAAACATCACCCAGGTCGCCGCTGGGCAGGTTCAGGCCATTAATGGTCCCATTTTCGGTCAGGTCCATGACAAAGCCTTCCGAAACCAGATCGGGATACAGGCCCGGATTGCCCATGATGATGTTGGGCTGGTCCCCGGAGGACAGGGCCGTGGAAAGCTGCGGGAAGTAGTCGGTGCCCTGGTTGTAGTAGATATTGGTAAAGGTCACGTTAGGGTGCGCCGCGGTGTAGGCCGCCTCGATGGCGTCCAGGCCGGCTTGCTTGGTGGCCTGCGCCATGTAGTGGAAAACTTTGATGTTTACCGCTTCCTCGGCGGCGGCCATGGAAAAAGCCGGGAGAATCAGCGCCAATGCCAAAAGAGCCACAAGAATCCGTTTCATCCGATACCCTCCTTATATTGTTGTCGTTGCCGTGCCGGCGGTAATCCCTGCCGCCTTTGCTGAGACAAGTGTACACTGTTTTTGCGGGGAGGTATATATAGAAAGATTGCTAATTCATTGCAAAACTTATCGTTCTGGGCAAAAATCAACCAAAATGCCGGGCTTGCGGAACGGTTTCCGCAAACCCGGCACAATTGCGTCAGGATCTATGCATGGGAAAAATTACAGGATGTGCAGCGTTCCCTGGGTGATGGCCAGGCCATTTTTGCGGCTGAACAGCAGGAGATTCCCTTCCAAAAAGTCCAGCCTTATTTTTTGGCCGATCCTGTACAGCACGCCGCCAAACACCACGCCGGTGAGCAAATAGCGGCCGATGCGGAGGCGGACCGTTGTCTCCATGCCGGTGGGCATGGCGCTGAAAACCTCGGCCTCCAGGGCGCCATCCTCCCGGATGCGCAGGAATTCGGGGCGGACGCCCAGCACGAAATCCTCCTCCGTGACCGGGGCGTCGCTCTCAAAAGCGTCCTCGTCCACCTTGGCGACGCGGTATTTAAAGGCTGTGTCCTTGTTGCCCTTTTCCACGCCTTTGGCGCCTTTGCGGATGGCATCCTCCGCGGCGCGCCTGTCCCTTTCCTCCTGCGTCACCCGGTCATACCACTTGCCGATATCGATGCCATCCAAGGGCTGGAACGATGCCTGCAATCCGCCCAGCAGCGACAGGGACAGCGTGCCGTCGGGCTGCTGCCTGCCGGAGGCCTCGATGAAGTTGATGGCGGGATTGCCCACAAAGTCCGCCGCGAAGAGGTTGCCGGGGCGGTTGTAGAGGGTCATGGGCTCATCGTACTGCTGCAAAACGCCGTTGTCCATCAGGCAGATCTTGGTGGCCAGCGTCATGGCTTCCAACTGGTCGTGGGTCACGTAGATGAAGGTGCTGCCGGTGTTCAGGTGCAGCCGCTGCAGCTCCGAGCGCATCTCCAGGCGCAGCTTGGCGTCCAGGTTAGACAGCGGCTCGTCCATAAAGAGTACCTTGGGCCCGGGAGCCAGCGTGCGGGCGATGGCCACCCGCTGCTGCTGGCCGCCTGAGAGCTCGCTGGGGTAGCGGTCCATAAACATGCCGATCTTGACGATACGGGCCACCCGGCGCACGATGAGATCGATTTCTTCCTTGTTAAGCTTGCGGACGCTTTTCTGCACCGCGCCGTTCTTTGTTATTTCAAAGCTTTCATTCAGGGAAAGCCCCGACGCCGCGTGCTTTTCCTGCCGGGCTGCAAGCACGCCTTCCAGCCGCCTTACGATCTCCGGGGATTTGCCAAGGTCGTATCCCATCAGCGTTTTGGCGGTGTATTGCGAGATTTCAAACGTGTCCATCAGGCGCAGCAGCGCTTTGGCCCCATCGGGCTTCCCGTCTTTTCCGGAGGATTCGCTGATCATTGCGGCCACATCTTCCGGTTTTTCCAGAATCTTGCGCAGCCTGGCGGCGTTTTTTGCCTCAAAATCGGTATCCGGCAGTTCCTCCTTGATGTTGGAAAGGCCGAAGGAGATGTTTTGATACACGGTCATGTTGGGCCACAGCGCGTAGTTCTGGAACAGGAAGCCCACCTTGCGGCTGTTGGCCGGAACGTTGATGCCCATTTCGCTGTCGAATACGGGCACGCCATCGATGGTGATGCGGCCCGAGGTGGGCGTTTCCAGCCCGGCGATCATGCGCAGGGTGGTGGTCTTGCCGCAGCCGGAGGGGCCCAGCAGCGTTACAAAGGCGTTGTCCTCGATTGTAAGGTTCAGGTTGTCCACCGCATAAAACTGGCCCCAGCGTTTCACGACGTTTGTCAGCACGATTTCCGCCATATTAGTTCCCTCCGATTCCCTTGTCCAGGCTGGCGCCCGTCAGCTTATTGACCAATGCGTTGCAGATCAGGATGAACAGGATCAATATCAGGTTGATGCCGCTGGAGAAGGCGTACAGGCCCATTTCATCAAAGTAATCCAGCAGCGTGGTAATGATCTTTGTCTGGGAGCACAGCAGCATGAACAGCGTCAGTTCCCGAAGGCAGGTCATGAAGGGCAGCAGATATCCGCTCATGATGGAGGACTTCTGGATGGGGATAATGATGCGCAGCATCCGCTTGTGCCAGGGGATGTTTTGGATGATGGCGGCTTCCTCGATCTCGTTGCTCAGCTGCATCATGGAATTGAGGGCGCTCCTGCTGGCAAAGGGGATATACTTTACCACGCCGGCCAGGATCAGGAGCAGGAAGGTATTGAAGATGCCCAAGGAGGAGCCGAACACGAAGAAGGCCACACCCACCGCCAGGGAGGGCATCAGATAGGGCAGGAACGCCATGCTGTTGACATAGGCGGCCCATTTGCTCCTGCGGTTTTTGCTGACGCAGTAGCCCACCAGCAGCCCAATGGTGCCGGCAACCAGTGCGCAGGCCACCGCCACGATTACCGTGCCCACAAAGGCGTTCCATATGGTGGAGTTGAAAAGGATGCCCTTTTGCCCGTACATCCCGTTTTCCGTGATGTTTTCAGGCGTCAGCCACCATTTGCCGGTCAGGTTTCCCGCCACGCCGGCGGTCAAAAAACTGTAGTCGCCGGGGTTGGGCAGGAAGGTCTCCACCGCAAAGGTCAGGATGGGGAAAAGGCTTGTAAACAGCGTAAGTACGATAAATAGGATAGCAATGATATATTTTCCGGCTTTGCCCAGGTTCACCTTGCTGCTTTGCCCGGACTTGCCCGTAACAGTCGTATAGTTTTTCCTGCCGCCTGTGGTGTTCTGGTTCACCAGCAGGATCAGGATACCGAAGATGATCATGATAATGGCCAGGATGCTGGCCTCGCCCACGCGCTTTTCACCCATCTGCACATACTTGGTGCACAGGGTGGTCAGGTTCAGGTAATGGGGAACGGGATAGGAACCCATGGAGCTGGAAAATACCAGCAGGATGGTGCTCAGGACCGCGGGCTTGACCATGGGCAGCGTTACCCGCAGGAAGGTTTTCAATCTCGGGGTATTGAGGATGGTGGCCGCCTCTTCCAGGTTGGCGTCCATGTTACGGAAGATGCCGCCGATCAGGATATAGGCAAAAGGCGCGTAATGCAGCCCCAGCACCACCACGCTGGGGAACAGCCCCTGGCACCACCACAGGGGCATCTTTACGCCGAACAGGGCGGCCAGCAGCCCATTGGAGGTGCCCGTCACAACACGGCTGGAGAACACGTTCTGCCAGACCACAGCCAGGGTCCACTGGGGCATAATGTAAGGGAAAATGAAGATGGCGCTTAGGTATTTTTTGAATTTCAGGTTGGTGCGTGTGACCAGGTAGGCGAACACGCCGCCGTAGACGATGGAAAAAAAACAGGAAAAGACTGAAAGCAGAAGGGAATTCCACAAGGGAGTCCACAGATTGATCTGGCTCAGCTTGCCGAAAAACAAATCCTGCCAGTTATACAGGGTGTACCCCTCGGTAAGGCCCGTGTAATGCGCGTCCACCGACCCCGGGTGTACGGTGACAGTGTCCTTGATGATGGATACCATCGGCGCAATGGTGGAGAACGTGAGCACGATGCCCAGCAGAAGCAGAATCGCGTTTTGAGGCTTGCCAAGATACGTGCGCAACTTGTTGAGCACAATCTTCATCCGGCCCGGCGGGATTACGGCAGTTTGCACCATGGTCTCCCCCTTATACTTCCCAAATGAAGTTTTTGAGAGATGGGTGCGGGAACGGAACTTTTTTAAAAAAGTTCCCTTGCCGCCAAAT
>JAEWVC010000079.1 GCA_023459275.1 Bacillota bacterium | reverse complement strand
ATCTGCAATCGGAGGCTCCGTAACCCTGCCCCCGCCTGTGGCGGAATAGCCGGGGTGGAGGAGGCCGGCGAAACGAGCCATGCGAGCGGCAGCGAAGCAGGGCGACGATTGAGCCGGATGGGAAAGCAGTCCTCCGATACCTCCTAAGGGTTTGTTGATGGTCTGGGCCCTCCTAGCATTATCTTTGTGTGCGTTCAACCCACTGTCAACCCCTGTGCAAACAGGCAACGGCAAGCTTGACGCGCGGGAACCGATGTGCTATACTCAATCTGTAAAAGCTATTTTCACTTAATGAAATATATTTGTTCGGAGGCATATCCATGAAAGTAGCGGAAGCCTTGGTTCAGATTCTGGTCAAAGAGGGGATCACGGAGGCCTTTGGGATTCCGGGGGCGGGGATCAACCCGGTGTACAAGTATTTGGAAACCGCGCCCATCACCCATTATTGCATGCGGCATGAGGAGGCCTGCACCCATGCCGCGGACGCTTATTTCCGGGCCAGCCACAAGATCGCCCTGGCCATCTGCACCTCCGGCCCCGGCGCCACGAATTTCGTTACCGGGCTGTACACGGCCTCTATCGACTCCATCCCCTTCCTGGCCATTACCGGCCAGGCCAACACCTGGCAGATGGGAATGGAGGCGTTCCAGTGCGTGGACATCGCCGCCATCGCCAAGCCCGTGGCAAAGAAAACCTACTGCCTGACGAAGGGCGAGGACCTGGTCAAGGTGCTGCAGGAGGCTTTTTACCTTATGCGCAGCGGAAGGCCGGGCCCCGTGCTCATTGATATGCCCCTGGATGTGCAGCAGCAGGAAATCGCTTTTGATATCAACGGCTATCAGCCCGTGGCGGTTCAAAAAGCCGAACCCCGGCAGGCGGACATCGCCGCGGCCCTTGACATGCTGAGCAGCGCCAAGGCCCCCGTGATCATCATGGGCGGCGGCGTAACGCTGAGCGAATCCGAAAAGGATGTCATCGCCCTGGCGGAGCTGTTGCAGATCCCTGTGATCACCACGTATATGGCCAAGGGCGGCCTGCCCGAAAACCATCCCCTGAATGCCGGCCATGCGGGCATCCAGGTGGGCCAGCCCATCGGCAACAAGGTTTTTCTGGATTCCGATGTGGTGCTGGGCATCGGCTGCCGCTTTACCGACCGCCACACGGGTGATTTGAAGGTGTACCGCGGGGAGCGCAAGTTCATCCATATCAACGCGGAGCCCACGCAAATCGGCAAGGTGTTCCCGGCGGACCTTGGCATCGTCAGTGACGCGGGCCTTGCGGTAAAGGCCCTGCTGGAAGGCGCGAAGAAGCGGGGCATGAAGCCTGTGAACGAAGCGCGGGCGAAGGCGCTGCCGGAGCTGCGCAAAGCCCTGGCCCGCAAAACCGATTATGAGGGCAGCCCCATCATGCCTCACCGGGTCTTCCATGAGATCAACAAAGCCTTTGACGATGACACCATGTTCACCGTGGGCTGCGGCATTGTGCAGATCTGGTCCGGCCAATTGCAGACGGTGAACAGGCCGATGCACTACCTGCCTTCCGGCGGGGCCGGCACCTTGGGGTACGAGGTCCCCGCGGCCTTCGGCGCGAAGGTGGCCCACCCGGAGCGCACAAGCGTAACGGTGCTGGGGGATTTTGGCCTCACCTTCATGGGGGAGGAACTGGCGGTGGCGGCGGTGAACAAACAGCCCGTGATCGCCGTGGTGCTCAACAACGCCAACCTGGGGCTGATCCGGCAGAACCAAATCGGCGCGTACGGCTATGAATATGCCGTCAACATGCCCTACAACCAGGACGGCACCGTGGACTACGTGCTGTATGCCAGGGGCCTGGGCTGCCGGGCGGAGCGGGTATTCACCCCGCAGGAACTGGCCGCCGCCCTTGAGCGGGCCAAGGCGGCCAACTGCACCTACCTGATCGATGCCGTCTGCGTAAAAGAGCAGCTTTGCGATATGGGCGGCAGCATTGCGGGCGTAAAATCCTGGGCGCCGGAAGCCTGAAAAGGAGGCATCATCATGCGGGAACCTATCGGGAATTACATGAAGCTGGGACTGGTGCACTTTATGGCCTATCCCTTCGCCATGGCGGGGGAGGGGGACATCGAGGCGTCCGTGCGCAGCGTGCTTGCGGATGAAGCCTTCGACGTGATCGAGGTAACGCGCATCAACGATCCCGCGCTCCGGGACAAAGTGGCCTCCCTGGCAAAGCAGAGCGGCATCACCCTCACCTACGGGGCCCAGCCGCAATTGATGCGCAACCAGGAAAACCTGAACAGCCTGGACGAATCCCTAAGGCTGCGGGCCGTTGCCAGGATGAAAGCCTGCGTGGATGAGGCGTATCAAATGGGCGCCGCGGGCATCGCCTATCTGGCGGGAAAGTTTGATCCCGGCAAGGTGGAGGAGAGCTACCAGGCGCTTGTGAAAAGCACCCGGGAGATATGCGCCTACACAAAGGAAAAGGGAAACATGCCCGTCAACCTGGAAATATTCGACTATGATGTGGAAAAATGCTCCCTCATCGGGCCTACGGAGCGGGCGCTGCGCTTTGTAAAGGAGATCCAGCCGGAATTTCCGTTCTTCGGCCTGATGATCGACCTGAGCCACATGACCCAGCTCCATGAGACCATGGCGGATTCCGTTGATCCCATCGTCCCCTACATCCGCCACGTGCATATCGCCAATTCCGTATTGAAGAAGGGGGCGCCGGCCTACGGCGACCAGCATCCGAGGTTCGGGTTTGAATACAGCGAGGTGGATGCGGACCTGCTGGCGGCCTTCCTGCGAAAGCTGTTTGCCATCGGATACCTGGGCGAAGGCAAGCGGCCCATTGTCTCCTTTGAGGTAAAGCCCTGGGGCGATGAGGACAGCGGCATGGTGGTGGCAAACGCCAAACGCTTTTTGAAGGAAGCCTGGGCAAAGGTGTGAAAATACCGGGTATACCGCGCGAGCGGCATACCCGGTCTGCATATGAAGCCTTACGCCTTTTTACGGGCCAAGGTTCCCCATATTTTGTACGCCCGAATCCTTGCGGCGTAAAGAGGGAAAATGTATATCAGGCAAAAGGAATAAAGGAGGAGTCTCTTTGAAAATTGTTGTTTTGGACGGATATACGGAAAATCCCGGAGACCTGAGCTGGTCTGGGCTTGAAAAGCTGGGAGAGCTCACGGTGTACGATTATACCCCGCCGGAACTGGTAAACGAACGGATCGCGGAGGCGGAGGCGGTTTTCACCAACAAGATACCCCTTTCCGGGGAGGCCATTCAAAAGGCCGCAAAGCTGCGGTTTATCGGTGTGCTGGCTACGGGCTACAACGTGGCGGATGTTGACGCGGCAAAGAAGCGCGGCATCCCCGTATGCAACATTCCCACCTACGGCACGACCGCCGTGGCGCAGTTCGTGTTCGCGCTTCTTTTGGAAATATGCCACCACGTTGGGCACCATAACGGGGAAGTACAGAAGGGCCGCTGGAGCGACAGCCGCGACTTTTGCTTCTGGGACTATCCCCTGATGGAGCTTGCGGGGAAGACGATGGGGATCGTTGGATACGGCCGCATCGGGAAAGCCACGGCCCAGATCGCAAAGGCCTTTGGTATGCGTGTACTGGCCTATGACGCCTTTGTGAAAGACCCCGAAATCGTGCCCCTTGCGCAGCTGCTGGAACAGAGCGATGTCATCTCCCTGCACTGCCCGCTGTTCCCTGAAACGAAAGGGATGATCAACCGGGAAACCATCGCGGCCATGAAGGACGGCGTTATTCTGATCAATACCTCCAGGGGGCCGCTGGTGAACGAGCCCGACCTGCGGGAAGCGCTGCTTACCGGCAAGGTGGCGGCGGCCGCGGTGGATGTTGTATCCACCGAGCCCATCTCAAGGGATAATCCGCTGCTTGGGCTTGACAACTGCATCATTACCCCGCACATTGCCTGGGCGCCCAAGGAATCGCGCAAGCGGCTGATGGACGTTGCTGTGGACAACCTGCGGGCCTTCCTGGAAGGAAAGCCGCAAAACGTTGTGAACGGCTGACGGACGCATAGACTGAACGGGTGATGTAAGCCCCGTGCCGTTTGCCACTATTTCCAAATATTATTTTTCAATAGCATGAATTCGCATTTTCTCTGTTTCTGCCATCCGATTTTCAAAAACCGGATGGCAGACATTTTTTTGCCGCCTATTTTACCGTCCCGGCGAAACCCTTGGTTTGTCAGGCTTTTTAGGTTCACATAAAGTCTTTTTACGCGTGTTCCTCCTTCTCGCAACAGGATATCAGGGGATATCAAACAGAAATCAAGTTATGGCCGCGTGCATCCGGCCGGCCGTACGAAATATTTCGAAAGCACTTGACAAGGAGCAGCTCTTCGGTTAAAATTCACTCATCAGACAAGTGACAGCATACAAGTTGTGTTCTCCCAATTTGTTTCCACTGCGCTGTAATGCGCTCAGGAATAATGAACGAACGGAGGAAAAAGGGTCATGAAGAAACTCATCTCAATGCTTCTGGTGCTGGCATGCCTAACCACGCTGCTCATCCCGGCAGCCCTGGCGGACGGCAAGGTAGAAATCACATTCTACGGGCAGCCCGGCAAAACAGAATCGAACCGTCAGATCATCGCGGCTTTTGAAGCGCAGTATCCCAACATCAAGGTAACGCATGTGGAGCTTGCCGCGGAAACCGACCAGCGCCTGGCCACCATGAGCGCCATCCTGCAGGCCAAAGATCCTTCCATGGACGTGTTTGAGGTCGACTGCACCTGGCCCCTGATGTTCATATCGGCCGGCTGGCTGGCAGACATGAGCGATGTGATGAGCGCGGAGGAAAAAGCGGAGTTCTTTGATGGGACCATCGCCGCCGGCAGCTATGAAGGCCGTCAGTATACGCTTCCGCTTTACATTGACATGGGCTGCCTCTTCTACCGCAAGGATGTTCTGGAGAAGTACGGCTATGAAGTGCCCAAGACCTGGGACGAACTGATCCAGACCTCGGTGGAAATCATGCAGAAGGACCCGGACATCACCGCCGGCTTCACCAGCGCCTGGAGACAGTATGAAGCGCTGACCTGCTGCGCGCTTGAGTTCATCTGGGCCGCCGGCGGCGACATCATTGACGCGGATGGGAATGTCGTCATCAATTCGCCTGAAACCGTTGCGGGCATCCAAATGATGTATGATATGATGAACACCTACAAGATCACTGATCCGGGCGTGATGAGCTACAACTGGGGCGGCACCCGCGGCGCTTTCTATTCCGGCCACGTGCTCTTTACCCGTGACTGGCAGGCGGTTATCGACGGCGCGAACGACCCCAAGCAGTCAAACATTGTGGGCCTTGTTGGCTACTGCCCGCTGCCTGTTGGCGCGGCCGGCCTCAACCCCAACACCACCGGCGGCTGGCACATCGGCGTTTCCGCTTACAGCGCGCATCCCGAAGAAGCCAAACTGTTCGCCAAGTTCCAGGCCGGCTACGAAGCGCAGAAGATTCGCGCCATCGTGGACAATGTGTTCCCGACCCGTCCTGCCGTGTACGAAGACGCCGATATCCTGCAGAAGATCCCTTACCTTTCCGATCTGAAGGAAATCGGTGCCAACACGAAGGGCCGCCCCGTGACACCGTATTATCAGGAAGTTTCCTCCGTTCTGCAGCAGGGCATCGGCGGCGTGCTGACCAATCAGTTCGATGCCCAGACCGCTGTGAACCAAATGGAAACGCAGCTGAAGGAAATTATGAGTCGCTGATCCCGTTGCAAAACAGTAGGGCGGGGCACCCCCGTCCTACTGTTTAGCCTATTGTGAGGTGGCATATGAACACAAGGATGCGCAAGCGAATAGGCTATCTGTTCCTGATGCCCACGGTCCTGATCATCCTGGTTTTTATTGTATATCCCATCATAAAAACGGTGGTCAACAGTTTTTTTGATATACGGATACAAACCATGCAGCTGGGCACAAAGTTCGTCGGTTTATCGCAGTACAAAAAGCTGTTTTCCGACCGGCTGATGTGGTCATCGCTGGGTTTTACGCTTCGCTTTACGGCGGTCTCTATTATTTTGGAGACTATTTTGGGCATGGTCTGCGCGCTGGTTATGAACCGCCCGTTTCGCGCGCAGGGCATTGTACGTGCCGCGATCCTGGTCCCATGGGCGATTCCGACCGTTGTGTCCGGTTTGATGTGGAGTTTCATGTTTGCGGACAATTTTGGCATTATCAATTTCGCGTTGCAGCGCCTTGGCCTCATAAGCCAGCCGATACACTGGGTAACGGATTCGGCAAGCGCCTTCTGGTCTATCGTGATCTCCGATGTTTGGAAAACGGCGCCGTATATGTCGCTCATGCTGCTCTCCGGCCTGCTCAGCATCCCGGGGGATCTGTATGAGGCGGCGTCGATAGACGGCGCCAATGCCATCAAGCAGTTCATTCATATTACACTGCCGATGATGAAGCAGGTGCTGATGGTATCCCTTCTTTTCCGCGTCATAGCCAGCTTCCGGATTTACGATCTCGTCGCCGTCCTCACCGGCGGCGGTCCCGGCAGCACCACAAAGAGCCTTACCATGTATACCATCGAAAACTACTTCACCTACGGAAACCTTGGTTACGGCTCGGCCGCGGCGATGCTTACCTTTTTTGTATCCATGATCCTGGCGCTTTTCTTCATGGAGGGAATGAAATCTAACATGGAGGAGCCGAAGATCAAATGAGCATGCAACACCGGCGGTTGGCTAAACGAATCGTTTTTTATGGGTTTGTCACTGTATTCATCCTGTCAATGCTGCTGCCGTTCATATGGCTGCTGCTCGGTTCGTTTAAAACAAAGCGGGAGTTGTTTACGACGCCCGTACAGGTTCTGCCTTCAAGCATCTCCCTGGAAAATTACTCGGCGGTATTCCAGGCCCAGCCTTTCGGCCAGTATATTATCAACAGTGTGATCATTGCGCTGTCCGTCACGCTGGCGATCATCGTTATCGCCATTATGGCCAGTTATGCCATATCCCGCGTGCAGATCAAGGGCAAACGCTTCGTGCTTCTCGCGCTGCTTTCCATCACGCTGCTGCCGCCTGTCACGCTCCTCAACCCGATCTATATGCTGCTTAGCACCTTCCATATGCTCAACACACATTACGGGCTTACCATCGCGCTGATCGTTATCGAACTGCCCACGGCCGTATGGTTCCTCAACAGCTTTTTCTCCTCCATCCCCCTTGAGATGGAAGAAAGCGCCATGATCGACGGCTGCAATATCCTCCAGCTGTTTACCAGGATCCTCATCCCCTTGATAGCGCCGGGCGTGTTCACCATCAGCATCCTCGCGTTTATCAACGCCTGGAACAACTACCTCTTTGCCTCCGTGTTCAATCCGCTGCCAAAGGCGAGGACCGTCACCGTCGCGCTGACGCTGATACGGGTCGATCAGTACGCGACGCCGTGGGACCTGATTTCCGCCGCCGCGGTGATCGTTACGGCTCCGCTGATCCTGGTGGTTCTGCTGCTGCAGAAAAAGATCATTTCCGGCCTGATGGACGGCGGAATCAAGGGTTGACCGGACATACGGTGCTGAATTATACTAAAATATGGTTAAATCGCCGTCTATATAAAACCGGGCATCAAAAGGAAGGTGTGGAAAACGATGGAGAGCATTTCCAGAAGGCGCATCGACGACATCGTATACGAGCGGTTGCTGGCAAATATCCAAAACGGCGAATGGAAAAGCGGCGACAAACTGCCTTCTGAAAACGAGCTTTGCGCCGCATTCAACGTCAGCCGCGCTTCCGTGCGGGCTGCCATCCAGCGCCTGCGCGCGCTGGGGTTTATCGTTGTGCGGCAGGGAAAGGGCAGCTATGTTTCGACCTTCGACGAGGCCCACACATACCGCAACCTCAACCAGGACCTGAACCTGTCGCCGAAGCAGTTTTCGGATATCACGGCCTTCCGTGAGGCCATCGAACCGGCCGCGATCAGCCTGATCCTCCGCCGCGGAAAGGATGCGGATCTGACGCAGATCGAACGGGCCTACGGCATGATGAAACAGGCGGCTCTGGACAATGATCAGGATGAGTTTGTTTTGCAGGACTGCGCATTTCATCTTTCTCTGCTTGCCGCCACAGACAATGAAATGTTTATACAGCTTGCGCGGATATTCAAAGAGCAGTACTTCATCTTTTTCCGTGAGCTCAACAAATTTCTCTTTGAGGAACAAAACGGGGACGTGCGCGCGGTTTTCTATCCCAACGATCCCGATGATGCGCATACGGTGCTGCTGCAGCAGCTGCGCGCCCGTTCGGATATCGGTTCCCAGGAGGCTATCAACCAGATCTTCACGGACAACCGCAAGCGTTTCGCGCTATACCTGAGGGCTAAAACCACACGCGGGAAAACAGGGGAACAATGAACCTGAAGGGACGAAATACATGAAGATAACGGATATACAGACGTTTGTGACTTGTCCTGACCAAGTGAATCTTATCATCGTCAAGATCATTACCGACCAGGCCGGGCTGTACGGCTTGGGTGACGCAACGTTCTCGCAGCGCGCGCAGTCTGTTACGACGCTGGTGGAAGAGTACCTCAAACCGCTGCTTCTGGGCCGGGATCCGGAAAACATACAGGATATCTGGCAGCTATGCAATGTCAACGCCTACTGGCGCAACGGGCCTTCCCTCAACAGCGCGCTTGGCGGTATCGATATGGCCCTTTGGGATATAAAAGGCAAGATCGCGGGGCTTCCCGTCTATTCGCTGCTGGGCGGCAAGTGCCGGGAAGGCATCGCGATGTACCGGTACGCGGCAGGGAAAAGAAAAGAAGAAGTATTGGACGCGGCGCAGAAACTTTGGAGCGAAGGGTACCACTTCATCCGCTGCCAGATCCTTCCTGAATTTTGCAGCCCGGACGCCACGCTCTGGAAAACAGAACGGCCCAACGACGGTTTTCATTGTGACCCCAAGCGGTATCTGGAATGGAACGTCGAGATGTTTGAGTACATCCGTCAGCACATGGGCTTCACGCCGGAGCTTCTGCATGACTGCCATGAACGGCTGTTGCCGATCGACGCGATCCGCTTTGCCAAAGAACTGGAACCCATCAAGCTGTTCTTTCTGGAGGATCTGTTTTCTCCGGAACAGGGCGAATACCTGCGCACGCTGCGGGCGCAATGCGCAACGCCTATCGCGCAGGGGGAGCTGTTTGTCAACATCAACGACTGGCTGCCCCTAGTAAAGGACAGGCTGATCGATTTTATCCGCATCCATCCCAGCATGATCGGCGGCATATCGCCCTCCGTGCGCTGCGCGCACGTATGCGAGTCCTTCGGTGTACGCACCGCCTGGCATGGCCCAATCGACATGTCGCCTGTGGGGCACGCGGCGCAAATGCATATGGACCTTGCAACCACCAATTTCGGCGTGCAGGAATGGCCCGGGATTAACGACGCCATGTACGAAGTATTTACGGGGATCCCCGAAATGCGAAACGGTTACGCCTATGTAAACGATAAACCGGGCCTGGGTGTCGAACTGGTGGAAAGCGCGCTGAAGCGTTATCCCGCCAAGGAAGAGATCTGGCATTGGACACAGTACCGTATGCCGGACAGCACCGTGCTCTGGCCATAAACAGGGGAGCTGCGGAAGGAAGGATGTTTTTATGTATCTTGGAATCTGTATCTGGACGATGATGCGCAATCCGCCCTATCAAGACACGGTTAAAAAGATAGGCGACATCGGTTTTCGGGGAGTTGAGCTGATCGCATGGTCCCGTGAGGCTGTCAGCGATTATTACACGGCCCCAACCTGCCGCGAACTCCGCGGGATCATCGCCGACAAAGGCATGACGCTGACCAACTTCAACCACAATTCGCTGGCCATGACCAGTGAGGACCCGCAGGCGCGCCTGTATGCCCGCGAAACATTCCGGCGCGTTATTGAGGCCGCGCACGCGCTTGGTTCCAAAAGCGTGACCACCACAACGCCGTATCCCTTTGGGCTCATGCCGGATAACTTTCCCAAGGTCGTGGATATTCCGCAGATGCCCATGCTGGAGGTACGCGCGGATATCCGCCGCGACTGGAACGCAAACTGGAACCTCTTTGTGGACGAAATGGGCGTCTATTGCCAAATGGCCGCCCAAGCGGGGCTTCGCATGCTGGTGGAAGCCCATCCGCACCGCTGGATATATAGCACAGACTCCTTGCTGCGTCTGGTTGAAAATGTAAAAGCGGATAACCTGGGATTCAATTTCGACCCCAGCCACCTGTTCCATTGCGGGGAGTTGCCGCAGTGCTCCATCTACCGGGCCGGCAAGGCGATCGGCCACGTCCATATTAGCGACAACGACACCTACACCAATGCCCATTGGCAGCCCGGGCAGGGCAAGATGGACTGGAAAGCCATGCTGCAGGCTTTCAGCGATATCGGCTATGATGGCGCGCTTTCCATCGAGCTGGAAAACGTGCCGGGCTGCGCCGGCCGGGACCGGCTGATGACCGATGAAATGTACGGACAGCTTGCCCTTTCCGCGAAATTCATGCGCACGCTCGGGAAAGAGATGGGCATACCGGTGGAATAACAGGGCCTGCCAAACCCGCGCCTTAAAAGTCTGTTTTGCGCATATTCCCCCACGCGCACCTTCGGAACTCAGCAGCCACTATATTAATAAAAGGCTGCGGATACCTGCCAAGCAGGTATCCGCAGCCTCCGGCTATCGACAAAGTCTGACCAACTCTCGGGGATGCATTGAAGGGGTGGAGCCCCTTCAATTGAAATCGTGTCGCCCGGCTTTGCCGGACCGCGCGGGGCGCTTGCGAAGCAAGCATTCCTTACACTTTTCACCGTCTGCGGCCAGAGGCCGCGGGGGAAAAGTGCAACCCAGAAAAAGTGAAATTTCACTTTCTCTGGGCCGCCGTCAAAACAGGCACTATTTTGACGGCCTTGTTTACCAGGGCTTTGCGGTGACACCCACCCCGTCCAGGCGCTTTTTCGCTTCGGCATACACCTCGGGGGAGAGAGGGCCCTTATTGGCGGCCTGAATGTTGCCCAGAAGATGGCCCTCATCCTTGGTGCCGATAATGATGGTGCTGATGTTTGTATGGGTCAGCGCGAAGCGGATCAGGAAGCTGACCTTGTCCTCGCCCGGCTCGCACAGTTCAGTAAGCTTGGCCTCCTCGTACAGCCTGTCATACGTATCAAAATACTTCTTCACCACGCCGCGGCAGATGACGCCCATGCCCATATCCGCCGCCGCGTCGATCACCTGCTCGTTCAGCCTGGTCAGCGCGCCGTAGATCAGCTGCACGGCCTCAAACTTCTGCCAGGGGAAGAAGGCCTTGCAGGCGTGGTAGCCGTACAGCGCGGGATACATTTCCTGGCCGGGGCCGCCGTTGCGGCAGGAGAAGGCCACATGGGCCACCTTGCCGCTTTTTTGCACGTCCTCCACAGCCCGCATCACCTCGCCGCCCTTGCCGTCGGGAAGGAATTCGGGCATGATGCCGTGCAGCTGCCAGATATCGATATGGTCCGTGTGCAAAAGTTCCAGGCTGCGGTCGATGTTTTCAAGAATCTGCTGGCGCGTCCACACATGGTCGGCCCCCAGGGTGAACTTGCCCTCATGGTCCACGTGGCAGCCGCATTTGGTGGCCAGCACATATTCCTCCCGGCGGTGGCCGATGGCGCGGCCCACATATTCTTCCGCGATGCCGTAGCAGGGGGAGGAATCGATGAACGTGATCCCGTTGTCCAGCGCGGTATTCAGAAGCTTCGCGGCGCCTTTTTCATCCAGCTTGCCCAGCTCCATGGCGCCAAAGCCCAGGGCGGAAACCTTCAGGCCGGTTTTTCCCATCACTCTTGTCTGCATATTTCTTTACTCCTTTTATCTCGCCTTTGCTTTTTCCATGTAAGCCACGTATTCGGGCGTCTTTTTGCCGGCGCGGCTTTGGGGCGTTTCCCACCGGGTGGCGTATTCGCTCTTTTCCCACGCCTCCATGTCCATCAGCCCCAGGCCCATGCCGTACCCGGCTTCGCTTCCGGCAATGTTCAGCATAAAGGCCAGCCATTTCCCGTCGGGGCTCAAATTGGAGTTGGTGGCCCGCCAGGGAAGCCTGTCGATCATCCTGGTCATGCGCACCCTCTGGCCGGAGCCGTCCAGCTTTAATTTCCACAGGTCCACCGTGTGGCTGTTGGCGCCCCCGTCGCAGGAGGATTCCAGACAGGTGTACTGTTCATCCGGGAAGATGCCCTCGCACTCGTTGTGGATTTGAGGCTCGGTGATGTAGAGCTTGACCTCCCCCGTTTCAATGACCACGCCCTTCACGGTGCAGAACCAGTCCTTTTTTTCCACGGTGGGGTGGTTGAAGTATTCCGCCATCACGATTTCCTTGTCGTCATTGCGAAAATCCTGGGGTTCCGGGTCAAAGCCGCCCTTGGACCGGTAGATGATCCTGTCCGCCCCCAGCTTGGGCCCGCCGGGGCCGTAGTCGATTTCGGTGACATGCACCTGGAAATCCTCCGGGGTGCCGATGGCGGGATCGTGGTTCCCGTTCATGGAATAGGTGATCAGGTTGCGGAAGCGGGATACGCCGCAGCCTTCAAAAATACGCCGGCCTAAAGGCTTGGGGGGCGTCTTGGCATCCTTGTCCATGATCCACAGCTCCGATTCCACCCGGCGGCTGGTATACCTGTCCTCAAACTCCCTGGGTCCGATAAGGATGTAATCGCCGTTGGGCAGGAACAGCACCCGCAAAAAGGAGTGGTGGTCCCCAAGGTTTCGGGTCAGGTTGCGGACCTCCCTGGTTTCCATGTCAATTTCGCAGATATCGCCGTAGTTGCTTTCCACAAAGGCGATGCGCTTGCCGTCGGGGGACCAGTAGGGGCGCTCGCCAAAATCCAGCAGCTTTTGGTGGAAGGGGGGCGGATTATCCAGGGGGAAGGGAAAATCGGCTTTTACATTCAATTTCTCAGGACGGTAGGACATACGGATCCTCCTCTATTTTTGATACGGTACCGTGGATGCTGTGGACGCGTAGTATCCCTTGGCGCTGACGGTTCCGCTTTCGTGCCGGCCGCCGATGCGCACGCGCTTTGTTTCGCCGGGGAGCAGGTCGAAATAGTTGTCGCTGAAGGACCAGCCGAAGGCATCGCCCCGGTCGTACCCTGTAAGCGTTACGCACCGGGCAAACACATCCGTCTCCACGGTGAGCTCATCCCCGCAAAGGGCTAAGGTAAGGCGGCAGTCGGGGAACACCATGTGGCGCTCGATATCGGCGTATCCCACAAGGTCATACAGCACCCTGCCGTCCTCGCCCACCGCCCTGGCGTACAGCACATGCTCGTTGCAGGTAAACTGCCCGAACCTGCTAAAATCCGCGATCAATACGGACGCGTCCGGCGAAACCGAAAAGGGCGTCTCAAAAAACTGGTCGCGCCTGTTCTTTTTCATGTGGAACAGGCCGGCGTACACCCGCCCGGAAACGGTTCCCCGGGTATCGTTCACCCCCCAGAGGGTGATGAAATCCGATACGTCAAAGGAGAGGGCAAAAGGGGCATACGCTTTTTTCATGGCGTAATAGGGCATGCTCTTTTCCAGGTAGTAGTCCAGCAGCCCGGAATAAATGTGGGGCGCGCTGGTGTTCATCTTCCACCAGAGATGACCCTTGGTCAAGCGTACCTGTTCCCCGGCCATGGCGGCGGGCCTGCCCCTGCGGTAGCGGCCCACGCATTCGGTGATATACTCGGCGGTGGCCGCCTGGAACCTGTAGATCATGGAAGGCGCGTCATCCGCGTCGTAAAACCGCTCCACCGGGGCAATCTTCTGCCAGCCTTCGGCGGAGGTGAACTTCCGCCAGGTAGGCGGCCAGGGAAAGTTTTCATTCTTTAGCTGCTGGCCTGTGCATCCCTTGGGCCACAGCGCCTCTTCCCCCATCATACGCTTCATGGAGGGGAGAGCGGGCGGAAAGGCGCGCATGTTCTCACTCAGGAATACGGGCTGGCGTCCCCCCGGCACGAACCAGTTGCTGGTATAGCTGTGGGTGTCGCCCTCAAGGGGATCGTTGGCGTAGCTACCCCCTACGGGGGAGGTTGGCGTGTAGAACCTTGCCGGGTCAAGCTGCGCGCATACCTGCCGGTAATCCTCATCGTAAATGACTTGCCCGATGCATTCCTCACCCGGGTTGATAAAGTCCCGGCACATGACGCTTTCGTTGCTGCCGCACCACAACAGGATGCTGGGATGATTGCGCAGCCGCTTTACCTGGAAGGCGGCCTCCTGCCTGCACAGGGACCTGAAATCCTCCGTATCCGGGTACATGGAGAAATCGTGGAAAAAGTCCTGCCACAAAAGCAGGCCTCTTTCGTCGCACAGATCGTAAAACGCGTCCGGGAAGCGGTCGCCGCCGCCCCATACCCTTAAGCAATTCATGTGGGCGTCAAGGGCCGCCTCCACGATTTTTGCCGTCCGCGCAGCCTGGTAGCAGCCCGTAACGGCGTCCACCGGAGCAAGGTTCGCCCCCCAGAGCTTGAGCGGCAAACCGTTGAGCGTAAAATCAAAATCCCCGGCAAGACCGGTCTTGCGAATGCCGATTTTCTGATCCAGGCAGCCGCCGTCTTCCGCAAGCTTTGCGCTTACGGTATACAGCGGCTGCTCCCCCATTCCCGCGCACCACCAGAGGGCGGGGGTTGGGAGGGTGATGGAGGCTTCGGCCATTCCGTCTTTCACAAAGGCCTCCGCCGCAGCCAGCACCTTTCCCTCAAGGGAAAGGGTGAAGCCCACGGCTGTGCCGTCCAAAGCGCCCGCGGTTTCGCAGCGCGGGCGGAGGACCGCCTCGCAGGGGCCGTTGGGAAGCGCCCCCGAAAGGGTGTAAGGCGCGTCCAGCCTGGTAATGGCCGGACCCGAACGGCTTGTCAGCAGGATGTCGTCATACACGCCCACCCTGGTAAGGTAAGGCTTCATGCCAAGATAATCGTCATACCCCCGGTGGTAGCAGCGCAGCAGGGAATGCTTGGGCATGATCTTGCCCTGATACCGCGGAGGCATCTCAAGACCCCGCAAATAAGCGTGGGGGGAATGGAAGTGGATCACCAGGGTGTTGTTTTCCAGGAGACGCTTCGTCACGTCCAGAGAGAGGGGCAAAAACACATCCCGGCTTGCGCCCAGGTGCTCCCCGTTCAAATAGACATCCGCCAGCACATCCAGCCCCATAAGCGTAAGTGCCGCCTGCTCCGCCTTTTGCCCGCCGGGAAACCTGGCAACGTAGGCCCAGTCCTTTTCCGCCACCCACAGGCAGCCTTCGCCGCTGCCGGTAACCGCGGGGTCCTCGATCCTGCCGTGATGGATCAAAATCTCATGCACCTGCATGGGCATGCGCGGGACGGACAGCAATTCTGCTCCGGCATCATAGGCCTGGGACAGCCTTGCAAGGTCCGTTTGGGAAAGGAGCGGTGTTACGGGGAGCTCGGCCAGGCGGAAGCCTTCGTTTATGCGCACGGTAGTCTGCATTGTTTCATCCCTTCAGGCCGCTGGTGGCGATACCTTCCACGAAATATTTCTGCAGGGCGACAAAGATAATGATCACCGGGACCAGGGAGAGCACGGCGCCGGCCATGATGAGGGAATATTCGGAGGAATATTCCGATATAAAGCTTCGCAGGCCGATTTGAATGGTTTTCAGATCTTTGGAATTCAGGTAGATGAACGGGCCCATGAAATCGTTCCAGACGGCCACGAAGCTGAATATGGTCAGCGTGGCGATCACGGGCTTGGACAGGGGCAGAATAATTTTGGCGTAGATGCCGTACTCGTTCATGCCGTCGATGCGCGCCGCTTCGTTCAGTTCATTGGGAATGCTCAGATAAAACTGCCGCATCAAAAACACCCCAAAGGCGGTGAAGCTTTGCAGTATGATCAGGGAAAGGTGCTTATCCACCAGCCCCAGATACCTGAAAATGATAAACTGGGGGATCATATACGTTTGCCAGGGGATGGCGATGGTGCACACATAGCTTAAAAACAGTATGTTTCGCCCGGGGAAGCGGAGCTTGGCAAAGCCGTAGGCCGCAAAGCTGCTGGTAAAAAGCTGGATCAGCGTAATGATCACCGTCAGCTTGGCCGTGTTGAAAATATAGCGCAGCAGCGGTATCTTCACCCAGATATTGGTATAATTGCTCCACACAAATTCCTTGGGCCACCAGACCATAGGATAAGTGAATACGTCCTTGTTCAGCTTGAACGAGGAGGAGAGCATCCAGGCAAAGGGGATGAGCATGAAAATGCTCAGGCCGGTAAGCACAATATACAGGATAGCCCGCTTGATGGACATCTGTTTTTTCTTCGGTTTCAGGCGGTGGCTGATGGATGTATCCATGGTTTGATCCTCCTTCCGGCCTTTACATGTAGTTGACCCATTTCTTTTCAGCCCTGAACTGGATAAGCGTTACGAGCAATACGATCAGGAAGAGCACAACGGCCACGGCGCTGGCATAGCCGAACTTGTAGTCCACAAAGGCCGACTGGTAGATATGCATGACCAGTACGTTGGTGGCCCGGCCCGGCCCGCCCTGGGTCATATTGAAGATGAGGTCGAACACCTTGAAGCAGGAAATGGTGAGCATGATGCTGACAAAGAAGGTGGTGGGCGTCAGCATGGGCAGCGTCACCTTGCGGAAGCTCTGCCAGGGGGATGCGCCGTCGATCTTCGCCGCCTCGTACAGCTCCTGGGGAATGCCCTGCAGGGCCGCCAGATAGATGACCATGTAATACCCCATGCCCCGCCAGATGGAGGCGAGGATTACCGTGGGCATGGCCCACTGGACGGAGGCTGTCCACCTGGGCAGCGTTTTTACGCCGAAGCCGGCCAGCAGGCTGTTGACGGGGCCCATGTCCGGATGGAACAGCATGTTCCACACCACGGATACGCTTACGATAGCGGTCACGTAGGGGAAGAAAAATGCGGAGCGGTACAGCGCGACCCCTTTGATGGGCTTATTCAAAAGCAACGCCAGGGAAAGGGAGCAAACCATCGTCAGCGGTACGCTGCCCACGGCATAATACATCGTGTTTCCAAGGGCGATGCGGAATGTGCTGTTTTTGGTCATGCGGATATAATTATCTATACCGGCAAAGGAAAGTTGGGTGGAGCCGTTCCAGTTGTACAGGGACAGCACCAGGGAGAAGATGACCGGAATCATGGTAAAAATAAGATATCCTATAAAGTTGGGGGCGATAAAGGAATAAGCCACCAGATAATCCTTGGTGCGCCGGGAAAGCTTTTTCATATGACAGCGTCAGGCGGCGGCCGGACTTCCTCCTTTCCAAGGAAAGCATCTAGGAAGCAGGGCCCGAATTTTGCAATCCGGGCCCTGCCTGATAAAACCCAGAGGAGTGTGATTAGTTCTCGTTGAGGATCTCGTTGACGCGGTCGTTGAGGTCTTTAATGCCCTGGTCAAGGGAGATGCTTTCGGTCATGATCAGGCTGTTCTCCTCATTGAGCACGGTGCCGACGGCGCCGGCCTTGGGATGGGCGGGCACTTCCAGAGACATCTGGTTGATGTCAAAGGCAGTCTCGCAGCCTTCGGGGAAAGCGTCCTGGCTGACGAACGCATCGATAACGCTCTGGTCCCGGGCAGCGGGCAGGTAGCCGTACTTGGCGATGATGGCGGCGCCTTCCTTGCTGGTAAGGAACTTCAGGTATTCCCAGGCCATTTCCTGGTGCTTGGATTTGCTGTTGATGCACATGGGGAACAGCGCGCCCACGGCGTCGCCTTCCTGGCCGTCAGAGGTGTGGGGAGCCTTGACAACGCCCCAGTTGAAGGGGAGGCGGCCTTCCCTGGCTTCCTTCAGCAAAAGGCCCACAAACCAGGTGCCCTGGTAAACGGTGGCAGCCTGCTGGTTGAAGAACACGCCGGTATAGTGGAGGCTGCCGGCCGTGATGCTGGCATAATCCATGATGTACTTGTTCTTCTGCAGGTTAAGGGCCATTTCATAGGCGGGGCGCATGAATTCGTAATCGGTGCTGACGGTGGTGTTCTTGCCGTTCTGGACGGCAATGTTCTGCACGCTGGCCGGCCAGTTCTGCAGATAACCGCCGTACACACGGTCGGCGCCTTCGCCAAAGGACATTTTCGCGCACATGTCGGCGTATTCTTCCCAGGTCATGTTGTCCGTGGGATAGGGCACGCCCTGCTTATCAAACAGGTCCTTGTTGTAGAACAGCAGCCACAGGTCGCTGCGGAAGGGCAGGCCGTAAATCTTGTCTTCCACCATCAGTTTGTCGGTAGCGCCGTTGTAGATGGACAGGTCCACGCCGTCCCGCTCGATCAGGGAGGAGATGTCGATTACCTGGCCGTTGGTGATCATGGTCAGGTACTGGGGCATGTTCTTGGAATAGATCAGGTCCACATCGTCGCCGCCGGCCATCATGACGGTGACCTTTTCGATGTATTCCTTGTTGAGGATGTCCACGGGCTCAAAGGTTACGTTGGGGTGCAGCTTTGTGAACTCGTTCATGGTCTCTTCAAAGAAGCCTACCACGGAATAGTCCACGATGGCGGCACGAAGCACGATCTTCTCGTCGGATGCTTCGCCCAGGGCGGACTGCATGGCGCCAAGGGACATGGTCAGGAGCATAACGAGCACAAGAACCAGACTGAGATTCCTTTTCATTGTAACCCTCCTTATGAAATTGACTCCGCTTGAGCTATTTGCAGTCTATCAGCTCCTTTGGGAAACAACAATGCTTCCTTTTGATACTTTTAGAGAGATATTCAGAATGGAAAAAAATCGGCCAGGAAAAACATCTGAATTTTTTCTTCTTTTCGGTAAATAAATAATATTTTCGAAAAGATAGCGACAATTCATATATTTTTCGATATAATTATAGCATTCATCTATAAAATGGGGTATATCAAGAATGCAGGGAATGTTTAACAGCATCAAGTTCCGCATGCTCATCCTCAGCCTTACCGTAACGGTCCTGCTTTCCGCCATCGTGTGCTTCGGCATTTATCAGAACATGGCCACCAACGTGGCCGAGGAGCAGCGGCTTTCCACCGGCCATAACCTGAAGCTGGTGATGGACAATGTGGATCAGGAGCTTTTTCAAATTTTCCGTCTGGTGCTGTGGTGCTCCACGGACAATGACATCATCCACTTTTTAAACAGCAGCAATCAGCAGTATACCACATTGCCCACCGCCATCAGCGCCTATAACGCGCTGCGGGCCCAGTATTTCAATTCGCCCGTGGACGCCTACATCAATAAACTGATCCTGTGCACCTACGATGGCAGATATATCATTCAGGGCAACTCCTATGGCATGGACAACGATATCGATGTATGCAAAAGCCTTCCCTATTTTGATCAGCTGCTGAAAAGCCCGGCATATACGTGGGTGGGCATCCAGCCGGAGACATTCCTGTCCTCCCGCAGCGGCGCCCTGTCCATCCCCATCCTGCGGCCCGTGACCAGAAGTGATTCCAGCAGGAAAAACGGCTGGATTTATTTCGCCCTGAACCCCGGCATCATCCATGACAAAATTGACTACTATATGGACAACAATGAAAATGACATTTACCTGTTTCTGGGTGACCTGTGCTACAAGTATACACAGGATGGATTCATAAAGGTGGAAGGAGGCGTTCCGTTCAGGGAGGAGCGCGCCATGGCCGAAAAGGTGACATTGGCGGCCGCCCAGGTGAACGGAAAGGAAAAGACGGCTGTCATTGCCAAATCACAGCGCACAAACTGGTATGTGATGAAGATCATGGCGCCGGGGCCATCCCTTTTGCAGGTGGGCTCACTGAAAGAAGTCCTCTGGCCCCTGGCGGTGCTCGCCATCGTGCTGCTGCTTTTCACCCTGCTGCTCCAGCGCATGGTGTCAAGACCTGTGAACAAAATCTACAGGCGGATCAAAAAAATAGGATCGGGAGATTTCAGCTCCGACAGCGCCATCGAGGGCGCGGACGAGTTTGGGTTCATCGGCAGCGGCATCAACCATATGGCCCAGGATATCTCCAAGCTGATGCGGGACAGGATGGAGACGGAAAAGGCGAAGCGGGAGCTGGAACTGAGCCTTTTGCAAAATCAGGTGAATCCGCACTTTTTATACAATACGCTGAACACCATCAAATGGATGGCCGTCATGCAGCACGCCGAGGGGATATCGGAAATCACCTCCGCCCTGGCCAAGATGCTGAAAAATATTTCGAAGAACACCGATCTGCTGGTGCCCCTTAAGGAGGAGCTGGCATTCCTGAACGATTATATCACCATCCAGAGCTACCGGTACGCGGGCATGTTTTCCTATACCTGCAACGTGGACAGGGACGCGCTGCTCGATTGCATGATCATGCGTTTTTCACTGCAGCCGATTGTGGAAAACGCCATCTTCCACGGCATCGAGCCCAAGAAGCAGTTCGGCAGGATCGTGGTGGACATCAGCGGCAGCGCGGACAGCCTCCTGATCAGCATCACAGACAACGGCGTGGGGATGTCGGAGGAAATGATACAAAGCCTGCTAAGCAGCGAGGAGAACCGCACCGGCGTGTTCAAAAAGATCGGCCTTAACAATGTGAACCAGCGGATCAAAATCGAGTACGGCCCGGAGTATGGGATTGCCATCGCCAGCGAACTGGGCAGCTACACCTGCGTGACGGTGCGCTTGCCGATGCTGAATGTTTTCACGCCGGGGGAAGAAAATGATACGGGAGGAAAGGGGCATGTATAAGCTTTTAATCGTGGATGATGAGCCTCTGGTTCAGATTGGGCTGAAATCCATGCTGAACTACGGCGAAATGAACATCAGCATCGTTGGCGTCGCCAAGGATGGGCAGACGGCTGTGGAGATGATACGGCAGCATGCCCCGGACATCGTGATGCTCGATATCAAGATGCCGGTGTATGACGGCATGGAGGTGATGGAGCGGGTGGCGAAAACCACCTCCGCGCCGCCGGTCTACATCATCCTCACCAGCTATGAGGATTTTGAGTACGCCCGTTCCGCCCTGCGGCACGGCGCCCACAACTATCTGCTGAAAATTGAGCTGAGCAGCGAGATCCTGCACAGGGCGCTGACGGAGGCCATCGCGGAACTGAACAAGCGCAGGCATTTTTCCGCGCTGGAAAGCGGGGAGGACGCGCTTCCCATGCGCTTTCCCATCGTGGATAATTTCTTTATCCGCCTTCTGAACAACTGGTTTACCGGGCCGAAGGAAATCGAGGAAATGATGGCGGACCTCAAAATCGATTTCAGCGGGGCCTGCTATACGGCCATCTGCTTTGACCTGATGGAAAAGGATCAAAAGGGGTCCAAGCAGGTGCTTGCGAGCACCATGCAGTACATGCTGGCCATCATGCAGGACGTATGCGGGCAGTTTGCCAAAAGCTTTGTGATCAGGTGGAGCTTTTGCAGCTTTGCCGTGACCCTGGCCCTTACGGAGCCGCCCCGCTGGGAGGATGAGGATACGCCGGCCCTCAACTGTGTGCGCCATGTGCAGAACATGGTCTACAAATATCAGAATGAACACCTGCTGGCCGCCATCGGGCCGGTGGTGCAGAGCGTATCCGATCTGCCCGGGTCCTTTATGCTGAGCGCGGCGCTGGTGAAGCGGTGCACCGGGGAGCGGGCCGTTCTGGTCCATGACCGCATGGCCGCCAGCCAGCCCCAGGGAAAGGCGCTGGACGTGCCTGCCCTCCAGGACGACCTGGCGGCCGCCATCGGCAGCTATGACACCAAAAAGGTCGAGGAGATTTTCACACGCATCATGGATACCGCGGCAGGGCCCGGCGCGCAGCTGGAACAGGCGGTGGCCGCCTGCGCCAGCCTGGTGCATGTGCTCATTGTGTCCTACGGCGACTGGGGCCGCATGCTCCCCAATATTTTCGGCGAGGGCCACGAAACTTACTATGATCTGTATTACGACCTGCACATGCTCAAAACCCTGACCCAGGTGCGGGAATGGCTGGCCGCCTTCCAAAAGGGGCTGTGCGATTTCATCCAGGAGGACTTCAAGCGGAACCACCACTGGCTTGTCCCCAGCATTAAAAAATATATCGAGGAGCATTACAGCGCGCCTCTTTCCCTGAACGAGGTGGCCCGCGCCTTCGATATCAGCAGCGGCTATATCAGCACCGTTTTTCGGAAATACAACGACAAGGGCTTCTCAGAGTGCGTGACCCAGGCCAAGATCCGCCACGCAAAGGAGATGCTGCTAAAGCCCGATGTCACCATTCACGAGGTGTCCGAAAAGCTTGGGTACAGCGACCCTTACTATTTCAGCAAGGTGTTCAAGCGCATCACGGGCATCTCCCCCAAGGACTATCTGCACCGCAGCATCACACGGTGAGCAGGGCGCGGTGCCCGGCCCATCCTTCTCAGTTCCGCCGCTGCCCTGCCGTTCTATGGCTGCTTGCCAAGGACAGGGCTTGACGGGGTCTGCGGCTTATGGTGTGCGGATTTGTACTGCTTCTCTCCGCCGGAAAGATTGTACACGCGCTTGAAGCCCCTGTTGAGCAGTATGTTCTGCGCCGCGTTGCCGGTGGTCCCTTTGTTGCAGTAGGTAACGGTAACCGCTTCTTTGTCCAGCGCCTCTGCGGAAGCCCGAAGCTCGGCATGGGGTATGCTCACAGCCGTCCCGATATGGCTTTTCCCATACTGTGCCGCGCTGCGCGCATCAATCAGCTGGTACTTCTCGCCCGAAGCGGTAAGCGCGTCCAGTTCCTGGGATGTCATCAGCGGCCTGCCCCGGTGAATGGCGTTGGTAAGAATCATGCCGGTGTACATCACAGGGTCTTTCGTGGTTGAAAACGGCGGGGCATAGGCAAGATCCAGATGGAACAGATCCTCCGCCTTCGCGCCGAAGGTGATCGCTGTGACGAAAACATCGATCCGTTTGTCGGCACCCTCAAAGCCCACAATCTGCGCGCCCAGCAGCCGCCCGGTTTTCCTGTCTGCAACGCCCTTGATGACCATTTCCCGGCCATGCATGTATTCCGGCTTGTCAGGTTTGATGTTGTGGCACACGGCAGTTTCATACCCCTCGGCCCGCGCTTCCCTTTCGGAAAGGCCGGTCTGCGCTACGGTCATGCCAAAGATGCCAAAGATGCCCGTTCCGAGCACGCCCCGGAAAGATAGGTCGCCTCCGGTCACGCTGTCGCCCGCGATCCTGCCGGTCTTGTTGGCGGTGGAGCCAAGCGGCCGCCAGACGGGCTTTTGGGTGATGGCGTGAAAGTGTTCGATGCAGTCGCCGCAGGCGTAGATATCCGGGATGTTGGTCCGCATCCTGGAATCCACGCGGATCGCGCGGGCCACGCCCAGCTCGATGCCCGCCTGCGCCGCCAGTTCGGTATTGGGCTGAACGCCGGTGGATACCAGCACCATTTCCGCCGCGATTGCTCTGCCGTCCGCAAGGACAACGCCGGCGCCGGTGATTTCCGATATGGACGCGTTCGTCAGGACGGATATGCCCTGCTTCTCAATATGAATCTGCACATGCGCCGCCATATCCGCGTCAAGGCCCGGCGTCACCTGGGGCAGCTTTTCAAAAAGCGTTACCTCCAGGCCCAGTGCCTTCAGGTTCTCGCACATCTCAAGCCCGATGAAGCCCGTGCCGATGATGGCCGCGGTTTTGGGATGGGCTTCGCTGATATACGCTTTGATGCGAAGCATATCGCCGATATTGCGCAGGGTAAAGACATTCGCCAGATCAGCGCCTTTGATCTGCGGCACAGATGCCCGCGCGCCGGTGGCGATCACCAGCTTGTCATATTGGTCTGTAAATACCTCGCCCGTTGCGAGGTTCTTCACCGTAACGCTTTTGTTGGCTGGCGAAATGGCCAGAACTTCGTGCCCCGTCATAATGTCCACATTGTATTTGCTTTTGAAAAATGCCGGATCGCGCGGGGTCAGTTCCTCCGCGCTTTCCACAACTCCGCCAATGTAGTAGGGCATGCCGCAGCCGGAGTAAGAAATGAAACGGTCCTTCTCATACACCACAATTTCGGCGTCCTCGCTGTTTCTGCGCGCCTTGGCGGCGGCGGAGGTGCCGGCGGCCACCGCCCCGATAATAACGATTCTCATGGTACGCCCTCCTTATACAAACCAGTCTCTTGTGCTGTTGGCGATCTTAACCAGCGTCAGCATGACCGGGACTTCCACCAATACGCCCACCACCGTAGCCAGCGCTACCGGGCTCTGCGCGCCGAACAGGGAGATTGCCACGGCAACGGACAACTCGAAGAAGTTGGACGCGCCAATCATGCCCGCCGGCGCGGCGATATCATGCTTGAGATGAAGCGCCCTGCCCGCGAGGTATGCGATAAAAAAGATCAGGAAAGTCTGGATCGTCAGCGGAACGGCAATCAGAAGGATATGCAGCGGGTTTTGCAGGATCACCTTGCCCTGAAACGAGAAAATGAGAATAAGCGTCAGGAGAAGCCCAACGACGGTCACATTGTTCCACTTTGCGAGGAACACACCGTTAAAATACTCTTCGCCCTTTCGGCGGATTATCTGTGTCCGGGTGATCACGCCGCCCGCCAGCGGGATCACCACGAACAGCACCACCGACAAAATCAGCGTGCCCCACGGAATCCGGATGCCGCCCACGCCCAGCAGGAACGCCACGATCGGGGTAAACGCGATCAAAATGATAAGGTCGTTCGTCGCCACCTGAACCACCGTGTAGGCGGGGTTCCCCTTGGTTAGATGGCTCCACACGAACACCATCGCCGTGCAGGGCGCAGCGCCCAGCAGGACAGCGCCCGCCAGATAGTCGCGCGCAAGCCCGGCGGGGATCAGCCCCTTGAAAACAACGTAAAAGAAGAACCACGCGATGCCGAACATGGTAAACGGCTTGATGAGCCAGTTCGTTATCCAGGTCACAAAAAGGCCTTTGGGGTTTCTCCCTACGTTTCGGATGCTCTGGAAATCCACCTTGAGCATCATGGGGTAGATCATCAGCCAAATAAGGATTGCGATGGGCACCGATACGTTGGCGTATTCAAATTGCCCGAGAAACGCGGGTATTCCCGGCAGGAACTGGCCGATGAGTATCCCCGTTGCCATGCAAAGGGCCACCCAGACCGTAAGATACTTCTCAAAAAACCCCATCCCGTTTTTCCTGCGCTCCATCATCATCACCTTCTTTCAATGCTGCTTCCTTCCGGCAATTCTTCCTTGCGTGATCCACCCTGCCTTATTCCCGGCAATCACGGCAGGGTTCATCGCCGGCAACCTCCGTATACTGTGCCATCAGCTGCAGCCCCAGTTCTTTCGCCTTTGGGCCGATGGCGTAGTACGTCCACTTGCCCTCTTTTCTCGCGTTCACGATTCCTGATTCGCAAAGGATCTTCATGTGGTGCGATAGCGTGGGCTGCCCGATGCTCAGCTCATCCCGCAGCTGGCACGCGCATTTTTCACCCCCGCAAAGCATATGAAGGATTGCCAACCGGTTTCCGTCGCAAAAGGCTCTGAACACTTTCGCGTGCTTCGCGTTTTCGCTCTCCACACAATCACCTCAAATCGAGAATCGTCGATGTAATCATTGTAGACGATACATCGATGATTGTCAATGTGTTCGATGCATTTTTGGGGATCCGATACTATTGAAAAATAGTATTTCGTCCATGGCGGCGAGAGATTTTCGATGCAGGGCAAGGAGCTGAAGCGAGGCAGCGCCGCGCTACGCTGGGTTCCGCAGCCCGGCCGCCCCCGGTGGCTCCGTAATCCTGCCCCCGCCTGTGGCGGAATAGGGGCAGGTGGAAGCGGGAAGCGAAAAGGACTGCCGCAGCGGCGAAATAATGCTTGGAAACAGTATAAAATCATCAGATGTTTGGAGCTATCTTTCGCATGCATTCTGTGATAGGATATTCCATGGCCTGATGCCGCAATCAGCCAATGAAAGAAACTCCGCGGGCATCCCTGATATGCTGTTTCGTCCCTCGGTTCATCCTGGCCGGTTATCCAGTTTCGCAAAGAGGAGAGTGCAGAAGAAATGCGCTCCGTCAGGGACAGCCAACAATACCTGGAGTTCCGCCGGATCTTCAATTATAAGGACCCGCTGTGCGCAGGCAGGACTGCGCTTTTGATCAACACGGTGCTGGCCAACTTCGGCAACATTTTTATTACAGGCGTATTTTATACGGGATTTCTGTCGGCAAACGGCATCGATATCGTACGCGTCGGGATCATCACCTTCATCCCCTATATCTCATGGGGGTTCAGCCTCTTTACCCCGCTGATATTCCGCAGGCTCAGGCACCGCCGGGCGCTGCTGCTGTTCAATCATCTTTTCTATTATACATGCATACTGCTTGCAACCACAGTCATGCCCCTGATCGTTCAGGATAGCGGCCGGCGGACCCTTTGGTTTGCCGTGCTCTTGTTTACGGGCAACGTTTCCAACGCGCTGCTGGGTTCCGGCACATTTGCTTGGCATGTCCATTTCATCCCCGACGGGGAGGAACGGAATGCCTATTTCTCCTACAGCAACCTCATCGGCTCGCTGGTCAGCACCGTCTTCGCCATCAGTTCCTCGCTCCTGGCGGATTCGCTAAAGGGTTCGCCGCAGCAAGCGCAAGTCATTATGGTGCTGCGCCTCATCGCCATGGGCGTGTTCGTGGCCAACGGGCTTCAGCTGTTTCTGCTCCCGCGGGAGTTCCCCTACCACCAGGAAGGGCTGCCCAGGATCAAAGAAGTCTTTAGCGCGCCCTTCAAATCCCGAAAATTCCTGCTGACCGCATGGGTGGCGATTCTGTGGAACGCCATCGCCAACCTGAACGGAAGCACATGGCCGTACTACGTCATCAACACCGTGGGCTTGGGCTACACGTACATGTACATCGGCACGGTGGTATACACGCTGGGCAATATCTTTCTGATGAAATACTGGCGCAGGGCCATCAGGACCTATTCGTGGTTTTCGGTGCTGTTTTTCGCCGTCTTTTTTGAAGGCCTCACCGAGCTGATGATCGGCTTTTTTACCCGCCAAACCGTGTGGGTGTACGTCGCCGTCTCCATCCTGCAGGGGATCGATTCCGTTGGGCTCAACCTGGTGTTCGCCAACCTGGTATTCATCAACATGCCCAGGAACAACAAGGATTCCCTGGTCACCTTCTGGAACCTTGTGTGCAATCTTGCCGTGCTGGCGGGCTCCATGCTGGGCACTGGATTCCTTTCCCTGGTGGAGCCCCATGCGCCGTATGCCTTCGCGGGGCTTTGGTTTTACGGCTCGCAGTTTCTGACATGGATCAAATTCCTATGTGTCATGCTCATGTGCGTTTATATGCGGTGGGCCATTCCCCAGATGCAGCCTGACGAAGAAAAGCTGCACTGACCGGCCAACGCAAATGAAATCCGCCCCCCGCCGCGCACGGTAACGGTCCGGGGCACTTTGATGCTGTACGCGCCGGCTATGCCTCCGGGCCGTTGCTCATCCTGGGCATGCGGATCAGCACCTTGAGCCCGTTTTCGCTGATCAGGTCAAGGCCGTATTCCGGCCCGAAGGTCAGGCTCAGCCGCCGGTAGCAGTTGGCCAGGCCGATGTGCCCGTCATCGCTTTGGCTCTCCATCTGCTGGCGCAGGGCCAGCAATTTGTCCGGCGGGATGCCCTGGCCGTCATCCTCCACCGCGATCTCGATATGCTTCTCCTTCAGGCGCACAGCGATCCTAATATGCAGCGGCGCCTGGCTGTTCCAGTCAATCCCGTGCTGTATGGCGTTTTCAATCAGGGGCTGCAAAAGCAGCTTGAGGGTGTAGTAGGGGTTTGCGGCCTCATCCACCTCCCAGGCCACCTGGAAACGCTGCTGGTAGCGCATATGCTGCAAAGCGATATACGCCTTGGTGTTCTTGATTTCCAGGGACAGGGGCACCAGATCGTCGGAGGAATCCAGGCTGTACTGCAGGATGTCCGTCATGTTCTCGATCATGGCGCTCACATCGTTGGGCCCGCCCAGGCGGTCAAAGCTCATCCAGTAGATGGACTGGAGGGTGTTGAACAGGAAGTGGGGATTGATCTGGGTCCGGAGCGCGGACAGCTCCAGCATTTTGGCTTCCACCTTTTTTTCCTCCAGAAGCCGCCGCAATTCATTCTGGCTGGCAAAGTTCTTGACGATGTTGTGCATCAGCGCCGTGTAGGCATCGTTGTGGCGGGGCGTGATGGCAGGCAGAGGCACGCGGTGTTCCATGGCCTCCAGCAGCGAGAAAATCTTCATGATGCTGTCGTGGGCACGCTTGGCATACAGCACGGAATAGACAAGGCAGATGACGGCCATCAGCACCATGGCCAAAAAAATGATAAAGACAAGCTGGTTGGGCAGTTCATACAGCTCCGCAAGCGGTGTCATGGACAGGAATGTCCACCCGTACAGCTCGGAGGTGATGCGGGTTACCTGGTAATGCCGGCCGTTCAGCTTGTAATCGGGGATGGTGGAGGATTCCCTGGCGGTGATGCCGGCAATATCTTCCGGCGCGGGCAGATCTCCCTGCCCGCTGCGCATAAGCACCTGCCCGTCCTTGCTGACCACAAGCAGCATCTGCTCCGGGGAGGTGGCCAGGTCGGAGAGTTGCCTGTCGAAATAATCCTTGTTCAGGTTCAGCACCACCACGCCCTGCTGCAGGAAAAACCGCTTGTACAGCGTGATGACCTTGGTGGGCTGCTTTTCAAAGGCGTAGCGCTTAAGCTCCCGAAGGTCGCTGTCAAAGCTCCTGTCCCTCTCCTTCTGCCGCTGGTAGCTTGCGTACCAGGAGGTATCGTAAAAGTTGTCCAGCGTCACCAGATTATCGCTGTCGGTCAGAAACCGGCCGTAAGGGTTATCCATATAGATATACAGCGAGTGCACATAAGGGCGGGCGGCCACGGCGGGGATCAGGTAATTGGCGGTGAGCTTTTTCACATCCTGCAGGCTTGAGCCGATTTCCTCCCTGAGCATGGCCCGCATCAGGATGCCGGAAATGTCAAAATTCACGCTGAAAGTAAGGTTCAGCGAATCCATTTCACCAATGATCAGCTCAATCTGCCGCTGGGTCTGCAAAAGGCGGTTGCGGTTATTGGCATCGCTCCAGGCGGATATGCTGCCCCGCAGCACCACGATGATGATGACGCCAAACAGCAGTAGCGGCAGCAGCGCGCCCGGCAGCAGCGTCAGCAGCCGCTGCCAGAAAAAGCGCCCCGAAACCGAAACGTTCTGGATGCCGCGCCGCCGGGCTTTCCTAAACCAGCTTGCGGTATTCGTTCGGGCTGATGCCAAAGTGCTTTTTAAAGGCACGCGAGAAGTTTTTTTCATTGCTATATCCTACCGTCTCGCTGATTTTCGCGATTTTGTTGTCCTTGGCCTGCAGCAGCTCCGCCGCCCGTTTCATTTTGACGTTGATCAGATAATCCACAAAGTGGGTGCCCGTCTTTTCCTTGAAGTAGCGGCTCAGGTACACGGGGTTCAGGTTCACCTGGGCCGCCGCCGTCTGAAGGCTGGCGTTCGCCATGTTGTCAAGGATATAGCGGGTGATTTTCGCGATGATCCTGTCGCCCGCATCCTCGTCCTGGGGTGTATGGGAGACAGGGGGCGGAGCCAGGGACTGATCCAGTTCCAGGCGGATGTTTTTGAAAACGTCGATCAGTTCGTCATATTTGGTGGATTTGACCATGTAGTGCCGGATGCCCAGGTTCACGGCGCGGCGCGCGTATTCAAAATCCCGGTAGGCGCTGATGACCACCACCAGGGCCGGATTGCGCTCCGCCTTCAACGCTTCCGCCAGGGTGAGCCCGTCCATCACCGGCATGCGGATATCCGTGAGCACCACGTCCACATGGTTGTCCCGGGCATATTCCAGCGCCTGCCGGCCGTTTTCAAAGCTACCGGTCAGTTCAAAGCCAATCTGCCGCCACGGAAAAAACCTGCTCAGCCCATTGCGGATCTGGTAATCATCCTCCGCCAGGATCAGTTTATACATGGCGGCATCCCCCTTTTCTACGCATATTGTCGTTATCATTTAAGCATAAAACCGGAAGGATGGAAAGAAAGGTTTCCTCCAAAGGTAAAAAAATGATACCTATATCAAGGAATGAAACCCCTCCTTGACAAATGATCCCCCCATGGAAAGAATTGACCCTTCTAAGCCGCAAAAAACATGGTATGCTCATCATACACGGACCCGGGCCCTAAATGCAAGCAAGGAGGAGAGTTATCATGAAAAGGCTGTTTCCCAGAATGCTATGCTTCCTCTTGGCATCGCTGATGATGCTGACCCTGCCCCTATCCGGACTGGCGGATGTAAACATGCGGTTTTCCTGGTGGGGAGGAGACCAGCGCCACGAGGCCACGCTAAAGGTGATCGAAATGTACGAGGCCCTCAACCCCGGCGTGCATATTGAGGGCGAGTACGGCGGCTTTGACGGGTATCTGGAAAAGATGATCACCCAAATGGCCGGCAACTCGGCGCCGGATATCATGCAGATCGACTACGCGTACCTTCAGCCCTTCTGGGGCCAGATGGACAACTTTGTGGACTTTAGCAAGCAGAGCATCGTGGATATGAGCGGCTTTCCCCAGGGCCTTCTGGCCGGCGTGTCCGCGCCCGGCGGCGAGCTTATCGGCCTGCCCACGGGGCTGAACTTCTCTATTGTCTACGCCAACAAAAAGCTGGCGGATGCCGCGGGGATCGAGCTTAAGCAGATGTCCTGGGACGAGCTGATCGAAAACGCCCAAAAACTGAAGGCCTATGACAGCGAAGCCTATCTGGCGGTGGGCGCCGTGAACCGCTACATCCTTGAGCCCTATATGTTCAACATCACCGGGCAGCCCCTGGTCAATGCGGACTATACCCTGGGCTTTGATTACGAAGCCGCCAGGCAAGCCTTTGAATACGTGCAGAAGTGCTATGCCGAGGGTGTGCTGGTCCCCCTGGAGGACACCGTTGCCACCGGCACTTACGGCCCCTACCAGAGCCCGGAATGGCTGGGGGAAAAAGTGATGATGATCCTTGACTTCTCCTCCGGCGAAGCGGCGGCGAAGGGCTCCCTGCCGGAAGGACAGGTGGTGTCCATCCCCTCCCCCGGCGACCATGAGGCGCAAAACACCGGCATCGTGCTCAGGCCTACCAACATGCTGGCGGTGAACGCCAAGTCCCCCAATATGGAGGAGGCGCTGAAGTTCGTCGATTTCTTCTTCAATAATATAGACGCCATCGATACCCTGGAGCTCGTGCGTTCCGTGCCCTCCACAGCGGTTGCTTTGACGCGTATGACGGAACAGGGCAAGCTGCCGGCCGATACGAAAGCCGTGGCCGACTGGGCGGCATCCCACAAGGGCGGCGCGGGCCAGAACATCGTTTCCACCAACACCACGCTGGAGACCATTGAAAACGACATCCTGAGCGGCCTGTATTATGGTGATTACACCACGGAGCAGGCGGCCACGGAATTCGTGAAGCTGATGACCGAGGGCGTGGCGGAATTGAAGCAGGCCGCCGAAAAGCAAAACTGACCGCATCGCCTTAGGCGGTGCCGGCTGTCCTGGTTTAATCCCTGGGGCGGGAGGGCGCAAGCCCTCTCGCCGCGCCATGGGGAGGCGGCGCGGGCGCACCGTCCCGGCGTTGTATAAAGCCGCCTCCTGAAAGGCGCCTCATTCTCTGGCAAGGGAGGAATGTAAGCGTGGCCACCACTCCCCTTCATTCACCGGGCGGACGGGCACGCCTTAAGCGCTATAAAGGCCTGATGTATATCCTGCCCTGGCTGGCGGGATTTCTGATTTTCCAAATGTATCCTTTCGTATACTCCTTCATACTGTCGTTTACCGATAAAAGCATGGCCGCAAAAACGGCCTTTGTGGGGCTTGACAATTACATCCGCATGTTTACGGCGGACCGGGATTTTTATAAGGTGGCTTCGGTAACGCTCAATTATGTGCTGGTGGCTGTGCCGGGCCGGGTGCTCTTCGCGCTCCTTATCGCCATAACCTTGAATGTGGAAATGAAGGGCATCAACTTTTTCAGGACGGCGTACTATTTGCCGTCCATCTTCGGGGCCAGCGTGGCCATCAGCATCGTCTGGCGCTTTTTATTCCAAAAGACGGGGCTGATCAACGGCATCCTGGCATCGGTGGGATTATCCGCCGTCAATTGGCTGGGGAACCCCAAGGTAGCGCTGTGGACCATCAGCATCATTCCCATCTGGCAGTTCGGGTCCTCCATGGTGCTGTTCCTGGCGGCGCTGAAAAACGTACCCAGGGATTTGTACGAGGCGGCCCGCATAGACGGCAGCGGCAGGCTGCGCACGTTTTTCAAAATTACGATGCCCATGATTTCGCCCATCGTACTGTTCAACCTGATCATGCAATCCGTAAGCTGCTTCCAGGAATTTTCCACCGCCTTTGTCCTTACGGGAGGCGGGCCCAACCGCGCCACGTTCCTGTACGGCATCAAGCTGTACAGGGAGGCGTTCACCGATTTCCATATGGGCTATGCCAGCGCGCTGTCCTGGGTGCTGTTTGCGGCGATCCTGCTGGTAACGGGCGTCCTCCGCTTAACTTCCCGGCATTGGGTATATTACAGCGACGGGAGGGACGGCTGATGAAGGCAAAGCGCAGCCTTGCCCTATGGCGGCTGATCCACTACCTGTTTTTGACGGCGCTGGGCCTGGTGCTGATCTTCCCGCTGGTGTACATCTTTTTCGCCACCTTCAAAACGAGCAACGAAATTTTCTCCTCCATGGACCTTTTGCCGCACCACTTTACCCTGGACGGGTACATCAACGGCTGGAAGGGCGTAGGGAATACGGCTTTCTATACGTTTATCCTCAACTCCTTCGCCCTGACGCTGCCTTCGGTGCTGTTTACCATTTTTTCCAGCCTTGTTGTCGCCTACGGGTTCAGCCGGTTTGAATTCCCGGGCAAAAAGCTTTTTTTCAACCTGATGATGGCGCTGATGATGCTCCCGGGCGCGGTGCTGATCATCCCGCGGTATTTGCTGTACGCAAGCCTTGGGTGGATCAATTCCTATTTCCCCTTCTGGATTCCCGCGCTGTTTGCCACCTCGTCCTTCTTCATCTACATGTTCGTGCAGTTTTTTAGGGGCCTGCCCTCGGAGTTGGACGAAGCGGCCACCATTGACGGCTGCGGGTCCCTGGGGGTATTGACCCATGTGCTGCTGCCCCTGTGCAAGCCGGCCATCATTTCCGCCGCCATCTTCCAGTTTATCTGGACATGGAATGATTTCATGGCCCAATACATCTACATTTCCTCCGTATCCAAGTATACGGTTTCCCTGGGGCTGCGCATGGCCATCGACGGCACCTCGCGGATCGACTGGTCCAATGTGCTGGCCATGTCCGTGGTGGCGATGCTGCCCTGCGTGCTTGTCTTTTTGTTCCTGCAAAAATATTTTGTGGAGGGCATTGCCACCTCCGGCCTGAAAGGCTGATTTTGGGGAGGGATCCATTATGCTTTCAAACCATGTGATCGACCGGGTGCAAACGCTCAAAATCCGCAACCGCTTTACCCGCCTGAACGGCAAGAACGCACGCCGGGCGGAACACGCCTACGGCGACGAATTTGCGGTCAAGGTACTGTACACAGACCAGGGCGCCATGGGCTGGGGCCTGACTTCCGGGCCGTTTTACAGCCAGGACAAGTCTGTGGACAGCCTGGTGCTTAACAAAAGGGTGGATGAACTCATCCACCCGGACACGGGCATATTGAGCGGGGCCCTTGCCCCCTTTGATTTTGCGCTGCATGATTTGGCCGGCGTCATTCTGCGTACCCCTGTGTACAGGATGCTTGGCAACAGGGGATCAAATCCCGTGCGCTGCTACGACGGGGCTATCCTGATGGATGACATCAGCCCCGATTCCTGCCCCGGCGGGCTGAAAGCCATCCTTGACGAATGCCGTGCCGACTGGGCCCTGGGCTACCGCATTTTCAAGCTGAAGATCGGCCGCGGCCCCAAGTGGATGCCCCTTAGGGAAGGCATCAAGCGGGATATCGAGGTCACCCGGCTGGTAAAGGAGTATTTCCCCGAATGCGGGATCATGGTGGACTGCAACGACCAGTACACGCCGGATACCATCAAGGAATACGTGGACCAGGTGGCGGATATCGGCCTGTACTGGATCGAGGAACCCTTCCGGGAAAACGAACGGGACTTCGCGGTCCTCAAGGAGCACCTGGCCAAACGTTCCCCCAGGACGATGATCGCCGACGGCGAATCCTGGCCGGATGAGGAGCTGCTCTTTTCCCTGCATGAAAAAAAGCTGCTGGATGTGCTGCAGATGGACATCCAGGGCTGGGGCTTTACAAAATGGCGCGAGACCATGAAAAGGGCCCAGGCCCAAAACGCCCTGATCTCGCCCCACAACTGGGGATTCAAGCTCAAAACCCACTACACCGCGGCCTTTGCCGCGGGCTATCCCCTGATGGAGGCAATCGAGGGCGTGGTGGATGAAACGGAGGGCGTCGATTTTTCCGGATACGCCCTGGAAGCCGGCCGGATGACCGTGCCCGAACAGCCGGGCTTCGGCATGCGGCTGATTTGGGGACAGGAGATTTGATCCCGGGATATTCTCCCGGCGCCTGTCAATGTTTTAGGGATATCTTCTCCCGTAAGACCGTGCGCCGGCAGGGAAAATGATTGCGGCAGGGATGCTTTATGCCTTGCAAAATGCGCCGTGTTCTGATACAATCAGGACACGGCGATATTTAATTTGCAAACTAAAATAATTTCTTCAAATTTGTCGCAAAGAGCAAAAACGCAGCCGGTATGTACCGGGGGGATGGATCATGCGGAAAAAGCGGATCGCTATCATTGGCGCAGGTATCTGGGGCCAGACTCACGCCAGCATTTACCAGGAGCATCCCTATGTGGATTTGGCCGGGGTCTGCGATGTGAATGAAGAAAAAGCAAGGGCGTTGGCGGAAAAATTCCACATTCCGCCGGAGCATGTATACAATGACCACATCAAGCTGCTGGCGGAATGCCCTTTTGACATTGCCGCCATCGTTACCCCTGATTTTTTGCACAGGGAGCCGGTCATCGCCTGCGCGGAGCACGGCAAGGACATCATTTGCGAAAAACCCCTGGCCACCACCGTCAAGGATGTGGAAGACATCATGGCCGTCGCGAAAAAAACGGGCGTGCGCATCATGGTGGATCTGCACAACCGCTTTTCGCCGCCCTTTGTAAGGACCAAACAGGCCATTGACGAAGGCGAGCTGGGGGTGCCCTATCATGCCTACTTCCGCCTGAACGACATCCGCTACGTGGCCACCACCATGCTCCCCTGGGCTGCCAAGTCCTCCATCCTGTGGTTTTTGGGTTCCCATAGCGTGGACACGCTCCGCTGGATCATGTCCAGCGAGGTAAAGCGCGTATACTGCGTATCCCGCAAGGGGATTTTGTCCGGGATGGGGGTCGACGTGGAAGATGTATACATGACCACCCTCGAATTTGAAAACGGCGCCGTGGCGCAGATGGAGAACGGGTGGATCACCCCTGATACGCACCCCTGCATCAACGACATCAAGTTCAACATCATGGGCACCAAGGGCATGATCAACCTGGACCTTTCCAACAGCCAGCTTATTGAGCGCTTTACCGAAAACGCCTGCGACCATCCCGATGTGCTGGTAAAGCACTTCATCCACGGGCAGGCGGCAGGCTTCAGCTATCAGAGCATCCGTTATTTTGTGGACAGGCTGATCGACGGGAAACCCTCCCTGATCAGCCTTCAGGACGCGGCCAACACCACCCTTACGCTGCTGGCCATCATGGAGTCGGCCAGGACAAGGATGCCTGTGGAAGTCAAGCTCCTGCCGCAAGAATAGTTTACAAAAGGAACTGTTGATACGGCTCTTCAAAAGCCTGCCAAAAAAAGGAGCAACGAAAATGATTGAGGAATTGACGTGGCTGAAGTACGGCCAGGCGCTGGATGTAGAATGGGAGCAGTCCTACCGGGAAGGCCGCGATGTGGCGGGATACAAGGCGGAATGCATGCAAATGCAGAAGCAGGCGATGGAAAGGGATATGGCCGCCGCCGCCAAGGTTTTGGGCGGGATGGTGCTGTCGGCGCCCATGCGGGCGGACTATCCCTATCGGGAGCCATCCGGTTGGAGCGCCATTCAAAAGGCGCTGCCGAAGCAAACGCAGGAGGCTTTGCCCTTGCCCGGCCCGGCTATACTGGCGGACAGGGTCAAGGGCGCATGGACGGGGCGCATCGCCGGCTGCCTGCTTGGCAAGCCGTTGGAAGGGCTGTATGGCCGCGAGCACATCTGGCCGCTTTTGCGCGCTTCCGGCAACGATCCCATGGACAGGTATGTTTTCAAAAAGGACCTTCCCAAGGAAACGTACGATGCGCTTCCTGACCACGCAAAGGGATGGCTGGGAGACACCATCGGTGGCATCGCCCCCAGGGATGACGATACCGATTACACCGTATTTGCCCTGAAGCTTGTGGAAACCTACGGCAGGGATTTTACGCCCGCAAATGTGCTGGAAGGCTGGCTCCGCTGGATTCCCGTTTTCTCCACCTGCACCGCGGAAAGGGTGGCGTACCGCAATGCGCTGCTGGGGCTGCTGCCGCCCGATACGGCGGCATATGAGAATCCTTACAGGGAGTTTATCGGCGCCCAGATCCGGGGCGACTTCTTTGGGTACATCAATCCCGGCAACCCAAAGGAGGCGGCCCGCATGGCCTGGCGGGACGCGAGCATCTCCCATGTGAAAAACGGCATCTACGGGGAAATGTATATCGCGGCCATGCTGGCGGCCGCCGCCTGTGTTAAGGATGTGCGCCAGGTGATCCTGGCCGGCCTCCTTGAAATCCCCGAGGCTTCCCGGCTTCAGGCGGACGTCAAACAGGTGCTGGCCTGGGATGACCAGGGCCTTACCGCCAAGGAGATGGTTGGGAACATCCACCGCCTGTTTGACGACCACAACAGCTTTGACTGGTGCTATACCAATTCCAATGCCATGATCGTGACCATGGCGCTGCTCTGCGGGAAAGGCGACCTGGGAAAGAGCATGTGCCTTGCGGTGGAAGCCGCTTTCGATACCGATTGCAACGGCGCGACGGTGGGGTCGGTCCTGGGGATGATGACGGGGTACAGCAATATACGGGAGGAGTGGTATACGCCCTTTGGCGGGAAGGTTGCCACCTCCATACAGGATTACCAGGCGGTGGATGTGGATATGCTGGCGGAGCGGACCATGAAATTCATTCGCCCCTGAACATAAATAAAAGCTGCCTTGCCGGTTGCATTCCCCCGGCAAGGCAGTTCAGACCATCAACAAAGTCAGACCAATTTTCGGGGATGCATTGAAGGGGCGGAGCCCCTTCAATTGAAATCGTGTCGCCCGGCTTTGCCGGGCGCGCGGGGCGCTTGCGAAGCAAGCATTCCTTACGCTTTTCACCGTCCGCGGCCATAGGCCGCAGGTGAAAAGTGCAAACCAGAGAAAGTGAAATTTCACTTTCTCTGGGCCGCCGTCAAAATAGGCACAATTTTGACGGCCTGAGCTGCCTTGCCGGTTGCATAAAATCGGCAAGGCAGCTTTTATGTGTCAATCGGTTTCCAGCGCGTCCTTCCCCGGCAGCGGATAAACCTTTTCGGCGGGCCTGTCCTGGTACCAATAGGCAACGGAGGCGATATCGTCCGCAAGCGGCAGGTAGCGCCCGTCCCTGTGGAAGGCAAGCGCCTGGATGGTAACTTTTATATCCTCCTCAAAATAGATAGGGTCGGCAATGTGCCAGCGGTACATGCCAAAGCGCATCTGGGAGGCATACAGGCCATCGGGGCGTATCACCTGGCTCAGGCCGCTGTAGGGCGTGGTGAAGGTCTCATACTGGTGGACGGCTTTGTTTTCAAAATTATACGAGCCACAGAAGTAATCCTCTGTCCCTGTGCCGCAGATGGTGGGGAATTCCCTGTCCCCGTCCAGGTAAAACTTTATTTCTCCTTCGCCCCACCAGCCGCTATAATGGCTGCCCCAGGCCATGTAGGTGCCCGCATACTGCCCTTTGCCCCGCACGCCGTCCAGCAGCGTGTGTACCTGCCCTGCGGGCAGGGGGCGCGAAAGCCGGAACTGGGCGTGGAAGTAAGCGGCATCTTCGGGAATCTCCTCCAGGAGATAGGTGATCTGATAATAGACGGTGACCTCTTCCGGGGTCAGGTTTTCCAGGGTGATCCTGCAGCGCTTTTGAAAAGGCATCGTCCAATAGCAGTTGAAGGCGCTGCCGGGATTTACGCAGACCGCAAGGGAAGACAGCGGCGCGTATACGCCCCAGCCGCAGGCAAAAAAATCGCCCAGCGGGCACTCCACGGAGGGGATTTGTGAATCATCCCAGTAGATGCGCAGGATCTGATGGCGTAAGTATCCTGTTGGCGTAAGCCAGATGTGGCGGATGGAGCCGGGGCCTTCCATGTCCGCCAAAACCTCCGTGGCCCCGGCAGGGATGCACAAAAACGGGTTCACCTTCCAGCCCCGGCCCAGCTCCCTGGCCGCGCGGCCGGCGGTGCCCTGGGACGGCTCCGTTTTTGCGCCCTGCCCCTTGCCCCCTGATCTGTTCTCCGGGGAAACAGAGCGCGTGACCGCATGGGAAAGGCGGCTCAGGCCGTCCAGGGCGGATGTCCAAGTAGCCATACGTTTCTTCCTCCGGCTCACGTTGATTATAGGATCGAGACCGTGGCGATGCTCTGATAGACATTGTAGCTGGGCAGCGATTCCTTGCCCGTGGGGGGAACGCCTTCAAAGGTCAGCCGGGGATGGCCAAGCTCCTCCAGCGCTGCAAGCCTGCCTTCCAGATAGGAACGCAGCCGCGACACCGTTGTGGCAAGCCTGGATTGAAGCCCGCCGTAGCGTATATCCTGTACCTCCCAGCCGAAAGGCTTATACCATTTCATCCAAAGGTCGCGGTGGAGCGCGTGCAGCCTATGCAGGGCCGGCAGGATATCCGTTTCAATCTCTTCCGCGATCGCAGAAAGCGCTTTTTTGTCTCCTTTGTCGTATGCGCTCTTCAGCCGGACGCCAAGATCCGCCTTGAAGCGCAGTACCTCCGCCAGGGCTTTGGCCAGGAGCAGCGCATCGGCGGCTTCCGGCGCGCAGCCGTCCATGTCCTCAAGCTCCGCGGCCTTTTTTCTGTAGTAGGCGCCGTAATTGCCGGTGGCGGCCTCACAGTCGAACTGGCCGAGCATCGGGTCCTGCCACAGAAGGTATTTGTGGGGATTGGGCGGCTCCAGGCCGGTCAGCGACAGCCCTTCCTTCAACTCATCAAAGCTGCCCAGCGCATGCGCCTTACAGGCGCCCATGCCGGACGAAACGGCCACCTGGCTTTCAAACATGCTGTCGCACCTGTCCTGGCGCGCCTCCCAGCATTCCTCGGCAAAAAGCTGGATGCCCGGGATCACGGAACCCGGCAGCCCCTCCCCGCCGTCGTCCCGCCATACGGTGGTGAAGGCTTCCGTAAGGCCGGCCTCCCGGCAGGCAGCCATCCCGGCCCGGATGCTTGCCTTGGATTTGATCAGGTTGGGCTGCATGCCCAGCCAGGAGCATACCCCGCCTGCGAAAAGCGGCTGCATGCCAAGCTTTTGATGCTCCCTGATATACAGGTCGTAAAAGGCCTGGCCGTTGTGGTAATAGTCCCAGTAAAATACCTGAATGCCGGCTGGGATAACGTCCGCCATCTTCGCGGGCAGGCAAACGCTGTCATCGTAATAGCCGTTGCCCGGAATGTGCATGCGGAACAGCATGTCCCCCCACATCATGGGGCGGATGCCCAGCTCGCGGCAGATGGCTTCCACGCGCTTTAAATGCTCGGTCATCAGGCTGATTTTGTCATGATAGCCTTCCTCGTCCAGCCTGCGCCCCAGCCCCAGCCCGTGGGCCTCGTCCAGCCCCAGGTGAATGCGGCGGCTGCGCACCGGCGCGCTGGCATTAAGGATCATGTTTCGTATCAGCCGATAGGTTTCCTCCTTGCCCACATACAATGTGGAGGGGTCATCCCGTACGCAGGCCATGGCGGGCCAGCGCAAAAGCCGTTCCAGATGCGCCACCGTCTGTATGCAGGGAATGATCTCGATGCCAAAAAGGTCGGCATAATCATCGATCTCTTTGATCTCGTCTTTGCTGTACCGGCCCCTGTAATGGCCCATGGCGGGCGTCTGCGGCACCTCATACGTATCTTCGGTGTAGAGCATCAGCGCGTTCAGCCCCATCAGCGCCATACGCCTGAGAAGAAGCTTGATGGTTTCCACCGTGGGCACCGAATTGCGGGAGCAGTCGTACATCACGCCCCTTGTGAGAAAAGGCGTCTGCTGTTCCAGAGAATAGGCGCTTTTGCCATTTTGGACAGCGGCGGCCAGGGCGCACAGCGCCCGCAACGCCTCCGGCTTGCCCGCGGCCAGCAAAATGGCTTCGCCGCGCTCAAGCCGCACGCTGAATCCTTCCTCCCCCGGATACAGAAGAATATCAATGCCCTGAAGATGCTTTTCCAGCATAGGCCATATTTCCAGGATGGCCGGCTGGAGCACGGATTGAAAATGATGGTCGGTCATATGAAGTGCCATGCGGTTCTCTCCTTTATCGCTTCATGCAAAGCTTCAATCGTTGTAGGGATAATCCGGCCCCTTGGGATGGCCCTTTTCGGGCAGGTTCTTCCATGACCCGAAATAATGGATGGCATACCCCACTTCCCCCGCATCCTTTAGGGCGGCAACCATCCCATACAGCGCGTTCAGCTCCCGGTAAAGGGCTTCCGTGCCCAGATGGTGGAAGGTGATGTTGACGGATTCATAAATCTTTCCCGTCTCCACCGCCAGGACCAGCTTCTTCCCAAGGGCTTTGGCAAGGGGCAGCTCCGTTTCGCCGCAGGCGAGGATCGCCGCGGCGTTATCCCGGTAGCTCATCAGCAGCGTGGTGTCGCACAGGTGCATCACCGCCTCGCAAAGAAGCACATCCTGTCCCTTCCAGTCGGTGGTGAACCCGTCGAACCAGAAGGGGATATCCGCCTCCAGGGAGCAGTCCAGGCTGTCGCAGGCTTCCCTGGCCCTTTGAAGGAAGGCCACATAGCCGGATATGACCTCCGCCTGGTCTGTGAGCCACTCCGGAAGCTGATGCGGCTCCACATCCATATGCATGCCGTAGAATTTCTCCAGGGGGGATTCGCAGCCCGCCTGGTAGTCCGCAAGCCACTTGATGTAGGTCTCAAACCCCTTCTGCCCGGAGGGCAGCGCCCAGTCCGCCTCCGCCCCGATCAGCGCGACGCGTATGCCCTTTTCATTGCATGCTTTGACAAACGCCCTGTATCTGGCCTTGGGCATTGCCCTGGAATAGCTCAAATACACCTCCGTCACATGGTGCGAGGTCAAAAAGCCGATGGATTTTTCGGGGAACAGGATATCGGTCACATCCCACATCCACGTGCCCAGGGAATCGGGAGCAAATTCCTTTGTCAAGCTGTCCGCCATAGCGCCAAAGCCTCCTGCCGTAATGCATAAAATCAAAAAAACCAGTAGGAAAAACCGGCATCCCCGCGTTTTCATCCCACCATGCCCGTCCTTTCAATGCTGCGGATGAAAACCTTCTGCAAAAACGCGTACATGATAAGCAGCGGCAGGATGGCCAGCAGCACACCGGTTGACTTCATGATGGCAAAGTATCCGATGTCACTGGCCCCCGCCGACATGTTCACATGGATCTGGGAAAATTGCAGGTCCATGGACAGCAGCGCCTTGGCGATGGTTGGGAGCTTTGAGTAGAAAAGGAACGCATACATGTTGTCATTCCACAGCCATACGAAAGCGAACAGGAAGATGGTCGCAAAAATGGGGATGGCCGCGGGCAGCATAATGGAGAAGAACACGCGCCTGTGGGTGGCGCCGTCAATGGTGGCGGCCTCGTCGATAGCCCCCGGGAACCCCCTGAAGAACTGCCTCGCCAGGAAAATATACAGCCCGTTCCTGGGGCCGGTGGCGGTCAGGGAGATCAAAAGGAAGGGGATCACGCTTTCGATCAGGCGCAGCCCTTTGCCGCCGTTGAACTTGGAGATGATCCCCAGGGGATCAAAATTCTGAAAGTTCAAATACAGCGGCGTCAGTATGATCTGGGGCGGAATAACCATCATCACGATCACCAGCACAAAAAGCGGGCCTCTGAGCCTGAACCGGAACCTGGCAAACCCGTACCCCGTCATTACGCAGGCAAAGGCCTGGCATACGGCGCTCAGGAAACAGATGCCGAAGGTGGATAAAAACGCCCGTCCGTAGCTCATCAGCTCCATGGCTTCGGGATAGTTCAGCCATGTAAAGTGCTTGGGGATGCTTTTTACGGTCCTGTCGTACATGTCCACCTGCTCCATGAAGGACATGGAGAGCTTGGTCAAAAGCGGGTAAAGGATCAGGAAGCAGATCCCCAGTACAAAGGCCGTGCGGCCAAGCCAGATGAACGCACGCACGGCTTTGCGCCTGACCCTGGCCTTGCTGGGGAGCCGCCTTGCCGCGCCTGCCCTATTCATGGTAAAACACCTTCCTTCCCACCGTCAGAAGCACCAGCGCCAGAAGAATAAGCAGGATCAGAAAATAAATCCAGGAGATGGCAAGGCCGTACCCGAAATCGGAGAAGGAGACGACATATCCCCTGATAAGGCTAACCACCTGGTTGCGCATATTGGTCAGCGAATCGATGATGGTATAGACAAGGTTCAAAAGGATATACGGGCCAAGCATGGGGAAAGTGATCTTCCAGAAATTTTCCCAGGCGGTTGCCCCTTCCATATTGCTGGCTTCATACAGCGCCGGGGAAATGGTGTGCAGGCCCGACAGAAAGATCAGAATTTGAAGCCCTGAGGCGGTGATGATATCGTAGAGCCTGGCGATGACATTGGAAAGGAAGGAAATCAGGAACCCCGGCAGATTGCTGCCCAGCAGATTCAGCACGAAAGCCATGGCGGTGGTACGCTCCTTCAGCCCGTCGGAGGCCGATGCCACGCTGCGGTTCATCATCATGGCGTATACGATGTTGGTGTTTTCCATCGTGGCGATGACGCCGGTGGAAACAATCACCGGCAGGAAAAATAGCACCCTGGCCAGCGTCCGGCCCCGGAACTGCTGGGCCAGCAGGATGGCTGAAAACAGGCTGAACACCAGGATGAAGGGCAGGTCGATGAGCATCTGGCTCAGGGAGCCAAAGAGGATCACCCTGTATTCCGGGTCGATGGTGAAGGCTTTGATATAGTTGTACAGGCCCACTGGCGTCAGGGTATAGCCGCCGCTTTGCAGCTTGACCTCGTTGACGCTGAACACCACGGACTGAACAATGGGCAGCAGCATGAAAAGCGCGAAGCCTACCAAAAAGGGAGCCACGTAAAAGTACCCGGCCCTGTTCCTGCGGGCCGTCAATTTTCCGCCGCGCATGCGAAAGCCTCCTTCCGGTACAAGGCGCTTCTCGCGGGCAGCGGGAAGGTTTCCCCGTCCCATGCGACCTGCGCATCCTCCGCGCCGTAGTTCACATAGACCGCGCCCCCGCCCGCGTACCCCGTGCGCGCGATATCGCCCCGGCGTTCATGGCAGACGATTTCCAGGCCGTACACGGGCGCCAGCACCGCCGACGCCGCCTTGTAGATCTGCGCCGCCTTCCCGTAAGCCGTGCCGAAGGAGGAAGCGTACAAAGCGTCAAAGTCCGTGTATTTTACCGCGCTGCCGCTTTCCCTGTACGCCTGCATGTACAGCCCGGAGCCTGTTTCTATCAGCTTGAGCAGATAGGTTTCCGGGTCGGGCGCATAGCTCACATCCGTGGCGGCATAGGCTACGTGGCCGGATAAAACCATCTGCAAAAGCGGCACTTCCCGGCTGATTAAAGGATGGGGCGAGGCATAAACCGGCAAATCGTAGACCAGGGTAAGGTAGGGCAGAAGATAGCTGTTGGCCCCCTCCGCCAGGAAGGATGCATTGGACCGCGCTTCGCTGCCGATCAATTCCGCCAGGGCGCTTTTCATCTTTTCCCTGGAGACGAAAGCATTGCGGTTCTGGTCGCTGTACAGGTCGCGCCCGAGCGTTGCCAGGGAAAAGGCGGAGACATTTTTCTCCTTCGCGCTTTCAATAAAGGAAGGTACTGTTTTTTGAATGGCGGACAGGTTCATCAGATAGGCGGAAAGGCCCTTGGTATCCTCATACATGGTGGAAAGGGTATATTCCGGCTTGTAGGCGATGGCCGAAGTCAAAAGGCGGGCCGTATCGCGGGAGGCCCGGAAGCCGTCCAGCCATTTGTCTTTGGATACCTCCTGGCCGTTTAGCAGCACCGACAGCGAAATATCCTGCTCCCGCATGTTGCCCATAAGGGCGGCAAAGCCTGTTGTACCGCCCAGCTTTCCCTCCGGGGCAAAGCGCGTATCCCTTACGGTCCGCAGGCCGCCCGCATTCGCGCCAGCCACCACCAGGGAAAGGGATTGCGCGCCGGAGGCTTCCTTCATGGCCTCGGCCATCGTTCCCATCTGCTCAAAGGTGGAAAGGGGCCGGACCACATTCACCGGCACGCCCATGACCAGTTCCGTTACATCCATGGCGCCCACGGTTTTCAGCACCAGGGGCAGCCCCGAATCCTTCCCCTGCATGCTTTCCGGCAGGACGCCTTCCCTGACAAGCTCCTCCCGGATGGCTATGGCCATTTCGCTGTAGGATACATTTCCGCCGGGCAGGAACCGGTAGGCGATGGAAAGATCCTCCTGATTGGCCTTGGGCTGGAAGACCATCACCCTGTTTTCCGGTTTGGCGTCCAGGGAGTAGTAGACGCTCTCCTGCAGGAGGAATTTGGCGGCACAGGAACCGTAGCCGCCCGTTGTGCGCGGCGCATCGGCCAGGATGCTGGCATAGCTGGCCCCGCCGGTGATGACGCCGGTCAGCGCGCCGGTCCCCTGGTTTATGCCGAACACGGGCAGGTAGGTTTGATTCCCTTTCCAGGCGCTGTCGGTGAGCAGGTTGGCGTAGTCCCTGCCGTATACCCTTATATCAAAGGCGGGATACCGGTCATCCCTTGGGGTGGAAAAGTCCACCAGCGCCCCCGTGCCGTCCGGCACCAGCGCAAAGCCTTCCCTTTTTGCGCCGGGGGAGCCGAAATAGGGCAAAACCGTCACATCGGTAACGCTGGCGCCGCCCCCCACGGCGATCTCGTTCGCCGGGACCGCGACAAGAAGGCCTGTGTCCGTCAGCGTGTACCGGAGCTTTGCAAGCACGTGTATCTGCTCTGCGGATGGCGCCGAATAGCCCGCCTCAGTCTCATCCTTCAGCGCCTGTTCCATGGTGTAGCCGGCGCCTACAAGCGCCTTTTCGGCCTTTTCCATTTCCAGCCTGGAAGCGTTGTTCTTGAGGACATACAGGTCCATGTCTTGAAGGCTTGGAAAGCGCTCCAGCAGGGTTTGCCTTTGCTGCGGGCTGGTGATGGAGGCCAGGGAGACCTTTGAATACAGAAGCTTTACAAAGGTGGCCCCGCTGGTGCCCTGAAGCATGGGCAGGATGGATTGTTCGAAGGTATCCACCTTCACCGCGCCGGGGACGGCGTAAACAACCTCCGTCTTGCCAAAAACGTAGGTCACCTCCAGGCCGTCCGGAACAGGCTCTCCTTTGAACTGGGAAAAGGCTGCGGATTGGCTGCAGCTGTCCCAGGAAAGGCGCACCCCCTGCCGGGTGTACACGGTAAGCAAAAGCTGGGAGCCCGCGGGCCCGGCCGCGAAGCCCTCCGGGTTGGACCTAAACAAAACGCCGGATACGCTGTCCTCCACCGCGGTTTCCGCGGTGGCCGGATTGTAATACAGCCGCAGGGAAGCGTTCTGCGCAACGGGCTCAAAGCCCTCAAGGCCCGTTCCGCCCCGCAGCGTTTTGTTTCCCCCGGCGGGATATCCCGCCAGCATATCTTCCGTAAAGGGCGCGAAGGCAGCCTCCTTTGCGCCGCAGCCGGACACCAGCAGAAGGGCGAGTACCAGCAATGCAGATAACAGCCATCTTTTCATACGCTACATCCTCAGCTTGATTTCGCTTACCAGGCTCAGGACGTACGAAATCAATTGGTCGGCGATGCTGGCAAGCAAAATGATCACAAACAGCGTCAGCGCCATAAAGACAAGCGTGAGCAGCAAAATGGCCACGGTCTTGCCCGCGGTGTACTGGTGCATCACCGCGAGGCCGGCGAACAGAAGGAACAGCGACCAGGCGGTCCCCGCCCCTTCCAGCGTGGCGATAAGAAAGTTTTCCTTGGGCGTCAGCGCATGGCTCAGCACGGCGGCCAGGAGCACGGAAAGGAGATAGGGCAGCAGCGCGTAGCAGCAGGCCTTGAAAATCTCGCGCATGGACCCTTCCCCGTCCAATATGGTGGATACCGCCCAGTTGCCCAGCACAAACAGAAAGAAGGGCAGCGCCATGCCGGCCAGCTCCCGAAGCAGGTTGAAGGTTCTTGGGTTGAAGGAGGAAAAGGCCGGCCCGGTATACAGGATCCTGACCAGCCTTGCGGCCGCGGCGAGAAGGAGCAGCGCCCAGGCCGCGGCCATGCTGCCCTTGCCCTCATACTTCAGCTCGCCAAACCCGTAGAAGGGGCGCACCATTACGGTGAAGGCGCTTTTCCATTGGGCCCTCATGAAGCATCCCTCCTTTTTCGGCGCAGGCGTTTTGCGATCCCGGCGGACAATATCAGCCCGGTCAGTATCAGTACAACCGGCCCGAACCAGACTTTCAGGACCGCCTTGCGGTATTCCTCAAAGGCTTTTCCGTACCATTCCTTCAAGTTGGCTGTTTCAAAGTAGGCCATGGCTTTTTGGTATTCGCCGGCGCGGTAAGCGGCCTTGCCCATGCCGGCATAGGCCATATCCATATTGGCGTTGAACGCAAGCACCTGCGACCAGGCCGCTTCGGAAGCGCCGTATTCGCCGCCGGCGTACGCCGCGATGGCGCGATAGACCGCTTCCCCGTAGGCGGTGCGCTCAAAGACCGTCACAACGCCCGCACCCCTGTCCGCCACGGCCAGTATATTTCCACGGACCGCCAGGGCCGAGGGCGTATGAAAGCCGCCCTGCGCCTGCCCCGGCCCTGAAAAGGCAAATAGCATGTAGCCGTCCTGGTCGTAGGCAAATACGCGCTTGCGGTTGTTGTCCAGCAGGTAGTAGCAGCCGTCCTCCCCCGCCGCCACATCCATGATCTGGGAAACGCCCTTGAAAAACGGCTGCGTATCCCGCAGGTCTTCCACGTCCCCCACTTGCGGGAAATAGCCGGTCCGGCGCAGGATATCCTGGCCCAGCATATTCAGCCGCCGCACCACCGCGCCTTCCTCCGTGCCCTGGCCTGCCTCCACCTCGGCGATGACCACTTTTTCATCCACAGCGGCGGTAGTGGCATAAATAAACCCTTCCGCGTCCAGCTCCACGCTGTTGTACTCCACCGGCACAAAGTCCTCCATGCGGCTGCGCTGCTCCCTGGTGGCGATCCGTTTCCACAGCATGCGGATGGGGTCGGGGTTTACCCTGGCGGCCGCGAGAAAGCCTTCAAAGGTGCCGGCGGGGTTCATCAGCAGGATGCCGTCGTTTACCGAGGCCGCCACCACATATAGCCGCCCGCTTTCGTCCACGCAGACCCTAAGGGGCCGGTAATTGAAATCGGCGGCGATCAGGTCGCTTTGGGGGACGCCGAATTCCATGAGCAGGTTTCCCGCGCCGTCCATTTGGACCACCCTGGCATTCATGGTGTCGGCCACATACAGCGTGCCGTCCGCCGCCGCGAATACGCCGCTGGGCTGCCTGAAAGGGGAAAGCGCGCCGTTTATTAGAACGCCGCCGATCACTTCCGCCAGGGAGAAGGAGCCGTCCAGCACCACGATGCGGTTGTTTCCGGAATCGGCCAGGTAAAGCCTGTTTTCCGGCCCGAAGCACAGGTCGCTCAAGTCCCTAAAGGCCCCGCAGCCCAGGGTTTCCCCGTCCAGATAGGCAAGGATGCCAAAGGGGTCGGGCCCCGGCGCCGATTCGCCATACTCGTTGTAGGTGTAGCTTTGGTGCCCCAGCGGCGCGGCCAGCCCTCCCGCCGGCAGGAGGAGCGCGCAGGCGGCGAGCAAAACCGCAAAGGCTTTCCGTTTGACCACAGGCGTTCCCCCTTTCATTCCTTGATGCCCGAGGTGGCCATGGTTTCGATGATGCTTCGCTGCGCGAAGAAAAAGATAAGGACCGGCACGCTGATGAGCACAAGGCCGACCGCCGATCCGGCCCCCGCCCGGGCTGCGCCGCCGCCGTTGGCAAAAAGGATGTTGTTCATGGCGTAGGGCAGCGTTTTTAGCTGCTCGCTGCGGATGAAAAACGCGCCGGTAGCGTTCCACAGGTCTTTGATGCACAGGATCATCAGCGTCATCCAGGCCGGGCGCACAATGGGCATGACAATGGTAAAAAACAGCCTGCCTTCCTTCATGCCGTCGATGCGGGCCGCCTCCAGCAGCGTATCGGGCACGACGCTCATGAACTGCTTCATCAAAAACAGGCCCAGCGGCATGCCGGTCACGGGCAGGATCAGGGCCCAATAGGTATCCATCAGCCCAAGGCGGCTCATGATGAGCATGTTGGGCACCCACATTACCACGGGGGAAAACATGAGGGTGGTGGTGACCAGCGTAAAAAACGCTTTGCGGCCCGGAAACACATGCTTTTCCAGCACGAAGGCCGCCATGGAGGCGAACAGGATGTGCAGCAGGGTGCCGGAAAACGTCATGAACACGGTATTGAAGGCGTAGCGGGTAAAGGGCACCCAGCTGTTTTGCATCAGCGCCGCAAGGTCTGAAAAGTTTTGCAGCGTGGGGTTTTGCACAAAGAACCTGGGCGGGAAGAGAAAGTATTCATCCAGGGGCTTGAAGGCGTTGGAGATGACATATAAGAGCGGAAGCGCCACGAACGCGCCCATCAGCGCAAGGAAAGCGATGCCCAGCAGGCTCCCCCAAAGGGAGCGGTTCCCGGGCACGTGCAGAAGCCTGTGCAGCCCATGGCGGACCCTGCGGGAAAAGGGGAGGCCGCTTTGCCTTTTTTTTGCCTGCATATCACTGCCCCACCTTTCGAAGAAGCCTGCCCACCAGCTTGTTAGACCCCAGCATGCACAGGAACAGCAGCGTGGAGATGGCGGAGGCGTACCCCAGCTGGAAGCGCAGATAGCCGTAATCATACAGATGGTTCACCACCGTATGCACCGCATAATCCGTGGAGGGGAAGCCCATCAGCGCAATGGTGACATCGTGTATGGCAAAGGAGGCGGTAATGGACATGATGGCGCCGAACATCAATTGCGGACGCATCAACGGCAGGGTGATGTACCACAGCTCCTGCCAGCGGTTGCGCACGCCGTCCACCGCGCCGGCCTCGTAATACTGCTTATCCATGCTGGTCAGGCCGGCCACAAAGGAAAGGAACCCCGCGCCCATGCTGGTCCACAGCACGCAGATGATCACCACGGGCATCATATACCTTGTATCCGCCAGCCATTGCACGGATTCCCGGATCAGCCCCAGGCGCAGCAGCAGCCCGTTGATGTAGCCGTACTCGTCATTGGAAAAGAGCATCGTCCACACCGTATAGATGGAAGCCGTCATGGTGGGCGCGTAGAAGAGCAGTGTAAACAGGGAGCGCATCCCCCTGGACAGCTGGTTTAAAAGCCATGCCAGCAGGAAGGACAGGGCATAGCCCACCGGCCCGGTAATGGCCGCCAGGAGGAACGTGTTGCGAAGCGCGATCAGGAATACCGCATCGCTGGTGAAAAGCCTGGTATAGTTGTCAAGCCCCACAAACCTTACCGGGTCAAAGAAATTGTTGTAGGTCAGGCTGTTGTATATGGACAGGGCCACCGGGAACACCGTAAACGTGAGGAATACGGCGGCATAGGGAAAAAGCATCAAATAAGAGATGCGCGACTTCAGGATCTGCCTGTGAAGGGGGACTTTTTTCAGGGATGTCATTCGTCGCCCGCCTCCTTCCCTGTTTTCAGGCCCAGCTCCTGCCGCTTTGCCACGATCTCGTCATTGATAACCCTCACATAGTCCAGCAGCGATTCCCTGGCGTCCTGGCTGTTTAGCACCACGGCGCGGAATGCGTTTTCCACGTGCCAGGTGGTGTAGTATCCGCCGGGCACCTCCGGCACCCCCTTGACGAATGCCATTTGGTTTGTCAGCCCCTGCAAATCTTCATCCGTCCAGTTCAGCTCCCGAAGCGCATCCAGGTTGGCGGTTGGATAGCGGGCGGCGGACCCCAGCAGGCTTTCCATCTGGCGCGAATAGCTGACCTGCGTTTCCTTTTGGGTGCACCATTTTAAAAATGTCCAGGCCGCTTCCCTGTCTTTGCAGTCCCTAAGAATCATGTCCCCGGTGACCACGGCGCGCACGGACCTGTCCACCGGGCCCACCTCCTGCGCTGTGCCGGGAACGGGAGCCATGGCCCAAAGCCCGGCGATTTCGGGGGCGGAGACCATCAATGTATTGAACAGCCCGTAGTCGCAAAGCACGATGGGCGCTTCGCCGGAGCGGAACCTGGCCGCCGTATTGAAGCCGTAGGGCATGCCGTAGTGGGTATACAGCTGTGTGAACTGGCGGAAGGAAGCGATGGCCTCCTCGCTGTCCAGAGCGGATGCGGTGCCGTCCGCGGTATATACCCGGCCGCCGTTTTGATATAGGAACATGCTCAGGGCCGTCAGGGAGCCGTATACCTCCGTACCCACACGCCCGTCCACAAGGAAAAGCATGTTGCTGCGGCTGAGCGCCGGGATCAGGCGGATCAGATCCTCCCAGGTATCCGGCGGCTGTATGCCCAGGCTGTCAAGGATGTCCTTCCGGTAGAACATCATGGAAAAGCTCAGGGTTTCCGGTAGCGCGTACACGCCGCCCTCCAAGGTGAAGGGCACCGATGCCTCCTGAAGGAACCGCGAGGCTACCTCCTGGTAATCGCTGAAGGCAGTCAGGTCCAGGGCCGCGTGGCGGGACGCATAGTTCACCGGGTCGGCCATGACCGCGCCCAGCAGCACATCCGGTCCGTTGCCTACCGATACAAGCGGCGTAACAAAATCGCCCTGCACCAACTGCAGGTTCACCGATATCCCCGTCTTTGGCGTAAAATCGGTGCGGATCAGGTCATACAGCAGCTGCGCCCTGTCCCTGGAGCTTGTGACCCACACGGTGATGCTCCTGCTCTCCCCCTGCCCGCCAAAGCTGGCGTAATCCGTTTGAAAGGAATCGGTAAAAAGCTGGGCCTGATAAGCGGCCCTTTCAAAAAAGCCGGCCTCCGCCCTGGGCAAAGGCGAGTTTGGAACGGCAAGCTCCAGGTAATCAATATCCAGCGGCCGCTGGGTGGCGGCCTGTATCCATTCGCCCAAAGCGGACAGATTTGTCTTGAAGCTCTCGAATTGCTCAGGGATCTCAAAGGGGGCATCCGCGAAGTGTTCCAATTGGCGGATCAGCCGGTCCACCGCCACCATGTCGCCGCCAACCGTGGCGCTGTCGGCCGTCAGCTGACCGGAGAGGCTTTTCAGCCGCTTTGCCCATTCCCCAAGTTCCCCGATCACATCCGGCATCTTTTTCTCCAGCCCGTAGTCCCGCAGCGGATCGGGCCCCGCGCCTGTAAGCATCAAAATGCGGTTGTACAGCCCGTTCAGTGCCGTCAGCGCGGCTTGCGCGCGCATCAACTGCTCCCCCTGGCTGCCCAGCGTGGCCTCCAGTGTCAGGGTGTGGTGCCCTTTGGACAAAGCCAGCAGGTACGGCGTATCCCCGCCCGGCACAACAATTTGATATCCGCCGCCATAGTAAAAGGGGATCGCCTCGGCCTGGCTGAACGGCACGGCGCCGTCCACATACAGCGTGCGCATGGCGTAAAAGCTGTGGGAGTAATTCTGCCTTGCCCGGAGGCGGAGCTCGTACAGGCCGTCCTCCGGCACATCCATTTCCCAGGTGACGGCGCTGCCGGGCTTTGCAAAGGCCGTGCCGCCGATCATGTTCAGGCTGATCAGGGCGCCGCGGTTTGGCTCGGTCAGCGCGGACGCACGGTCCGACAGGGGCACAAGCGCCATATCGGTCCGGTAGGCCGCATCCTCCCCCTGGATGCGGATCGTTGTCTTGGCGGGCTCCCCGGCAGGCAGGGCGTAAGGGGGCACCGTTTCCGGCGGCGTCAGGGAGACGCGGTCAAGGATCAGGCCGCCCCGCTTGGCCTTCAGCGCGATTTGGCGGGTGCCCGCATCCAACGCGATCAAAAGCGGCCCGGCGGTATATCCTCCGGCATCCCGGATCACGGTGTGCTGGGGGACGGCGGCTTCCTCCAAAAGGGGGCGCAGGTCGTTGCCCCGTTCATCCCTTGAAACGGAGCCGGGCACCTTTTGAAAAAGGCGGTAAAAAAGAAGCGCGCCGGCCTGGCGGAAGGGGATTTCCCCGTCCACCGTAAGCTCCGCCTCCACCGGCGCGGATGCGCCCGGCATAGCCGTATAGGTGACGGAAACGGTATATTTCCCGGGCTTGGGAATATATACCTGAAAAGACCGCGTTTCTCCCTGGGCAAGCGTCAAGCCGCCCCCGTCAAACAACACAATCTCCGATGCGGCGGCATCCACCGCGGAGGCCTTCGCGATGTAATCCGCGTAATCCGTCTGCGCCGCCTTGGCTGGCGCGCCGCCCGCAAGGAACAAAACCGCCAGCAAACCTACCGTGATGATCCTGCGCATGTCCATCGTTCCCCTGAATAAAATTCGCGGGGTGAGCGGCAAACGGCTCCGTTTGCACGTTCACCCCGCCGGGAGAGTTTCCACGCCCCATCAGGCAGCACGCTGCCTGATGGGGAATTAATTACCGCTATTTCTTGTAGAGGCCGTCGATGACCGCCTGGATGGCCGGCTTCTTTTCTGCGATGACGGCGGCGGGGGTGGAGGTGCCGGCGTAGATGGCATACATGATATCGGACACGTTCTCCATGGTGACGCCGGCTTTGTAGATGCCGGTGGACTTGGTCAGGCCGCCGTAGAAGATGTTCGCCATATTCTGCACGGACTCCTCGTCACGGCAGTAGCGGGTGAACTTGGTGACGGCCTTTTCTTCCTGGGAGAGCTCGGGATAGAGATCTTCATACAGATCGTTGTAGAAAAGGAGGGCTGCCTTGGCGTGTTCGTCATCCACGTTGGAGGGGATGAAATACACCGCCTGGCTGGAGATGTCGTCGATGTAGCCGGTGGCCTGCGGCCCCATGGGGAAGGGCACCAGGCCGAAGTCATCCTCCATGTTCCAGGCATTGAAGCACTCGATGATCCACTGTTCAGACCGCAGCATGCCGATCTGGCCGCCGGTGAACATTTTGACCGCCGTATCCCATTCCGCGCCAAGCTGGGTGACAAAGACGGATTTGTCCACGGTGGCCATCTGGGCGGCCAGGTTCAGCGCTTCCAGCGAATTGGGTGCATCCATGGCGAACACCGGCGTTTCCCCGCTGTAGTCCACCACGCCGCCGTTGTTGGCGTAAATCATGGTGATGGCCAGCCAGGGTGCGTCAAAGGAGGACAGGCCCCATTGCGTGTTGACGCCGTTGGCATCAAACTTGGTCAGGGCTTTGGCGTACTTTTGCAGCGCATCAAAATTCCATTCGCCCCTGGCCACCAGATCATAGGGGCTCTCCAGGCCGGCCTCTTCCACCAGGCGCTTGTTAAAAGCGATCATGCTGTTGATCTCGGCCTTTTCCTTGTTCAGGCCGTACAGCTTGCCGCCCAGGGTGCCTTCTTCCAGGGAGGCGGGATTGTAACCGGAAAGATCAAGGCCCAGCTCATCCACCAGGCCGGTAATGTCCTTCACGGCGCCGGCCTTTACCCAGTTGGAGAAATCCCAGGGGAAGGCGAACATCAGATCACCGTAGGGCTCTCCCGCCATGATGGTCGTCACCATGTTGTCGTAGTAGTCTTCGGGGCCCTTGCGGTATTCAAACTTGACATTGTACTTCGCTTCCAGTTCGGCAACCCTGGCAATGAAGCGGTCCGTTTCATCGTTTTGCCCGGGGGTCAGGTCCTTGCCCCAGTAATTGCACTGGGAGATGGTGATGCCGCCAAAGTCGTAGGTCTTTTCCTCGGCTGCGGCGGGCAGGGCGAGCGTGCCCAGCACGAGCATCAGGCACAGCATAAGTCCCGCAAGGCGCTTAAGGCTTGTGAGTTTCATCCCGGAATCCTCCTTTATTTTGTTGGGGTATTCTGAAAATGGACCGCGTCCATTGTTCATTCGCTTTGGGTCTTTCCGCATGGAGGCACACCGCGTTTTATAGGCCCATTATAGCGTATCTCTGGCTGCATGTAAACAGCTTTTCTTAAAAAAGTGAATTAATTTATTTAGATTCAAAATTTTATATACGGATTTTATCAAGGATATCATGGATATATCCTTCCGTTTTTTCGGTACGCCGTTTATTTCGGTCGATTTCTCCATAATATATTTGTTTGTCTAAATTTATTTTTCAAGTATTCCGTGTCGTCTCTCCCCCGCTATTTACAAGCCGCGAGGGGTATGATACACTTGAAAACAACGGATTTCAAATAAAAGGAACCATACACAAAAGGGAAGGATGGGTGAAGGAAAGCGCATGCTTCTGAGTGAATACCTGACCATGGCCAAGCCCAACAAGCATGACAATTCCGCCCTCTTTCTAAGGCAGATCGAGGGCTGGATACGTTTATCCCGGACGGATGCGGCGCAGTTGTGCGCCATGAATCCCGCCAGCATCACCGCGCTGAGCAATGAGCTGATGCAGGCGGGGCTGATCCGGGAATGCGGCCGGGCGCTTACCCTTAGCGGGCGCAAGCCTGTATTTTTGGAACTTGTCCCAACCGCGGGGATCAGCGCCGCGCTTTTGCTGGAAGGCGCGTACAGCCGCCTCACCATCCACAACCTGCATCACGAAATCATCGCCACGGTGCTGCTGCCCGCCCTTCTATGCACCGAAAGCGGTGTAAAGCGGCTGCACGGCGGTGTGGTATCGTTCCTGGACGGCTATCTTTCCCAGGGGCTGCTGGGCCTGTGCGTGATCAGGGGGGACGATGCCCCCCAGGACATGGACAGCCTGCTGAAACTATACGAAGCCCTGCAGGCGTCGCTTTCCATCTCCGTGTATGCGGCCGGGGCCGTCAGCCTCTGCTGCCTTTCGGAAGGGCATATGCACTATCCCGATACCCATACCTGCGTGGCCTGCCTGTCCGTAACGCCCTACCAGGTACGTATCGGCGTAATGTTTGGCGACCAGCTGCTTTTCAGCCATTTCCAGTCCGGGGATATCGGATATACGCTGAGCACCGGCAGCCGGCCGCCCACGCCGCTGAAGGACAAGGTGAATCTGAACAGCATGGCGACCGGCGCGCTTTCCTACCGCCTGGCGCATCCGGACGCGCCTTTCCGCCCGCAGGAAATTTTGGGCGTGGAATATCCGTACCTTACCGTGCTGCGCCTGGCGATGGCGGGGGAGGCCGCCGCCGTCAAGCTGGTGGAGGACTATGCGCTAAGCCTTGCGGTGCTCATATACAATACCGCCTGCCAATACGGGCCGTCGCTGCTGGTGGTGCAGCATCAGGTCCTTTCGGTTCTTGAGGCCGCCGGGTCCCGCATTGAGGCGGAGCTGGAAAAGCTGTTCGCCTCCGGCCAGCCCAAGCCCAAGATCATCGCTTCCCAATTAGGGGCTATCGCGCCGCTGTACGGCGCCAGCCGCCTGGTGCTGCGAAACGCGTTAAGCGGCGCGGCCCAGCCAAGGAGGACGGTATAATGCAAGGGCAAACCGCCGAAACCGTGCGCGGGCAGCTTAACAGGATGACCGTGGAACAAAAGCTGGGCCAGCTGTTTTGCATCAGTTTGAGCTCCACCAGCGTGGATACCGAATTTTTGGAGGCCGTGCGGGGCTACCGCTTCGGCAACGCCAGCCTTTTTGGGCTGAACATACAAACGCTCCGGCAGGTGCGGAGCATGACGGACAATATTCAGGAGGAGATGACCGGCGTTAGCGGCGGCGCGGAAGCGCTGATCACCGTGGATGAGGAAGGCGGAAGCGCATCCCAGTTCTCCTTTGGCGTAACGAAGATGCCGGGCAACTTTTCCCTGGGGGCCGCCAACGATGTGCAGAACATCAGGCTCATGGGCCAGATTCTGGGGAACGAACTGAGCGACGTGGGATTCAACATGCTTTTGGGCCCGGTGCTTGATCTTTGCCGGTCGCCGCTGAACCGCATCATCGGCGTGCGGGCGTTCAGCGACGACCCCGCCAGGACCGCCGCGCTGGGCATCGCCTTTGCCAAGGGGGTGGAACAGGGCGGCTGCGGCTGCACCTTCAAGCATTTTCCCGGGCACGGCGATCCGGTAATGAAAAACGGGCTGCCCATCAACACCCTTGATGAGGAGGAGCTTCTCCGGCTGGACGCCTACCCCTTTGCCCAGGCGGTCAGGGAGGGCGCAAAAAGCGTCATGGTGGGGCATATCGCCCTGCCAAAACTGCACGACAAAGGAGAACTCATCCCCGCAAGCCTTTCCGCCCGCATCATCCGCGGCCTGCTGCGGGAGAAGCTGGGCTTTGACGGCGTTGTTATCTCCGATGGCGCCGTGGCCGAGCAGTATCCTTTTGTCAAGGCCGCCCTGATGGCGTTCAAGGCGGGTACGGATATCATCGTCCACAACTCCATCCGCCACCAGGTGGTGGCCTGGAAGGCGCTGATGAACGCCTTGCTGAAGGGAAAGATCACCGAGGAAGAGCTTAACGGCCATGTGCTGCGGATCCTTATGCTCAAAGCCCATATCAAAACCTGCAGGGAAAACAGGGAGACCCTGTACGACCTGGAGAAGGGAACCATCGTGCGGCGGGTTATGCAAAAGAGCATCACGCTGCTGCGGGACCCGCTGGGGCTTGTGCCATTGAACAACAGGTTTCAAAAGGCGCTGATCGTATCCCCGATTCTGGAAAGCCTGAGCATGCTGGACGGGAACACCAAGGAATTCAACACCTTTGGCGACCATATGGCCCTTTTGTTTCCCAGCGCCACCGTCCGCAAGGTATCCCTGGCGCCTTCCAGCGCGGAGCAGGAGGAATTGGCTTCCCTGGCCCAGGCATCTGACGTGGTCATCATCGGCAGTGAAAACGCCAACGAGTTCCCCCGGTATCTGGCCCTGATCAACGCGCTGGCGGCGCTCCGCCCGGCGATTGTCGTTTCCCTCCGCTTTGCCTACGAGGCGACGGTCATCGACCCAAGGGTGACGGTGCTTGGCGCTTTCACCTTCATCAACCAGGCCATGGAGGCGGCGGCGGATGTGCTGTCCGGCCGGCTCAAGGCATCGGGAGACCTGCCCATCCGCCTTGGCGGGGAGGAAGGGCATCTGCCTGCGTAGATGGAAACACACCAAGTGCGGTGCGCCATAAGAAAGGAAGAAACGTATGCCTGATATGCTGGTACAACTGTTGAAGCTGCCTGAACTCGACACGCTTATTGCCGATTTTAACCAAAACGGCATCAGCATCCAGCGGGCCATGGTCCCGGATATGCGGCGCATCACGGCGTGGGTGCAGGAACATTTCGGCATGCACTGGGCCAGCGAATGCGAGGTCTGCTTTTCGCGGCAGCCGGTAAGCTGTTTCATTGCCGTGAAGGACAAGGAGATCGTGGGCTTTTCCTGTTACGAGGCCACCAACAAGAATTTTTACGGCCCGGTGGGCGTATTGGAAAGCCAGCGCTCCCTGGGCATTGGCAAGGGTCTGCTGATTGCCTGCCTTCACAGCATGCGGGATATGGGGTATGCCTATGCCATCATCGGCGGGGCGGGCCCAACCGGCTTTTATGAAAAGACGGTGGGCGCTGTTGCGATCCCCGGTTCCATTCCAGGCGTGTACAAGGATCTGCTGAAGGAATAAAAGGGAAAGAAACCGGCATACCGTTCATGCGGGCCGCCCGGCGCAATGGGCTCCTGCATCCTGGTGTATCCGGCATCCCTGTTATATTTGCAGCCTGTTCAGATTTACCGATGGGTCGCGCATTTTAAAGTGCTTGGGTGATTTCCCGTATTTCTTTTTGAACAGCCGGCTGAACTGGTAAGCGTCGTAAAAACCGTAGCCCGCCGCGATATCCTGTATGGTGCGGTTTGTGGTCCGTATGGCTGCATAGGCCATTTCAAGTTTCAGATTCATTTGATACTGGTGGACCGTCTGGCCGGTAATCTCCTTGAACCGGCTGGAAAGCGAACGGACAGAGAGGTTCATCATCTGCGCCAGCTCCTCCAGGTGAAACATTCTGGCCGGCTCTGTGCGGAAAAGCCGCAGGGTCTTCACGATCCATTCGTCCGCCTGTGCCTGGTTGCTTCTGGCAATGAACGCCAATTCTCCCAGCAGCAGATTGATCATCAGGGAGGACTGGCGGCGCTTGTCGTCCCGTTCGGACCAGAAAGCGTCAATGATATGCCGCAGGAGCCTTGAAACCTCCGGATACTGTCCGCAGGCGGTTACGGTGGTGATGCATGCGGTATTTTCCTCCGCGCTGCTTTTCAATGCTTCGGAAGAGAGGTCGGCGTCATACCGGTCCCTGGACAAGCGGTTGAAGTGGACGAACATGGTGCGGGTATTGGGCACACATTGCACAGGACAATAATGGTGGCTTCCTGCGCGGAGAAAAATAGCGTCCCCCGGTTCCAGCAGGTAGGTTTGGTCGTCCTGCGCGATGGTCCATTCCCCTTCGCAAATATAGAGCAGATCATGCTCTGTCATGGTCCTGTCGGGATGGTACTCGGGATTTGGATACACGTTCATGCCGCACAGGGTAACCACCCTGCTCAGGCTGACATCCAACATATCCAGCAGCATGGGAGCACTCCCTTTCCACTTTATACATGTGCATTCCCGAATATACATTTTCTCATTTATCGGCATCTCATTGTAGCACAGCAAAGCAGCCGTTTCAACCCCTACCCTTACAGGAAAAGCTTAAACATAACCTCCAAATGTATCCCTCATTAACTGTAATAATAGTTGATATCCATAGATTGTTAGCGGTCTCCATCATCGCGCGCATATTTTTTCCGGACGAATTGAACAATGCTGAGTTTGCCTTCCGGTACATGTTTGTGCTGAAATCTCCATTGCAAGGCTGTGTTTGTGTATGCGATACTTAACGCAGAAGGCTGTCTGTGCCAACCAACGAAAAATACATATGGAGGGATGCACCATGAAGGCAAAGCGTATTCTTGTTATCTTGCTGACCGTTTCCCTGTTGCTGCCCCTGCTGTCCCTGACCGCCGCCGCGGAAGCGCCGGTGAAGCTCACCGGCCTGATTTCCAAACACCCCCTGACCAAGGAGCTTTCCACCATGGAGTGGCTCAAGCAGGTGGAGCAGGAAGCCGGCGTTGAAATCACCTGGCAGGAGATTTCCGCCGACTGGGATCAGATCAAATCCACCATGTTTGCGTCCGGCGACATTCCCGACATCCTGATCAACGCCACCAACAACGCCGACTACACCACCTATGAGGGCCTGTTTGAAAATTTGACCCCCTGGATCAGCCAGGAGAAAACCCCCAACCTGTACGCCTTCTTCGCCGCGCATCCGGAAGCCAGGGACATGGCGTCATTGGCCGACGGCAGCATGTACGGAACCCCCAAGTATCAGCGGTTCTGGCCCGCTGTCGCCACCTCCATGTACATCAACAAGACGTGGCTGGACAATCTGGGCCTGGCTGTTCCCACCACCTGGGAGGAGCTGAAAGCCGTGCTGATTGCCTTCCGTGACGGCGACCCCAACGGCAACGGCGATACCACCGATGAATTCCCCTTTGATTTCCTCCAATTTGTGGGCCAGTACCACCCCACGATGCTGCTGGGCTCCACCGGCATCCAGTTGGTGGACTTCTTCCAGGACGGCTACTTTGCCGAGGATAGCACCGTGAAGTGCGCCTACACCGACCCCCGCTACAAGGAACTGGTGCTGTTCCTCAAGGACCTGTGGGCCGAGGGCCTCATTGATCCCGAAGCCTTCTCCAACGATTACTCCAAGTACCAGTCCATCGCCCGCGGCAGCGGGGATACCGCCAAAGTCGGCGTCACCTGGGGCTGGGAGATCACCGACCGCGTGGGCCTCCAACTGGCGGACCAGTACATTACTTTGGCGCCTTTGAAGGTTTCCGCCGGTGATCCCCGCGACGTGCGCGTGGAGTATGACAAGATCGGCCTGAACTACGACGGCAACCGCGCCGTGGTCAGCGCCCTGTCCAAGAACAAGGAAGCCGCCATCCGCTTCCTCGACAAGCTGTACAACCCCGAAGTAGGCATCCAGGTCCTCTGGGGCGGCATGAACGATGTGGATAAGTGCATCGCCAAGAACGAGGACGGCTCCTACACCATCCTGCCTCCCGCCGACCCGGCCATGGACTGGGGCACCTGGAAGTGGACCTCCTCCTTTGCGGACCTTGGCCCCATCTACATCTCCGACGACATGGTCATCCACCTTGGCCAGGACATGGTGGACACCCTGGCCCAGCGCGCCGTGTATGACGGCTATGTGGCCAAGATCGACCCGAAGAAGGACCTGTTCGCCGAGCGCTACATGAAGTATTCCATCGACGACCAGTCCGCCCTGGGCATCAACCAGGCCAACATCAACAGCGTCGCCCAGCCCACCATGGTGGCCTGGATCACCGGCGCGCAGGATATTGAGGCCGAATGGGACGCCTATGTGCAGAACCTGAACGCCTCCGGCCTTAGCGAGAACCTGGCCATCAAGCAGGCCGCGTATGATGCCTGGCTGGCCAACCAATAGTCAGTAAGCTGCCCTTTCCTTGCCGCCGGGCCGGGTTTTCCGGCCCGGCGGCAAACGCATACTGCAAGGGGTGACGCACGCATGCAGAAAATCATACGGGGTACGGATCTTCGCAGAAAGAAGACGGTTTTCAACACGTTCACGCGGGATTATCAGCTGTGGCTGCTGGTGCTGCCCGCCATCGCGGCGATCTTCATCTTCAACTACATCCCCATGTACGGCATCCAGCTTGCCTTCCGGGAATATTCCTTCAAGGCCGGGATCACGGGCGGAAAGTTCGTGGGCCTGAAGTATTTCACCAAATACTTTTTAAGCAACATGTTCGGCCCCACCATTATCAACACGTTTACCGTCGCGGGCACTTCCATTCTCATGGGGTTTCCCGCGCCTATTTTTCTTGCGCTTTTGTTCAACCAAATCCGCCGCAGGCGGGCAAAGCGGGTGCTCCAAACCGTATCCTACATGCCGCACTTCATATCCACGGTGGTTCTGGTGTCGCTTTTGCAGGTGTTTTTATCCAATACCGGCATCCTTTCCATGGTGCTGAAGGGCTCTGGCCTTCTGCCCAAAGACCTGAATCTGATGGGTTCGCCCAAAGCCTTCGTGTGGGTGTACGTACTGTCGGGCATCTGGCAAAACTGCGGCTGGGATTCCATCATCTACCTGGCGGCGCTTTCCAGCGTGGATTCGCAACTGTATGAAGCCTGCCGCATCGACGGCGCCAACCGGCTGCAAATCACCTGGTACATCGACATCCCCACGCTGATCCCCACCATTGTCATCCTGCTGATCTTGAACTGCGGCAACATTTTGAGCGTAGGCTTTGAAAAGGCCTTCCTGATGCAGAACCAAATGAACCTGGGCGTTTCCCAGGTGATTACCACATATGTGTACAATGTCGGCGTCAGGGCGGCACCCAATGTTGCCCCGCAATTCAGCTATGGCGCCGCCATCGGGCTTTTTAACACGCTGGTAAATTTCGTGTTCCTGGTGATTGTGAACCAGGTCTCCAAAAAAGTAACCGACGTGAGCCTGTGGTGAAAGGAGGGCCAATCAAATGCTGCAAAAAACACCGGTCGCCCGCGTGAAACGGAGCGGCCTTCGGGAATCGGGCGTGGACAGGGCGATCAATATCCTGGTGACGGTACTCAGCGTGCTGGTCTTCCTCAGCATCATCTATCCGCTGTTCTTTATCATCATCGCCTCCTTCAGCGACAGCGATCTGGTGAACCAGGGGAAGGTGCTTCTGTACCCCATGGGGTTCAGCACCTATGGCTACGGCAAGATCCTGGAGGATACCCGCATCTGGACGGGGTACCTGAACACGCTGATCTATACGGCGGGCGGGACCATCATCAACATAGCGGCCACCGTTACGGCCGCCTACACCCTGTCCCGAAGGGAATTCAAGGCCCGCCGGGTCATCAACGCGCTGTTCGTGTTCACCATGTTCTTTAACGGCGGCCTGGTGCCCACCTACATGCTCATCAATAAAATGGGCCTGATCAACAACCGCCTGGTGATGATGATCCCCTTTTGCGTGAACGTGTTCAATTTAATCATCGTGCGCACCTTCTTTGAAAACAGCATACCGGCGGAGCTGTACGAGGCCTCCATCCTGGACGGCAGCTCGCATTTCCAGTATTTTTTCCTTGTGGTCCTTCCCCTTTCCAAGGCGGTGCTTTCCGTGGTTACGCTATACTATATGGTAGGCCACTGGAATGATTTCTTCAATGCCTTGCTGTATCTGAACAACAAAACGCTGGTGCCGCTGCAAATTGTGCTGCGCGATATCCTGCTTTCCAACCAGGTGTTCCTGTCCGGGGCTACGGGCGGGACCGGGCTCTCCTATGCCCAGCGGTATGCCGACCAGGTAAAATACGGCGTCATCATTGTTTCCACCCTGCCCATTTTGATGGTTTACCCGTTTATCCAGAAATATTTTGAAAAGGGCGTCATGATCGGCGCGCTGAAAGGATGAATATCCCATGATCGCCTACAGGCTGCAGGGGTTTGATTACCAGGGAGTCACGCTGCTTGAAAGCCCCTACGCAAAGCAGCGGGAAGAGACAGTGGCGTTGTATCTGCAGCACCCGTCCCTTGCGGACATCCTTCACGGGGACAGGCTGCTGGCCGGCCTGCCTACCACGGCGGACGGCATGCCCGGCTGGGGGCCTTCCATCGGCCAGTATTTCGGCGCCTATGCCAAGCTGTACCGCGCCACCGGGGACAGGCGGATCTACGACAAGTGCATCGCCCTGTTTGACGGCTGGACCGAGTGCGCGGACCTGTGCGAAGCCGTGCTGGACAAGGGCACCTACATGTACGAAAAATTCATCGGCGGCCTGCTGGACATGTACGAGTTTATGGATGTCCAGCGTACCAGGGCTTATGTCTGGCGGCTGACGGAACATGCCAAGGCCAATTTTGATCCCTCCATCCCAAGGGACGGGGTTCAGGACGACCGGATGAAAGGCCAAATTGAGTGGTACACCCTGCCCGAAAACCTGTACAGGGCGTACCAGCTTTTCGGCGACCCGCAGTATAAGGAATTTGCTGATATCTGGCTGTATCATTACATGTGGGACAAGATCGCCGCGGATGATTTTTCCATCGGCCCCCGGCACGCCTACAGCCATGTCAACTGCCTGTCCAGCGCCGCCAGGGCCTATATGGTGACAGAGGATGAAAAGTACCTGGCCGTCCTTGAAAAGGCCTACCAAAACCTGATGGCATGCCACACCTACGCCACCGGCGGGTACGGCCCCGGGGAAACGCTGTACGGCGAAAAGGAAGGGTACCTGGGGGATATGCTCAAGTCCCCCTGGGATTACCCCAGCGGTGAGGGCGGCATCTACAAAAGTTTCTGGGGCGGCACGGTGGCGCGCAGCGACACCTGGGGGAGCTGCGAGGTATCCTGCTGCGCCTGGGCGGTCTTCAAATTGTGCAATTATCTTTTAAAGCTCACGGGCGGCGCCCGGTACGGCGCATGGGCCGAGAAGCTGCTGGTGAACGGCACCCTGGGCCAGCTGCCCATCACCGAAGGCGGAAAGGTGATGTACTACGCCAATTACTTCATCAACGGCGCAGTGAAGTCAGTGGAGGACAGGCGGCTGACCCAGGACGGCGGCAACAACGTATGGCAGTGCTGCACCGGCACCTTTCCCCAGGATGTGGCCGAGTACGCCAATATGATCTATTACCGGGACGGGAGCGGGCTGTATGTCAGCCAATACATTCCCTCCGCCGTGACGTTTGAGCACCTCCAGCAGCAGGTGTCGGTCAGGAGCACGGCCAGCTTCCCGGAGGACCAGCAGGCGGAGTTCACCGTACAGGTTGAAAAGCCGGTCGCCTTTGCCATGCGGCTCCGGGTCCCCGCCTGGGCCAATGAAAAAGCGCGCGTCTATGTGAATGCCCACATGCAGGATGCCGTTCCCGTGCCCGGCACATGGTATACCCTGGACAGGACCTGGCAGGACGGGGACACGGTGCGCATGGCGTTTCCTTACGCCCTTACTTTTGCGCCGGTGGACAAGGCAAACGGCAATATTGTGGCGCTGGCCTACGGCCCCGTGGTGCTGGCCTGCGATGAAATGACGCTGCTCATCGGCGATAGGGACCGCCCGGAGGATTGGATCAAGCCCGTTCCCAATGAGTTTGCCACCTTTGAAACGCTCCCCGGCCACGCGGCGAAGCAGCCCTTCATCACCCGGCGGTTCAGGCCCTATTACCGTATCGGGCCCATGGAATGGTATTTCATGTACTGCCGCATCTATCCCGACGCCGCTTCCGTCCCCCATAAGCCCTGGCTGTGAGGGCGGCGCGCCGGAAAGGCGGGAAGGAGCTTTTCCCAATAAAGGCCCTTCCCGCCCTATTTTTCTAAAAACGGTATAAGGAGGATGCGTATGCTTAAGCTTTTTACCCGGGAGGATAACCGGCTCATCTGGCGCGCCAACGGGGAGACGCTGGCGATCATGCCTTGGGGGGAAAACAGCCTGCGGGTGCGCTCCGCCATGATGCGCGATGTGGAGGACACGCGCTATTCCCTTTTGGATCCCGCTTTATGCCAGGCGGAAATCGCGCTGGGGGAAAAGGAAGCCTCCATCCGCAACGGAAACATCAAGGCGGTCATCCGGCATATTGACTGGGGCATGAAAAGCCAGATCTCTTTTTACAACCAGCGGGGTGACCTTTTGCTGCGGGAATGCGACGGCGGAGGCGCCCTGAACGTTACTCCCCGGTTCTTTAAGCCTATCTTGGGCGGCGACCACCAGCTCACCGTCACTTTCGAGGGCTTCCATGAGGAGAAGCTGTACGGCATGGGCCAATACCAGCAGGACCAGTGGGATATCAAATACTGCTCTTTCGAGCTGGCCCACCGCAACTCCCAAGCCAGCGTGCCCTTTGTGCTCTCCAGCCGGGGCTACGGTTTTTTGTGGCATAACCCCGCCGTCGGCAGGGCGAATTTCGCCAGGAACAAAACAGAGTGGCATGCCGTCTCCACCAGGCAGATGGATTACTGGATCACCGCCGGGGATACGCCGGCCCAGATCGAGGAAGCGTACGCCAAGGCCACCGGCACCGTGCCCATGATGCCAGAGTACGGCCTGGGCTTTTGGCAGTGCAAGCTGCGCTACTGGAACCAGGAACAGCTTCTTTCCGTGGCCAGGGAATACAGGCGCCGCCAAATCCCCATCGACCTGATCGTGTGCGACTTCTTCCACTGGCCCAAGATGGGGGATTACCGGTTTGACCCGGAGTTTTTTCCCGATCCCAAGGCCATGGCGGATGAGCTGAGCGCCATGGGGATCGCCCTGATGGTTTCCGTGTGGCCGCAAATCGACCAGCAAAGCGAAAATTTTGAGGAAATGAGGCAGCTGGGGCTTTTGGTAAAACCCGAGCACGGCGTGGACGTATGCATGCAGTTTGGCGGCGACAGCGTGTTCTTTGACGCGACAAACCCCGAAGCCAGGGCATACGTGTGGGAGAAATGCCGCAAAAACTACTATGAAAACGGCGTCCGCGTCTTTTGGCTGGACGAGGCGGAGCCGGAATACGGCACCTATGATTTTGACAATTACCGTTACCGCATCGGGTCCAATCTGCAGGCCGGCAACGTGTACCCGCAGCTTTATTCCCGCGCTTTTTACGAAGGCATGGAAAAGGAAGGGCAGAAGAACATCATCAACCTGGTGCGCTGCGCCTGGTCCGGCAGCCAGCGCTACGGCGCCCTGGTCTGGTCCGGGGACATCCACAGCGATTTCCCCACGCTCAGGCGCCAGATTACAGCCGGGCTGCATATGGGCCTTTGCGGCATCCCCTGGTGGACAACCGACATCGGCGGCTTCGGCGGCGGGGACCCAAAGGACGAAGACTTCCGGGAGCTGATCGTCCGCTGGTTCCAATGGGGCGCCTTCTGCCCGGTAATGCGCCTGCACGGCGACCGCAGGCCCACCACACCCCTTTATGGCAAGGACGGCCGCAGCGCCCTGTTCACCGGCGGCGACAACGAGGTTTGGAGCTTTGGCGGTACCGCCTATGAAATCATGGCCAAATTCCTGCGTCTTAGGGAAACCATGCGGGGCTACATCCGGGAAATCATGCGGGAAGCCCACGAAAAGGGCACGCCGGCCATGCGGGCCATGTTCTACGAATTCCCGGGCGATCCCACCTGCTGGGATCTTTCCGACCAATATATGTTCGGACCGGATATGCTGGTTGCCCCCGTCACCGAAAAAGGCGCGTCCAGCCGGGCGGTATACCTGCCGGCGGGCGCTTCCTGGACGGAACTGGCCGGCGGAAAAACCTATCCGGGCGGGCAGGTGATACAGGCGGACGCCCCGCTTTCCGTAATCCCCGTATACCTGAAAAACGGCGCGCACAAAGAATGGATCGGACGGATCTGACGGTGCCCAGCATTTCCTCCGGCCGCAGCGCTTATGGGAAAGCATTGGTTTGATTGCGCTGTAAATCAGCGGAAACGCCATCCCTCTCCGTGTGTCCCCTGGCATCCGGCCTGAGCCACTTGCCGGAAAGCGCCTTGCCCGCTCCCATGGGCTGAAGCCCTTCTTCCCGGATCACGGCATGCGGGGCCTAACACGGTAGGCAGCTTTGCCATGTAAAAATTTAATGCATCCCGAATAAAGCATTGACATTGGCCTTGCACAATCCTATAATGCAATTAAATGCAAATGATTTGCGTTTTCGTTAAATACTCCGCGAAAAGAAAGGTATTAAATGGCGTATGTATCAGGACAAGGTGCTCGTGTGCAGGGATTGCGGCAGGGAATTTGTGTTTACCGCCGGTGAACAGGAATTCTACGCGGAAAAAGGGTTTCAGAATGAACCGACCCGCTGCAAGGAATGCCGTGCAAAACGCAAAACGGAAAGAGGCGTGGGAGGGAACGGCAAAGTGATGTATACGGCAATCTGCGCAGACTGCGGCAGAGAATGCCAGGTTCCTTTTCAGCCCCGGGGCGACAGGCCGGTCTATTGCAGCGAGTGCCTGGCAAAGCACAGAGCAACCGAATGGGCGTAAAAAATGGACCGGCAAGAGGCGGTATAGACACGAAGAGGCCGGCCCCAGGGCGCGGCCGCCTATCCACAGTCTGCCGGCTCCCCGGTCCCTTCAAAACAAAAGGGACCGGCATGAAAATGCCCGTCTTGAACAGCCCCCAGTAAAACTGGAGCAGACAGTTAAAAAAATAAATGCGCCCGGGGCGGCGCGGGGATTAATATTTGGACGGCG